>NZ_WBKO01000001.1:0-600000 GCF_032842345.1 Methanoculleus caldifontis | reverse complement strand
GAGGCGGGTGTCGTCGGGGATGCCGCCCTCGAGGTGGCGTGTCCGCATCAGGATCTCGGGCTCGGTTCCGGGCACCGCCCGCTCGACAAGCTTCCCGAACTGCGCGATGAGAAGGAGGAAGACCGCGGCCGCGATTATGTTGAAGATGAGGTGGGCGTTTGCCACCATCTGCGCCTCCGTCCCGCCGAGCGTCGTCACGAGGTCGGTGAACGGCACGAGGAAGGGGAGGATCAGGAGGACGCCGCCGAGGTTGAAGATGAAGTGGGCCGCCGCCGCCCGCCGGGAGTAGAGGTTCATCCGGGCGGAGGCGATCAGGGTCGTCGTGGTCGAACCGATGTTCGCGCCGAGCAGGATCGGGATCGCCTGCGGGAGGGTGAGGAGGCCCTGCTGGGCGAGGATGACGACGAGTCCGGTCGTCACGGAGCTCGACTGGACCATCGTGGTGAAGAGGAACCCGATCAGGATGGCGAGCGGGAGCGCCGAGAACCCGGTGATGAGCCCGATGAGCTCGGGGTCGTCCTGGAAGGGTGCGAGCGCCGTGGAGATGAGGTTCAAACTGAAGAAGACGAGGCCGAAGTAGAAGAGGGGTTTACCCAGGAATTTGTACTGCCTCCCGAAGATCCCGACGAGGAACCCGACCGGGATCAGGACCTGACCGAAGGCCGTCATCTTGAAGGCGACGAGCTGGGCGGTGACGGTCGTCCCGATGTTCGAGCCGATGATGATGCCGAGGCTCTGGAGGAACGAGAGCGTCCCGGCGTTGACGAGGCCGACGGTGATGATCGTCGTCGCCGCGCTCGACTGGACGATGGCGGTGACGACGGCGCCGAGGAGCGCACCGGCGACCGGCCGCGACGTCAGCCTGCCGAGGATCCGGGCGAAGCTGCCCTTCGCGACCGCGAGGATCTCCCGCGAGAAGTTCTCTATTCCGTAGAAGAAGAGGATCAGGCCGGGAATGATGGCGAATAGGAGTTCCCACGGGACCATTGCTGTTCGAGGAGTATGGAGCCTCCGCTCTGAAATAATTCTCTAAATGGATCGCCGGCGGGAGATGCCGTTACATGGGATTTTATGGGCGGTGTGCCGTGGTCTGCCGCCAGGCGAGGACGAGAAGCAGGATGCCGAGGCACAGGAGCCCGGCGTGGATGTAGGCTGCTCCGGCGAACTCGTAGAGCGACGGCGAGTCGACCCTGATGTTTGCCGGAAGCGGCGGGGCGAGGAAGAGGCCGTATGCCCAGAGCAGGCCGGGGATGCTGATGAATGCTGCCTCAATGGCCGCGAACCATGCCGTCGATCCCCTCTCGAGCGGGAGCGCTCCGAGCAGGAGAACGAAGACCGCCGGGGCGAGGAGCACGGTCGCGAGCAGGCTGAGCCCGGAGGACCAGGGCGACGGCCCGAAGACGGCGAGCGAGAGAAGGAGCCCTGCGAGGGGTATCGCCGCCCACCACCTGCCCTCTTCCTCCCGCACGGTGACGGCGAAGAGTACCACTCCTGCGAGGGAGGCGGCACAGAAGAGGAGGAGCACCGGCGAGAGTTCTGCAACCAGGTGTGCGGACTGACCGGGCGGGGCGGCGAGCCGGGCATACCCGCCGACCACGGGGACGGCGATGAAGTGGGCCGCGGTGAGGGCGAGTGCGAGGGTTTGTCTCTCCAGGGCCATTCCTACCCCTCCTCTACCCGGTCTTCTCTCCGGATCCCCTGGCCGGCGACTATCCGGAGAGCAACGTAGATAACCGCGGCGATCAGCACGCACTCGAGATAGAACCCGAGGTCTGTGAGCGCGGAGAAGGCCAGTTTGTATGCAGGCGTATCCACCCCGAGCGGCAGGACGCCCATGACGCCATCGAAGAGCCACCCGAAGACCGGCACCCTGCCCGCGATCAGTGGGGCGGACCCGCCCGGCCACCGGTCCGGGTTTATCAGGAGGGCGGCGACGAACGGGAACGAGGCTGCAACGGCGACGAGCATCGCCTGCCGCTGCCTCCGGATAGGAACGGCGCCTTTGATGAGCGGGAGCGGTGTCGCGGCTCCCGCGACGGCAATGGTGAGGATCGCGAGGATGAAGACGGGGAGGACGGATGGCGGCGCCGGCCCCGGGGTCCCGGAGACGGTCACGGCGACAAGTGCCCAGGCTGTGCACGCCGCGACCGCGACGAGCGGCGGGATCGCCGGGGATAGCCGGCGCCGGGGAAGAGAGATGTTCTGCATTGTATCACGCCGTGGGCCGGGTTCCCTCCGCAGCCCTGCGTGAGAAGTCAACGTTCCTCTATAAACGATTTCTGTCACGATCGTCTACATGTCAAGGCGCCTTGATCCGTTCTGCCCCCGAGCGGGCGGCAATCTCTCCGAGAGGTCGAAGGGCCGGGGTGCCGGCCGGCGGTAGAAGGGGTCCTCCACGGCGTAGTGTTCAGCCCGATTGCTTCTCCTCGCATCGCCTGCTTGCGATCTGCACGATGATGCTGCCAAACAGCAGGATGGGAAACAGCCACCGGGTAAGGGCGTCAGGCCGGCCGTGCAGGATGATATCCTGGTAGAAGTTGACCCCGAGGACGACTGCGGCAAGGACCAGCAGGAGTTTCCATAAGAGCGACAGGTGGTTGCAGTTCATGATCGCCACCGGTTATACGATTCCCACCGCGCGATGGAGGTAGTATGCGAGGACCACACCGGTTGCAAGTGCGACGAAGACGGCCCGGTCCTTCGATTTCTCGTGAAATACCCGTACGCCGAAGTAGGTCAACAGGCAGAACCAGACGAGGAGCAGCAGGCCGGCAAACGGAACCCCCAGGAGGACCGCCCAGGAGAAGAGGATGAGCGGTGACAGGGCGTAGACCGTCGACTTCATCGTCTTCTCAAACTCCCTGTGGACGTCGACGAAGAGCAGGAAGAAGTGCTCGACGAGGCTGACCGCGAGGAGGGCGACGCTCCCGTTTATCAGGCCCTGCATCAGGGTGATAAGGGTGCCTGCCGCGATAAACCAGATCCGGTGCATTCCGTCAATATCCACCGCCTCTCCCGTAAGGAGGGGTAGCGCCATGAATAGGACCGATACGGCGGCGACGATCGCGAAGTAGAATACGAGATCGTCGCGCAACGGCTTTTCATTGAGTTGCTGAAAACGGCGCCGTGGGCCGGAGAAGATCGTTTCCTGTGATATCCCTGTCGGCATGTTCCCTCCTCCCCGGACGACGGCACTCACCCGTCCGGTTTCGGTATCGATGAAGGAGAAATCGATCCTCTCCTATAAACGTTCTCTGTCATGATCGTCTACACGTTGGGGTTTCGATCTTTTTCTCTCGATGGTACGAAGCGACCGGGGCGCACGGCCCCCTCTCTCACGAGCGGTCGCCGGATATCCATCCGCACGAACCTCGTGTATACGATAGCGAAGGAAACCCCGGAACCGATGCCCGATCTCGAAAATTTCAAGGGCAGACAACCCCATTACTGGTTTAGGCCGTGCATCTCACCTGGCCGGGGACTTCGATTATGAGACCGCTCCTTGCCGTTGTCGTGGGAATAACGCTCATCTATGCCTGCATGCACTTCTTCGTCCTGCCGGAGGCCCCGGACGTTACCCGCATCGAGAATGTAACTTGCCTGAATTCTCCGGCATACAACCCGGCCGTCCTGGACCTCTGGGATATCGCCGTTGGGGAGACCGGCGTCGAGAACGAGTCGGCGGTACTGCGACGGCTGGAAGTCGATCTCGCCGGAGACGGTGTGGTCCGGGTGATATGGCTCTTCTTCTACGGGGAGGAGGGCGGCGAGCAGCACGCCTACGAGGCGTATGTGGGGCCGGGCGGAACCGTGACTATCAAATCGCAGAAACTTGAGTTTCCCGTGCAGGGGGTGCACCCCCTCGCCCTCTTACGGGAGGTCGACGCCATCGCTCTGGAGGATCTCTCCTTCCGGGAGCGGGGTATGAGGCTTCTTGTGAGTGTGAACGCGTACGGGGACCAATACGACGAGACCCGGGGGAGGCTCTACGAGGTCTCGAACGGGGTGTTCCGCCCGGTAAAAGAGGTGACGTTCGGCCCGGATGCACGTTGGTACACCATCACGATCACTCCCCACCGGGGGTCTCCGCCGTCTCCGGGAGAACTTCCCGACTGTATTATTGCGTTCACCCGGCAGGATATCGCGGGGGCCGGGTCCGTAGTCTATGGGTAAATTGACCGGCATCCGAAGCCGGGCTTTGGTCACCCTGCTCCCGGGTGATGAAGACCTAACCGGTTACGTCCACGCCCCTATCTGCCCGGGATACGACATCCCGCCGGGGGAAGTAGCGCATCATCCTTCCGTCTCTCTCGCTCCGTACGGCCCCCTCCCGGATGAGCAGCGCCATATGCCATGTCACCGATGCGCCGGCGATACCGAGCGCGGATGCAACTTCTTTTCGCATCATTCCAGGGTCCTGTGCGAGGAGATCGAGGATCTGCTTCCGTGTCCCGTTGAGGGGGTAGCCCTCTCCTTCACGGGCTGCCCTGCCGTTCGCGTAATACCGCAACTGTCCGTGGTCGCGCTCCGCGAGAATCTTTCCCGTCTCGCAGAGGGTTGCGAGGTGGTACCGGAGCGTTCCAATGTTAACCCCCAGCATGCGTGAGAGGGTAGCATGGTTAATTCCAGGATTCTCCCGGATGCAGAGGTACGCCGCACGACGGGTATCATGATCGAGGGCATTCTTTCGGGAGATTCTTCTATGCCCGAGCCAGAGCCATGCCGCTGCTGCTATAAGGAACTGGACCGGGAGGAAGAGCAGGGGAGCGGTCATGAAGACAAAGTCGAGCAGGACCAGTTTCAGGGGCACATTCCAGATATATTCCGGGGTCGTATCGTCCGATATCGCCTCCGGAAACTCCCATTCGCTGTTTCCGGTGCCAACAGCGCTCCCTGGGGTTATTGCGGACAGGAAGACGATGAAGAGCAGTGTGCTCCTCACGAGAGGGAGTGGATTCGACATTAAGAAGAACAGGCGGCCGGAAGTATAAAAAATATGTGATTTATCCCGCCGTGGCTTCAAATGTATAATCCTGCGTGCCCCGTACTATTTCTCCATAGACCTGGAACCGCCATGTTCCGGCCTCCGGCGAGGTGATCCCCGTGCGGATCTGTGCGTCTTTATGGCCATCCAGATCGGTGTCGTGATAGTAGGCGTACGTGCTTCCGCTCGGCGAGATGATCTTCAGCGTCAACGACTGCTGGGGGACGAACCAGTCCAGGTTCACAAACAGCGTTGAGCTGCCTGGAGGTGCGTACGTGTTGTGATAGTGTGTCTCTCCCTGCTGTATGAGGTAAATTGCATGTATCCCAGCATCGCCTGCCGGGCTCTCCTCTTCCGAAGCGGTGTTCACGCCACATTCGCTGCCTCCGGCAAAAGCCGGCGGCACCATCAGGACCAGTGCAAGCACCAGTGCAAAGATGCGGTTGTATGTCATCGTACCACGGGAGAACTTCTCAAATATGCCCACTTAAGTTTTCTGTCGATCCTCTCTACACGTTCTCCGGTTGGGGCAGGCTGGCCGCCCGGGAATCGGTGTCGAGCAATGGTGGAGGGGGCCTGTCGATCGGGGTGGGCGCTGGTGCCGGGCCCTCCTGCAAAATAGGCGTCTGTGACGTGGATACGATATCCGGTATCGATTTTCCCTTTGCCGCGGGGATTTATTATCGGTCGGCGCAGTGTGAGTTCCCGGTCGACTGCGGGATGTTTTCGGAAGCAAAATGGATCGAACAGTCTCAACGTGTAGAGAGGATCGACAGAAATCGTTTATAGCAGAACGTTGATTTCTCACATATGGGTACCGGGACCGGTATCCCGAAGCGCAGGGCGGTCCACCCGGCCAAGAGCGAATCGGATGGGTGAACGTCCTGCATGCCCGGAGGCAAAAGAGTGTACGTGCCCTGTGTACTTGAAAGTATGCTTCACCTGCCTCCGGGGAAGTTATCAGAGGAAAGCAAATGAGCAGAAAGATTGGAACGCGGGCACTTCCCCTGCTTTTCGCAGTGCTGCTGGTGGGTGTGATGATGGTGCCGGCGATGGCTACGGATGCCAATCGTGACTGAGGTGAAGAAATGGAGAAAAAACAGCAATTCCTGCCAGCATTTGTTATACTCATGCTGACAGTGACGGCCTGTCTGGGATTTGCTTCTGCGAACCCGGTTGCCGATGAGTATGGTATAGACACCGAACGTGGGGAACTTACAAGTAATGAGTACATGACGGCCATTGAGTTCCTCAAATCGAAAGAGAACGTCATTGATAAGCGTGGCTATCTGCCGGAGTTCAAAGACGCACAGCATCGACGTGCATGGTATAATGTCTTGGACAACCTCACGAGCGACATGTTCGACTCTGTAAAACCCTACCTTTACCCAGACGGTCCCATCATCGGTTTTGGGTATGATATTGAAGGGTATGTCGGAATCGGTGTTGTGGAGGGATATTCTCAGGATAAAGCAGATATTGCAGTGAACGAGATCTGCACAATGCTGAATGAAGAAGCAAGTAAATCAGGGATAGAAGATGTCCCCGTCAAGGTTAGATCTGTCGACCCTGACAGCCTGGTACTTCACAGTGCAAGCGACAGATTCCGTCCCGTGATTGGAGGAGTGCAGATGCAGGCGATCTTAGGCAGTTCAACTGGAACTGGAACAATTGGTTGGGCTGCTCAAAACACTGCTGGAACCCTTGGTTACGTTATTGCCGGACATTGCTCCGATGGTGTTGGAGAAACAATATACCAACCAAGTGTAAGTGCATCAAATACCGTTGGTACGGTGGCCGCTGACACTCAGTGGCCGAGTCAAAGTTCCTATGCAGACGCAGCTTGGGTTCCATATAGTAACGTTGCGGCAAAAATCTATGGTAGTGGAGGGGTACAGGAAACTGTGAAAGGCTATTATGCTGACTGTGGAGTAGGATTGTCCGTTTACAAATCTGGAGCCGTTACAGGTACGACATCGGGGGTGACTATACGGAAGGACATTGTATTTGACGGCGGTACAAAGAAATATCTCTACAATCAGCACTTTGCTTCATTCAGTGCTACAAATGGAGATAGTGGAGCACCAGTTTACCATGTTGAACCGGATCATGATAGGATTGTTGTAGGACTTTACTCCGGTAGTTTTAACGGTGAAAATTACTTTTCACCAGTGTCTGGTGTGCAGAGTGAACTAGGCGTTCTTCCAATAACTGGTTGAGGCTGCATTACATATGAGTAACCTCTCGATCCCAATAATTTTTGTTTTTGTGATTAGCCTCTCCACAGGGTTGTATCTCTCGGAAGGTCTCCACGATCAGGGGTCTGCAACGTTGGTCGGGGGATTCCAATCATTGCAACCAATATTCACCGAAAATGACGTTGAGCTCCTAAAGGTCAGTCTGAACAGAAGGGAGCCCGTTATCATCACGCTCGGAGGGCTTCCCTTCTCGAAGGGCGGAAAAACTGCGTCGTACCCGGACCTGGAGAACTTCACCACCGTCATAGGAGATCAGATACGGGAACGCTATCTCTATCCCAACGGGTCTCTTATCGGTTTCGGCTACGACGTTGACGGGTATCTCCGGGTGAGTATCTGGAGCGGTCCACCTCCGCCAAAGAACGTTCCTTCAATAGAGGCAGTGTATACGATGCTTGACGGGCGGGCAAGGGAGATAGGAATTGAGAATATCCCGGTGAAGTTCACGATATTCTTTTCTCCGCCGGAGTTGATCCTTGGTCCTCAAACGGATCTCTCAAGGTGGATGCGTCTATGCGGTGCAACTTGAGGAGGTCACAATCCCCAGGGCCGCAGCCTGTTTTTCTCTCTAAAGGTAGGTTTTGGGTTGGTGTTTGTCCCATAAACGGTTTATCTTGAAACGTCCAAGTGGACAATCGTGGGTACCGCAGGCGTCGCCTGCACCAGTGTGCGGAGGTTCACCCAGCCGGTTTGCCAAACGTCCGGGTGAATGTCCCACGTGCCCGGAGGCAATGGGAATGTGTGCTCTTCCCATACTTGAAGGGATGCCTCTCCTGCCTCCGGCGAAAGAGACTGAAGGAAAAACTGTGTTACCTGTTCCTAAATAGACCAAAGGAGCACAGATACGATGGTGTCTTTGAATAAACTCAAAATCCTATTTTTGGTGGCTGCAGTTACCGTCATTCTTATGATATCCCTTACTCTGTTCGGGGTCGCCTGGATCAACTCAAACCCGGGCTATTATAGATATGCGGTCACAGTAGATGGCCTTTCCAACTATACCGGCGAGCCTGCGACCGATATCATCGTGCCGATGCCTATGAGGGACGGCAATCTGGTTTTTTCGGAAGAAGAACTCCAGTACAAGCAATTCGGCAACTGGAAATCGGTAATTGTTGTAACTCCCCATGGCAAAATGCTTGCGTTTCAATCGGTCGACGCGAACCTTACCGATATCCACGCAAAATTCTTCAAAGGCTTTGATCCGGGTGAGTTAAAGTTGACAGACCTTCAGAATGAGTCTCTCTCCCCGCTCATGAGTGGGGGTCTGGATACCCCTGTAAGATGGAATTCCAGCACGCAGGAGGGATCCAACTACACATCAGTGCTCTTCTTTCCAGAAGACCTCATACCTTTGAATGCGAATGCACCAGATATCGGCGTTAGCCTGGAATTAACCGTATCTGAAGGTATCCATCACTCCATCTCGGGGGATACATTCCGGATAAGCATTCATGAGTGTATTCCGCCTGAAATTCGCGGAGCGATCCCGATTAGCGTTCATGTCAAGAAGTACCTGGATGGAAATTGGGTTCCAGTAAACGAGGAGGGCATCCCCATACTCTCCAGATCATGACACTACGTGCAGAGCAGGTAATTTCCATGAAGCTGAGAAAAAGAGCAAACGTGAAACAATACCTCGTTTTAACGATCATAGTGCTGGCCGCATTCTGTAGTTGTGGATGTACGCAGCAAAGCGCCGCGATGGAATGGTACAGACAGGGATTGCACTTCAATTCCTATGATAACCAGTTTGAGCAGGCATTGGAATGTTTTAACAAATCTCTCGAACTTGACCCCCAATTTGAAGAAGCCTGGCGGGGTAAAAGTGTCGCACTCTACAACTTGGGACGGTTCCAGGATGCGCTCCAATCCATAGACAGGGCTCTTGAACTTGATCCGGAGTATGCTGAAGCTTGGTATATAAAAGGGGAGATACTGTCGAGTTCTGGAAAACCCGATGAGGCGGATCGTTGTTACACCAGGGCTCAGGAGATAAATCCACGTCTTTCCCGAATTTAGGGTGGCGTAACAAAATTTTTGTAAAAGTAATTGTTCAGACCGGTCAGTGAGCAGTGATTGGGATGAACGGTGTTCCACTGAATACACCTACGATTGATTGCAGTACCGACTGCTCCTTACTGGACCTCCTCTGGAAATGCTACGCCTCGATCCGGGAGCAAATAGGCTCGAAGCACCCGATGAGTAGAGGATCGTGACAGAAATCGTTTATAGGGGAACGTTGAGTTCTCATGCATAGATCCGGAAGGCGGGGCCCACCCGCCGGGCGATGGTGAGAAAATGGACGAGAGCTATCACAAGACCGTAAAAACACTCCTGACCCTGCTGATAGCGGTCGCCATCCTCGCCGCGGTGATCTTCCTGCTCCTTCTCCTTCCTGCGTTCGTCGAGACCACCCTACCGAACGACTCCTACGAGATCAGGATCACCGGTCTCTCCGATCTTGCCGTGAACGGCACCGCCACGGTCATGATCCCGGTCCCGGCAAACGCGGAGGGCGAGCTGGTGATGTTTGAGGCGTCCAGCGTCCGCCAGCCCACTGGGTGGCGGGCAGCGGTCCGGGAGACGCAGTACGGGAAGATGCTCGCGTTCACGACGACGGAGGGCTACGCGCAGGATGTCTTCATGCCGTTCGGTGAGTTCGAGACGAAAGAAGAACCGCGGCTGCTCGTGCCGGTCCTCGCGACCCCGGACAACGCGAGCGTCGCCGGGTTCACCCGGGGATCGGGCGGCACCTACACCACGGTCGTCTTCCTCGACGGCTTCGTCCCGCCGGAGAACGCCACATCGATCTCGTTCGACCTCAGGTACCGGGGCGGCGGCGGTATGAAACACCTGATAAAGGAAGATACCTGGACGGCGACGGTGGACGCGACCGTTCCGGGTACAGCGTCCGGTTTTGTCCCGGTTCCGGCCGGATACCATGTTATTGCCGGGGGTATCAATCTATGATGACCGACTTCGAGAGAGAAGATTTCCATCGATTGAAACGTATTCTCGTTGACGGCAAAACTCATGCAGTCCGTAAAAAGGCGGTTTCTCTTGCTCTTTTATCCCTCATCGTCTTCACTGCCGTATCGGGATGCCTGTCAAGCGACATTGTCGGCGACCGTCATGATCTCACCGTCACCCGAACCGATGCCGCCGGTAACGAGATCTGGCACACTGTCTTTGATGAAGGGGGCGATGAATACGGCACCATTCTTTTGCCAGTTTCGGACGGCGGTCTGCTTGTCGGAGGGTCGGTCAAAAAATCTCCCGGAAGCGACGAGCAGGCCCTGCTGCTCAAGATCGCGGAGGACGGCCGGATCGAGTGGAACCGGTCTTTCCCGACAAGGTATGGCGTTGAGGCAGTCGCCGCCCACTCCGACGGCAATTTCACCGCCGGGACGGCCGACGGGTCTCTACTCCGGGTGGTCGGCGACGGGACACCGGTCTGGAGCAGCCGCGTATCGGGGTCTGTGCTTGGAGTCTCCGGTCTGCCGGACGGAGATATCGTGGCTGTAGGGAGCAAGAACGATAGGGATGTCTGGGTGGCGGTCGTGAATGATACCGGGTCGCTCCTCTGGGAACAGACCTACTCGGCCCTCGGTCGAGGACGAGCCCTGGGGGTCGCTTCGGCATCGGACGGGGGGTGCATCGTTGCAGGGGCGACGGATAGCCATTCGCTCTGGGTGATGCGGCTCGATAGAGAGGGTAACGTCATCTGGAGCCGCACCTTCGAGGAAGGGCCTGAGTTTGCCGGGGTCACGCTTTACCGCGTATACTCGGTGCGGGAGAAGCCGGACAGTAGCGTGGATCTGCTCTATAGGGTAGGTAGGACTCTGGAGGGAGAGGCTGTCGGAAGATCGGTCACGGTCGACCGATCTCTTGACCGGGACGGCTCGGATATGAGCGTAACAGAGTTTTATACGCCCTGTCCGGTTGCCCGGACCTCCGGCGGGGGCTATGCCTGTGCCTGCCTTGAAAGCTCCCAGAGCGACGGTTACACCTTCGGGAACTATCTCGGGTCGCCGATCCATATCGTGAGATTCGATGATCGCGGTGAGATCACTCGGAATCAAACCGGCACGAGGGCGGCGGTGAATATCGTTACAGATGTCGTGCAGACCTCAGATGAAGGATTTGCGGTGCTCGGTATGTATACGAAGACCTGAGCCCGCAAAAGTTTAGGGATACACCGCGTCAGCACTGGCCTGTATCGGCCAGCATTGACACGGGGTGCTTGCACAGCGAAGATTCCTATCGAGCTGGCACAGTATGGATCTCCGATCGAATGCGGGATGCTTTCGGAAGCAAAACGGACGAAACGCCTCAACGTGTAGAGAGGTTTGACAGAAATCGTTTATAGGGGAACGTTGACTTCTCATGCGTAGATACTGGCACTCCGGAACACAGGACCCCCCAAGCCGGGCGATGGTGAGAAAATGGACGAGAGCTATCGCAAGACCGTAAAAACGCTCCTGACCCTGCTGATAGCGGTCGCCATCCTCGTCGTGGTGATCTTCCTGCTCCTTCTCCTTCCTGCGTTCGTCGAGACCGCTATGCCGGGCAACTCCTACGTGATCGAGATCACCGGTCTCTCCGGTCTTGTCGTGAACGGCACCGCCACGGTCATGATCCCGATTCCGGCAAACGCGGAGGGCGAGCTGGTGATGTTCGAGGCGTCCAGCGTCCGCCAGCCCGCCGGGTGGCAGGCGGCGATCCGGGAGACACAGTATGGGAAGATGCTCGCGTTCACGACGACGGAAGACTACGCGCAGGATATCTTCATACCGTCCGGCGAATCCCAGACGAAAGAAGAGCCGCGACTGCTCGTGCCGGTCCTCGCAACCCCGGACAACGCGAGCGTCACCGAGTTCACCCGGATTTCGAGCGGGACCTACACCACTGTCGTCTTCCTCGACGGCTTCGTCTCGCCGCCGGAGAATGCGACCCCGATCTCGTTCGACCTCAGTTACTGGGGCGGCGGGGGCATGAAACATCTGATCAAGGGGGATATCTGGGCGGCGACGGTGGATACGATCGTTCCGAGCACAACGTCGGGATTTGTTCCGGTGCCGGCCGACTACTATGTCACTGCCGGGGGTATCATGCTATTATGATGGACGATCCCGTGCGGAGAATCCCACGGCGGACCGTGAGCGTCGCGATCTCCCGACCGTGTGCTCCTCCGGTCTTGCGGATCAGACGTCAGGAGGTGAATAGAAGATGGTCCCCTCGATAATCCCCTTTTTGGGCAAAGTCATCGGTGTCTCGCTTCTCGCGATCGCAGTTATCGCTATCGGCGGGAATATTCTCGTCCACTATTATCCAACGGTGCCGGGGCATTACTCATACGTCGTTTCCATTACTGGATTGTCCGACTACCAAGGAGATCCAATCACGGAGGTTGTTGTTCCTATCCCTGCAATTGGCGGTTCACCGGTTTTTTCTGAAAAGGACCTCCAGCGGATGATCTCTGGTAACTGTACGCCCCTGCCTGTTATGACAAAGGATGGAGAAATGCTCGCATTGCGCTTGGTCGGTACAGATCTCACAGACATCTCTGCCGCGAAATCACGGGATTTCTCAAAAGATCCCTCGCTTGAAGAGGTGCAGGAAGGTGTGTTTGTACCGAGTTCCTTATGGCCCTCTGAGACGGCGAATGCCTCCCCATACATCATCATCCCGGACTCGCTCCGCCCCGTATCGAGCGATCCGGGCCCCATCTCGATAAGTATCAACGTTACCGTATTCGGGAGTACAACCTTCGGTGAGCACAGGCCCGACTACCTGATCTCGATCGTGGAGCAGATCCCGCCGGGAAGGACCGGCATTATCCCCGTGGAGCCGCGGATCTACTATCGCGACAGTTTTCGCGAAGCCTTCCGTCCTCTGGAAGAGAACGTCGGCTCGCGCATGGGTGCCGGGACCGGTATCCCGGCAGAGGTGATATCATGACCGGACGGAGTCAGATCCTTGCCGTTGCCTGCATCGTGTGCATTGTTCTTGTGAGTATCGTCCTCATGACCTTCCCTCCGGCCGGAGTGGAGCCTGCAGACCCGCATCTCATCCCCGAGGAGACCGCCCGCGATCACGCGACCGCGGCGCTCGTCGGGTTCATCGTCGCGGGTCCGGGGCTCGCCGAAGGGGAGGCCTGGCGGAACGCCACGATCGGTGCCGAATCCGTGCTCTTTTTCGACCGCAACGGGAGGCCGTTCGTCTACCATTACCCGGTGGAGAGCGGCGGCGTGGCGATCGGGGGCATCAAGGTCCCGGCCCGGACGGTCCTCGGCGGTGGGATGATGGAGTACGGGACTACGCCGTCGACCTTTGACCCCGAGGACGCCATACCTCTGGCCGTCGCCGCAGCAGAACGCGCGTACCCCGGCTGGAACATCCGGGACGCTCTCCCCTGCTACGCCCCGCCGGTCACCGGCGTCCTGGTACGGGCGATGACGGCGAACGATACCGGGACCCTCCTCCTGATTGACCCGGTATCCGGGATGATGGTGGAGCGGGAACCGGCAGACGAAGGTGCCGCCGTCGTCGATCATCGCGGACGTGTCCTCAACCAGGACGAGGTCGAGGAGAGGGTCGCCGACTGGCGCAGCACCGATGCGCAGTATCGCGAGATCCTCGCATTTACAGAGGACCACGGGATCGATCTCCGGCAACCCCTCTCGGGGGAGGACTTCGAGCTCTATGAGGAGTTCTTCAAGGCCCGGAAGGTGTCGCCGCCACGGACACCGCCTCCCGGCACTCCCATACCCGAGTCGGAGCTGATCGCGCGGCAGAAGGAACTGGAAGAATGGCAGCGGACGGCGGAGTGGGAGATCGCCGTTGCCTACGATGCCGGGATGCCCGATGACGAGATCTCTGCCGTCATCGAAGGGCACCTTGCCGGGGGTTCCATCCCGGGAGGTATCGAGACCGGACCTGCGTACACTTGGCTCTGCCTCAACGCGACGACCGCAGAGTTCGCCGGATACCGGGCCCGTCTTGAGAACCACGCAACCGTCCTGGTGGTTGATGCCAACCGGGCTTTCTTTATGAGTCTCCTTGAGAGCCCGAGAACCGTGGGGGATCGTACGCTCTGGCTCTTCGACATCGGCCAGAACCCGCCAGAGATGGAAGAAGAGGATATCACGAGCCTGCTCCTCGCGGAGGGCTTCCCGCTCGAGGAGATGCGGTTTGCCCGCATGACCGCGTATCCCGGGGACCGGAACGGGCGGGAGCTGTTCGCCGAGCGGCTGAACGGGGATGCACGCCTGCTCTTCGTGGTGAAGGAGTACCGCACGGGGGGGTGAACAGCCCTTTGCCTCCGGCGGTGGGGGCATCGGATAGTAACCCTGAAGAGTATCTGGAGAAAGGTCGTCATCGAGAAGTCAGTTGATACCGTCCTTGTAGTGGCGATCTTCCTGATCCACCTCTACACATCCCCTGTGTCTTCCATCAACCGGGTCTTCTGGTTTTCTCTTCGGCATCGGCGCATTCTTGACCTGCATCAATTTCGGATCTGCCGGATGACGTCGAGTATCAGGCAGGCGAGATCCTGCGCGAGCGAAGGATGATGGAAAATGGGCAGTTACTCAAGTTCTGGATCGTGAAGAAGGAGGACCCGGCCCGGATGATCGGCACCGTCAGCTTCAACACCATCATCAGAGGTCCGTTCCAGTCCTGCTTCCTCGGGTATCGTCTGGACTATGCCGAGGTACGCCGGGGATACATGACCGAGGCGTTGAGGGAGGCGATACGGGTCTTGTTCGGGGAGTGCCGCCTGCATAGAGTTGAAGCAAATATCCTCCCCGGCAACGGCCCCTCTCTGCGGGTTGTAGAGAAACTCGGATTTCACTATGAGGGCCTCGCACACCGGTACCTTCTGGTGAACGGAAAGTGGGAGGACCATATCCGGATGGTGCTGTTAAACGACAGGTGGGCCGGAGACAGATGAGGTTCCGTTTGCCCGTCTCCGGCGGCATGGTTCGTCCTGTCGCTCCCTAAACCCTCTTTCCTATCGTCTCGATCGCCTCGATCATCGTCTGCTGCTGCGGCTTGATGATCGCCACCGGGCAGTCGACGATCTTCTCCACGATCGAGGCGAGGATCGGGGCGCAGACGATCCCGAGCGCCCCCTCCTTCTCCGCCCGTGCCGCGGCGGCGATGCACTCCTCGAGGGTGTCTGCCGGGTAGCCCCGGATCCGGTACTTCCGCCCGTCGATCTGGAGATCCCGGTTGTCGATATCGTCGAGGAGGAACCGGGCCGCGATCACCGCGATGAAACTCTTCTCGCGGGGCTCGAGGACGTTGACGATCCGCCGGACGGTCGAGAGGCGCGGGTCCGCCCTCCCTGACGTCAGTTTGTAGAGGGTGGCGGCCGGGATTCCTGCCCGGTCCGCGAGGTCGCGGATGCTCATATCCTGCCGGGCGAGCTCCTCCTGGAGCGCCTCGGCGAACTCGGTCTCAAAGATCTTTCGCGAGAGCATCGATCTACTATAGTATCATCACCGGAATAACATCTTTCCGGATATGGTCAAGAACACCGATCTGATGTGTAATCCCCTCCCCCGACCGCGGATCCTGCGGCGGGTTGCGGCCGCTCTGCCGTCGCCGTTCCTGCCGAACGGAGGGTTTAAGGAGATCGAGGCATACCAGACCGCTGGAATCGGGGGCGTTGCCCGGGCGGAGGAGCACTGGATATCATGAAGACGATAGCAGAGATCGAGGAGAAGATCCGGAACGGTTCGGCGGTCGTCTACACGGCTGCTGAGTTCAAGCGCCTCATCCGCGAGGGTGCGGAGGTCACGGCCGCGGAGGTCGACGTCGTCACCACCGGGACGTGCGGGGTGATGTCGGGGACCGCGGCGATCCTCTCGGTCCCGGTCGCGGCGCCGGGGACCTTCGAGCGGGCGGAGCGGGCCTGGTTGAACGGGGTCCCCTGCATGCCCGGCCCCTGCCCGAACGAGCGGCTGGGGCTCCTCGACGTCATCGTCTCCGGGACCGCCCACGCCGGGGCCGGCTACGGGGGCGGCCACCTCTTCCGCGATATCGTCGAGGGCCGCGAGATCGAGGTGGTGGTGGAGGCCGCCGACCGGTCGGTCGAGGCGCGGGTGACCCTCGAC
Source organism: Methanoculleus caldifontis (assembly GCF_032842345.1). Lineage (NCBI taxonomy): Archaea > Methanobacteriati > Methanobacteriota > Methanomicrobia > Methanomicrobiales > Methanomicrobiaceae > Methanoculleus > Methanoculleus caldifontis. Next base: position 583,633 of record NZ_WBKO01000001.1, on the reverse strand, counting down.
GACTTCGCCTACGCCCGGCTCTTCACCACCCGGAGCGCCTTCAGGAACTACACTGCCTACCTGAACACTCAACCGACCCGGGTGAAGACGATCTTCTCGGTCACGGGGCTTGAGGGGCCCTGCCGGGAGGCCTCGGTCAGTGGGTGCGGCGAGATCAATCCCCTCCAGAACGACCCGGCGAGGCTCGCGATCCGGGACGGGACACCGGTCCTCCTGAACGGCTCGGCCGGCATCGTGACCGGCGAAGGGACCCGGAGCAGTCCCGAGCGCCCCAACATCACGGCCATCGCCGATATGGCCGGGATGCAGCCCCGCTATATGGGCGGGTTTGCGACCTCGGCCGGCCCGGAGTGCATCACGAGCCTCGGCGTCGCGATCCCGGTCCTCGACGACCGGCAGGTCGCGGCCCTCCGCGTCCTCGACGAGGAGATCCTCCTCCCGGTCGCCGACATCAACACCCGGACCGTCCTTGGGGAGGCGACCTATGCCGACGTCTGGCAGCGGGCCGACCGGGAGGTGGCCTACAACCCCGAATGGTGCGAGGAGTGCTCGACCTGCGCCGCGGCCGCGGTCTGCCCGACGGGCGCGTTTGCCCGCGAGACCGGGCTCGACCGCGACCGCTGCCTCGCCTGCACCGCCTGCGTTGCCGCCTGCCAAAACGACGCCTTCGAGGCCGGCGAGGGTTCGCTCCGGGTCCGGGGGCGGAAGGTCCCGATCACGCTCCGCCAGTCCGGCCGGACGCTTGCGGAGGACCTCTGCCGGGACTTAAAAGAGCGGATCCTTGACTCCCGGTTCACCTTCACCGGGGGCGGGGGGCGGTGAGGGAGAAGTACCTCCTCCGGTGCCCGGGGTGCGGCCGGTCGTTCCCCGACCGCTACACCCTCGACTGCCCGTCGGGGTGCGATGCCCTCCTCCGGACGGTCTATCGAGAACGCCAGCTCATCCTCCGGGACCTCCCCGGCATCTTCCGCTACAAGGACTGGCTCCCCATCGAGGGCCATCTCCGCCTCGACGCCGGCCCGGTCTCCTACGAAAGCGTCGGGCTCGCCCGGGAACTCGGCCTCTCCCACCTCACCGTCGTCTTCTCCGGCTACTGGCCCGAGCGGGGCGGGAGAATGGAGACCTGCTCCTTCAAGGAACTCGAGGCGCAGCCGACGGTCCTCCGCCTCCGGGAGAAAGGGGCCGGTGTCCTCCAGGTCTCCTCGGCGGGGAACACCGGCCGGGCCTTCTGCCAGATATCGGGCCTGACCGGGGCCCCGGTCGTGGTGGTGGTCCCGGCGGCCGCCGCCGGGAGGCTCTGGACGACCGTTCCGGCTGCAAACGTCTGCCTCATCACGGTGGACGGGGACTACTCCGACTCCATAGCGTTCGGGAGGGAGGTCTGCTCCCTCCCGGGGGTCGTCCCGGAGGGCGGGGCGAAGAACGTCGCCCGTCGGGACGGGATGGGGACGGTGATGCTGGACGGGGCTCTCGCCGCCGGCCGGCTCCCCGACTGCTACTTCCAGGCGGTCGGGAGCGGGACCGGGGGGATCGCCGCGTGGGAGGCGGCGGAGCGGCTCGTCGCCGACGGCCGGTTCGGCCTCCGCCTCCCGGCCCTCCACCTCTCCCAGAACCTCCCCTTCGTCCCGATGGTCCGGGCCTGGGAGGCGGGGAGGATCGATATCGTCCCCGCCGAGGATATGCCCGACGCTGAGGCCGCGATCGCCCGGGTCTCCGCCGACGTCCTGACGAACCGCCACCCGCCCTGGGGGGTCCGGGGCGGGGTCCGCGACGCCCTCGCGGCATCGGGCGGGCGGATGTATGCGGTCTCTAACGGCGACGCCTGGTCTGCCGGGAGACTCTTTGCCGAGACCGAGGAGATCGACCTCGACCCGGCGGCTGCGGTCGCGGTCGCGTCGCTCCTCCGGGCGGCGGAAGAGGGGCTCGTCGGCCCGGAGGAGCACGTGCTCCTGAACGTCACCGGCGGCGGCTACGAGCGTGCGGCGGAAGACCTCGACCGCTACCCGGTCGAGCCCTCTCTCCGAGTCCGGGCCGGTGAGGCCTTTGCGGGGGATGTGCGGGATGCCGTCCGGGACTGGCTCACGGAGCAGGCGGGGGTGGCCGCCCGTGCGTGAAGGCTGTGTTCTGGACCGGCTCGGCGCCCTCGGCGTCGATACCGTGGCGAGCCTCCCCTGCGACCGGACGCAGGACCTCTGCGCCCTGATCCCGGAACGGTTCCATGCGGTCGACCTCACCCGCGAGGAGGACGGCGTCGGGATCTGCGCCGGTCTCGCGATGGCCGGAAGGCGGCCGGTGCTCCATATGCAGAGTTCGGGGCTCGGGAACTCCCTGAATGCCATCATGTCCCTCACCGTCACCTTCGGCCTCCCCCTCCCGATCCTCGCGAGCTGGCGGGGCGTCTACCGGGAGGCGATCCCGGCCCAGGTGCCGTTCAACCGGGCGGTCCCGGAGGTGCTCGCGGCGCTCGGGATTCCATATACGATCATCCGCGATCCCGGGGATGAGGCGCTGATCGATACGGTCGTCCGCGACGCCTACACCTCCATGCGCCCGCACGTGGGACTGATCCTCCCTTCGTTCTGGGAGGGGACTGACGTGGCCTGCCCGGCGGGGGAAATCGCTCCGGCCCGGGCCCGGGAGTCCGTGGTGGACTACCGACGGACGTTCCGCGAGCCGGTGATGACCCGGAACGACGCGATAAGGGCGATCGCGGGCGGCCTGGATGGGGAGGCGGTCGTCGCGAACATCGGCGTCCCCTCAAAGGAACTCTACGCAGCCCGTGATCGGGACCTCAACTTTTACATGCTCGGGAGTTACACCCAGGCGACCCCGATCGGGCTTGGCCTCGCCATCGGGACCGACCGGGACGTCGTCGTCCTCGACGGCGACGGGAGCCTGCTCGGGACCGCCGTCCTCCCGGTGGTGGCGGCCGAAGACCCGGAGAACCTCACGATCGTCTGTCTGGACAACGGGACCTTCGGGAGCACCGGGAACCAGCCCACCCCGGCCTCCGGGCAGGTGGATATGGAGCTCCTCGCTCGTGCCGCCGGGCTCCGGCGGACCTGCAAGGTGCAGGACGAGCGGGAGCTCGCGGAGGCCTGGGAGGCCCGGGGGCGGGGCCCGAACTTCATTCACGTTGTGTTGAAGCCTGGTAACGCCGCGGTCCCGAATATTCCGCTTGCCCCGGCCGAGATCCGGGAGCGGTTTGTGCGGGCGTTGAAGAGGGCCTAACCTCCTCCTGGTACATGGGCACTTTTATCCCCCCCGCCGCCCTCCCCCGCCCATGCGCATCACCCGGCCGGCCCTCCTCCTCACCGCCCTCGCCCTCTTCCTCGCCGCCTGCCTGGTGGTCCGGTTCGACGACCCGGCAGTCCCGTCCGCCGTCCCGGTCCTCTTCATGGTCGCCCTCGCCCTCCCCTCCTACGTCGCCCTCGTCCGCTGGCTCGGCCCCGCCCGCGGGATCGCGCTCCTCCTCCTCCTGAGCATCCTCCCGCTCGCCGTCGAGGCATACGCCGTCGCGACCGGCTTCCCGTATGGCCGGTTCACGTATTCGGCCGACCTCGGCCACCGGGCCTTCGGTCTCGTCCCCTGGACGGTCGCCTTCGCCTACCTCCCGATGCTCCTCGGCGCCGCCGCCCTCGCCGGGGCCGCCGTCGGGACTTCCTGGCGCCGCCTGGTCCCGGCCGGGACCCTCGCCCTCCTCCTCGTCGACCTCGTCATCGACCCGGCAGTCGTCCACGCCGGCCTCTGGGTCTGGACTGAGGGCGGCGCCTACTACGGGATCCCGGTCTCGAACTTCGCGGGCTGGGTCCTGACGGGAGCGGTCTACATCGCCCTCTTCCGGCTCATCGCAGGCGGCCGGCCGATCCCCGGCGCGGTGGCGGCGAGCCTCCTTCTGATCCTGGCGTTCTGGACCGGCTACCTTACCCGGAACGGTCTCGTGATTCCGGCGCTCCTCGGGGCGGCACTCGCCCTTGCGACCCTCCGGGTCGTCTTCCGCGACGAGTCTCCGGCGTGAACGCCCCAGCGCTGCCGGGTCTCCCGACCCCGACACCAAGATTTATATTCAAGATACGACCTCCTGCATCCGGTTTCCGTTACGGTGGGGGGAGTTTATGCGGGCTGTAATTGTCGGGGCCGGGTTCGGGGGACTCTCCGTCGCGGCCCTTCTTGCAAAGGGCGGCTTTGATGTCACGGTGATCGAGAAGAACGAGCAGCCCGGGGGCCGGGCGAGCGTTCACCGCGACGGAGGGTTCACGTTCGATATGGGGCCGTCATGGTACCTGATGCCGGACGTCTACGACCGGTTCTTCGCGGAGTTTGGGCGACGGCCCACGGACTACTTCCCGCTCGCGCGGCTCGACCCATCGTACCGGGTCTTCTTCGCCGACGAGCGGGTTGCGGACATCTCGGCGGATCTCGGGAAGAACTACGCGCTCTTCGATACGTTCGAGCCGGAAGGGGCGGAGAAACTCCGCGGCTATCTCGCCGAGTCGGAGGAGACCTACCGGACCACGATGGACGACCTCCTCTACCGGGACTACCGGAGCATCTTCGACTTCTTCGACTGGCGCCTCCTCTCCAGGGGGAGGAAACTCCGCCCCTTCGAGAACCTGGAGACCTACGTCAGGAACCGTTTCGCGAGCGACGAGGCCCGAAAAATCGTCCAGTACTCCATCGGCTTCCTCGGCGGCTCCCCCCGGAACACCCCCTCGTTCTACCACATCATGACACATATCGACATGAACATGGGGGTGTGGTATCCTGAAGGTGGCATGCGGGCGGTCGTCGAGGCGCTCGTCACGCTCGGCCGGGAGTTCGGCGTCGAGTACCGCTACAACGAACCGGCGACCGCAATCGACGTCGAGGGTGGGACCGCCCGCCGGGTCGTCACTCCCCTCGGCGCTCACGAGACCGACATCGTCGTGATCAACGCGGACTACCCGTTCGCGGAGATGCACCTCCTTCCCGGGAACTCGCGGTCCTACCCTGCCTCCTACTGGGAGAAGAAGGTCCTCGCCCCGTCCACGTTCGTCGCCTACCTCGGCGTCGACCGGGAGATCGCGAAGCTCGCCCACCATAACATCTTCCTCGAGCCCGACTGGGAGGAGGGGTTCGAGACGATCTTCGACCCCAAAAAAGCCGCCTGGCCGGAGAACCCCTCGTTCTACGTCAATGTTCCGTCGAGGACGGATACGACCGCCGCCCCGAAAGGCACCGATACGCTCTTCGTCCTCGCGCCTCTCGCCCCCGGCCTTGAGGACACCCCGGAGTTGCGCGAGCGGTTCTACAACCTCCTCATGAGCCGGATGGAGGAGATTCTCGGCGAGAATGTCCGCGACTCGGTCGTGACCCGGCGGATATTCGCCCTCTCCGACTTTGCCGACCGCTACAACGCCTACCGGGGCACGGCGCTCGGCCTCACCCATACCCTCCGGCAGACGGCGCTCTGGCGCCCCGCGCACCGGAGCAAGAAGGTGGGCAACGTCTACTACACCGGCCAGTATACCCATCCCGGGATCGGGGTGCCGATGACCCTGATCTCGTCCCAGATCGTTGCCCGCGAGTTGACCGGCCGCTACCGGTGAGGTGTTGCGTGATCGACAGGACCATCTACGACATCTTCAGGCGGGGGAGCAGGACCTACTTCTACTCGACCCTCTTCTTCCCTCCCGCGGCACGGGAGGACGTCTTTGCGCTCTACAGTTTCGTGCGCACGGCCGACGACTACGTGGACGCGGTGCCGCAGGAGGTCGAGGAGTTCTATGCCCTCACCGAACGGTATGCCTCGGCGGCCGCCGGCGAGGCGACGGGAGACGTAGTGGTCGACTCGTTCGTCGAGCTCTCCGGGCGGAAGGGGTTCGATCCGGCCTGGACGGAGGCGTTCCTCCACTCTATGGAGAGGGACATCACGGTCGCCTCCTACCGGACGATCCGCGACCTGGAAGACTACCTCTACGGCTCGTCAGAGGTGGTCGGGCTGATGATGGCCCGCGTCCTCGATCTTCCGGCGGAGTCGCACATTGCGGCACAGAACCTCGGCCGGGCGATGCAGTACGTCAACTTCATCCGCGACATCGCCGAAGACCTCACCCTGGGCCGGACCTACTTCCCGCTCGACGAGATGGACCTGTTCGGGCTCGACGACCTCTCGGCGGCAACCGCCGCCCGGCACCCCGGCCGGTTCGGGGCGTTCGTCCGGTACCAGATCGGGCGATACCGGGCCTGGCAGGAGCAGGCGGAGACCGGCTTTGCGTTCATCCCGCGGCGTTACCTGATCCCGATCCGGACAGCATCGGACATGTACCGCTGGACGGCCCGGACGATCGAGCACGACCCGGCCATCGTCCACCGCCGGAAGGTGAAGCCGTCGGTGGCGCGGATCGTCACCGGCGTCACGGCAAACACCCTGAAGGCGTGACCCGCCGTGGCGCCGCGGCTCCTCTCGCTCGCCTGGCGGGTCTCGCGGTTCCGGTTCTGGATCTACACCGGCGGGACCTACGTGGTGGGCTACGCCCTCGGAATGGATTCCTGGTCGGCCTTCTTTGCCCCTGCATACGCCCTCTTCCTCGTCTACTTCTTCCTCCCGGCAAACCTCTTCATCTACGGGGTGAACGACTGGTGGGACCAGGAGACCGACCGGTTCAACCCCAAAAAGGACGTGAAGGAGTACCGCATGAGCGAGGCGGACGGCCGAAACCTGCTCCTCCTCCTCGGCCTATCGGGCGCCGTCAGCCTCGCGCTCCTCCTCGTCCTTGACGCCGTCGGGCGGGCGCTCCTCCTCGCGTTCCTCTTCCTCTCCTACTTCTACAGCGCTCCGCCCCTGCGGTTCAAGGAGGTCCCGGTCCTTGACTTCTCCTCGAACATGCTCTACGTGATCCCGGGGATCCTGGGCTACTACCTTGCGAGCGGAACCCTCCCGCCGCCTGCCCTGGTCCTCGCCGGCTACCTCCACATCGCCGCGATGCACCTCTTCTCCGCGATCCCCGACATCGGCTGCGACGAGGCCGCGGGGATGACGACCACGGCCGTCGTCCTCAGGGAACGGCGCTCGCTCCTCCTCTGCCTGGCGTTCTGGTCGGGGCTTGCCGCCCTCGTCATCCGGCTCTCCGGCTGGAATCCGCTCAGCCTGCTCGTCCTGATCTATCCGGTCGTCCCCCTCGCACTCCTCTTACGGAAGAGCCTCTCCATCGACCGGGTCTACTGGTACCTCCCGTATATCAACACCGGCCTCGGGGGGCTTGTCTTTCTTCTTGCGACCCTCCGGACGGTGGCGTGGTAGAACTGGGCATTCTTTTGCAGGACCTGCATTCAGGGCCCGAGGAAGCCACATTTTCTCCAAAGGGCTGGTTATAGTGGTCTGTCGAGTAGACGGGCGTCACGGAAAGGGTTTATAGGGGAAAGTCGACCTCTCACCCGTAGGTGCCGGTGCCCAGGCACGTGCCAGAGTCTGGTGAGAAGATGGGCAAAGACCGTCGAAAGACCGGGAAGACCATATTGAACCTGCTCATAGCGGTCGGGTTCCTCGCCGTGGTGGTCTTCCTGCTCTTCCTTGCTGCTGGGTCCGTCGAGACGACCATGCCGAACAACTCCTACGCGATCAAGATCACCGGCCTGTCCGATCTTGTCGTGAACGGCACCGCCACGGTCATGGTCCCGGTTCCGGCCATCTCGGAGGAGATGCTTACCGGTCGGCATCAGGCCTTCGGGTGGCAGACGGCGGTCCGGGAGACGCCTTATGGGAGGATGCTCGCGTTCACGACGACAGGCAGCTACGCGCCCGATATCTCCGTATCGTCCGGTGAGTTCGAGAAGAGGGAGGAGCCGCGGTTGCTCGTGCCGGTCCTCGCGACGCCCGACATGAACATTGAAGAGTTCAGCCGGTTGCCTGGTGGAACATACACCTCGGTCGTCTTCCTCGACGGCTTCGTCCCACCGTCGGAGGATGCAGCCCCGGTCAGGTTCACTCTAGAGTACCGGGGCGGCGGGGGCATGAAACACCTGGTCAAAGAGGATACCTGGACGGCGACGGTGGATACTACCGTGCCGGGCGCAGCGTCGGGATTTGTCCCGGTCCCGGCCGAATACCAGGTTGTTGCCGGGGGTATCCGGTTCTGACAGACGAGACGGGTGAACTGCCGGCGCCCGAAGGAGTGAGTAACTATGAATCCGGAGAGAATGGGAGCGGCCCGGGCAGGGCCGCTCATCATGGTACCGGTTGTGAGGTGCTCTTGATGGAGCGCAGATCCCTCGTCGTGCTGATCTTCTTCGGCATCGTGGCCGGCCTGTATGCGGCGCTCACCTACCAGTGGATCTTGATGATCCTCATCGTCGCACTGGTGGTGCTGATCCTGATCGCCGCCGAGATGCTTCAGCAGGTCCGGTTGCTCTCGGCGGCAGTCGCCACCGGCGTGGCGGACCTGGAAGAATCGGTTGCGTCCATGGAAAAGACCGTCGGGGAGATCGAGCGGCGCCTGAACGATCCGGGGGACCGGTGAGGGCCCATTACTGTCCTACAACAGTACCGTCGTGACGAGCGGGATCGTGACGAGCGACCCGATCGTCGAGACGAAGACTATCTGTGACGCGAGCCGGGAATTAGCGCCGTACTGCTCCGCGAAGATGACGGTGTTCGCCGCGGCCGGCATCGCGGCCATCGTGATCATGATCCCGTTGATGTAGGGGTCGGCAAAGACCGGGGCGAGGAGGTAGCAGTAGGCAATCGGGACGGCGAGGAGGAGGATGGCGCTCGCCACCCCGATCCGCCAGTCCCCGATCATCTCCCGCGCCGGGAACGTCGCGAGCATCGCCCCGACGATGATCATCGCAAGCGGCGTCGTCACCCCGCCGAGGAGGTCGATCGAGTCGATGAACGGCGACGGGATCTCCACGGAGCCGAGGAAGAGGGCGAACCCGACGACGGAGGCCGCGATCCCGGGGTTCAGGAGCAGCCGCGGGTCGAACCTCTTTCCTCTCCCGCCGGTGAGCATCATGATCCCGACCGAGAAGACGAGGATATTGAAGATGAGGTTGAAGATCGCGACGTAGAAGAGGGATTCCTCCCCGAAGAGCGTCAGGGCGACCGGGAACCCCATGAACCCCACGTTCCCGAAGACGATCGCGAACTGGAGGACCCCCTCCTCCGCGGGCGGGACCCGCATGGCCTTCGAGACGGCCCAGGCGAGGGCGAACGAGAAGACGTAGAGCGCCCCGGTCGCGAGGATCAGGGTCTGGGCGCCCGCGAGGCGCTCGGGGGTGAAGGGCACCTGCATCGAGGCGATGATCAGCGCCGGAATGGTGATGTTGATCAGAAGCCCCGAGAGCCCCCGGGTGGCCCGGGGGTCGACGATCTTCGTGGTGACGGCGACGTAGCCGGCGGCGATCAGGAGGACCAGGATGAAGATCTGGTCTGCGACTATCAGGAAGTCCGTGATCGCGCCGTTCATGAGGGTGCCGCTCCGTCCGGTTCACCAGTGTGGGTGCTGCTCAACCTTTACGGTTCTGCTCGTTCAACCCGCCTGGAGGGTCGGGCGCGGGACCGGTTCCGGTGCATCTATCCCGGCTACGACGAACGTCGCTGATCCCATGGGGAGGCGGGCCCTGTTGTAGTCGGGGTCCGGAGTATAGCCGGGATCGACTACATCTCCACTGGTGGAGGCGGGGCCGGGGCCAGAAACGACGTTCATCCGCCAGAAATCAAAGGTGATCGGCGTGCCGTTCGGGGCCGTGAAGGTGTACGGGGCGGCAAGACCGATCGTCAGGGAGAGGACTTCCTCTGGAGCGTGTCGCGGGAGGTCCGCCGTCACCCGCACTTCGCGCCATTCGCCGGCGGCGAGGTCGTCGATGGATAGCGCGATCACGGCGCCGGGGAGGATATCACCTTCCGGGGACCCGGTGGCGGCGTTCAGGCTCGCGACCTCCGTTGTCACGGCAAGATCGGCATGGGCGCAGTCTTCACCCGCAAGGTTCCGGACGAAGAAGTTGAGGCTGATCTTGTCGCCCTCGACTAAGGTATCGGGGGTGTAGCGGATATCCTCCGGATGTGCCGGATCGAGGCTGTAGCGGTCGCCGAGGGAGATGGTCCGGTTCCAGGTGGTGGCGTCCTTGAGATGCCAGGTCTCGCTATCGGCGTCGTAGACGATGACCAGGCTCTCACCGGGGCCGCGGTAATCGAACCCCGGTCCGAATGGCAGTATCCAGTCCACCCGCTTGACCGGTTCCTGCGTGTGCTGATCCGCGGGGAAGGCGGCGAGTATGGCGAGGCTGGCCACGGCAAGAACGAGAACGGCGCCGAAACCGAGCCAGACCCACACCTTCGAGTGCATCGTATCACGTTAGGAAAGGAGGTGATTTAGAGATATGGGCTCACTATCAGCACCTCTCCGGTTGTCCGTCGCGATGACGAGTCCTTCTTCGTAATTCTGCTCAAGTTATGTTCGTAGAATAGCGAACAAATTATACGCAAGGACTTCCTATCCCTTATCATGACGTTCATGAAATGGTCCGACGACCTCTCCGTCGGCGTCGGCGAGATCGACGGCCAGCACCGGAACCTCGTATCGCTCATCAACGACCTTCACGACGCGATGCTCGAAAAACGCGGAAAAGATGTCCTCGGGAAGGTGCTCGCGGACCTCGCCGCCTACACGCAGTACCACTTCTCGACCGAGGAGCAGTACATGCAGAAGTTCGGCTACGCCGGCCTTGCCGCGCACCGGCGCGAGCACCAGGCCTTCGTCGCGAGGGTCGGCGAGTTCGCAAAGGGGTTCGAGGAGGGCAGGCTCGGCCTCTCGATCCAGGTCATGGGCTTCCTCCGCGACTGGGTAGCAAACCACATCCGGGGATCGGACGTGCGCTACGCCGACTGCTTCCGTGAGCACGGCCTCTCCTGAGGGTGCCGGTCGTCCGGTCGTCCGGAACCGTCTTGCATACCTGTGGTCGAGTAGCCGGGGGTCGATCGGAGCGGTAAGGGCGGGGGCTGAAGACGGAGATGCCCCATGAGCGATCCCGCGCGCTACATAACAATCCTTAAGTGGGACCCTTGGAGAGATACTATCTAAGATGCTCGACCAGTTCAAGGGCTGTCTCCTCGGCGCCGCCATCGGGGACGCGCTCGGCATGGCGCGGGAGAGCACGCCGCCCGATCTCCAGCGCCTCCACGAGGGATACCGCCGGGCGTGGCGGGGGCACCCGAACGCGGGGCTGAAACCCGGCCAGTTTACCGACGACACCCAGATGATGCTTCTCATGGCCGGGATGCTCGCCGACGGCACCTACGCGGAAAAGGAGTACGCGGCCGCCCTTGCCCGGATGTACATGAACGAAGAGCTCCGGTTCCCCGACGGCGCCGTCGACGCCGCGTGCCGGCACCTCCTCCTCTCCGGTGAGAAGCCGGCCGGCGTCGCCTCGAACACCGCCGGCTGCATCAGCATCGCCATCCCCTTCGGGCTCGCCTACGGCGATCCGGTCGACGTCACCGAGCGGGTGGTCCAGGCCTGCAGCGTCACCCACACCCACCCCGCGGCGCATGCGGGAGCCGTCACCGTCGCGATGCTCGTCCACCACGCCGTCCGCGGCCGCTCCGACGCCCTCTCCCTCGCCGAGAAGCATGCCTGTCTTGAGGACGTCACCCTCGGCAACAAGATCCGCGCCGCTCTCCGCCTCGCAGACGAGGGGATCAGCCTCGAGAGCGCGTTATCGGTGATCGGGAACGACGTCACCGTCTACCAGACCGTTCCGCTCGCCTTCTTCCTGATCAGCCGGATACGGGACGTAACGACGCTGTTCTCCACCGCGGCGCACGTCGGGGGGAACACCGACACCATCGCGCTCATCTGCGGGGCCTACGCGGGTGCCGTCTACGGGAAGTCGGCCCTTCCGCAGGATCTCCTCGCAGGGCTCGAGGGGCGGGAGGAGATCGAGTCGGCGGCCGCCCGCCTGTATGGGCGGTATACCACAAAGCCTTAAGATTCTATAAACGACACCTCTTTCTTATGGAAATTGCGATTATCGGTGCATCCGGATACACCGGCGGCGAGCTGATGCGGCTTCTGCTGCAGCACCCGTCCGCAGATGTCGTCGCGGCGACATCCCGGAGCCTGGACGGCACCCCCGTCGCCTCGGTCCACCCCCACCTCCGGGGACTGACCGATCTCGTCTTCCGGAACACCGAGGCCGGCGATATCGATGCCGACTTCGTCTTCCTCGCCGTGCCGCACACGGCCGCGATGAAGGTAGCCGGGACGCTGATGGAACGGGGGATCAAGACCGTCGACCTCTCGGCCGATTACCGGCTCGCGAAAGAGATCTTCGAGAAGACCTACGGCGTGCCGCACGAGGCATACTTCGAGGCCCCCTACGGCCTCTGCGAGCTCCACCGCGACGAGGTCAGGGGAGCCTCGTTCGTCGCGAACCCCGGCTGTTTCCCCACGGGGGCGACCCTTGCCGCGGCGCCGCTCGCAAAATACGCCCACACCATCATCTACGACTCAAAGACCGGGGTATCCGGGGCCGGGAACTCCCCCTCCGCGACCACCCACTACGGAAACGTCGGCGACAACTTCAGCGCCTACAAGTGGACGACCCACCGGCATCTCGCGGAGATGAAGCAGGAGGCGGCCCGGCTCGGTTCAAACGCCCGGTGTTACTTCACGCCGCACCTCCTCCCGGTGAACCGGGGCATCCTCACGACGGCCCACATCCTTCTCAATGAGCCGATGGGGCAGAACGAGGTCGAGGCGCTCTATAAGAAGTTCTACGAGAACGAGTTCTTCGTCCGCTACCAGAAGCCGACCCTCGCCGCCGTCCGCGGGACGAACTTCTGCGACGTCGCGGTCGAGAGCGAGGGCGACCGGGTCGTCGCGGTCTCGGCGATCGACAACCTGGTCAAGGGTGCGAGCGGCCAGGCGATCCAGAACATGAACCTGATGTGCGGGTTTGCGGAAGACGCCGGTCTCCGCTGCGGCGGGATGCTCCCCTGAGGTGACGGCGATGCAGGTCAGGGACGTCATGACCCAGAACCCCGTGACCGTCCGGGTCGACTCGCCGGTGCGCGAGGCGGCGGGACTGCTCCGGAAGTATCACATCGGCGGGCTCCCCGTGATGGACGGGGAGCGGGTGGCGGGAATCGTCACCGAGACCGATATCCTCTCGCTCCTCGATACCGGCGACCTCTCGGAAGACCTCTGGCTCCCCTCGCCGCTCGAGGTGATCGAGGTCCCGGTCCGGGAGTTCATCAACTGGGAGAGGACGAAGCGGGCGCTCGCCGATATCGGGAATATGGAGGTGCGGCGGGTAATGAGCAGCCCGGTCGTCGCCATCGACGAGGACGCCGATATCGTCGACGCGGCAAGTCAGATGCTGCACGAGGGGATCGCGCGCCTCCCGGTGCTCCGCGACGGAAGATTGGTCGGGATCGTCACCCGGGCCGACATCGTCCGGGGGATTGGAGCGACTTCAGGAGAAGAAGTATGAAGAGTATCTGTGGAGTCGAAGGCGTCAGTGCCTGGGGTATCAAGGAAGGAAAGTTCGGGCTCGCCCTGATCAGGGCGAGCGGAACGGCGGCCGGGGTCTTCACGTCGAACAAAATGCGTGCGGCCCCGGTCGAGGTGATGATGGAGCGGATGAAGAGAGGGACGCTCGACGCCGTCGTCGTGAACAGCGGGTGCGCGAACGCCTACACCGGCGAGCGGGGATACCGCGACGCGGTGGAGATGTGCGGTATCGCGGCGGGAGCCCTCGGCCTTGCACCGGAGTCGATCGGCGTCGCGAGCACCGGGGTGATCGGACGCTACCTCGACCTGCCCCTCATCCGGGATCAGTGCAGGCGGGTCGCACCGCTCATTGCACGGACCCCCGATGCCGAGGACGCGGCGGGGAAGGCGATCATGACGACCGATACCTTCCAGAAACACGCCCTCGTCGAGACGGAGTCGTTTGCCGTCGGCGGGATCACCAAGGGGAGCGGGATGATCGCCCCGAATATGGGGACGATGCTTGCGTTCCTCTACACCGACGCCGAGGTCGAGGGCCCGGTCCTCCGGGATATCCTCCGCCAGGCGACCCGGCGGTCATTCAACCGGGTCGTGGTCGACGGGGACACGAGCACGAACGACGTCGCCCTCTGCACCGCGACCGGCGTTGCAGGGAGCGTGGATCGGGAAGAACTCGCGAGAGCGATCGAGGCCGTCTGCCGGGACCTCGCCGTCCAGATCGCCCGCGACGGCGAAGGAGCGACGAAGCTCCTCACGGTGACCGTCCGCGGCGCCCCCGACGAGGAGGCCGCAGCCGATGTGGCCCGGACCGTCGTCGCCTCCCCGCTCGTCAAGACCGCCATCTACGGCGAAGACCCGAACTGGGGCCGGGTGGTCGCGGCCGCCGGGAGAGCCGGCGTGGAGTTCGACCCCTACGCGGTCTCCCTGTGGGTCGGCGAGGGCGCCGGGCGGACGCCGCTCGTCCGCCGCGGCGAGATCGTCGCCGACCTCGGAGCGGCAAAGGCCGCGATGCATGGGAAGACCGTCACGTTCGACCTCGACCTCGATGCGGGCGATGGATCGGCGACGGCGTGGGGATGCGACCTCACCGAGAAGTACGTAGAGATCAACGGGAAGTATACGACATGAAACGCGAAGACGTGCTGATGGAGGCACTCCCTTACATCCAGAAGTTCTCCGGCAAGACGATCGTGATCAAGCTCGGCGGCCACGCGATGGTCGACCAGAACATCCTCGACACGGTGATCCGCGACGCCGTTCTCCTCCGCTACGTGGGGATGAAGGTCGTCCTGGTCCACGGCGGGGGCCCGGAGATCACCGCGAAGATGCAGGCGATGGGTAAGGAGCCTAAATTCGTCGGCGGCCTCCGGATCACCGATGCAGAGACCCTCGAGATCGCCCAGATGGTCCTCGTGGGGAAGATCAACGACGGGATCGTCTCGCTCATCGCGAACTGCGGCACCCGTGCGGTCGGGATCTCCGGCAACGACGGCAACCTTCTCATCGCCCGGAAGATGGAGCCCCAGCGGATAAAGGTCGGGGAGGTGGTGCAGGAGGTGGATCTCGGCCAAGTCGGGGAGATCGAGGAGGTCGACCCTGAGGTGCTCCACTGCCTCCTCGCCCAGAACTATATCCCGGTTGTGGCCCCGATCGCCATCGACCGGCAGGGCCGGAGCCTGAACATCAACGCCGACACGGCGGCCGCCGAGATCGCGATCGCTCTCCGCGCATTCAAGCTGATCAACTTAACGGACGTCGACGGCGTGATGAACGCCGACCGGAGCATGGTCTACCACCGCCTTGCGCTCACCGAAGCGGAGGCGATGATCGCCGACGGGACCATCAGCGGAGGGATGATCCCGAAACTCGACGGGTGCATGAAGGCGGTCAGGAACGGCGTCGTGAGCGCCCATGTCGTGAACGGCAACCGGGAGCACAACCTGCTCCTCGAGCTCTTCACCGACCAGGGCGTCGGGACGATGCTCGTCCCCTGACCATCCCTCTTCTTTTACAAGTTCTCAAGCGCTGTTAATTCACGCGAAGGCGCGAAGAACGCGAAGCCCGTAGCAAATGCGCTTCCTCTTCGCGGCTTTCGCGGCTTCGCGCGAGACCCGGGCCGGGACAGCCCGTAACCCTTTCTCACGGCAGGTTGCCGTCGCCGCTGCACTCCCGCTGCCGCTCCTCGCTCATCTCGATCAGGATCTCGAAGACCTTCCGGACGGCGACCGGATCGATCCGGCTCTCGACGGCGTAGGTGAAGATCCGGTCGAGGACCACTCGCCGCTGTGCCGGGTCGTGGATGGGGAGGCTCTTCTCCTGCTTGATCCGGGCGACCTCGGCCGCGAGTCTCTGCCGCTCTGCAACCAGATCGATGATCTTCTCGTCGATCTCGCGAATCTCGCTCCTGACGGCATCAAGGGACATGTACCATAGGTTGCCCCGGCCGGGATTAAATCCAGCGGGTCGGCGAGCCCCGGAGGAGGGAAGGATATTATCGTGCCGGGACAAACCTGGTACCGGATGCTGGAAAGAATACCGCTGCGCGAGCGCAAGGACCTCCTGATCGCGTGGCTCGCCATCTCGATCGCCTTCACCCTGATCTACGTCCGCGGCGGAGTGGATTTCACCGCGTTCGTCATCCTCTTCGTGATGTCGCTCGTCACGGTGGGGGTCGCCTTTGTCCTCCACGAGCTCGCGCACAAGTTTGTCGCCATGCGCTACGGCTACTGGGCGGAGTTCCAGAAGGATAACCAGATGCTCCTCGTCGCCGTGGTGATGGCGGCGCTCGTCGGGGTCGTCTTCGCGGCACCGGGGGCGACCTACGTCTACGGAAACGCGACCCGGAGAGAGAACGGGTGGATCTCGGCGGCGGGGCCGATCACGAACCTCGTCCTCTGCATACCGTTCGCGGCCCTGCTGCTCTTTTCCGGCGGCGGGCTCATCGGTCTCGTGGCCCTCGTCGGGCTCCGGATCAACGCCATGATCGCCACCTTCAATATGCTCCCGATCAGCGTGCTAGACGGGCGCAAAGTCCTCGACTGGAACCCGGCCGTCTTTGCCGTCCTCATCATCTCCTCCGTCGGGCTCCTCTTCTGGTCCCTCTCCCTCGTCTGAGGGATCCATCTTCCTGTTTTCAGGCCTTCTTCAGCGAGAACCGGAACGCCGCACCGCATTCAGGCCGGCCCGGTACCCGGTCCTCGACCCAGATCCTTCCGCCGTAACGCAGAACAAGCATCCGGGTGATGTAGAGGCCGAGGCCCTGGCCGCTCCTCCGATGCCTGCTCTGCCCGAATCGCATGAATATGGTCTCTTTCATCTCGTCCGGCACCCCCGGCCCGGTATCCTCGATCGAGATGTGGATCCCGCCGCGCTCCTCCACCCGGATCGCGATCTCGACCGTCGGTCCCCCGAACTTGATGGCGTTCCCGATCAGGTTCGTGAAGACCTCGGGGAGGAGGGCGTCGGCCAGGACCGCAAGATCCGTGCCGCTGTAGTGGAGCCGGATCTCGGGGAACATTCCGATCTCCTCCCGGATCACCTGATCGAGGTCGACCGGCACGAGCACGGCAGACTCCTGGTGGATCCGGCGGATCGTCGAGACGTTCCTCAAGATCTCGATGCTCTTCCTGATGCTTGTCTGGAGCTTCTGTGCGTAGCCCCTGGCTTCCCCGTCGAGGATATCGATGAGGAGGTCGGCGTAGAGGCCGGATACGTTCTCTGCGTTCCTGATATCGTGGCTGAGGATGTCGAGATAGAGATTTGCCTCCCGCTCGGCCATCTCGAGCTGCCGGATCAGCATCGTCCGCTCGACCGAGGTGCCGATCTCTCTCCCGATAGCCGTAAGGAGGGACCGGTCGGCGTCGGCAAACCGGCTATCTTCGCGCGGCACCACGTTCAGGGCCCCGATGATCCTCCCGTGCGCCATGATCGGGATGCTGGCACACTGGCGGGGCTTCCTGCCGTTTTCCCCGGGGTAGCGGAGTTGCAGGTGCTCATCGAAGAATAAGGACCTGCCTGCCACGAGCACCTCCGCGTAGGGTGGAACGGTGATGTCCGGGATGCGCGAGTGCCGGGGGAAGCCCTCGGGAAGCCCTCTCGTGCAGATGAGTTCTGCACTCCGCTTCCCCGGCTCGATCAGGTATATGCCCCCGCCGGGGAGGTCGAGAAAGGCAAGGGTTGCCGCGAGCACGCTCTCCAGCATCTCGTCGATGTCTGTTGCGGATGTCGATATGCCGATGATCTGGTTTAAGGCCGAGAGCGCCCGGTTGTGGGCCTGCACCTCCATCTCGGCCTGTTTCAGGTCGGTGATATCGGTGAGCGACGCCGCGAGGCAGATGGGTTCTCCGGTATCGCTCGTCACCAGGTTCCGGAGAACATGACGTGAAACGTCGTTCCGTCCTGCCTCCTCGCGACCCGCTCCCCGGTATACCTGCCGGTCTCAAGGAGCGTCCGGAGAGCGGCCGCGGCCTCCTCTCTGTCGTCCCACAGTCCCGTGACCGGTCTTCCGATAACCTCGGAGGGGGAGGCGTAGCCCCACATCGCGAGAAGCGCCTGGTTGACGTAGGTGAGGCAGCCGTCAAGACCGGCGATGGTGAACGCGCTCGAAGAGGTGGCTATCGCCATATCCCGGATCCGGAGCTCTCGTTCGGCTTCTCTGCGCCTGGTGATATCGATCCCCGACCCCATCGCGCAGAGTGCTCTCCCCGACTCGTCGGTGACGATCGAGAGGGCGAGCTGCATGGGGAAGGTCGATCCGTCCCGCCGTCGGCCCGTCACCTCCCCTGACCAGGCACCGTCCCTGCGGAACACTTCCATGACCCGGTCCACTTCCTCCGGGTCGGCCCAGAGCACTGAAGCCGGCTGTCCGACGATCTCCTCCTCCCGCTCCCACCCGTGGATGGAAAGGGAGGCACGATTGACGTAGATGATCCTCCCGTCGAGACCGGTGAGAGAGATGGCGTCGAGCGACGACGCTATCGCCATATCCTTGATCCGGAGCTCGAGTTCGGCTCGCCTCCGGGCAGTAACGTCGCGGAGAGAACAGAGCGTTCCGGTAACCCTTCCTTCATCGTCGTTTAAGGAGCTGATGGTCTCGTCGACGAATATTGCCTCCCCGTCCGGCTTTCGGAGGAGAACGACGCCCCGCCAGGTCCCGGATGACGAAAGGGAGGTCCTGACTTCTTCTTCATCGCTCGGGCTGAGCCATTCGCAGGTGAAGAGTTCCCTGCAGGGCCGGCCGAGGGCCTCGCTCGAAGAAACCCCGTGGAATCGTTCTGCGGCCGGGTTCATATAGGTGATCCGCCCCTCTGTATCGGCCGCGATCACGGCGTCCTCCACCTGCGAGAGCACCCGGGCCTGGAACCGGAGCTGCTCTTCCGCCTCTCTCCGCGCGGTGGCGTCGCGGCTGATCCCGAGCAGGTGCCGGACGGTCCCGTCGCGTCCCGCGATCGGGATGAGGCGCGTCTCGAGCCAGGTGCCCCCGCCGTTCCGGGGGAGCAGGGTCTCATCGGTGAGGACCCTACCGGGCGCCTCCGCCGCGGTCCGGAGCATCGCAAACCACCTCTCTGTAACGGCGGACGGGAAGAGATCCCTGATGTTCTCTCCGCGGAGGCTCTCCGGGTCCGTGCCGAGCAGGCGGCCGCCGGCGCCGTTTACATAAAGAACATTCCCTTCGAGATCGACGAGGAAGATGATATCCGGCGCCGACTCGGCGAGCGTCCGGTAACTCTCCTCGCTCTCCCGGAGCGCCTCCTTCATACGCCTCTCTCTGGTGATATCGACCGCGGTGGCCATGATGCAGACTGGAGTCCCGGAATCGTCGGTCACGATGTTCGCGGTAACATGGGCGATGAACTCCTCCCCGTCGACCCTGCGGCCGACGAGCTCCCCGGTGCACCTGCCCTGCTCTTTGAGCGTCCGGAGGATCCTCTCGGCTTTTTCGGGATCCGTCCAGGGTTCCGAGAGGTGCTTCCCGATCACCTCGCAGGGATCGGTGAACCCGCCCATCGCGAGCAGCGCCCGGTTGGCGTAGGTCAGGCGCCCGTCGAGGTCGGCGACGGCGATGGCGGCAAACGATGATTCTATTGCCCTCTTCCGGATCAGGAGTTCCCTCTCCGCCTCCTTCCTCTCCGTGATATCGGTATGGGTTCCCACGACCCGGATCGGCCTGCCGCTCTCGTCGTACCCGACTACCCTGAGCCGGTCGAGTATGTAAACCCACTTTTCGGAGGCGGAACGGATCCGGAACTCCATCTCGCAGCGGTCCCGGCGCCCGGTGACCAGTTCGTCGAGCATCGCCTCGACGTGGCCGCGGTCCTCCGGGTGGACGAGCGCGAGGATTGTCGGGATTGTGGGCGCGAACGCGTCCGGCTCGTAGCCGAGCATCGTGAAACTCCTGGAACTGTAAAATATCTCACCGCTGCGGACGTCCCAGTCGACCAGCCCGTCGTTAGCCGCCGAGAGCGCGAGGTTCAGCCGCTCCTCGCTCTCCTGCAGCGCCTGTTCCGCCTGCCTCCGCCCGGTCACGTCGAGAAGCGACATGACCGAGCGTGCCGTGCCCGGTATCAGGCCGATGGTGGCCTCGATTGCATGCAGGTTGCCCGAACGGTCGGTGAACGTAAACGAGTAGTTCTTGGGTGCGGCCCCGGGCACTCTCCGCCGGAGGGTGTGATACCCCACGATCCGCTCTCGTTCTTCCCCGGAGGCGACAAAGTCGGTAAGCCGCTTGATGCCGACGATCCCGGTCCGGGCGTACCCCGAAAGCCGCTCAAACTCCGTATTTGCCATCGAGATGATGCCGTCGCCCTCGATCAGGATTGTCGCCGTCCCGGTATGCTCGACGATCGCCTCGTAATCCTTCGTCCTGTCGGGGGGCTCCCTGAACCGGAGCACCCAGCACTCACCGGACGGCCCCCTCCGGCCAGAACAGAGGCACCGGCGCTCTCTCCCGTCTGCTGCACGAACCCGGCACTCGAACTCCGGGATCCTCTCTCCGGGCGCTGCGTGGAGCCTCTCGACGAGACCGGGGATCGCGCGGAAGATCTCCCCTGATTTTCCCATCGGGTCCCCGATCATCCTGTAAAAAGCAGGGTTGGCCCGGACGGCGCCGTGGTCCTCACCGATTACGAGGATGCCCTCGTCGAGATCGTCGAGTATCAGGTAATCCGGCGGCGTGCCGCAAAGACGTTCCGGGGGCTCGGCTGAGGTCACGGGGAGATCCTTCTGCAGTTCGGGAGGGGCGCCTATCGGGTGGATGCAGATGTACTGAGGAGGGATCTCCGCTGATCTTTATTAAAACATTTCGGTTATCGTTTCCGGCCCCGGCAGGGACAGAAGAAGTCAGGCCCCGGTCTTACCGGGCGCCTGCAGTTCCCGCACGAGGCCGACGACCTTTTGCCCCTTCTCCCGGGCCTCCGCGAGCGCCGTCGGATGCCCCGCGATCCCCCCGTAGCGGTCCATATCGTTTGCTATGACGTTGTCCCAGTACTCGAACCCGGTGGTGTTGAAGAACGCGGTGAGCGCCGGAAACGCCGCATCGAAGACGTTCTCCCAGCCGAGCCCCGCTGTCGATATGAAGATCCCCTTGTGGCGGCGGACGTGCTCGTCGGTGAAATACAGGTTCTTCAGGATGAACTTGCGCGCCCAGAAGTACTGGGCCCGGTCGATCATCCCCTTGAGCTCTGCCGTGATCCCCATCGAGTAGATGGGGGAGGCGATGGCGAGGACGTCGGCGGCGGTTATCTTCTCGAAGACCGCCGTAAGGTCGTCTTTGATGATGCAGGCCCCGGTTTTGTGGCAGGCGTTGCATCCCCGGCACGGGGCGTAGTCGAGCGGCCGGAGGACGACCTTCTCGACGTCGGCCCCCGCCTCGCGGGCACCCTCGAGCACGGCGTCGAGCAGGGTCTCGGTGTTCCCGTGCCGCCGGGGGCTGCCGGAGATGCCGAGGACCTTTACTGTCTCGCTCATGCTGCAAGAACCTCCCGCAGGTGTCCGATGACCTCCCGCCCCAGAGCCTCCGCGTCGGCCTTCGCGGTGGGGTGGCGCTCTATCGCCCCTTTCTCGTCGACGCCGTTCACCATCAGGTACCTGATATCCGCATTCCTGATATCGACGACGTGAAAGAGGCACTTCACCGACGGGATCGCCGCGTCGAAGACGTGGTCCCAGTTCTGCCCGGCGGTCGAGAGGAAGATCCCGACCCGTTTACCCTTCCGTTCGGGTGGGACGACCGGGAGGTGGAGGACGTACTTCCTCGAGCGGAAGACCTGGGCCCGGTCGACCAGCGCCTTCGCCTGCGCGGCAAGCCCCATGCAGTAGATGGGCGACGCGAGGACGACGCAGTCGGCGGCGATGATCCTGTCGTGGAGATAGTCCATGTAGTCCCGCTGGACGCACCGGTTGAGCGTCTCGCAGGCGTTGCACCCGCGGCAGGGCCTGAGATCGACCTCCGGGACGACGATCTTCTCGACCGCGGCCCCTTCGGCCTCCATCGCCGCGAGCACCCAGTCGAGGAGCGTCTCGGAGTTGCCGTGGCGGCGGGGAGAGGCCGCAAACGCGAGGACGTCAATGGTCATACAAGGAGTATCTCCGGCCGGAGGCAAAAAAGTGCCGGGAAAATTCCGGCGGGAATCAGATCTTCTTGAAGCAGAGGTACCAGTCTTTACACTCGTAGCCTTCCTGCATCCGCTTCTCGATCTCCGCAGGCGTCTTCGGGGGTGGGACGATCACCTTCTCGCCGGGCTGCCAGTTCGCCGGCGTCGCGATCCCGTGCTTATCGGAGGTCTGGAGAGCCTTCGTGAGCCTGAGGATCTCGGGCATGGAGCGGCCGTTGGACATCGGGTAGTAGAGCATCGCCCGCATGACTCCCTTGTCGTCGATGAAGAAGACCGTCCTGATCGTGGAGGTGCTGCTCTGACCGGGGTGGAGCATCCCGTAGCGCCGGGCGACCTTCATGTCGAGGTCGGCGATGATGGGGAAGGGTATCTCCACGCCCATCTTCTCCTTGATGTTCCGAACCCAGGCAAGGTGCGAGTGGACGCTGTCGATCGAGAGGCCGACGAGCTGGACGTTCAGCTCCTTGAGTTCGTCGGCGATCGCGGCGAACGCCATGAACTCCGTGGTGCAGACCGGCGTGAAGTCCGCCGGGTGGGAGAAGAGGATGACCCACTTCCCCGCGAGGTCCGAGAGTTTCAGGGGGCCATGGGTGGTCAGCGCATCAAACTCCGGTGCCTTCTCGCCGATGACCGGCATCTGAAGTACTTCTCCGGGTTCCATGGTTCACTTCCTCGGACGGTCGCCCAGGTACTCCTCGAGGGCGGTCTTGCCGTAGACGTACGCCGGCATCCCCGCGAGCAGGAACGCGACTCTGAGCCCTTCCTCGATCTCCTCCTTTGCGACGCCGAGTTTCCCCGCGCCGGCCATCTGCGCGCGGACCGCATGCTCGTCGCGGAGCGATGCGGCGATCGCGATCGCGATGATCTTCTTCGTCTGTCTTGAGAGGGCGCCGTCGGCCCAGATCATCTGATCGAGCCCCATCACCCGGGCGTAGAGGTCGGGATCCGTTTCTTTGAGTTCCTTGAAGATCTCGGGCACCTTTCCGATCTTCTCCTCAAGGCGCTTCTGGTTCTCTTCCATATCCCTCACTCCTCAAGCACCATCGGTTCGCCGCAACAGACCAGCTCGCCGCCGCCTGCTTCGAGGACCTGGACCACGTTTCCGCAGATCTCGCAGTGGTAGACCTGCCCTTTTGCTGATACGTTCACCATCATTCTCACCTCGTGTTACTCCGCTTTGCTCTTCCGCTCGGGGGGATGCATGACGTCCTCGGGCGTCTTGATGTCCGGCCTGATGTGCGTCATCGGAAAGCAGTTGTACATCTCGCAGGCGCAGGTCGGGCACCTGACGAGGTCCTCATCGGTGCTGCCGATCCGGACTTCCCGTCCACAGTCGATACAGACGAACCGGCCGGGCCCCGGTCTCTCTCCTGCCTTTGCTGTCGTTCTGGCTTCTGGTTCGGCCACAGAAAGTCACCGGAGCGGTACTATCTTTTCAAGGTATTTAGCAGTATCCTCTCCGGCAGGGCCGGCCCGGGTCCGGCATCCCGGAACCTCCCATCTTATAAATAGGGCCGGGCATAATCCCTCCACCATGCGAAAGAAGGTTATCGCCTTACTCGGAAGCCCCATCCTCGATGGGAACACCGCCCGTCTCCTCGATGAGGCCATCAGGGGTGCCGAGGAAGCCGGATGCGAGGTCGAGAAGATCGAGGTCGCACACATGGACGTCCTGCCCTGCATGGAGTTCTTCCAGTGCAAGGAGAGCGAGACCTGTCTTATCCAGGACGAGATGGCGGAGATCTTTCAGAAGTTCCGGGAGATGGACGGCCTGATCATCGCGACCCCCGTGATGACGATGGGTGTCCCCGGCAGGCTCAAGTCCTTCATGGACCGGTTTCAGGTCTTCTACATGGCGAAATACCACCGGGGACGATCCCTCATCTCTCCGGAGAGGCGCAAAGAACGCAAGATGCTCTTCATAGCGATCGCGGGGATGAAGATCCCGAACGTCTTTGATGGCGTCAAATTGACCGTCCACGCGTTCGGGGAGATCGTCGACTGCCCCCTCTGGGGCGAGGTGCTCCAGAACGATATGGATACCATCCGGGACATCGCGACGCGCCCTGAGGTTATGGAGGCGGCGTACCGGAAGGGGCGCGAACTCGGGCAGGCCCTCACCGGCGGTAGCCCTTCATCGTAATCCGTCCGGCTCGATGTGGACGACGACCTCGGCAAGTCCCGGCACCGTCTCCCGGAGCCGCCGTTCCACCTCCTCGGAGATCTCGTGGGCCCCGGCGACGGAGAGGACCGGGTCGACGGTGATGTGAATATCGGCAAAGATCTCTCCCGGCTTCCCCCGGCACCGGAAATCATGGTATCCGGCAACCCCGGGGGTATCCATCACCACCGCCCGGATGAGCGCCGGGTCGCAGGGGAGGTCCATCGTATCGGTGAGGACCTTTGCTGCGCTGTGGAGGATCCCGATCCCCATCCTCGCGATGAGGAGGCCGATGGCGAGAGCGATGACCGGGTCGGCTTCGGGAAAACCGAGCGTGACGGCGAGGAAGCCGCCGAGGACGGCGATCGAGACGAAGACGTCGCTCCTCGTATGCATGGAGTCGGCGATGAGGATCTGGCTCCGGTACTCCTCGCCCTTTCTCCTCTCGTAGGTGGAGACGGCGAGGTTGATGGCGAGGGTTGCGACCATCACCCCGACGGTGACCGGGGTGATGTCGGGAACGGCGGTGTCGACGAGCCGCCGATAGCCCTCAAGGACGATCGCGCCGGCGGTCAGGAGGAGCATCGCTCCGATGACCAGGGTTCCGAGCGTCTCGATCTTGCCGTGGCCGTAGGGATGCTCCGGGTCGGGAGGCCTCGTCGAGAAGTAGAGGGCAACGATCCCGACGACGTTTGAGAACGAGTCGAAGCCCGAATGGACGGCGTCCGCGACCATGCTCACCGACCCGGCGAGGAGGCCGAAGACTGCTTTTGCGAGTGCAACAGTGAGGTTCAGAGCGAGAACGATGATGAAGATCCGCTGCACCCGGACCCGCACCTCCGGTGCTCCACCTCGAAGGCCTTCGGCCTTCGGAGGCTCCGGACTCGCATCTTCCGTGCTCAAGCTCCGACCCGACGCGTCGTCCCGCATGCGCTGCGGTAATGGCACTCCCCCGGCATAGGGTTTCCGGAGGGGGGTGAAAGGTTTAATACGCCGCTCCCGGAAAGATCCTGATATGTCGACTGATGAGAATGTCCGGAATGCATACGCCGGGGAGTCCCAGGCGAACAGGAAATATTCGGTCTTTGCCGAAAAAGCCGCCGCTGAGGGCTACGCAGCAGTCGGAAGGCTCTTCCGCGCCGCAAGCGAGGCGGAAGCCATCCATGCAAAGCGCCTTCTCTTTATCATGAATGCCGTCGGGAGCACCGAGGAGAACCTGAAAGGTGCGATGGAGGGGGAGAACCACGAGTTCATGGAGATGTATCCCCCGTTCGTCGCCGAGGCGAAAGAGGAGCGGAAGAACGAGGCCGCAATCGTCTTCACCCACGCGATGAAGGCAGAAGAGGTGCACGCGAACCTCTACCTCCAGGCGCTCGAGGCCGTCCGCGAGGGGAAAGACCTCGATGCGGAGAAGGTCTTCCTCTGCCCGGTCTGCGGCAACATCGAGCTCGGCGCGGCACCGGAGAAGTGCCCGATCTGCGGCGTCCCGGCACGCATGTTCCGCGAGATCCAGTAACCCCTTTTTTTCTGGCCCGCAATCGGTCATGAGGTGCCCGAACCGGCCCTCTGGCTGTCCTCTAACTCCGCTCCGCTTAACTCCCCACAACTTAAATAGAGGCCCCGAGATATTCCACTCTATGGCAGGTGTGAAGGTCTACACGACGGAGAGCTGCCCCTACTGCCGGATGGTCGAGGCGTTCCTGAAGAAGCACGATGTCGAGTACGAACATATCGACGTCGGCAAGGACCGCGAGGCGGCACGGGAGATGATAGCGGCCTCGGGCCAACGAGGTGTGCCGGTCACCATCTTCGGCGACGAGGTGATCGTCGGGTTCGACGCAAAGAGGCTCCGGGAACTCTTCGGGACACCGATCGAGGGTGGAGTATACGATACCGTCATTGTGGGCGCCGGGCCGGCGGGACTGACCGCCGCGGTCTACTGCGCCCGGAACCTTATGAAGACCGTCGTCATAGCGGAGAACATCGGCGGCCAGGCTACCTGGAGCTGGGCGATCGAGAACTATATGGGGTTCTCGACGATCACCGGGGAGGAGCTCGTCCGGAAGTTCGAAGAGCAGGTCAGGGGATTTGATGTCCGTCTCGAACTTGACAGCGTCCGGAGCATCAAGAAAGAGGGCGATCTGTTCGTTATCACGATGGTCTCGGACCATACGTACCGTTGCCGGACGGTCATCCTTGCCTCCGGGAAGGAGCCGCGTAAGATCGGGCTCCCCGGCGAGGATCGGCTCATCGGAAAGGGCATCTCCGTCTGCGCGGTCTGCGACGCCCCGCTCTTCCGCGATAGACCGGTCGCCGTCGTCGGGGGCGGAAATGCAGCGCTCCAGACCGCGATTGAGATGACGAAGTTCGCAAGTTCCGTGGCCCTGATCGTCCGGAGCGCCCTCCGGTGTGACGAGGTCTACGCTCTGCAGGCAGAGAAGGAGGGTATCCGGGTCTTCCTCAACCAGGAGGTGACGGAACTCCACGGGGACGCGGGCCTGACCGGGATCACGCTCCGGAACCGCGAGAGCGGAGAGGAGACTGTCCTCAACGTGGAGGGGCTCTTCCTCGCGATCGGGCTTGTGCCGAAGACAGGGTTCCTTGATAACCTGGTGGCGTTGAACGAGCGGGGCGAGATCCTCATCGATGAGAACAGCGAGACAAACGTGCCCGGACTCTTTGCAGCGGGAGACGTGACCTGCGTCCGGGCCAAGCAGATCATCGTCGCCGCCGGCGAGGGAGCGAAGGCGGCGATCTCGGCGCACGAGTACCTCGGGAGCGAGCGGCTGGAAGAGCGGATGGTCTGCCCATGAGGTCTCCGCCGCGACACAGGTGAGGGGGCCGCGGGCCCCGCTTCCCCTGGTCACCCCAGCCGCGAGATCCTCTCCGCCAGTTCCTCCGCCTTCTTTTTATCGATGATCAGTGCTGCCGACGTTCTGACCCAGGAGGCCAGTGTGGGGATGTCTGACCTCTTTAAGTCGGCAAAGGGCAGGTTGTCCATGTGCGCCTTCGTCTGCCGTTCGAGGAATCGTTCGGCTGCCGGACCGAGGTACTGGACGGCTATGTCCAGTACCTGCTGCGAGACCTGACTCATCCGGACCTCCTACTTCTCTCCGGCATCCGTGTCCATCATGATCTTGAGGCTGGCCACCATCCGCCCGAAAGAGTCTGCAAGTTCACCGATCTCGTCTCTCCGCTCGATGCCGATGGTTACGCCAGTGTTCCCGGTGCTGATCGCGTTCGCCGTCGCGTTGAGCGTCTTGATGTCCCGGATGATCGTCCGCGAGAAGAGGGCGATGATCCCGCCGGCGATGAGGACGGCGATCCCGATGATGACGAAGATGGTATTGCCGATGAAGTCCTGGCGCTGCATCACCCGGCTGCTGTCCATATCGACGCCCACGAGCCCGACGACGGTGCCGCTCGAGTCCCTCACGGGGGCGTATCCGGAGAGGACAGTGCCCCACCCGTCGGTGGTAAACTCGCTGTCGACGGAGGGAGCCGTAAATCCGGCAAGCAGCTCCGGGAACACCCTGTCGTAGACCTCGCCGATCGCGGCTCCGTCTTCGACGCCGTAGTCTGCGTCCACGATGAACTCAACGGTATCCCCGGCCTGCCGCATCGTATAGAGGTAGAGGATATCGGGGTTCGACTGCCGGATCGTCTCGAGCTGGTGGCGGATGGCGACGAACGCCGGTGTCTCCTCATCGCCCGGCCGGAGCGCTGCCATTGCGTCGCCGTCGATCTGGGTCGCGATGATCGATGCGAGCCCTCTCAACTCGTCCTGTGTCGTCTCCTTGAGCGCATTCTTCGTCTCCCCGTACGTGTACATGAATGTGAGTCCTGATACCACCAGGATGAGGACAATGAAACTGACTGTCAGCTTCGTCTGAAGGCTGTGCTGCCACGGTGCCAAAATGGGACACTCCTTTCTGTTTAATGGATTATTTCGGGAAGAATTATTTAAGACTTGCTTGATGATTCGGGTATATTATTCCCAAAATCTATGAAATGAATGTTTCTTTGTCGCCATATTGGCACAAGAGCCTGAAAAAGGGTCGCGATTCTTCCGGATCGATATGCGTGTCATGTACCGGCGTCTTCCGCAGGTGCGACTGCATCTTGGCGGCGGGAGCGCGGGAGAACGTAGCGAAGGGCGGTCAGGGGAACGTGGAGTTCCGTCCCGGCAAGATCGAGCACCTGCCGGTGGCGGACAACTCGGTCGGCGCGGTCCCCTCAAACTGCGTCACGAACCTTTCTACGGACAGATCGCAGGTCTTCCGGGAAGCCCTCCGGGTTCTCCGTCCGGAGGGAGGCTCATGGTCTCCGATATCGTTCTGGCGGTACCGCTCCCGGCTCCGGGCACAACCGGCCGCCGGGAGAGACATCCTTATCTTCCAGCAGCGACGACTCCCTGCCATGGCGCGGTCGGGGGCACTCGTGAGACTCATTTCCGGGGGGGCGGGCCGGTGATCGAGGATCGGCTTCGGGCAAGGACGAACGGGCTGCTCACGCAGATCGCCACCCTCATCGCCCGGACCGGCGCGACCCCGAATACCCTCACTATCTTCGGATTTGTGGGGATGGCGGTCGCCGGGGCCCTCTGCGCCGCCGGCTCGTTCTTTGCCGCCGGAGTCGTTGTTTCCGCATCATGCGTCTTTGACGCGCTCGACGGGGCGCTTGCCCGCGCGAGCGGTGCCGCCTCGGCCTTCGGCGCGTTCCTCGACTCGTTCCTGGACCGCTACGCGGAAGCGGCGATCTACGCCGGGCTGCTCGCCTACTATGCCTGGACCGCGGCGCCCTGGGGTGTCGGGGCCGCGTTTGCGGCGGCAACGGGCTCGCTGATGGTCAGTTACGCCCGGGCCAGGGCCGAGGGGCTCGGGGTGGAGTGCCGGGCCGGCCTCTTTGCCCGGCCGGAGCGGATCGCGATCATCATCATCGGGCTGCTCACCGGCTTCGTCCTCCCGGCGCTCGTCATCCTCGCGGTCGCGACGAACGCTACCGCCGTCTCCCGGCTCCTTCACGTCCGGGGGGCGACGGACCTCTCCCGGCCGCCGGGATGAACGGCAGCCGTCCTCATCCCTGTTCCGGCCGCACTTCGACGGTTCGGTTGAAGGGTACCTCGAACGTCGCAATTCCGTAGTCGAGCGTCGCGGAGCCGTTTGCCCGGAGCACGATCGCTCCGTCCTGCAGGCCGCGCAGGAATGCCCGGACGAGCGGCGCGTTGTCGGCAGTCACCGGGATGGTGACGCTGGTTTTGCCGTTGGGCTGGATCTCGATCTCTTCCTGCTCCCCGTGCGCGAGGTAGACCGCCCGCCCGCCCTCAAGGAAGTAGATGTCGAACGAGACCCGGGCCATGGTGGCGCCGATGGGGTTGGGGTTATCGACGACGAGGCGGAGCGAGAGGTCGGTCCTCCCCAACGTGACCCTCTCGATCCCGATCCCGTCGACGGTGACGGTCGGCTCCTTGATCGGCAGATGTATGCAGCCGGCACTGAAGAGCAGGACGGCGACAAGAAAGATGACGGCGGGGCGCCACATAGTGGTCCGGTGCGCCCTGCCGGGATATAGGTCTAACCTCTCGTATAGGAGAGTACCGGCTCGACGGGGACGTAGTCCCTGACGACGATGTTGTCGACGTAGAAGTGGTGCGGGTCGCCGCGTTCCCACGCAGAAGACCCGATGAGCGCGACGTCGGAGAAGATCGTCTCGGGCGGGACGGGCGAGCCGTCGGCAAACCGGAGGGGCGCGCTCCCCAGGTACCCGCCGTCCAGCCATGCACTCTCCGTGGCGTTCAGCGTGTCGAGGACGACCCTGATGTGGTACCATGTCCCCGTCTCGGCCAGGTAGTCGGCGGAGAAATTCCGGTGGGCCCCGTCGTAGTACTGCACCGAGCTGTTCCGGAGGTGGAGAGCGTAGACCCGGTCGGCTCCGCTCCAGGCCTGGATATAGCCCGACCCGCACCACCGCCCGAACTTGCTGACCTGGAAGTCCCCTTCGATGACGATCGGACCGGCGGAGATGTTCGCAAGGCAGATCCGGTTGTTCGCGAGTCTCCGGAGGTCGGGCTCGGAGACGTTGATATCCCCGGCATATGCGCCGTCATGGACGACCTCCGCCTGAACGGCGGCGTTTGAGCCGCAATATGACCACCTTGAGAGGTCGGCGCGCTCGTAGTCCTCAAAGAAGAGGAAGACGGTATCGGGGTCGCCTGCGTCACGGGCCGCCGGGTTGCCGTACAGCATGGTGATCGCCGTCGCGCCCTCGGGGAGGGCGAGCCAGACGTCCGCGTGCGAACGCTCCGTGACGGCTGCGGTCCAGTGGGGGACGACGGCCCCGTTCCCGTCGAGGAACCGGATGTCGGCGAAGTCCGGCTCCATCCCGTCAAGGTATGTGGCATTGAAGAGGGCTGCAAGGCCGTCGACCGGAGAGGGGTTCTCGATCGTTATCGCCTGCTGCCGGGCGAAGACCTCGACGGTCCCGGAGGTCCAGGTGACGGAGCCGGGGATGGCGACGGAGAGGGTCACGCTGTAGGTGCCCGGCTCGCGGTAGGTGTGCACGACTGTCCTTTCCCCCTCTGCGGAGGTGTTGTGCCAGGTCCCGTCGCCGAACGACCAGTTCCGGGCGATCACGCCGGGGATCTCCGATGCATCCGTAAAGAGGATCCCGGCGGGCGCGGGAGCGCAGGTGACGTTTGCGACGAGGGTCGGTCCGGCTGTCCCGGAAACGGCGGCGGCCGGGACGGCGAGGAGCGCCAGGAAGACCCCGGCGGCGAGTAGGATCCGGCCTGCATTCATGCGTATCATCCCCCTCCCTACGGCCCGCCCCTATATCCGTGTAGCGGCCCCGCGGCACCCCAATGCTGATGTTCTCCGGGGGAGCACGGTTATGCGATTAGTGCCGTGAACGATGCCGTCGTGATCATCGGAGGAGGCCCGGCCGGGCTCTTCTGCGCCCTCGAGGCAGCAGGAGAGGGGGAGCGGGTGATCGTCTTTGAGAAGAAACCCGCGCCGGCACGAAAACTCCTGGTCGCGGGGTCCGGGCAGTGCAACATCACCCACGACGGGGAGATCGCCGGTTTCCTCTCGCACTACGGCGACCACGGCGCGTTCCTCCGGCCGGCGCTGATGAATTTTACGAACCGCGATCTGATAGCCTTCTTTGCCGCGAGGGGTCTGGGGATGAAGGCCGAGCCCGGGGGGAAGGTCTTCCCGGAGACCCGGAAGTCCTCGGACGTCCTCGACGTCCTCCTTACCGAGTGCGCCGGCCGGGGGGTGGAACTCCGCCGCAGCGAGCCGGTCGTGGCGGTGGAGCGGGACGGGGACGGGTTCCTCGTCCGGACGGAGAGAGGGGTCGCTAGGGCCCGCGTCCTCGTCCTCGCCACCGGCGGGGCCTCCTACCCTGCCACCGGCTCGACCGGGGACGGCTACGCCTTCGCCCGGGCCCTCGGCCAGCCGGTCACGGAGATCGCCCCGGCACTCACTCCGGTCTACGTCGCGGACTACCCGTTCGCGGATCTTGCCGGGATATCGTTTGAGAAGGCCGGGATCGCCGTCTACCGGGGCGGAAGACTGGTCCGCCGGCACACGGGCGACCTCCTCCTGACGCACACCGGCCTCTCAGGGCCGGGCATCCTCGATCTCTCCCGCTCTATTCTTGCAGGCGACGTGCTCCGGGTCACGTTCCTCCCGGAGGCGAGCGCCGAGGCGGTCCGGAAGCGGGTCGCCGACGCGATTGCGGCGGGCGGAGCCCGTCAGGCGAAGACCGTCCTCTCTGCCCTCCCCCTCCCGGAGCGGTTCGCCCGGCGTCTGCTCGACCTTTCCGGGGTCTCGCCCGGGGAGTCCTGCGCCCATCTCGGTAAGAAGGCCCGAAGCGCGCTCGCGGCATCCGTTGCGGAGTTCCCGTTCAGTGTGGCGCGGCTCGGGGGCTTTGCCGAGGCGATGGCGACCCGGGGCGGGGTCGCCCTCGACGGGATCAACCCCAGGTCGATGGCTTCTAAGACCGTGCAAAACCTCTACTGCATCGGCGAGGTGCTCGATATCGACGGCGACACGGGGGGTTACAACCTCCAGGCAGCGTTCTCCACCGCGGCCCTCGCCGCCCGGCATATCGCCGGCACGAAATCTTCCCGGTGATCTGCGGGCTCCCGCCGGAGCCCCCTCTCGCTCACCGGCAACGATAGCCCCGGACAGGCGCGTCCGGGATATGCTCCGCAGGTCACGCCTGTAAACCGTCTTTACTGTATATAAATGGCGCGATAAAAATGGATATTTTATTATATTGTTAAAATCATTCAATTGTATTGAGTTAGTAACGTGATTTGGAGCATTCTTCACACGATTCTTCTCCTCTCCGTGTTTATTCCCCAGGGACACCTGATCTACGACGGCGGCTCCGGTTTCGGTGCCGCCGAAGAAGTATCGGCCGAGAGGATCGCCGCTCTCTCGAGGTATCCCGATCCTCTGCCGGACCCCTCCCCCGACGCGCTCATCGATCGCGTGGACAGGACGACGTTCTCCTGCGTCGACGGGACGCCCCGCCTCTTCCCGGTGGGCATCGACGCGACCCTCGCGCACGGGGTAGGCGACTGCACCGACCTCGCGCTCCTGCGGGTGGAGGTCCTCCGCCGGAACGGGATCCCCGCAAAGCCGGTTCACGGGCTCATGATCTGGAATGCGGGGACGTTCAAGACCAACGCCCTCCACGTCGAGATCCTCGGAAAAGGCGTCGCCGTCCACGACTGGGTCGAGCTCGGAGACGGCCGGACGATGGGCGCCTACGAGGGGGTGCCGGGGGTCCGGTGCGTGAAGACCGGCAACGGGGTCTGTCTCCAGCCGGTCTTTAAGACGCTGGGGTATCTCTGAATGATCTCCGCACCTATCCCGGGAAGATTCATTACCGGGCGCGTCAAACGGGCAGTATGAGCTTGTTCACAGCGCTCCTTGCCCTGATCCTGGTGATCGTCGTCGCCTTCGTCCTCTATAAAGTGGTCAAAAGCGTCACCGGGCTCATCATCAACGCCGTCGTGGGCGTGATCCTGCTCTGGCTCATCAACCTCCTCAATCTGATGAGCCTCGTCGGCCGGCCCGACATCCCCATCAACCTGATCACGGTTCTCATCTGCGCGATCGGTGGGATCTTCGGTGTCCTGGTCACGGTGGTGCTGCACCTCCTCGGGATCCCGCTGACACTGTGAGGGGCCGCGGCCTCCACTCACCGGGCCGGTGCGGGAGCCCCGGCGATCGTCCGGGCGAGTTCCTCGAGCGCGTGGTCGATATACCCGGCATCGACGGCGCTCTCGGTCCCGCCCCCCCTCATCTCGGCGGGGGCGGCGAAAGGTTTTCCCCGGGCGTTCGTGACGCGGGAGAGATATCCGTTGACGTAGGGCGGGACCTTCCGCGACCAGACCGGGGTCGCGACGATTAGGAAGTCGACGCCGGAAGGTCGGTCGTCACCGGGTCGATTGCCGCCCGCATGCCGAAGAACGCCATCACTCCTCCCTGACGACGCTCGATCCGCCTGACGAGCGCCGCCGCCACCTTCTCCGTATGCCCCTGCCAGGAGAGTGGGTATCCGATAAGGATCATCACGCCCGCTCTGCGGGGCTTTACGCTCTCCCTCCCTTACAGAAGCAGCAGGATCGGGGTCCGGGACGCGGAATGTTCATATCCTTCGCGCGGGCAAGATCAGGGCATGCAGGAGTACGGCCCCGGGATCGTCGGCGAAGTCCGGTTCGCCCGCCAGGAAGGAGGCTATTACGTGCAGCTCTATGATCGGGAAGGGACCCCTGTGGGAAGGACGGGGCTCTGGAGGACCGAGGCGAAGGCACGGGAGGCGGCCCGGAGACTCGCGGAGAAGCTGGCCGGGAAGTGAGGCGGGCCCCTACCGTGCGTCCGGGTGCGCCCCGGCGTAGCGGATGAGTCCGGCGATGCACCGGTTATACGGCGTCTCGATCCCGTGGCGCTCGCCGAGGCGTACGATATACCCGTTGAGGAGGTCGATCTCCGTCCGGCGGCCGAGCCGGAGGTCGTAGTACATGGAGGGGTAGACCGCGGCGAAGTCGGGCACCTGAACGCAGAAGAGGTGCTCGAGGTAGTCGTCGGCGGTCGTCCAGGGGAGGCGCACTCCTTCGGCGCCGGCGACCGCGAAGGTCTCGCGGATGAGCCCGGCGACGATCTCCCGGAGATCGTCGTCGGCCGCGGCCCCGACCGGGGCTCTGAGAAGGGCGGAGAGCGGGTTCACCGCGATGTTGAGGAGCGCCTTCGTCCATTTTCCGGCGCGGATATCGTCGCTCGCCTCGACGGGGATCCCGGCCGCCCGGACGATCCCGATCAGGCGGTCGAGGGCCGCGGCGGCCCCGTCGCCGGACCAGACCCCGAGCTGCATCGGGGCGCTCTCGCTCCGGACCCGAACGTGCCCCGGGCCCACGACCGAGAAGTTCGTCGTCACGGTCCCGCCGACGACGGTATCGGTGTACTCCGCGATGATCTCCTCGTTTCCGATGCCGTTCTGGAGGCTTGCCACCGGGAGGCCCCGGATCACCTCCGCGTACTCCTCGCAGATCGCCCGGGTGTCGGTACCCTTCGCGGTGACGATGACGAACTCGACCCCGGCCGGGACCTCCCAAGAATCCGTGACGCAGATGATCCCGTCGACGGTGCCGTTCCCCCAGATCCCCTCGATCGCAAGCCCCTGCTCGCGGATAGCGTCGGCGTGCGCCGGCCGGCATGCTACGTATACTCTCGCCGTGCCGGAGAGCTTCCCGGCGAGCGAGAGGCCGACCGCTCCTGCGCCGAGGATCAGGAGAACCGGACGTTGTAATGACTCCATCTGCTCGCGGGTTCTATAGGATGCCGGACCAGATAATGACGAGCCTGCCCGCAACTATTATATGCGCCCGCGCGGATGGGGCCCCACCAGAATGAGGTGAGGCGGTGGTATGAGTGCCGGAAGCGTGGCCTGGAACCTTCTCCGGGTCCTTATCATTCTCTCCATTGTCGGGGCTGCCATGGTCCCGGCCGCATCGGCAGGGGTTCGCGGGATGTACGGGGCGGACGTGCTCAACCAGCTCCCCGCCTGGTACACGCCCGGGACGACGATCACGCTCGACGAGGTCTGGTGGATCGACCCGACGTCGAACCCGAGAACCGGACCGGATGCCGAGTTCGAAAAGCCGCCCTATGCCGGGGAATTCGTCAAATCGGTCGTCCTGCAGTCGGTCGACGGGAACACCTACTCGGGCGTGACCACGATGACGAGCCCGCTCACCCCCGGCGTCCCGCCGGGGGAGACCCCATGGACCTACACCCTCGGCGAGGAGAACCGGCCGGGCCTGCTCTTCATCGACCTCGAGAACCTCCAGCCCGGGCCGAATGGCCAGGAGGTGACGGTGGTGGGCGAGACCGGGTATACTTTCCCGACGGGCGAGATCGTCCCGGCCTTCGTGCTGCAGAGCACGACTCCGCCGGGGCTCGAGCCGATCGCGCACTACCGCTGGGTTGTCGAGAAGACCTCCGGGCTCGTCTTCCAGGGCGCCGAGTACGGCTACGCGGGAGGGGCGAGCACCCAGACGACCGATCCGACGACCGGAACGAGCCCCGGACCCTCGTCGATCGTCGAGTTCAAGGTGATCACGATCACCCAGTGAGCGCGCTGCCGGAGAGCCCGGTAGCGAACGCTTTTTGCTTCTGGGGCCGAGATCCCGTACCGGATGAAGCACGTCACGAAGGCCGACGGCAGCCGGCAGCGGTTCGATCGCACGAAGGTCCGGCGGACACTTGAAAACCTCGGACTCCGCGGAGAGGACGCCGACCGGATCGCCGGCGAGATCGAGGCCTCGGTGCCGGACGGTGTGCGGACCGCCGGGGTCCTCCGGCTGATCCGTACCCGGGCCCGAGCGGTTCGGCCTGCCGTCCGCCACCGGACCAACCTCCGGCGGGCGCTCGCTCTCCTCCGCCCGAAGCCGGATTTCGAGGAGTTCGTCAGGGTTCTCCTCCGGGAGCACGGCTACCGGGTGGAGACCGGGTGCATCCTCGCCGGCCGGTGCGGGGAGCACGAGGTGGACGCCGTCGCCCACAGGGACGGCACCACCCTCTTTGTCGAGGTGAAACATCACGTGAGCCACCACCGGATGACCGGCCTCGATGAAGGTCGGATCGCCCGGGCGATCGTCGAGGATCTCCAGGAGGGGTTCCGGTCCGGGCGGTGTCCCGTCTCGATCGACGGCGCCCTGATCGTCTGCAACACCAAACTCTCCGAGCATGCAAAACGCTACGCAGCCTGCCGGGGGATCGGGCAGATCGGGTGGGATTACCCGGCCGAGAAGAACCTCAGGACGATGATAGAGGAAACGCAGTCCTACCCGGTCACGATCGTCTCGGGGGTGAGCCCGTCCGTCTCCGCACGACTGGCCGCCGCCGGTTTTGTCACGGCAAAGCAGGTCGCCTATGGCGATGCGGGGGTAATCGCGCATAGTTCAGGCCTCTCCCTCCCGGAGACGCTCCTGGTCGCCGGCCGGGCGCGTGCGATCCTCGAGCCGTAAGCCTCGGGCTACGGGGCGCTCCCCCCGGCTCGCCCGGCAAGATAGGTGACGGGGAGGCTCGCCACGGCAAGAACAAAGTAGATGCGGAAGAGCACCTGCATGCTCTCGAGCAACCGGGGGGCGTTCTCGCCGGCGATCTCCGTGCTTCCGAAGAAGAAGGCGAAGGCGACGATGGTCACGGCCATGCTGACGGTCATGCCGAGGAGCCGCATCGTCTCCACGAGCCCCGCGGCCACGCCGTACATCGCTCGTTCGGCCGCCCCGATAACGGTGCTGTAGACCGGCGGCTGAAAGAATGCCGTCCCCGCCACGAGGAGCGCCAGCGCAAGAACGGCGACGGATACGGGCATGGCCGGGCCGATGAACGAGAGGACTGCAAGACCCGCGACCGTCATCGCGATGCCGGCCATCGCGACCCCGGTCGGGCTCCCCCGGTCCGAGAGCCGGCCGGCGTACCCGACCAGGGACGCCGTGATCAGGCTCGTGGCGAGGAGTATACCCCCGGCCAGCCGGGCGTCGAATCCCTGGACGTACTGGAAGTACAGGCTGAAGAGGTAGATGGAGGCGAACGATGCCGCGGTGTAGATCAGGACAGCACCGTTCGCAAGAGCGAGCGGCAGGTTGTGCGAGAGGAGGCGGAGATCGAGGATCGGATCTCTGGTCCGGGTCTCGCGGGTGATGAAGGCGGCGAGCGCCGCGAACCCGGCGGCGAGGGCGGCGGCACCCTGCATCGCCGGCAGGGTGGAGAGCCCGACCATGACGAGGAGAATCGTCGTCGTGCTGAGGACGATGCCGGGGAGGTCCGGGCGCGTTCCTCCCGACAGAGCGCACTCGCCGGGCAGGTTTTGCCGGATGATCCCGATGGCGAGCAGGGCGACGGGCAGGGGTACCAGAAAGAGCACCCGCCAGGTGCTGTAGTAGGTGAGGAGGCCGCCAGCGAGGAACCCCAGCGCGAACCCGGCAAAACTGGCGGCGATGTTGATGCCGAGAGCGGTCCCCCGCTCGCTGTCGGGAAGGACGAGCCCGAGGAGAGCGAAGGATGTGGCAAAGATCATCGCGGCCCCGGCGCCGGTGAAGAACCTGGCGCCGATGAGGACAGCCGCCGTCGGGGCGAGGGCGGCGATGAGGGCGGAGACGAGGTATACGGCAAGGCCGATCAGGAAGAGCCGCTTCATCCCGTAGATATCGGCGATCCTCCCGAACGGTATCAGAAACATGGCCGCGGCGAGGAAAAAGGCGGTCGGGATCCAGCTCAGGGTCACCGGGTCCGTCGCGAACTCCTCGCCCACGGTCGGGATCGCCACGGTGAGCCCGGCGACCATGAACGGCGCAAGCGAGGATCCGAGTGCGACTGCAAGGAGCGTATACCGCCTGCCGGCACGAGAGACCATCGGCGGAGAGTGGGGGAAGATCTATTTAATTTGCGGGGTCGGCCCGCGGGTGGCCGGCAGGCCCCCCGCTCACGCCGTGCGGGTCACCCGAACCGTGTTCGCAGAGCCGTTGAGAGTGCGGAGCTGCTCCTCTGTCGGGTTGATCAGGACGATCTCGGGCCGGCAGTTGAACCGGAGGTCCACCCCTGCGAAACTTGCGCTGCACATCCCGCGGGAGATGTAGGCCGGGGTCTTTCCGTCCCTGGCAAAGAGGCCTGCAAGTTCGACTATCCCGAAGTCGTTCAACTGTTTGACGATCGGGGGGAGGAACTGGCCGCCGTGGGTGTGCCCGGCGAGGATGAGGTCGGCGTCCCAGTCGGCCCTGCAGGACGGTTCGTGGATGAGGTAGAGCGTGAACGCGTCGGTCGCCGGCACGTCGGGCGGGTTCGTCATCCCGGCCCAGCCGTCGTCGAGCCCGACGATGACCATCTCCTTCCCTCCGACAGAGACCCGGACGTGTTCGTTGCGGAGGACATTCACGCCGTTCTCCTCGAGCGCCTTCTCGAGCGCGTCGGCAAACGCGACGTCGGCGGAACCGTCGTTCAAGCCGGAGACGTCATATCCGTCCGCGGTGACCGCGGCGTAGGCCCGGGTGGCGAGCAGCCGCTCGACTCCCGTCGGGCCGTCGATGCCCACCCCGTAGTCGTGGTTCCCAAGCACGGCGTAGGCCGGGGCATTGAGCGACCGCCACACGGTCTGGGAGGAGAAATCCGACTCGTGGCCGGTGACGAAGTCGCCGCCGATCAGGACGAGCGAGGGGTTTAAGCGGTTGACCTCGCCGATCACTTTCCTGACGTGGTCGATGTTCGAGTCCTGGATGTGGGGATCGGTGATGAAGACGACGCCTTCGGGTGCCCCGTCGATCTCGAGCACGGTCACCTCGACCGCCCGTGCTTCCCAGGCCATATAGCCGGTCATCGACGGAAGCATGACGAGCATGAATAATGCCATCTGTTTTGTGCTGGGGGCGCTCAGGATCACTGTATTTTATTCTACTTTTTTTATATTAATACGATTCGATCTGTTGAGGGGGGCAGGATCAGCGGCTTTCGACCGGATCCGGTGCTCCGCCCTGCATACTGCCCGGCTCGAGGTCCGGGGATATTTCATCGAGTTTTCCGGTGAACTGGAGTTTCAGGGAGGATTCGGGTGCGAAAGCAACGATCCCCGAAATGATCGCCGCTCCGATGAAATCCACGATGAGATCCAGCATGGTGTCGGTGTTCCCGAGCTGGAGGCCCGTCCCGAGAGCCTGGTCGACCACGAACTCGTAGATCTCCCAGACCACCCCCGCCGCCAGGGTGGATACCAGGACGAAAACCGCGAGCGCCGGTCTCGTCAGCCGAACAAGCCCCTGGTGCTCCGCGAGGGCCGCAAGGGAGATGGAGAGGAGGGCGACGGTGATCGAGGCGACGAAATGGGCGAGTTTGTCGTAGTAGGGCGCGAAGGTGACGTAGTAGTCCCCGACGTGCCCCATGATGTGGAGATACAGGGAGACGGCGATCAGGAAATGGACCTCCCAGGGCAGGCAGAGGGGCGTGTTCCTCTGCACGACGGCCGGCACCAGTGCGAGGATGAAGGTGACCCCCGCGAGGAACCCGAGGAAGTACCTCCCCGTTGTGACGCTCGAGACCGCGCTCAGGAGAATGAGCCCCTGGATGACGTAAGTGAGATAGGCTCCGCGTGGTGGGTCCAGGCATGCCATGAGTGTTACCCCGTGCAGGTAGATGGTCCCGGCAATATACATAACCGTCCCGGTGGCACCGCTGTATCGGGGAGAATATTTGATAAACTAGCAGCTGTATAAATAGAACGCACGAAAATTTGAACGCTCTAAAAAACGGAGTTGATGAACTGACGGATGCTACAAAGCGTAAACCCGAGTCCGGGGCTGCCGGGGCGGGGGAAGAAGTTATCCGCGTGCGCCTTCCAAACAAGAGGAATCGAGAGATGTTCGGCAGCGCCGAACTGATGCTCGGGGCAAACCACATCAAGATCCGCTGTTTCGACGGGGTGACGCGTACCGGGCGGATCAAGGGCAAGATCAAGAAGAAGGTCTGGATACGGGAAGGCGATGTCCTGGTGGTCGTCCCCTGGAGTTTCCAGGACGAGAAGTGCGATATCGTCTACCGCTACACGAAACCCCAGGTCGAGTGGCTCAGGAAGAACCGGTATCTCTGAGTTCTCTTTTTTGCGCCCGTAACTTCTTGTCTGGCAAGAGGCACGGCCGCATGGCAGGAAGAGAGGGCGGTCGCTCTCTTCCCCAGGGGCCAGGGGATGAAAAACGCTAGACCCCGTGGATCTTGATCCTGTACTCTTTGACGATGAGCTTCTTTACCCCCGCCAGGGTGTAGA
The DNA here is from genome assembly GCF_032842345.1 of Methanoculleus caldifontis. Classification (NCBI taxonomy): domain Archaea; kingdom Methanobacteriati; phylum Methanobacteriota; class Methanomicrobia; order Methanomicrobiales; family Methanomicrobiaceae; genus Methanoculleus; species Methanoculleus caldifontis. The sequence goes on along the minus strand of NZ_WBKO01000001.1, from coordinate 543,041 downwards.
TGCCGCCCGATCCACTCATACCCGGCGAACCGCCCGTCAGGTAGTTCTCCCATGCTGTGGTAAGATCGTTTTCGGTGTCCCCGGTATACCGCACCATGACGTCGACGGCGTCACCTGGAGGCATATGTGGGATTGTACCTTCCAGGCTCATCCTCACTGTAGCCATCCCGGATTTTGCCGTTGTCTCGTCGGTGCTGATGTTCATGATATAGATGACAAACGTCTTTTCGCCCGTCACCGGATTGACATCGTAGAACCACCGCGGCTCGGCAAGCATCACCGAACCCGTCGAGTCCTCCTGACGCTTCATCACCGCACCGTTCTCGAGTGTGATCACTTCGGTGCCACGGTCGGACCGGTAGACCAGTCCGCCGGGGTGGAACTCAACCGGTCCGAAACCGTCACAAGAGATCTCGAATGTTGGTGCTGAGCTGCCGGCATCGATCACCTCGAGCGTCCCCCCGCTCACCTGGAGCGACGTCTCCTTGTAGGGGACATTCTTGAAGCAGAGGCTCTTCATGTCGTTCTGGATGACGATCATCGCCCGCTCCATGTTCTTCACGTCGGTGTTGCTCTGCTCCTTGACGAGCACCGGGTAGCCGTAGAGCGTAACGAGGCCGATGCCGCTGATGACGATCCCGAGGATCAGGACAAACCCGATCGCCTCGGAGACCGCCTTCTCATTCATCATCACGGATATCTCTCTCCCCTAAAATCCCTTGGAATCGTACTGAATCATGTTCCATCCCGCGCCGGTGGTGTTGCCGACGACGCCCCGCGTCGCCCCGATGCCGCCGATGGCGACGCTGCTCTGGATGTTGCCACCCTGCACCCGGATCGCCTGGCTCGCACCCGCCATCCCCACGTCCACAAAGTAGTCCCTTCCGGCAACCTCGTCGGGGATGTCGAACTTCGTCGCGATGGTCCCGTTGCCGGGCGCGATGACATAGAGGTCGACGATCCGGGTGCTGACCCCGTTCCCGATGTCCACGAAAGCGTGGTAGCGGAGCTTGTCCGCCGGCCCTTCCATGAGGACGGCGTTGACGGTGAACATCATCACGATCATCAGCACGAGCAGCACGCCGGTGATGATGATGTACTCCATGAGTCGGGTGACGCCCTCCTCGTTCATCGGTTCAGTGATACGCGGTCTCATCGTACTCCGTCACCCCGTTGTTGTAGTGGATCTGGACCGGGTGGAGCCAGCGCCCGGAGACGTCCATCTTCTCTCCGACCGTGAAACTCACCACGGCGTTCTTCCGTTCGAGAGAGATCATGGTGATGTCATCTTGAACGGATCTGCTACTGATGTTATCGACATTGCCGAATCCCTTGGTGTAGTCGAAGATCGCCGACCGCAGGTCCCGGATGTCGTTCTTCGGGAACTCGAGCACCCCCTCCGCGGTCGTCTGCCCGACAAGCGCCGACTGGTTGATGATCAGCGCGAGGAAGAACAGCCCCACGGCGACGAGGAGGCCCATCAGGACGATCCACTGCCCTTCTTCGTTCATGCACGCCATAAGAGCACCTCCACGAGGACGGCCTGGGGGCGGAGAGCCATATCGCCTGGCATACCTGTCGTAGGTCTTGTCTGCAATTGCACCCACCGGGTCACCCGCACGGTGTTCTCCCGCCCCGTAAACTCCGGATCCGTCGAGGAGAGCGGGATCATCTTCACGCTGCCACCCGAAGTCCTGTAGGAGAGGTAGACCTGGGCCCGGAGGTCGTCGTCCGGACCCCCGGATCGCATCTTGCAGCCGGCGAGGAACTCATCTCGGAGCGCGTCACCGGTCCCGGTCCCACCTCTGACGAGCTCGATCAGCCTGCTCTCACCCCCGTTAGTATCCGGCGTATCCATCATCGCGAGGACGTCGCTCCCGAGCTGCTCAAGCTGCATGTCCGGGATGTGCGTATCGCCAGGCGTGTAGATGCTCGTCGTGCTGATGACGATATACGCGGTGAGGAGCATGATGAGCCCGGCTGCGACGCCCTCCATCGTGTAGATCTGTCCTCTATCGTTCACCATATGGCAACCTCCAGAACCCCGATCTTCAGGGGAGGAAGGTCCACGTTACCGTAGTCGTAGAGGTAGGTGCCGTTGATGCTGGTGTGCTGCGGCTCATCCTCTGCAGCTTCTTGAAAGGCGAACCGGATATCCAGGATGCTGTTCTGGTCCAGGGTGAACTGCGAGGTGGCGGCCGGCTGCAATTCAAGGGCGATGCTCCCTCTGACCGGTTGGGCCGGCACGAGGTTGCTTGGGCCACTGTTGAGGGTGAGGGTGTAGAGATTCGAGTCCATATCGTTATACGAGAACGGGATCCGGGTGAACCGGGGATTCGGCCTCGTCGGGTCCATCTTCCAGAACGTCACGTTCTGGAGCGTTGCTTCAGCGTGAGGAGAGACGAGGTAATTGTCGAGGTCGATTTTCACCGTCACCGGCTCGGTTCTCGGATCGATTCGGTACGCCGGCCCCCGCTTCGGGTCCAGCAGCTGGTTGAAGTCGAGCCGAATGGTAAATGTCCGGGCCGGGCTCAAAGGATCGGCTGCAGTATAACTATTGCTATATCCGACGTTCGCCACTCCCGGCTCCTTGATCTTCACCACCCGGCGGATATAGCCGTAGCCGGGAGGGAGAGGGCTGCCGGTCTGCTTGAGCTCATAATTCCCCCCGGCCTGCGAGATATTGAGCGAGAAGTTATACGAGTAAGGGATATCCCCGAAGATCGCCTTGTTGCGGTAGTCCTCCGGGGCGAAGAACCCCGCCTCAAAGAGCTTATCGACCTTCGTCGAGAGGAGGACGTTCGGGGTCTCCTTTGAGACCGCAAGGCCGATCCGCTGGATCTCGCCTTTGTGGGACGCATCGTTCATCTCCCAGGGGGGATAGACCGGCCAGCCGGGGTCCTCGACCAGGATCACCCCTGTCCGGTAGGCGACGGCATCGTAGTCGATGCCGCTGCTCTCGAGGCCTGCAAGGAGCCCCGGCACCATGCTCACGACCATGATCAGGGCGAGCATGAAGATCGTGAACCCCGCGAGGAAGTCGAGCGACATCACGCCGTCTTCGGACTCAGGTCTCATACGATCGCCTCCCCGGTATCGGCCCGGAACACGAAGGTCTCCATCCCGGCGTCTGTCCTGACGGTCACGACGTAGGCCCCCTCGGCGAGCGCGAGGTCGACCGTGTCGGCACCGAGCCGGGTCATTGCCGCCGAGATCGTCTCACCCTGCCCGCCGAAGAGATCCGCGGGAGAGAGGGCGTCGGCGAGGACCACCTCCTCCGCGGGCACGGGGGCCCTGAGCGAGATCTCCTTCCAGCCCGTCCTGCCGAAGGTCAGCCAGCGGACGCCCCCGTCCCCGTCCCGGAGGCCGAGGGCCCAGGAGGTTGCCCGGCCGTCGAGGTCCACGCCGGTCCCGAGCACCTGATGCACCGTGGTTCCGGTGACGTTGAGGTTGCCTTCGGCGCCGAGCAGATCGAGTTCCGCAAGAGCCTCGGCGAAGGTCGATGACCCCGGCGGTTCCGGCAGATCGACGGGGGTGATGCCGCCGCCGGTCGGTGACGTGGATGCACCGAGACAACCACAGGTGGTACAGAAGACGAAGGCTGCGACAAGAAGGGCCAGGACTCCCCCGGGGGCTCTCATGTAAAGCAGTCATTAGACACGAAGGCGTATAAATAACCACCTCTCTGAGATCTGCAAAAATTTGCCGTTCTATCTGGATAGCGGAAACGTGCAGATATCCGGCAGCAAAAATATTTCACCAGAAATGCCGCTTCGCAGCCGGCGATGGTCGGGCCCTTATATGCACGGGGGACCGGGCCGCGGCCTCCGGGGGCCCTGGCGTAACATTTATCTTTAGATTTGTAACAATATCTCTGCAAGGTAATTGTATGTGTGATACCACCCCCCCCGGCACGCCGGGAGAAGCACATGACAGGTTCGCCGAAGCGGCAGCCTTCCATGGCCACATCTGTCCCGGCCTCGCCATGGGCTACCGGGCGGCGGAGGTCGCCCTTGCGAAACTCCGCTCCGGCCGGTCGGAGGACGAAGAGCTCGTCGTCATCACCGAGACCGACGCCTGCGGCGTCGACGCCATCCAGGTCCTGACGGGATGCACCGCCGGAAAGGGGAACCTCATCTTCAAGGACTACGGGAAGCACGCCTTCACGTTCATCAACCGCCGGACCGGGGCCGCGGTCCGGGTCGCGGTAAACCCGTCGTTCAACGTCGACACGCTCGACCCCGCCCTTGCTCCCCTCCGGGCGCGGGTGATGCGGGGGGAGGCGACCGATACCGAGCACGCCGAGTTCCACGAGCGTGTCCATAAAGTCGTTCATACCCTTCTGGAGATGCCTGCAGAAGAGATCTTCAAGATCCAGGATCTCAACATCCAGATCCCGGAGCGGGCCCGGATCTTTTCGTCGGTTCCGTGCGCGAGGTGCGGCGAGATGACCGCGGAGTCCCGGGTCCGGGTCGAGGACGGCAAGTTCGTCTGCTACGCCTGTTCTCGCGAGTACTCCCGGGGCTGGTGAGGAGAGGCCTCCTCACCGGACGATCTTTGCGATCGGGATCTCGAGGATATCCTCGGCGCCCGCGGCCTTGAGCCGCGGGATGAGACTGTTGACCAGCCCTTTCTGCACCACCGTCTGGATGCTGAAGTAGTCGATGCCGTGCAGCCTGCTGACGGTGGGCTTCTTCATCGCGGGAAGGGCCTCGATGATGCCGTCGAGAGCCGCTGCGGGCACGTTCATCGTCAGAAGGACCTGGTGGCGCGCCTCGATCACCCCGAGAAGGAGGGTCACGATCTCCTCGATCTCCCGGCGCTTCTCCGGGTCGCCGAGAGACTCGCGGTTTGCAAGCAGCGCCGTGTGGGACTCCACGATCTGCCCGACGATCTTCAACCCGTTCTTCCTGAGCGTGCTCCCCGTCTCGGTGAGGTCGACGACGACGTCCATCAGGTCGGGCACCTTCGCCTCCGAGGCCCCGTAGGAGGGAAAGAGCCTGACAGGGATACCGAGGTCCGCAAAGAACCGCTCGGTCAGCCGCGGGTACTCGGTCGTCACCCGGCTGCCCGGCCGGATGTCTCCGACATTCTCGATCCGCTCTTCGCGGTGGACCGCGACCACGATCTTGACGTTCCCGTCGCCGGTCTTGCTGTAAGAGAGGTTCGCGACCTCCTCAACATCGGCGCCGCTCTCCTGCACCCAGTCGAGCCCGGAGATCCCGAGATCGAAGTAGCCCATCTGGACGTAGAGCGGGATCTCCTGCGGCCGGAGGATCTTCACCCTCCCGATCCGGGGATCGTTGATGCGGGGGTTGTAGTCGCGGTCGGTCCGCCTGACCTCGAGGTCCGCCTCCTTGAAGAGCTGGAGCGTCTGCGCCTCGAGGCTCCCCTTCGGGAGCGCAATCGTGATCATGAAGAGGTGTTCGGGCAGAAAAGGGGTTAAAGGTGGTGATCTGGATCTCTCAGTCGATCGTGTGGATTACGAGCCCCGAGAGGAGTTTCGGCTCGAACCAGGTGGACTTCGGGGGCATGACGCCGTCTGCGTCGGCGATGGAGAGCACCGTCTCGACCCGCACCGGCTGCATGGCCACGGCGAGCGCGTACTCGCCGGAGTCCACGAGCTTCTCGAGAGCGGAGAGGGGTTTCGCCCCGCCCATGTAGTGGAGCCGCTGGTCGCCCCGGGGGTCGGATATGCCGAACATCCCCTCGAGAACCTCCTTCTGCAGCACCGAGACGTCGAGAGACCCGATCAGGTCGGAGGGATCCTCGACCGGTCGGGAGACCTCGTACCAGGTCCCCTGCATGTAGAAGTGCATGACGTGCATCGGTTCGTCGCCGTCTGCAAGCGGTGTGATCTGATAGCCTCTGGCGTCGACCTTCCCGTAGGGGCGGACATCCCAGCCGGAATCCAGGAGCGTGCCGATGAGCCCCGGAAGGGTGTATTCGCCGAGGTCAGTGACGAGCCTGCTGTAGCCGTGGATCCGGACGCGATCGTGGGCGAAGAGGACCACCATGAACTTCCCCGTCTCTTCGGTGAACCTGCCCTCGCTCCTGCGCCGCTCCGCGACGTTCACGGCCGACTTGGCCCGGTGATGCCCGTCGGCGATGTAGACCTCGGGGACGGCGGCAAACAGGCCGTCGAGGTGCGAGAGGACCGTCTCGTCGGTGACCCGGAAGACCTGGTGGAGCACGCCGGATGCGGTCGTGGTGCTTCCGTCGGGCTCCGCCGTCTCCGCAAGAGATCTGATGTAGGAGGAGATATCGCCGGGGTCGCGGTAGAGCAGGAAGACGAGACCGGTGTTCGCGCCGACCACGTCGATATGCCGGGTCCGGTCCTCTTCCTTGTCGTACCGGGTGAGTTCGTGCCGCCGGATCTGCCGGTTCTCGTAGTCCTCCGTTCCCACGCAGCAGACTAGGCCGATGAACTCGTCGCCGTCCTGGACAGCCCGATAGACGTACATGCCGGGCTCAGGGTCCCGCTGCAGCCGTCCGTCCGCAACCATCTCGTCAAAGACCTCCCGCGCCCGGCGGTAGACCCGCTCGTCGTTCGAGGGGAGGTCGGGGAGTTCGGCGTCGGGCCTGCTGACCCGCAGGAAACTCTGGGGATTCTTCTCGATACACTCCCGTGCCTCTTCCACCGTCACCACGTCGTAGGGTACGGAGGGGATAGCTTCGGAGTATTGCCGGTCCGGACGGACTGCCGGAAAACGATATATCTGGACCATGGAAACCGCCACTCGTATGTGCCTATTATTTTGTCTTCTGACACTATATTAGATCAGGCACTCCCGAAGGGAGGAATCGGTAACGATGATGCCGCTCCAGCTCACTATTCGCAGGGCACAGCCCGCAGATATCCCGCAGATTGCCGCCATCGAGAGGGTAGCATTCACCGACCCCTGGGACGAGAAGACGCTCCGGGAATCGCTTGCTTTCTATCCCGAGTCGTTTTTTGTGGCTAAAGATAACGGGAGCATCGCCGGGTTCGTCGCCGGCGGCGTTGAGGATACCGGCGAGGAGGTCTACGGGCATATCATGAACCTCGCGGTCGCCCCGGATTACCGGCGCCGGGGGGTCGGACAGCAGCTCATCCGCCGCCTCGAACAGGAGTACGCCATCCTCGGCGCGAGCGGCGTCCAGCTCGAGGTCCGGATCGGCAACGCCGGGGCGCAGGAGTTCTACCGCCGTCTCGGCTACCGCGAGGTCTTCCAGATCGCTTCCTATTATGCGAACGACGAGGACGCCCTCGTCATGATGAAGTGGTTCCGGTTCTAGAAACCGGAACCGCAACCTCTTATTATCCCCGGCCGTGCTCCTGGTGTGCCCGGGCCAGGTGCTGCGCCGCGAGGGCGCCGAGGAGGGAGAGTTCCCCGGCGAGGACTCCTGCCGCGACGATCTCTGCGAGCGCTTTTGCATGGGTTCCCGGCGGATCCCCGCCCCCGGCGACGCCGAGCATCTTGAGGCACTCGTGCTGGGTATCGACCCCCGTCCCGCCGCCGACAGTTCCCACCGGGAGCGAGGGGAGGGTGACCGAGACGTAGACGCCGCCCTCCACCCGGTCGACGGTGGTGATCGCGGTGCTCCCCTCGACGACATGGGCGGGGTCCTGTCCGCAGGCGATGAACGTGGCGGCGACGACGTTTGCCGCGTGGGCGTTGAACCCGAACGAGGCCGCCCGCGCCGAGCCCACCAGGTTCTTCCTGTAGTTGGCCTCGATCAGGGTCTCCGCGTCGGTCTTTAAGAGGTCGGCGACCATCGCATCGGTCAGCCGTACGCCCGCGACCACGGTCTTCCCCCTGCCTCTGACCAGATTGATCGCCGCCGGCTTCTTGTCGGTGCACATGTTTCCGGAGGTGGCGACGAGGCGGGCGCCGGTCTCCCGCTCGATGAGTTCGCCCACCTTCTGGCTTGCGATCGTCACCATGTTCATCCCCATGGCGTCCTTGGTGTCGAACTCGAGCCGGACGAAGACGCTCGTTCCCGCGACGTAGGGGACGGCTTCGAGGAACTCCCCGTGTTTTGTGGTGCTCTCCGCGGTCTCGCGGATCTCGGCGGTGTGCTCCTCGACCCAGGCGACCACGCTGCGGGCGTGGACGACGTCGCGGGCGGCAAAGACCGGAGCCCGGGTCATCCCGTCCCGCATGATTCGCACGTCCGCGCCCCCCGCCCGGGCGATCAGGGAGCACCCGCGGTTCACCGACGCCACGAGGGCTCCTTCGGTCGTCGCGAGGGGGAGGTAGTAGGACCCGATGGCATACTCGCCCCTCACGGGAAGCGGCCCCGCGACGCCGAGCGGCACCTGCACGGCGCCGATCATGTTCTCGATGTTGCGCTTCACCACCCGCTCGACCCCGATGGAGAACGACCCCACCGCGGGGAGGGAGGTGCCGGTCTCGCCCTCGACGAACTCCCGCCGCACCCGGACCGCCTCCTCGGGCGGGAGTTCCTTCTCGAGCGCATAGAGTTTGAGGGAGCCTTCTTTCAGCCTCCCGATGTAATCATCCATGAATAGTATGAGATCCCATACCTAAAGATGGCTGGTGGTCAACGTGCAAGAGGAACAGTGGTGCCTTGCGGTGCCGAAACGAGAGGCCGAGCAGACGCGGCGTCGGCTGCTTGACGAGGGGCTCCTCGACCGGCGCTACAAACCGCGCTCCGAAGGGGACGCCGTCCTCCTCCCGGTGACGGAGGAGGTCGCGGGCGCCGTCCGGTGCGACTTTGCGGCCGTGCCGGAACGCCTTGAACTCCCCCGCCACGAACTCGTGGGGGGGATCGCCATCATGCAGGAGAACGACCTGGAGGCGGCCCGCCGGCTGCTCGCCTCCCGGCCGTCGCTCGAGACGGTGCTCTTCCCGGAGACCGCCGTCGAGGGGGAGTACCGGACCCGGCGGTTCGCCGTCCTCGCCGGCGTTCCCGCGACACGGACCCGGGTGACCGAGTACGGCCTTCACTTCGACGTGGACCTCGCCCTCGCCTACTTCTCGGCCCGGCTCTCGACCGAACGGCAGCGGGTTCTTGGCCTGATGGAGGAAGGGGAGCGGGTGCTCGATATGTTCGCCGGCGTCGGGCCGTTCGCGATCGCCCTCGCCCGCAGGGCGGGAGTCGTCGTCGCGGCAGACCTCAACCCTGCTGCGGTCCACCTCCTGGTCGAGAACATCGCGCTCAACCGGGCAACAAACGTCGTTCCGATGCTCGCGGACGCCGGGCACCTCTCCCGGCTCGGCTTTGCCCCCTTCGACCGGGTCGTGATGAACCTCCCCCTCGCCGCAGCGCAGTTCCTCCCGGCGGCCGCCGCACTCTGCCGGGACGGCGGGACGATCCACCTCTATGCCTTACAGGAGCGGGAGGGCGAGTGCCTCCCCCTCATCCGGGCGGTCACCTCCGGGGAGGTCACGGAGCGGCAGGTCCGGACCTACTCGCCGGGGAAGTGGCACGCGGTCTACGATATCATTGTGGAGAAAGAGGACCGGTGAGCGGTCACGCAAAGTGCGACGTCCCGCAAGAACGGAGCTCGAGCACCGTCAGATGCGAAGTGCGAGCAAAGCGAGTTTGAGAAGATCGAAGGTCTTCGAGGTACGAAGCCGGCAGGGTTGCTGCAACTCCCCTTCGCGATCTTCGCGGCTTCGCGTGAGATTTTGCCCGTAATATGGCCTCACGCGAAGCCGCGAAAAGACGCGAAGTCCGGCGTAGGAGTTCGACGACCCCTTTGCACCTTTGTGTAAATCGATGGTGGAGGTATAGTGATGGCGTCTCGCGCCAGGGCGCGGAACGGGTCGCCATCTACCCGGGGATGCTCTCCGAGCAGCCCAAAATGAGATGTTATTCCGACGGCACGAACTTCGTGCCGTAGTGGATGGTGCCGCTCTCGCCGTCCGCAGCCACCCGGCGGAAGACGCTGTGGACCCGCATCCCGATCTTCGCTTCCTCGGGGAGGCAGGCGACCTGGGCGGTGAGCCTCGGCCCCTCGTCGAGCTCGACGATGGCGAGGACGTAGGGGGTGGTGTGCTCGAACTGGTCGCTCGCCGACCGGATCACCGTGTAGGTCACGACCGTCCCCTCGCCGTTGAACTGGTGGTCGACGATATGGCCGCTCCTCCGGCAGTCCGGGCAGAGCGACCGGGGCGGGAAGAAGTGCCGCCCGCAGTTCGTGCACTGCGTCCCGACGAGGTTATACCGCTGCGGGATCTTTCTCCAGAATCGTGATACCGACATGTTTACACCCCCAGGATGTGCACGACGACCGTTGCGCCGGTGCCGCCCACGTTGTGGGTCATACCGATCTCCGCGTCCACCTGCCGTGCTCCGGCATCGCCGCGGAGCTGGGTGACGACCTCGCAGATCTGCTTGATCCCCGTCGCACCGACCGGGTGGCCGCAGGCCTTCAGGCCGCCGCTCGTGTTCACCGGGATCTTCCCGCCGAGGGCCGTGACTCCCTCTGCGGTGAGCTTCCCTGCCTCGCCCTTCTTGCAGAAGCCGAGGTCCTCGATCGCACAGATCTCGGCGATCGTGAAGCAGTCGTGGACTTCGACGAGGTCGATGTCCTTGTGGCTGAGTCCGGCCAGGTCGAACGCCCGTTTGCCTGCGGCGACCGTGGCGTCAAGGGTGGAGATGTCCCGCCGGTCGTGGAGCGAGATGGTGTCGCTCGCCTGGGCGCTTGCAAGCACCCGCACAGGCGAATCGGTGAACTCGTGGGCGCGCTCGAGCGGCACCACCACGACCGCCGCCGCACCGTCGGTGATCGGCGAGCAGTCGAAGAGCCGCAGGGGGTCGGCCACGAGCGAGGAGGAGAGAACGGTATCGACCGAGATCCGGTTCCGGAACTGGGCGATCGGGTTCTTTGCGCCGTTCTCGTGGTTCTTGACCGCGACCTGTGCGAGCTGCTCGCGGGTGAGCGGGTAGCGGTTCATGTAGTCGTTGGCGATCATCGCGTAGAGGCCGGGGAAGGTCGCTCCGGCGAACCCTTCCCACTCGCGGTCCGCGGCGCTCGCGAGCATATCCACGCTCGCCCCGGTCCCGACGTCGGTCATCTTCTCGACGCCCGCGGCGACCACGACGTCTTCCATGCCGCTTGCGACCGCGATCACCGCCTGCCGGAAGGCAAGCCCGCCGGAGGCACAGGCCGCCTCGACCCTCGTCGAGGGGACGTTCTTCGTCGCAAGTCCGGCGTAATCGGCGATCAGGGCCCCGATGTGCTCCTGCTCGACGAACCGCCCGGCACTCATGTTTCCGACGTACAGGGCGTCGATCTTCTCGCCGGAGATCCCGGCATCCTCGAGCGCCAGCGCTCCGGCGTTGACGAAGAGGTCCCGGAACGAGGTGCTCCAGTGCTCCCCGAACTCCGTGCACCCGACTCCGATTACTGCTACGTCTCTCATTTCTGCATCACGATCTTTCCCTTGTGTTTGGCATACAGTGCATAGTCGAGGTAGGTCGGGTTTGCGAGCAGTTTCTCGACGCTCGGCGCCGCCGCCCTGTTGAACTCTTCGGAGTCGATGGCGTCGGTGACGGTGATGTCGAACGCGTCGCTCCCGGCCCCGGAGCCGAAGGAGGTGACGAAGATCCGCTCGCCGGGCTTCGCTACGTCGAGCGTCGCCGCGAGCCCGATCATCGATGCTCCCGAGTAGGTGTTGCCGAGCCTCGGCACGACCAGGCCGGGCCGGATCTGTGCGTCGGTGAAGCCGAGCATCTTTGCCACCCGCTGCGGAAATTTGGCGTTGGGCTGGTGGAAGACGGCGTAGTCGTAGTCCTTCGGGCTCGTCCCTGCCTGCTCGAGCATCAGCCGGGCGGCGCCCTGGACATGCTTGAAGTAGCCGGGGTCGCCGGTGAACCGCCCGCCGTGGCGGGGGTAGTTCTGCCCTTCGCGCCGCCAGAAGTCGGGTGTGTCGGTGGTAAACGAGCAGGTCCGGTGGATCTCGGCGATGGGGTCGTTGTCACCGATGACGAACGCTGCTCCGCCGGCCGCGGCCGTATACTCGAGCGCGTCCCCCGGAGCGCCCTGGGCCACGTCGGCGCCGATGGCGACCCCAAAGGGGATCATCTGACTCTTGACCATGCCCATGCAGGTCTGGATGCCTGCCGTTCCCGCCTTGCACGCGAACTCGTAGTCGGCGGCGGTCATGTTGGGGGTCGCCCCGATCGCCTCGCCGACCGTACAGGCGGTGGGTTTGACCGCGTAGGGGTGGGACTCGCTGCCCACGTAGATGGCGCCGATCGCTTCGGTATCGACGGCTCTCCGCCGGAGGGCGGCACGTGCCGCCTCGACGGCGATCGTTGCGGTATCTTCGTCGAGATCCGGAACGGACTTCTCAAAGACACCGAGACCTCTCGTGATGTCCTCTGCGTTGGCACCCCATACCCGCGCGATCTCCGGGACTTTGATCCGGTATCGGGGGATGTAGACGCCGTATGTGTAGATGCCTACCATAGTTTTCCTCGTAGTGAACTGATGATCGCCTCGACACCCATCTGCGTACAGATTACCGTGATCCGGTCGCGTTCCGCGAGCCCCGGTATCAGCGGGTGGACCTCTCCGGGGGTGATCCCCTGCAGCACCACGCAGCGGGGCTTGAAGGGGGTGACCCGGATCGCCACCATGGGGGATTTGCCGGTCGAGACCTCGGTGAAGATGAGGGCACGCTCCGTGCTCCAGCCGTAGATGCGGTTGAACTCGCTCGAAGAGAGCTGGAGGATCGCATTGAGACTGTTGATCACCGTATACCCGTAGATGGTCTGGTCCGTCGTGCCGCAGAGCGTGACGCCGCCGATGGCCTCCGCGAAGTCCGTGAGGCTCACGGCAGACGCATACTCGTGGATGTCGTAGATGACGTCTTCGTCGAATTCGCTGTACAGGATTTTCGCAAATTTGTTGATGAACCGACCGCCGTTGTCTTCGTCGATCGAGAGGATCGTATCGACGATCTTGCCGACGATCGCGGTTCCCGGACTCTTTCGTCGTCCACTTTCGTAATCGCTGATAACTGAGGGAGAGACCTCGAGGCGCTCGGCGAGAATCCCCGGAGGGATATTGAAACTCTGCCGCCACTTCTTCAAGGCCTGTCCCGGTGAGTCCGAGAGTGTGATCTCTCCTGCCATTTTCTCGGCAAGCTGATGCCGCACCCCGGATTTCATACAGGTACTGTTAGCATCCGTACTTAAATAATTAGCGTATGCCTCTTCGACATTTCACGAAGAGGTGCCTGACCCCGATCGATGCGCAACCCGTATATAGTATGCATCTCAATTCTGATACAATGGTTGAAGCGGAAGACCTGCAGTCCTTGAAGACGATCGCCCTGCTCGGCGGGTCGAGAGGTCCAATTCGGCTCTCCTCCCAGTCGCTTGGGAAGGAACTGGAGATCAGTCCCCAGACCGCCTCGCGGCGGCTGATCGCGCTCGAGCGGCAGCAGTTCATCGCCCGGTCGATGAAGCCCGACGGCCAGTACGTCGCCGTCACCCGTGAGGGCGAGCAGGCGTTGAAGCGGGAGTACGCGGATTACGTCCGTATATTCAACCCGGAGCGGAGGCAGCATCTCCTGACCGGCGCCGTGATCAGCGGTCTCGGCGAGGGGCGCTATTACATGAGCATCCCTCACTACAAGGAGCAGTTCGGCGGATGCCTGGGGTTTGAACCCTTCCCCGGGACCCTGAACATCAGGCTCGATCCGGCGAGCACTGAAGTCCGCAAACACCTCGACCACGCCGCATGGATCGAGGTCCCCGGATTCACGGCGAACGAGCGGACATTCGGCGGCGCCCGGGTGCTCCCCTGCCGGATCGGGGGGCACCGGTGTGCGATCGTCGAGCCTTCCCGCACCCACTACCCCGACGACATCATCGAGGTGATCGCCGGGTGCGAGCTCCGCAAAGCCCTGAACCTGAACGATAACGATACGATCGAGGTGGAGATTACCCATGATTGACGCAGCCATACAGGCCCTCGCGAGGGGCGAATTCGTCCTGCTCTACGACTTTGACAACCGCGAACGCGAGACCGATTTTGCGATCCGCTCAGACGCCGTCACACCCGCCCACATCCGGCAGATGCGCAAGGACGGCGGCGGCCTGATCTGCACGGCGGTCCACCCCGAAGCGGCAAAGCGGCTCGGCCTGCCGTTCGCCCACGACGTCCTCCGGGCCTGCAGCCTCGTCGAGAGGGACGGTGAGGTCCCCTACGACCCGAAGAACCACTCCTCGTTCTCCCTCTGGGTGAACCACCGGGAGACCTACACCGGGATCACGGACCGGGACCGTGCCCTGACCGTCACCGCGATCGCGGACGAGGTGAAGAAGTCGCTCAACGGCGGCGGGCACAATTTTGCCGCACACTTCCGCACGCCGGGCCATATGGCCCTCCTCCGGGCCGCGGAGACGCTCCTCGACGAGCGGCGGGGGCAGACCGAGCTCTCGATAGCGCTCGCCACCATGGCCGGTATCACCCCGGCGGTCACCATCTGCGAGATGCTGGACGACGAGACGGGGTTTGCCCTCTCAAAGGAGGACGCGATGGCCTACGCCCGAAAGCACGGGCTGGTCTTCATCGAGGGGCAGGACGTCCTCGACCGGTGGGAGTCGCGGAAGCACGGGGACTGAAACCTCTTCTTCCGGCCGGGACACCACCCGTCCCAATCCTGTTGTTGCCGGAGCTCTTTTTACACATCGCGGGTGCCGGGCCGAATAATGCATCGGGCTCCCGGGCGTGCCATAAAAACGCGCCGCTTCTGGTGCTTCAAAAACCATATATACGATTGTACGGTATGATAAACTGATGAAAAAAGATGCTGTAGCATACTTGAATACCAGAAAGAAGGGGGATTTTGCAGCATACAAGAGTGAGGTCGAGAACTATTGCAAATACCGGTTTCAGATCGCCGAGATCTTCCATGACCACCGGGCGAACGCAACGCCTCCTGAGAAGCGGAAGGGCTTTTCTGAGATGCTCGACTACTGTGCCGCGAACAACTGCCCCGATATCATCATCCATGACCTTTTCGGTCTTGCCCGGGATATGGATGCCGGGCTTGCAGCGCTTAAGACCCTGAACGACCAGTATACGGTCTACTGCGTAAATAACGACTTTTTCGGATCGCGGGACGACGGTCAGCTGAGAAGGGAGGCCGTCGACAACTTCCTTGCATACATGGACCAGTACCGGGAGAACGCCCGGAAGGCCGCCCCCCAGGTCTCGCAGAGGGCGAAGAAGGAGGACGGCCGGCCGATAGGAAGGCCGAGAGCGCTGAACGACGGTCAGATCGAGGCCCTCGTGACGATAAGGCAGGGCGGGACCAGCATCAGCCAGATCTGCCGGATGTTTGACGTCAGCCGGAGCACGGTCAGCAAGATTCTCGCGGACTATCCCGAACTGAAGGGCGAGTGGAAGGGAGCCCGGCAGGAGCCCGGCGAGGGGATGCCGGCGGAGGAGCCGATCGAGTAACCCGCAAGGGCCCCCCCTCTCTTTCGAGATCTCTTTTCCCGGCCACCCGTACCTCTCCGGCCTCCTTCTTCCCCGGTATCCGCTGCTCGACCCGGAGAGAGGCAGGAACTGCTGCCGTACCGTTGATTGGAGGAACGTCCCGTTCGGGACAAACTCGATGGTTTCGTCAAAAAAAGGGCGGTTGGAGGGAGATTGCAGCCCTACAACTGCACCTGGGAGAGAGCGTCGTAGACGATCTTCTTGTAGAGTTCCGGCCGCGTCCCGTACTCCTCCTGTGCCTTCTTCGAGTCATCGGTCGTCCCGAAGGCATCGAGTCGGTCCAGGGTCTCGCGGGCGGTATCGAGGACCCAGAGGTCGCGGGTCTCGCGGTCCACGACCGTGATCGACTCCACCCGGACCGAGACGAGACAGGCGCCGTCCGGAGTCGTGTAGAGGTTCGGTTTCCCGACTACGGCGACGAAGGCCGGTGCTTCGATACGGGCGAGCTGCTGCATCGCCTCGGGCTGGAAGGAACTTGCCGAGATGAAGAAGGTTCCCGTCGGGTCGACCACCCTCCCGCGGTAGAAGATGTTCTGGTCGCCCTGGCGCTGTTTCTCCGTCAGGGTCCCGACGATGAAGATCCGGTTGCTCCGGATACCGGTCGGGAGGATAACGAAGTTAGGGCTCTTCTCGTCCTCGCCGTCCTTGAACTGGTACCGGGTCTCGCGGAGCTCGGATGCGAAGACTCTGCGCGCCGGTTCGCGTTCACGTGCCGGCTCGAATTTGCTCTGGGGTCTCATGCCGGCTCACCTCCGGCGCGGTTCAGCAGACTGGCCAGTTCCGCGGGCTCGAACGTGCTCGCGGTACAGGAATCAACGAGCAGCCTGCCGTCGAACTCGCTCCCGCCGCAGGTGTAGTAGCGACCGAGCACCGCGTTCTGGATGCGGTAGAAGATCTCGTCCATGCCGAGCGGGTTCGTCTCGGCGATCTGGACGGCCTCATCGAGGGTGATGCCTGCGAGTCTCTCGACGACCTCGCGCCGCATCAGGACGTTCTTCGCATGAACACCATCGTCGAGGACTCCTTTCAGGCGGAGGTCGTAGCGGAACTCGGGCTGGATCTCATGCACCGGGCAGTAGTTCTGCCGCGAGAGGGTCCGGTTGCACCCCTCGACCGGGCAGCGCTTGATCAGGCCCGAACCGGGAGCGATGTGGACGAGGGCCCCCTGGACACCTGTTTCGTTCTTTCCGACCTCGATGTCACCCTCGTCGGTGATGTACATCGCGGTGTTCAGGACGAGGGAGAGCCTGCCGTTGTACTCGTCGACGGTGGCGTAGAAGACGTTGTAGACGGCATCGAGCTCCAGTTTATCCTTGCCCTCTTCGTTCCAGATGACAAACCTGATGGTGCCGCTCTCGTCGCCGAGGAGCCCCGCCTGGAGCATCCGGTCGTGGGGGGCCTCTCTAACCTGGACGACCTTGGCCCTTACGCTCCCCACGCCGGGCTTCAGCTCGGCGATCGGGGTTATCGAGGGGAGGAGAGGGATATCTTTCTCGATCTGGGAGATGGTGGTGCCCGAGTGGATGCTCAGGTTGGGCGTGCCCCTGTACTCATCAATGACAGCGGATTCGATCCGATACCATTCGCCGTACTCCATCGCAGGGGGGTTCCCTCGTGCCCAGGCGACAAATCGGATGGCGCCGCTCGAGTCGGCGATGATCCCGGTCTGCGCCATTGAGGGTGAGACGGGTCTCGTCAGGGCAACGACCTTGCCCTCGATCGTCACCCAGTCGTTGGGGGCGACCTCACATATCTGCCGGAGCTCTGTGGAAGAGCTTCCACTGGTCCCGACACCGGTGATGTGATACTCGCGGGCGAGATCGGCCGTCACCGTCCTCTCGGCCTCTGCGGCGTTGACGCCGAACTCATCGACGAGACGGCGGAGGCGTGATTCGATCTTCTGCCGATCGGGCTGTGCACCATTCGATTCAAGTTTCCGGGAGATTCTTTCGGTTACCTCAGATAGGTTCATTCATACATCTCCAGTCTGTACTTCACCTCCTGAGACTATTAAGACTCGGCGTGCGGGGTGAAACTGAAGGGCGGTGCCTCGCGGGGAAGCCCGCGTCCGGCCGGCCACGGTGGGGGGGCGGATGCTCCCATCCTGCTGCCCTCTGTTCTCATGCGTGCAACGGGCGGTCCGGGGGCCCGCCCCGTCCGGCGCAGCGGGGCCTCCCGGCCCGGCACGGCAGCCCTCCCCGGAAGAGGCGGGCGGATGCGCCGTTTTGCCGTTCGCGCCCGGATGTCGACTATCCGCACCCGTTCCTTGAATGTATATATAGGGGCAGGGACAACATCAGGTGTATGGTATTGAATGCGGACAGTACAATCGCTGAACTCCTCCGGGAGAAGCCCGAATCGGCACAGATCCTCTTCCGGTTCGGAATGGGTTGCCTTGGCTGTGCAATCGCAAATAACGAGACGGTCCGGGAAGCCGCCCAGGCACACGGTATTCCTCTCGAAGAGATGCTCTCCGCCCTCGACATTCCCGAGGCGTGAGCTTATAATTTTTCCCGGAGGCGCTTGAGCTCCGCGAGAGTCGCCTCGGGATTCCTTTTCATATACTCCGCGACACCGGGGAGGTGCAGGAGCGTGCAG
This sequence comes from Methanoculleus caldifontis, assembly GCF_032842345.1. NCBI lineage: Archaea > Methanobacteriati > Methanobacteriota > Methanomicrobia > Methanomicrobiales > Methanomicrobiaceae > Methanoculleus > Methanoculleus caldifontis. The sequence goes on along the minus strand of NZ_WBKO01000001.1, from coordinate 524,971 downwards.
TTCGCGCACCCCCAGACCTTGCCGCCGCTTGAACTCTCGACCCACTCGCCGAGTTCCTCGTCGGCGCAGGGGTAACAGGGGCAGTAGCAGTAGTCGCACCGCTGTCCGGCAAAGTGGCAGGGGTAGTAGGGGCATCCGTCCTTCTCCCACTCGACCCAGTGCTCCCCGCCGTAGCGGCTGTAGATGAAGAACGAGGGTTCGCTCCGCCGGACCTTCCCCTGTTGCCGGGCGAGGGCCTCCGGGAGGCCGTAGAGGATCGCTGCGTGGACCCGCCGGCCGACCTCGGTCAGGGCTCCCGCGTAGGCGTGAAGGGTGCGATGGGCCGATGGGCCGGAGCAGGCGCACCGAAGGTGCGCTTGAGCGGCGTCGCGATCGCAGGCGACGGCGACCGCGTCGGTCGTCGTACCGGGAAAGTCGTAGCCGAGGCCGTGGAGCGCCTGGGCCTTCGCCCCGGTCGCGGTGATGATCGTCTCAAGAAGCGCCGCGTCGACCATCCCCTCCCTGCTGTAGACGACGATGTTGATCGTGTGCGGGGCGTTGGGTGCCCCGGTCGGGTTCGTCACCCCGGCGGTGATAAAGACCGTAACGAAGTCGTACTGGAGCACGCAGAGGTGGCGCATCTCGACGGCGGTCAGTAGGCCGAAATAGTCCCGAAAGAGGCCGTGCCGGGCGGCGAGCAGTTCCAGGTAGCGTGCCGGATCGTCGCGGAACTCGTGCGGCACCGTGTGGTTGAAGACCGTCGTGGCGTCGGCGAGACCCCCGTGGACCCCGGTGCTCGCCGCACGGAACCGGCCGCGCAGAAAAAGAGTGCCGCCGCTGACAGAATATCTCATACGGCGGAGTAGCGAACCCGGTCTTTGAGCTCCTGCTGTTTACCCGCGTTCCAGCCCGCTACGTCCTGGAGGTATCCGGTAACCCTGCTGATCTGGACGACGTCGTGGCTCCCGCACTCCGGGCAGACGGCATGGCCGCAGAGCGGGCAGTAATCGATGCTCTCGACGATGGAGTGGTGGCAGTCGCAGTGGTCGAGCGGGCACATGACCTCTAGCGTAGCCTCCCCGCAGTGAGGGCAGGGCGTCTCGTCCACGACGAAATGGCAGGTGTGGCACTTGTACCGCCGCTCGGCAACGGGGATTTCGGCGAGGCTATGGTATTTTTCCGCCAGTTTCTGCTGTTCGGGGCTCCAGTTCATGCTACCTGTATCTGCAGGAGAACATATAACCCTTAAGATGCGGGATGAGCCGCATCCGCCTCAGACCACTCATAGGGCTCGTCATCTCCCCTGCGGGATCGGAACGGAGAACTCATCACCGGCGGATACGGGAGAGGCGCTCGGCTTCGGCCGCAGGGTCCTCCGCCTCGTAGATGCTCCTCCCGACGATGATCCCGTCGACCAGCCGGGCCACCACATCGGGGTCGCCGCCCTGGGCTCCCACGCCGGGGGAGTAGATCTTTCTCTTGCCGACGATCTCGCGGAGCTCGCGGACCCGGTCGGGCCGGGTCGCGGGAGCGATGATACCGTCGGCCCCGGAGGCTACGGCGAGCGCTGCGAGGCGTTCGGCAACGCCGCCGTGGAAGAACTCGGTCGCGCCGGGGTGGCTCATCTCGGCGACGATATAGGCTTCCCCGCTGTGGCTGTGCGCCACCTCGACACAGGTCCGTGCGGCGTCGGCCCCCACGAAGCCGTGGGCGATGACGGCGTCAAAGCCGGCGGCAAAGACCGCCTCGCAGATGAGGCGGTTGGTGTTCGGGATGTCCGCGACCTTGAAGTCGGCGATGAGCGGGAGGCCGAGCTCCGCGAGGTCCCCGGCGATCGAGAGGCCCGTCGAGAGGACGAGGGGGTAGCCGACCTTGATCGCGTCGATGAAGGGAGCGCAGGACTCCGCGATTGCGCGTGCCCGCTGCCGGTCGAGGACATCGAGGGAGAGGATGAGTTCGGTCATCGTTCCAGCCTCTCCAGCGTTGCCGCCACCAGGAGCGGCAGGTTGATCGTCGCGTCGCCGTAGACCGTCGCGGCGGTCGCCTCGCCGGTGAGTTTTCCCCACGACCGGGCTTCGTCGAGCGTCGCGCCCGACAGTCCGCCGAGGTCCGGCCGGTCGCCGGTGAGCTGCACCGCGTAGTCGAATCCGCTCTCGGTCATCAGCTTGCTCTGCAGGATGTAATTCTTCGGGACGCCGCCGCCGACGAGGATTGCTCCGGCCCGTTCGGCCTCAAAGCACCGGTCGAGGAGTCCCGGCATGTCGTCGAAGGCGCTGACCGTGACCTTATGCGTCTGGGCAAAGAGCCAGTACTGCAGCCCGATCATCGAGTCCTGGATCGCCGGGCAGTAGACCGGCACCCCGGCTTTTGCCGCCTCGGCGAGGATCCCGGTCTTTAGCCTGCTCCCGACCTGGTTGAGGAGGCCGGAGATCGAGATCGTCGAGCCTTCCGGGAGGGACGAGTAGACGTCCTGCATGAACTCCTCGAACCTGATGAAGGCTTCGTTCGGGAGGAAGATGTCGTAGATCCGGTTGACCCCCTCCTCGCAGAGTTCGGCGTCGGAGACCTGACAGGTTCCGTGGTAGTGGTGGCAGCCGACAGCCTCGATGACGTCGTGGGTGAGGTTTGCCCCCGTCGAGACGAGGACGTCGATATGCCCCTGCCGGATGAGGTCGGCGACGATCCCGCCCATCCCGCCGGGCACCATGGCGCCGGAGAGGCCGAAGAACTTCAGCGCTTTCTCGTCGCGGAGCATCCGCTCGTAGATGTTGACCGCCTGCCAGAGGGACCCGCCGTTATAGGCCCCGGCCTTGCCGAGTTCGTCGACGAGTTCGCCGACCGTCATACCGGCGCGTACCCGTGCCTGTTGTACTGCATCCCCGTATTTGAAGGTCATGATAGTGGTACACCAGCTCTCCTGAGATGTTGGTACTCATGCACGATAAGGGATCGTCTTTTTACAGAGTCGTCATGGAGTGCGGTCGGAAGGCCGATCCGCCCGGACCCGGTCGCGGCCTCTGGCGATCCGGGACCTCTTCAAAAGGCGGTTGCCTGCTCCGGGCTCTTCCAATGCAGCGGTTCAGTTGCAGAACTCTGCCTCCCACGCGAGGATCCCGCGCACCAGCGGCCGGGCAAGGTGCCGGCGGGCCGTGGGGGGGACCTCGTACCATCCCGGCAGGATCCGGCGCTCGACCCGCTCGATCTCGGCTTCCCTGCTGCGTGCGCTGCAGGCCCGGCACTTGTAGCCCTTCCCAGCCCCGGCGCTCGTCATCCGTTTCGCGCAGACCGGGCAGAGAGGTGGCCGGACCCGGACGGCGTCCGCGAGGCGGCAGACGCCGATCTTCTCGAGGTTGAGGCTTTCTCCCTTGTAACTCCCGGCCGCGGCCACCACGTCGCCCGGGACGAGGGCCCGCACGACGTCCCGGAAACCCTTGGTCGGCTCGTAGGCCATGCAACGGACCTCCTTCCCGCCGTCTGCAAGGGCGAACGAGACGTGGCCCCCGATCCCGGTGGACGGAACGCCCGCGACCGTGCCCCGCACCAGGTACGAACGGCCTTCCCGGAGTGTCCCGATCGTTCCCGGCACCAGGTGGGCGTCCGTCCCCTGGTTGGTGGTATAGACCTGCTTGCACGCCGGTTCCTCCGATAGGACGAACGAGCCGGCTTCCCGGACCGCATCCGGGCTCTCCCCCCGGATCCCGAAGAGGACCGGATCGGGCGTGTGGGGCACGCAGACCACCACGTCGTTTGCCGGGTCCACCGTGTCCCAGGTCCGGGGATAGGTCGCCGCTTCAGCATGGAAGAGGCTCGTCCGGTCCACCTGCCGCGGGGTGCCCCACACCTCCCGCTTCCGGTAGACGAGGAGCTCGTAGGTCCGGTCTGCCAGATCGCTTGCCACCGCCGCGGTCGCTCCGATGAGCCCGCGCCGGTTCTTGTAGCCCCGGTAGCAGGCCCCGACCGACTCAAGCACCCCGACCGCCTCCTCGACAGTGCAGAAGTCACGGAGCGCCGCGTAGTAGAAGTCCGGCGGCGGCCGGACGGCGGCAACCACCACGCCCGGGTTGGTTCTCGGGTCGTCGAACTCCGCGAGCGCCTCCACGCACGCGCAGGTGATTGCGAAGGCCGTCGCCGGGTCCCCCACCGCCTCGATCGAGACCGCCGCGTTCCCCCGGGTCTTATGGATGACGTTCGGGTTCAGCCTGACCAGCCGGGCGTCGACGATACGCATTCCCGCACGCTCGAGCCGCCGCACCAGGACCGCTCCGATGTAGGTGGTGCACATCCCGGCAGGGGAATCCGTATCATCTATGCCGATCCACATAACCTTACAATTTATATCATTCTCCGGCTATATCGATTCTTACGGGTTATGTCGCAGGATCGCCTCCCCCAGATGGTCATCAGCATCATGCTCCTTGCAGACTTCGACGTCTCGGAGCGGTGCAACATCCGCCCGCGGAGTTTCGACCTTATCGCGAAGAAAGGCGACACCCTCGTCATCATCAAAGTCGCCTCGCACATCGACAGCGTGAGTGCCGACATAGCAAGCGACCTCAACCTGATCGCCCGGTACCTCCAGGCCACCCCGCTCATCGTCGGGGAGCGGGCGCGAGACACCGAGCTCGAGCGGGGGGTCGTCTACATCCGCTACGGCCTCTTTGCTCTCAGTCCGGAGACGCTTTACGACTATTTCGCGGAGGGGACCTCGCCGATGGTCTACGCTTCTCCCGGCGGCCTCTACGTGAAGATCAAAGGCGACCTTCTCAAAGAGGTGCGGGAGCGTTCCCGGATGTCGCTTGGCGACCTCGCGTCGCAGCTCGGGGTCTCGCGCCGGACTATCAGCAAGTACGAGAGCGGGATGGGCACCACGCTCGATATCGCCATCAGGCTCGAAGAGCTCTTCAACGCCCCGCTCGTCGAGACGATCGATCTCGTCGGCTATCGCTCGCCCGAGCCGGAAAAGCCCCCGGAGTCCGCGACCGGGGACGTCCTCGTCGACCTCGAACGCATGGGGATGGAGATCCACGCGATGCGGCAGGCGCCGTTCCAGGCGCTGGCGCTCTTTGAGCGGCATACGATCCTGACGGCATACGGCACGTCCCAGAAGATCGTCAAGCGCGCTTCCCTGATCGGCAACATCTCCCAGATCACGCGGACGTTTGCGATGTGCGTCGTCACGGATTACAAAAAGCAGAAAAAGATCGGGAAAACCCTCCTTATCGGCGAAGAACATCTCCGCACCCTCGAAGATGGCTCAGAACTCATAGATATGATAAATGAGTGAATATCTTTATATAGAACTACAAACCTACCTTTCTATCGCTTAACAACGGTGATACTCATGTCAAGTCTTGGAGGACAACCAATCCTTATCCTGAAAGAGGGTAGTCAGCGTACCCGCGGCCGTGACGCTCAGTCCGGCAACATTGCTGCCGCAAAGGCCGTCGCAAGTGCAGTACGGACGACACTCGGCCCCAAGGGCATGGACAAGATGCTCGTGGACACCATCGGCGACGTCGTCATCACGAACGACGGCGTGACCATCTTGAAAGAGATGGACATCGAGCACCCTGCCGCGAAGATGATGGTCGAGATCGCAAAGACCCAGGACGACGAGGTCGGCGACGGCACCACGACGGCAGTCGTGATTGCGGGCGAGCTCCTGAAGCGGGCCGAGGACCTCCTCGAGCAGGACGTCCACCCCACGGTCATCGCCCACGGCTATCGCATGGCTGCGGATAAGGCGCAGGATATCCTCAAGGATATCGCCATCGACGTCAAGCCCGACGACATGGTGCTGCTCAGAAAGATCGCCGACACCGCCATGACCGGCAAGGGCGCCGAGGCCGCGAAGGACAAGCTCACCGAGCTCGTCGTCAAGGCGATCACGATGGTCGCGGACGCCGACGGCACCGTCGACACCCAGTTCGTGAAGGTCGAGAAGAAGGTCGGCGGGTCCATCGAGGACTCCGAGATCGTCGAAGGCATGATCATCGACAAGGAGCGCGTGCACCCCGCCATGCCCCGTGTCGTTGCCGACGCAAAGATCCTCCTCCTGAACGCCGCCGTCGAGTTCAAGAAGACCGAGGTCGACGCCGAGATCAGCATCACCAGCCCCGACCAGCTCCAGATGTTCCTCGATGAAGAGGAGCGGATGATCAAGGGCATCGTCGACAAGGTCGTTGCAAGCGGTGCGAACGTCCTCTTCTGCCAGAAGGGTATCGACGACATCGCCCAGCACTACCTCGCGAAGGCCGGCATCTTCGCCGTCCGGCGTGTCAAGAAGAGCGACATGGAGAAGCTCGCCCGCGCGACCAGCGCCGCCGTCGTCAGCTCCATCGACGCCATCGCCCCCGAGGAGCTCGGCAAGGCATGCAGCGTCGAGGAGAAGAAGGTCTCCGGCGAAGAGATGATCTTCGTCACCGGCTGCGAGAACCCCAAGGCCGTCTCGATGATCATCCGCGGCGGCACCGAGCACGTCGTCGATGAACTCGACCGCGCGATGGAAGACGCACTCCGCGTCGTCAGCGTTGCCGTCGAGGACAAGAAGTTCGTCGCCGGCGGCGGTGCACCCGAGATCGAGCTCTCCCTCCGGCTCCGCGAGTACGCCGCATCCGTCGGCGGTCGCGCCCAGCTCGCCATCGAGGCGTTTGCGAACGCTCTTGAGATCATCCCGAGAACGCTTGCCGAGAACGCAGGCCTCGACCCGATCGACATGCTCGTCGCTCTCCGCGCATCCCACGAGAAGGGCGGCGCAGACGCGAAGTACATGGGGCTCGACGTCCTCAACGCCGCCTCCGGCAACATGCTCGCAGCAGGCGTCGTCGAACCCCTCCGGGTCAAGACCCAGGCGGTCTCCAGCGCCGCCGAAGCCGCCGTCATGATCCTCCGGATCGACGACGTCATCGCCGCATCCAAATCCGCCGGCCCCGCACCGGGCATGGAGGATATGGGCGGCATGGGTGGCATGGGCGGCATGGGCATGCCCCCGATGTAAGATCACCGTACCGTCCCGTGATACATTCCGGGGCCCGATCCGGCCCCGGATTTTCCCTTTCTACGGCCCATCCGGCGTGCCTCCTTCTTATAAAAGCTCCTCCGGGGTAAGCCGCTCCGTGCGCCCATTCCTCTCATCCGGCTGCCTGAAGATCGGCGTTGTCTCATTCGAGACGCCTGCATCAAGATCGGTTATGATAAATATCCTGCGGATATACCCCTATTTGAGGCCGTTTCGGTCGGGACGGGAAGCAGACGCATGAAGAGCGGAAAGGGTGCATGAATGGCGGCAAAGAGAGCGGCACGGCCCTCGCTCCCGTTCATGGTCTACCTCCTGCTTGCCATCGTGCTCGCGATGGGCCCCGTCGTCTGCCTGATCTCGTGTATCGACTACATCGGGGTCCAGCAGGGGCTGGAGGCAAATGCCGAAGAATTTCGTGAACAGACCGAATACGGTGCCATCCTCTCCCTGAGCCTCGTCGATGCGGGGTTGAAACTCTTCGACGGCACCCTGGACCGCGAGATGGAGGAGGCATTCGGTCCCGTCCTCGCCGAATACGAGCGGACGGGAGGTGACCCGGCCCGGATGGACCTTCTCCGGGTCAAGGAGGCGCTCGGGGGCGGGATGGACGTGTATATCATCAACGAGAGCGGCGTCATCGAGTACACCACTTATCTCCCCGATCTGGGATGCGACTTCAGGGAATACCCATCCTTTTACGACCGCATCACGGAGATCCGGCTCGGCGAGACCTTCGCGGCCGACAGGGTCGTTGCCGGGATCGCCACCGGGGAGTTCCGGAAGTACGCGTATCTCCCCTCACCCGACCACCGCTATCTCTTCGAGCTCGGCCTTGCGGAGTCAGAGTTCCGGCGGTACCGTACGACGCTGAAATACGGCGACGCGGTCAGGGATCTGGTGAACCTGAATCCGGGGATCCGGGAGATCCGGATCTTCGACTGTATGGGCACCCGGGTTACCGGCAAGGCACATCCCGACGACGATCACCGACTCTTGCTGGTGCGGCAGGCGTACCGCGAGAAGACCACGCTTGAGGAGGTGAACGCCACCGCGGGTGAACTGACCCGGTATCTCTTCGTCGATCTCTCGGATAGTGATTATGCGTCGGATATGAGCATGATCGTTGAGCTGACCTACTCCACGAAGGCCGCAGATGAGAAGATCGCGGATCTGTTTGCCCGGCAGGTCGGGGTTCTCCTCGTCGGATTCGTTCTCATCAGTTGCCTCTCCGCCTTCGCCGTGCATGTCCTTGCGCGGCCGGTGCGCAACCTCGTCGAGGACGTCGATGCCGTCGCGCGGGGCGACCTCTCCCACCCCATCAGAGTGGACGGGAGCGAGGAGTTCGTACGCCTCGGTGAGAGCGTCTCGGCGATGGTTGGAGCCCTGAAGGAGACGATGCAGAAACTCCGGGCGTCGGAGGAGGAGATTATCCGGCGCAGCCATACCCTCGAAGAGGAGGTCCGGGAGCGGACGGCCGATCTCGAGGAGTCGAACCGCATGGCGACCCTCTTCCTCGACATCATGCGGCACGACATCAACAACGCGAACAACGTCGCAAACCTCTACTCCGACCTCCTCCTTACAGAGATCGAGGGGCAGCCCGAAGCCGAGCTGCTCCGGAAGGCAAAGATCGGGCTCGCAAAGAGCATCGAGATCGTCCGGAACGTCAACACCATTCAGCACATCCAGGGGGGCCTGCTGTCGCCCAGTCCGGTCGATCTCGACCTGGTCATCAGGCGCGAGATCGAGCAGTCTCCCGGCGCGAGGATCGCCTATACGGGCAGCACCGCCGTCGTCCTCGCCGACGACCTCCTCTCGGAGGTCTTTGCAAACCTCATCGGCAACGCCGTCAAGTTCGGGGGCCCGGAGATCGGGATCGCCATCCGGGTCGAGGAGCACGGGGAGGAGGTCGTCATCTCCGTTGAGGATGACGGGCCGGGCATCCCCGATGCCGTGAAGCCGCGGCTCTTCGACCGGCTGAGCCGGGGAACCCACCGGGCGGCGGGGACCGGGCTCGGCCTCTACATCTGCCGGATGCTCGTCGAACGATACGGCGGAAGGATATGGGCAGAGGACCGGGTGGAAGGCCGGCCGGAGTGCGGGGCGGCCATCAGGTTCACGCTCCGGAAGGCCGGGGCGGGAGGTGGCCGGTGACCCTGTTGGGCAGCAGCGGGGGCGGGCCCCGGCATTTCGGCACGTATCTCGCGCTCGCCATGATCCTGATCACGCTCCCGGTGATCGGCCTCATCGCGGTGCTGGACTATCAGCAGGTCGAGGCGGAGCTGATCGCCGGAAACGACCTGCTCCGGGAACAGACGGAGAAGAGCGTCGTTCAGTCGTTACGTCTTGTGGATGCGGGGCTGGGGCTTCTTGACGCCACGCTGGACCGCCGGATGCAGGAGGGGTTCGGCCCGGTCCTTGCCGAGTACGAACGGGCAGGCAGGGATCCGGGTGCCATGGACCTCTCCCGCGTCCAGAAGGAGATCGGTGGGGAGATGGATATCTACGTCATCAACGCGTCGGGCGTCATCGAGTATACCACCTACTCTCCCGATCTCGGTCTCGATTTCCGGCAGATCCCCTACTTCTACGACCGGATCACGGCTCTCCGGCTCGGCGATGCTTTCGAGACGGATCGCGTCGTGACGGAGCCGGCGGGGGGGGTGTTACGGAAGTACGCATACATGCCCTCCCCCGACCATCGCTACCTCTTTGAGCTCGGCCTCGTCTGCAGCGTGGCCGACCCCGACCGTCACGACCCCCGGTACCAGGCCTTAAAGGAGGATCTCATGCAGTTGAACCCGGCACTTGCGGGGATCCGGATCTTCGACTGCTACGGGAGGGTCATCAACGTGACGGATTCGGAAGATCCTGTCGGGCCTGCAGCCTTAAACCCGGTCGCCCTGGAGGTCTTTGAGAGGAAGGAGGGGAGGACGCTGGCGGATCCGGCTGCCGGGACGATCACCCGATACATCTTTGTCGATCTCTCCGATCCCCGGTATCCCTCCGACACGAGCCGGGTCGTCGAGCTGACCTATACCACCGCTCCCCTCGACGCCCGGCTCGCGGAGATGCGCTTTGGCCATGCCTTCGTCGTCCTCCTCTCGAGCCTGATCGCCTGCTGCATCGCGGTCCCGGTCTCGCGGCGGATCACCCGGCCGGTGCGGGAGATCGTCGACGACGTCAACCAGATCGCCCGCGGGGACCTCGATCATCGGATCCGCATATCCACGGGGACCGAGTTCGCCCGTCTGGAGAGCAGCATCGGGGCCATGGTCGACTCCCTCAAAGAGAATATCAGGCGTCTCCGGGAGTCGGAGGAGACCTCCCGGCAGTACAGCACCCTGCTCGAGGACCAGGTCCGGGAGCGGACGGCCGACCTGGAGGAGTCGAACCGCGCGGCCGCACTCTTCCTCGATATCATGGTCCATGACATCAACAACGCGAACACCATCGCCATCGGGTATACGCGGCTGCTCATCGAGACACTCGAGGGCGAGCGGCGGGAGATGGCCGAGAAGATGCTCTCGCGGCTGGACCAGAGTTCGGGGATCATCGGCTGCGTCGCCACGCTGCGGAAGGTCCGTGAGAGCGGGGAGGCACTGACGCGGGTGGACCTCGATCGGGTGATCCGGACGCAGGCGGCGGATCACCCCACGATCCGGTACGAGGGCCGGCCGGCCACGGTCCTCGCCGACGGGCTGATTGCCGAGGTCTTCGCGAACCTCATCGGGAACGCCGTCAAGTTCGGGGGGCCGGGGGTCGAGGTCGCCATCCGGGTCGAGGAGCGGGGCGAGGAGATCGTGGTCTCGGTCGAGGATACCGGGCCGGGGATCCCCGACGCGGTCAAGAGCGGCGCGTTCCGCCGGTTCGGGAAGGGGGAGGGGTCGCTCGCCGGCGCAGGCCTCGGCCTCTACATCTGCCGGATGCTTGTCGAGCGCTACGGCGGAAGGATCTGGGTGGAGGACCGGGTGGAGGGCCGGCCGGACCTGGGTGCAGCCATCCGGTTCACGCTCCGGAAGGTCCCGGAGGAGTAGCAGGCACCCGGATTATCCTGTCATTACCCCACGATCCCGGATCCTTTTCCGCGCGAAGGTTTAGGTGGGATGACCCCATATGCGGTTGCTAAGATGGAGACCTTGCTCTCGCGGGTGAGCGCGATCCTGCCCGGCCGGTCCGGCCGGGGGCTGCGTACCGACGCCCCGCCTCCGCGCCTCGCCCTCTCGCACGATGGAGGTCTATGACGAGCGCTCGCGCACCTGTTCCCGGGACCCGACCGTTCGCGTCCACCCTTATTATAGCCATCCTTCTCATCGTCATCCCCGCTATCGGCTTCCTCTCTGTCTATGACTACGTGCAGGCCGAAGCGAGGATGACCTCGGACCTCGCCACCCTGCAGAGCGTCACCGAGAAGAGCATCCGCGAATCGATCACGGATACGGATGCCGGGCTCAAGCTCTTCGACGATTCGCTCAATCTCCGGTTGCAAAGAGGGCTTACGCTCTTTCTTGAAGAGTATGAGCGGGCGGGAGGGGACCCGTCCCAGATGGATCTCTTCGCAATCAAAAGAGAGCTCGGGGGCGATATGGATCTCTACGTCATCAACCAATCTGGGGTCGTCGAGTACACCACCTATCCTCCCGACCAGGGCCTTGACTTCAGAGAGATGCCGGAGTTCTATGCGGAGATCACCCGGATGCGTCTCGGAGACGAATTCTTCCCCGATCGCGTGGTATACGAGCGCGCAACCGGGCAGGTCCGGAAGTATGCCTATATGCCGACGCCGGACCACCGGTACCTTCTCGAGATCGGGCTCGTGCCGGGTGCGTTCGTGGAGGAACGGAACCGGTTGCGCTCACAGCAGAGCACGCAGGAGTTCGTCGCCTTAAACCCGTATCTCGAGTCGATCCGCGTCTACGACACCTTCGGGAACCCTGTCGGAGAGACCGGTGAGCCCCCCGACGCCGAAAACCGGGCACTCGTCACCGGGACCGTCATCCCCGGGAGAGCGGATTACGAGATGCGGGATGATCGCGGAAGGCAGGTCCGGTACCTCTTCATCGATCTGAAAGATCCGGATTACCCCTCGGATCCGAGCGTCGTCGTCGAGCTGACGTACAACACCGCACTCATCCAGAGCCAGCTCGACCAGATGCTCTACTACCGCGCTGCCGTTGCAACCCTCGCGATAGTTCTCTGCAGCGGGATCATCTTCCTCGTAGCCCGCCGCCTCACGCGCCCGATTGAAGAGATCATCGATGACGTCGACGTCATCGCGCAGGGAGACCTCGATCACACCGTCCGGACCTCGGCGACCCGCGAGGTAATGAGGCTCGAGCGGAGCATCAACACGATGGTCGCGAGCCTGAAAGCGGGCATACGGCGCCTCCAGGACTCGGAGGAGACGATCCGGGAGTACAGCGAGAACCTGGAGGAGCAGGTCGAGGAGCGGACGGCGGAGTTGCAGGAGTCGACGGAGAAGGCGAACCTGTACCTGGATATCATGACGCACGATATCAAGAACGCCACCAACACCGCGAGCCTTTATGCGGATCTCCTCCTCGAAGAGCTCGAGGGGGAGCCGCGGAATTATACCGAGAAGATACAGAGGAGTCTTGGAAAGAGCACGGAGATCATCAGGAACGTCAACACCATCAGGCAGATCCGGGAAGAAACCGCGGTCCTTCGACCTATCGCGCTCGACCCCGTCATCCGGTCGGAGATCGGGCACCACTCTGACGTGAAGATCACGTATCCGGGCAGCACGGCAGTTGTCCTTGCTGACGATCTCATCTTTGAGATCTTCACGAACCTGATCGGGAACGCGGCGAAGTTCGGCGGCCCTGCAGTCGAGATCGCCGTCGGGGTGGAGGACGAGGGCGAGTTCGTCCTGGTCTCGGTCGAGGATACCGGGCCCGGCATCCCCGACGAGCGGAAGCGGAGCCTCTTCAACCGTTTCAGCGGGGGCGAGAGCGAAAAAAGCGGCCGGGGTCTTGGCCTCTACATCTGTCGGATGCTTGTCACGCGATACGGCGGGACGATCCGGGCAGAGGATCGGGTGGAAGGCCGGCCGGAATGCGGGGCGGCCATCAGGCTCACGCTCCGGAAGGCCGCCTGACGCCGGCCTCGCTCACCCGACGATCTCCTGCACCCGGCCGACCTGGCCGTTCTGGAGCCGGACCTTGATCCCGTGCGGGTGAAACGATGAGTTCGTCAGGATCTCGGCGACGATTCCGCGGGTGCGCTTCCCGGTCTTCTGATCCTGTTTGAGCATGATATCCACCGTCATCCCGGGGCGGATGGCGGCCCGGTTCTGTCCGTTCATGGCAGCATCAAGCGGCGGGGTTACTCCTCGCCGCCGTCCTGCTCCGGTTCCGACCCGTTCGAGCCGGAGACGGGGGTCCTCATCTGCGGGAAGAGGAGAACCTCCTTGATGGAGTCCTTGCCGGTGAGGAGCATCACGAGCCGGTCGATCCCGATCCCGACGCCGCCCGTCGGGGGCATCCCGTAGCCGAGCGCGTTGATGAAGTCGTAATCGACCATCTGCGCCTCGAGGTCGCCCCTCTGGCGCTTCGCGTCCTGCAGTTCGAGCCGCGCCTTCTGGTCGAGCGGGTCGTTCAACTCCGAGAAACCGTTCGCCATCTCCATCCCGGCGATGAAGAGCTCGAACCGCTCCGTCATCCCTTCCTTTGAGCGGTGCTTCTTTGCGAGCGGCGAGTTCTCGACGGGGAAGTCGTAGACGAATGTCGGCTGGACGAGCTGCTTCTCGCCGAAGTGCTCAAAGAAGAGCACCAGGTACTCGCCGCGGGTCGTGGCGCTCTCGCAGCCCTCGACGCAGCGTTCGAGACCGAACGCCCGGAGCTCCTCAAGGCTCATCGCGTTGATGTCGATCCCGGCGTACTCCCGGACCGCTTCCTCCATCGAGAGGCGGCGCCAGGGGCGGGTGAAGTCAAGTTCCTGCCCGGCAAACGAGCATACGGGCTTTCCGTGTATCGTCTCTGCGAGGTAGGAGAAGATCTCCTCGGTGAGGTCCATCATGTCGTTGTAGTCCCGGTAGGCCTCGTAGATCTCCACCATCGAGAACTCCGGGTTGTGGTTGGTGTCGATGTCCTCGTTCCTGAAGTTCTTTGCGATCTCAAAGACCCTGTCGAACCCGCCGACGACGAGGCGCTTGAGGTAGAGTTCCGGCGCGATCCGGAGGTAGAGTTTCTGGTCGAGAGCGTTGTGGTGAGTGGTGAACGGCCGGGCGTTCGCGCCGCCGTAGATCGGCTGCAGGGTGGGCGTCTCGAACTCCAGGTACTCCCGCTCGAAGAGGAACTGCCGCAGGAGCGATATGATCCTGCTCCGGGTCCGGAAGGTCTCGCGGCTCTCCTCGTTCATGATCAGGTCGAGGTAGCGCTGCCGGTAGCGGGTCTCGACGTTCTTGAGCCCGTGGAACTTCTCCGGGAGCGGGCAGACCGACTTCGTCAGGAGTTCGAACCGGTCGACCCAGATCGTGATCTCGCCCATCTTCGTCCGGAAGACGTGGCCGACGACGCCGATGATGTCCCCGGCGTCGACGTACTGCCGGAAGAGGTCGAACTGCTCCTCGCCGAGATCGTTCTTCCTGAGGTAGAGCTGGAGCCTGCCGTCCGAGTCCCCCATGTCCGCAAAGATCGTCTTGCCGTGCTGGCGGACGACGTAGACGCGGCCGGCGGTGCTGACCTCCTCCTCGCTTTTATCGTGCCCGATCCCGGAGAACCGTTCCTTGATCCCCGTGACGGTATCCTTTCGCTCGAAGGTGTAGGGGTACAGCGTCACCCCGCGCTCGCGCAGTTCCTGCAGTTTATCGATCTTTGTCGTGTCAAAGCAGAGACGATCAGTATCACTCATAACGTATTCAGCTCCCTTCGCCCTGCAGACCATATCGAGCCCCAAATGCATCTTTGCCGCCGTCTGATGGGGCAGGGCCGCACCCTTCACCGGGAAATTCTAGTATAATGTTTCTCTCGGGGGTATTAAGGTTGAGTGAGCGACGGACGGAACGTCCGGAGCTCGAGAAAACGCGAAGCGTTTTCGAGCAGCGACGGGCCGCAGGGCCGGAGCTCGAGCACTGCAAGTGCGAGCAGCGACAGGCCGCAGGGCCGGAGTTAGAGCACTGCAAGTGCGAGCAGCGACGGGCCACCAGGTGCGAGCCGCGAAGAACGCGAAGTGCACCGCCTCCCGGACACACGGGAACGGCCACGCCCCCGGAGTCTGCCCGCGCCGGCCCAGATCGCAATGCATAAGAAGGTTATACGAGTTATCGTCAATAGTGTGGGCATGGAAGAGGAGACGGGGAGAGAGGTAGCGATGGAGAGGCTCGCCGCGGTCATCGGCGAGTGCCGGAAGTGCCCTCTCTGGGAGAATACCCATCATGCGGTCCCGGGGGACGGGAACATCCGGGCCGACCTCATGTTCATCGGCGAAGCGCCGGGAGAGCGGGAGGATCTCACCGGGAGGCCGTTTGTCGGGCGGGCGGGAAAGCTGCTCGACAGCCTCCTTGCGGGGATCGGCCTTGTCCGGGACGAGGTCTTCATCGCGAACATCGTCAAGCACCGGCCGCCCGGGAACCGCGACCCGCGGGACGAGGAGATCCGGGCCTGTACCCCGTATCTCGAGGAGCAGATCCGGCTGATCGGGCCGAAAGTCGTCGTGATGCTTGGCAGGCACTCGAGCAGGTACATCCTCTCCTTCCTGCCCGTGGAGTTTAACCGGATCACGGAGATCCGCGGGACCGTCTACCCGGGCCTCCTCTTCGGCCACCCGGTCCGCCTCATCCCCACCCTCCACCCCGCCGCCGCGCTCTACAACCCGGCGTATCGAAAAGCCCTGGAGGAGGATTTTACGATCGTCAGGCGCGAACTCACTGAGGCCGGAGGGTCTGCACGAGAGGACTGAACTCTCATGGCAAAAGAGCGATCATACGGAGCGGTTGTCGTCCGGCGGGATACGGTTCTCCAGTACCTTATCCTGCAGTACGGGGCCGGACACTGGGACCTGGTGAAGGGGCACGGCATACGCGGCGAGAGCGAAGAGGAGACCGTGCTCCGGGAGCTCGAGGAGGAGACCGGGATCACGCAGGCCGCGTTCATACCCGGCTTCCGTGAGGAGATCCATTACTTCTTCCAGCGCCGGGGGCGGACAGTCTACAAGGAAGTCGTCTACTACCTGATCGAGACCCCTGAAGAGAAGGTGACGCTCTCGGACGAGCATATCGCCTACCGGTGGCTCCCCTACGGTGAGGCAATGGAAGCGATCACGTTTGGAAACTCAAGAAGGGTTGTCGGCAGAGCACATGAGCACCTGGCCGCGGCCGGGGGCCCGATGAGCGGGTGACCGAGGACCGCGCGTCGGTTTCCCCTCACATCTTCCTCTCTTCCGGGAGTTCCTTCACCTCTTTTCCGAGGAAGTAACTCACGACGGTCCTGATGGCGACGAGCGCTCCGAGCGTGATCAGTTCATGGTATGTCGGTGCGAGGATCGTCCTCAGGATATCGGCGGCGACAAAGAACTCAAGGCTGATCAGGATGCGGATGGTGAACTTCCACCTGATCTCGTGGTAGCTATGGGGCCTGACGCGCGTCTCCCGGCCCAGGAGCTCGATGATCGCGATAGCCGCCCCGTAAACGATGAAGAGTCCGCCGAATACCCCGAGAGCCGTCCCGGCGATCCCGACCAACGTCTCAAGGACCATATCCGGCGAGCAGATTGCCGGCGAACGGCTTATAGGTTACAGTTCGGGTTGCAGGAGGATAGAGGGCGGGTTCCCGGGCTGAAAGTCCGGGAGGAGTCTCAACAGGCGCTCTCCGGTGCCAGCGGGACGACGACGGAGAACCCGTTATACTGTTCGACCGTGACCGGGACGCCGTAGACCGCCCCAATACTCTCCGGCGTCACCACCTCCCGGCTCCCAGCGGCGTGGATGATGCCGTCCTTTAGGAGGATGAATCGGTCGGCGTAGCGGAGCGCCATGTTCAGGTCGTGCATCGTCATCACCGCGGCGACGTTGTGCTCCTCCGCCACCCGCCGGACGATCCCGAGGATCTCGAGCTGGTTTTTGAGGTCGAGGCTGCTCGTCGGTTCGTCGAGGAGGAGCACCCGGGGCTCCTGGACGAGTGCCCGGGCGATGCTCACCTTCTGGAGCTCCCCGCCGCTCATCTCGTCGATGTAGCGCAGCGCTAGACCATCGAGGTGGAGCATCCGGATCGCCGCCTCGACGATACGGATATCCGTCTCTCTCACGTCCCACCCGATATGCGGCCGACGGCCGAGGAGGACGGCGTCGAAGACGGTCATCCGGCCGGCTTCGCACCGCTGCGGGACATAGCCCACGTTCCGCGCGATCTCCATCCGGTCTGCTTCGAGGAGATTCGTCCCTCCGACGAGGACGGATCCTGCCTTCGGCCGGAGGATGGCGTTCATGCACTTCAAGAGCGTCGTCTTCCCGACGCCGTTCGGTCCGAGGATTGCGAGGACCTGCCCCGGAGGAAGGTCGAACGTGATCTCCCGGAGGACCGATGCGCTCCGGTAATTGAAGGCCACGCCGTCGACGTCGAGGATCATCGCCGGTACCCCACGAGAAGCAGATAGATGAAGACCGGCGCTCCGAGGAATGCCGTCAACACGGCAACCGGGAGGATGTAGGGCGCCACGATGATCCGGGCGACCGTATCGGAGGCGAGGAGGAGGATCCCGCCCATCACGCAGGAGCCCGGTATCAGGTAGCGCTGGTCGTCGCCGATGAGCCTCCTCACCATATGCGGGCAGACCAGGCCCACGAAGCCGATGACGCCGAGGAACGAGACGATCACGGCGGATACGAGCGCTGCAACGACCATTCCGATATCCCTGATCCGCTCGACGTTGACGCCGAGCCCTTTTGCCGTCTCGTCGCCGGCATCGATCGCGTTGTAGTTCCAGCGGTTCGCGACGAAGTAGAGGGTGGCGGCCGCGACGACGATGGCCATGATCGAGAGTTCCTGCCAGCTGGCCCGGCCGACGTCGCCGAACGTCCAGAAGACGACGGCGGCGAGCTGGGCGTCGCTCGCGAAGTACTGGAGGAACATCGTCCCCGCCGTGAAGAGGGAGGAGAGGGCGACGCCGGCGAGCACCATCACCTCGGGAGACGCCCCGCGTATCCGGGAGATGAGCAGGATCACGGCGGTGGCGAGGAGACAGAAGATGAACGCCACCATCGTCGTCACGTAGGGGTTGTTCAAGGTGACGGCATCGGCGACCGTCGAGTGCATCTGCCCGGTGCCGAGGAGGATGACCGAGACGGCCGCCCCGAATGCGCCGGCGTTCGAGATGCCGAGCGTGAACGGGGAGCCGAGCGGGTTACGGAGGATCGACTGCATGGCAACGCCGGCCACCGAGAGCCCGATGCCGGCCACGATCGCGGCAAGGGCCTGCGGGAGGCGGATGTTCCAGACGATCCGGTCGGTGCTGGAGACGCTCACTGCGGTTCCCGGGTGGAGCAGTGCGCTGATCCGGTCGAGGGTTCCGTTCACGAGAGAGAGGAAGACGTCGTATGGAGGGATGCTGACCGCACCGACCGATATGGATACGATCAGGAGGAGGAAGAGGATTACAGTCCCCCCGAGTATCCAGAGGTGCTTCCTCCGCACGTAGCCCCGGTAGCTCGCGGGAATGGTCCCGTCTGCAAAGTGCATTGTCATACCCTCCTGTTCAAACCCGGGATTACAGCGGGATCTCCGCAAAGCCGAGGTTCCTGTACTCGCTGTTGTGGTCGGCGAAGACCGGTTTTCCGACGAAGAACGTGTAGATCTCGTCTGCCTTCTTCTCCGGGTCGACGTCGGCGAACCGGTCGGGATACAGGGTCTTCCCGATGAAGTAGGCGTCGGCGAGTATGGTCTCGTAGTTCACGTTGTAGAAGTTGTACGGGAGGACGCCGTAGACCCTGCCTTCCTTTGCGGCGGAGAGGCCCTGGAGTGCGCGATCGTTCTTCAACTCCCCGATCGCTCCGCCACCGTCGATCTGGGTCGTGCCGAGGTCGATGAAGATGTACTCGGGGTCCCAGTCGACGAGCGCCTCTTTCGCGACGTCGGCGTGGGCCGTGCCGAGGCCTGCGGCGACGTTCTTTGCGTGGACCCAGGCAAACGGCGGGTAGGCGGGCTCGGTGGAGATGATGCCGTGGGCGCCCGCCGAGGAGACGCCGCCGATGTAGACCGTCTTCTGTTCCGCTTCGGGGATATCGCCGGTCCGGTTCTCAAGGTCGGCTATCGTCGCCTCGATGTAGGCGATCACCTCTTCGGCCCGATCCTCTCTTCCGAGAACCTCGCCCATCACGCGGAGCCCGGCGTACATCTCGGCCTTCTCGGCGTCGTTCCGGAGCGAGCCGTACGCGAACGCCACGACCGGGATGCCGGTCCTCCCCTGGAGTTTGTCGGCATCGACGGCGCTGGTGCTGTACGATGTCCCGGTAGATCCGGTCTTGAAGACGACCGCAGGGCCGATGCCGAGGATCTTCTCGGGATCGTCCTTGCCCCGGAGCTCACCGATCAGGGGACGATTTTTGAACTGCGACCCGTATGCGAGGGCATAGGGCCGCCCCTCCATCGGCTGGTCCTTCTTCTCCTGGTCGTCGACGCCGACAGCGAGATCCTGTGCCTGGAGGTAGACAAGGTAGCGGAGGCACCCTGAGCCCGAACAGACGACGCTCTCGGGAGGCGACGGGACGGTGACCGTCCGGCCGAACCCGTCGGTGACCGCGGCGGTCTGGCCGGTGCCGCTCTGGACGAGGGCTGAACCGGTATCGGTGCCGGTGCACCCGGCCGTGAGCACGAAGAGAGTGAGGGCCGCGATGCTTGCGGCCGTGAGCAATCCAGCGTAGCGGAACGACAACATACTATCAACAATACTAGTAACACTGTTTATTATAGTTGTCGAATTTAGATCTATCCTGTGTGACTTAATGCAGATTCGTATTACCTGTCCCGGCGGCGGGTCCCTCTCTACCCCCCCGCTGTCCTTCTGCCATCTTCTGTGACCGGAACCGGGTCTCTTTCCGGGGGCCGGATAACTATTATGGGCGGCCGAACCTATCCCGGGTATGGAGACGCCGGCCGTGCAACCCACGGGC
This sequence comes from Methanoculleus caldifontis, assembly GCF_032842345.1. Taxonomy (NCBI): domain Archaea; kingdom Methanobacteriati; phylum Methanobacteriota; class Methanomicrobia; order Methanomicrobiales; family Methanomicrobiaceae; genus Methanoculleus; species Methanoculleus caldifontis. Next base: position 504,851 of record NZ_WBKO01000001.1, on the reverse strand, counting down.
GACCGGCATACTGTGAGGAATGCACATGCCGGAGAGGATGTTAACCGAGTCCGAGGGATACCGCCTGCTGGACTCGTGCGGGATACCCGTGCCGCCCCACCGCCTGGTCACCAGCGCCGGCGATGCACGGACGGTGGCGGGAGAGATCGGCTATCCTGTCGTGATGAAGGTCATCTCTCCCGAGATCGTCCACAAGAGCGACGTCGGCGGGGTGATCACCGGGATCGAGGGGCCCGACGAGGCTGAAGAGGCCTTCTCGGCAATCATGAGGAACAGCGCCGCCCGCGCCCCGGAGGCGACCGTCACCGGCATCATCGTTGAGAAGCAGATGCCCGGCGGGCTTGAGGTCCTGATCGGGGGGAAGACCGACCCTTCGTTCGGGAAGGTGCTCACGTTCGGCCTCGGCGGGAGGCTGGTGGAGTTCCTCGCGGATATCTCGATCCGGGTCCTCCCCGTCACGGAAGATGAGATCCGAGCGATGATCCGGGAGATAGAGGGCTACCGGCTCATTCGGGGCTACCGGGGGGAGCCCCCGAAGGACGAGGAGGCGCTTGTCCGGATCATCGCGACGATGGCACGCAACTTCGTCGAGGACCCCCGGATCCGGGAGTTCGACTTAAACCCGGTGATCGTCTACGAGCATGGGGCGAGCGTCGTCGATGCGAGGATCATCGTCGGGGATGCTGCCGGGGGCGGGGCCGCCCGGCTCAGCGTCCGGGCACCCCCGGACCTCTTCTACCCGAAATCCATCGCGGTGATCGGGGCTTCCGCAAGCCCGAACAAGGTGGGCTACTCCGTCCTCCGGAACCTGCTCTCCTTCCCCGGCGACCTCTACCCGGTCAACCCCTCGCGGGCGGAGCTCTTCGGGCGGAAGGCCTACCCTTCCGTGAAGGCGATCCACGGTCCGGTCGACTGGGCGGTCATCGCCGTCCCGGCCCGCCTCGTCCCGGAGGTGATGGAGGAGTGCGGGGAGAAAGGTGTCCGTCTCGCCGTCATCGTCACCGCCGGCTTTAAGGAGATCGGGGGCGAGGGCGTCGAGCTCGAGGAGAGGGTCGCGGCGATCGCGAGGAAGTACGGGATCCGGATCGTCGGCCCGAACTGTCTCGGCGTGATGATGCCTCATATGGGGATAAACGCCACGTTCGACCCGGTCTCCCCGAAACCCGGTGACGTCGCCTTCATCTCCCAGAGCGGCGCGATCATCACCACCGTCGTCGACTGGAGCCTTCCGGAGGAGTTCGGGTTCTCAAGCGTCATCAGCGTCGGGAACCAGGCGGACCTCGGCTTCGAGCACTACCTCCGGTTTGCCGAGGAGGACGAGAAGACCCGGTCGGTCACCCTGTACGTCGAGGAGATCCAGGACGGGCGCGGATTTCTGCAGATCGTGGGCGATGTCGCCGCGAGAAAGCCGGTGGTGGCGGTGAAGTCCGGGTCGTCCCGGAAGGGCCGGGCGGCGGCGTCGTCCCATACCGGGTCGCTTGCCGGGAGTTACGACGTCTACATCGCGGCGTTCCGGCAGGCGGGGGTGATCCCGGCGCGGAGCCTGCGGGACGCCTTCAACCTGGCCGAGCTCCTGGCGTCCGAGGGTTACCCGCAGGGAAAGCGCGCGATCGCCGTCACCAGCGCGGGTGGGTTCGCCGTCCTCGCCTCCGACTACGCCGAGACCTACGGGGTCGATATGGTCGACCTCCCCGACGACGTGCTCCGCGAATTGAACGCCTTCCTCCCGGCGTTCTGGAACCATGCAAATCCCATGGACATCCTCGGGGACGCCGATGCCGCCCGGTTCGCCGCCCTCTTCGACGTGCTGATCCGGCACCAGGAGTTCTGGGACATCGCCTTCGTGATCGCCGTGCCGACCACCCTCGCCGACCCGGCGCACGTCGCAAACGAGATCGTCCGGTTCTCCCGGAACACGGAGAAGGTGGTGGTGGGCTGCATGCTCGGGGGCGACAGCATCAGGAGCGGCCTCCGGATCCTCCGGGGTTCCCGGATCCCGAACTTCTCGGAGCTTGAGGATGCGTTCAAGGCGGTGGGGGGCATCCTCGAGGTCAGGACAGCGCGGGCGGGCGAGCGGTCCGTTCCCGCCCGCGAAGCGCCCCGTCGGGGCGGCGGGCGGTGACTCCGCCTCCTCTCTCTGGAATCCCGCAACCTTTTTAATATTCTCTTCCGTATTCCGCTGTATCGGAGCGGGGGGGCGGAGCCCCGCCGGGGAGACGAATACGGATGCTGTTTGAGAAGATTAAGTCCGAGATCCTTGCCCACAACTCGTACATCGTCGGGGCGGGCGGGGAGGCGGCGGTCATCGATCCGAGGCGCGACTGCCTGATCTACGCTCAGATTGCTGAGCGCGAGAACATGAAGATCACGAAGATCTTCGAGACGCACAAGAACGAGGACTACGTCGTCGGCTCCCGCGAGCTCGCCCGCCCGACCGGGGCGGAGATCCTGCACGGGGCGCGGGAGGAGTTCGGGTTCGGCACCGGTGTCCGGGAGGGAGATACTTTCCGGGTCGGCTCCCTGGAGCTCGAGGTGATCGAGACGCCGGGCCATACCGTGGAGAGCATCTCGCTCCTCCTCCGCGACCGCTCCGTCTCCGACGACCCGCTGATGGCCTTTACCGGCGACGCGCTCTTTGCCGGGGATGTCGGGAGGACCGATCTTGCCGGCGAACACCGGCGGCAGGAGATGTCGCAGATGCTCTATGCGAGCCTGCACGAGGAGCTCCTCCCCCTCCCCGACGGGGTGATCGTCTGTCCCGCCCACGGCGCGGGGTCGGTCTGCGGCGGAAACATCAGCGACCGGGAGTTTACGACGATCGGTTACGAGAAGGCGACGAACCGGCTGCTCTCGATGGATGAGGAAGAGTTTGTCGAATACAAGGTGAACGAGAAGATCTACGAGCCGCCGTACTTCGAGATGATGCGGCGGCTCAACCGGGAGGGCCCGCCCCTGATCTACAACCTGCCGCATCTCCGCCCCTACTCGGCCCGGGAGATCCGCTCTCTTCTCGGGAAAAAGGCACAGATCGTCGATATCCGGTCGCCGACGAGTTACGCCGGCGGGCATATCCCGGGCACTCTCAACATCTGGCGCGAGGGTCTCCCCCTCTACATGGGCTACTACCTCAACTACGAGGACCCGATCGTCCTCGTGGACGACTTCAACCTGGACCTCGACTCCGTGGTGCGCCACTTCGTCCGGCTCGGCTATGACAACATCGCGGGATACCTCGCCGGCGGGTTTGCCGCCTGGTTCAAGCAGGGGGAGAGCATCGAGCGGGTCGGCACCTGGTCGCCCCCCGACCTCGCCGAGCACCTGGAGGACCCCTCGGTCTGGGTCCTCGACGTCAGGAACATCAACCACCGGGAGGAGGAGGGCCATATCCGGGGCTCCCACCACATCTACGTCGGGCACCTGGAAGAGCACCTCGCGGAGGTCCCGGCGGATAAGCAGATCGTCGTCCACTGCGATGTTGGGTATAAGGGGAGCCTTGCGGCAAGCATCCTCAAGAAGCGTGGGTTCTCGAACGTCACGAACCTGCTCGGGGGGACCATCGGGTGGGAAGCGGCGAACTACTCGCTGGTCAGAGACTGATCACCTCTTTTTCTCCTTACCCGGTGCCTCTGTCAAACGATCCGGCTTACTGACCCTGCATGCTTTCACGCTCTTTTGGAATACGGGACGGCCACCCTTCCTGAACTTTAACCTGCAGATACCCGTCTTCCCCGGAGTTGGTTGCCAAGGCGGCCGGGGGGGGTGCGGGTGGGTGTGGGCACCAGGGATAGTTATGGAGTGTGGTGGACTGGCGACCCCCTCCCCCCACTTCGTGCGGATCAACCTGGGGGTAGTCGATAACATTAATCTTCCAGCGGACGAATCACCGGGAACTCCAAGGCGACTTCAAAGAGCATTCCGTGGACCCGAAAGCCCGTTCAATAGCCGGCACGGAAACCATGGGCTCTGGCAGGATCCGCCATTCGGCACGGGCCGGCACCGATGCCCCACACCCCTTTCTCATCCCCGCTTCTGGCTAACCTTCCGGGAAAGTCCCATCGCAAGAGCGATCAGCGGAATAATCTCCAGACGGCCCGCCCACATAATTATGATGAAGACCCATTTCCCGGTCATGCTCATCTCCGGGTTGACGAACCCTGTGGACAGCCCGACATTGGAGATGGCGGAGACCACGTCGAAGATCACGTCGCTCGAATCGAATGCCGACGAAGGATCGAGATGGAGGAGCAGGATCGAACCAACAAAGATGGTCAGGATGAAGAGTGCGATGACGAGCATGTTCTTGGAGACTTCGTACTCCGCGATAGTAAGCCCGACCCCTTTTCCGTTGTGACGGAATGGGGTGAGTACCCGGCTGCCCGTATACAACCGGCGGAACCACCATCCGAGGGTCTCGATGCCGAGGTTCACCCGGGAGAGTTTGATGCCGCCTGCGGTGCTTCCTGACGAGCCCCCGATGAGCATGAGCGCGGAGAGGAAGAGCACCGTGACGCTGGACCAGGCGAACGGGTTGGTGTTGTTAAATCCGGTGCAGGTGATGGCGCTCGTCACCATGAACAGCCCTTCCCGAAGAGCCTGGAGTGGGACAACCTGCGTGAGGAAGATGAGATCGTAGGTGACGAGGAAGACGCCGAACGCGATCAGCAGGAAGAGCAGGCGCGCCTGCGCGTCCTCAAAGAGGCCGGTCTGCTTCCGGAGATACACCAGGTAATAAAGTTTGAAGGGCAGAGCGCCGGCGATCATGATGGGAACAATCAGCATCTCAAGTAGCGGGTTCTGGTAATACATAATCCCCTGCGTGTGTACCGAGAAACCGCCGGTGGCTATCGCAGTCATGGAGATGTTGACGGCATCCCAGAGCGAAATGCCGGAGAGCAGGACGAGTCCGACCCCTATTACGGTGAGGATAAGGTAGATTCGCCACATCTGGGCCGCAGTTGCCACCACGCCGGGCATCAGTGTCTCGCTCCGGCCTTCCGACCGGTAGAGCCGGAAACTCGTCAGGCTGGACCTGCTCGCAAGGGCGACGCTGAAGGCAACGATACCGATGCCGCCCATCCACTGGGTGAGCGACCGCCAGAAGAGGATCGTTCGGGGCACGGCGTCGACATCGAGGATCAACGACAGGCCGGTGGAGGTCCACCCGGACATTGCCTCAAAGACGGCATCGGTGTACGGCATCCCTATCCCCAGTGTGAACGGGAGAGCGCCGACGAATGAGGCGACAAGCCAGATGAGGGCCACCGATCCGAGAGCGATGGAGAGCGGCGGTTCCCGTTCGAGTCTATGGATTCGGACGAGGAGGAGCCCGAGCACGGTAAAAGCCGCCGGGGCGGAGGCCATCGGCAGAAGGGCTCCGTATTCCCCGTAGATGATGCCGATGAGCAGGGGGAGGTAAGATACCAGGCCCATGAAGAGGAAGATGCGACCCAGATCAGGGGCGATGGCCGACAAGTCCGGAAACCGAGCCATGCGTGCACAATACATGATCAATACTGGTAATTATGTTGTTCTATCACGGATATAAGCCTGAAATTCAGTCTTATCTGGTAAATGGCGTCGATTTGGCCTCATCGGCAGTTTAACCGGTGCCGGTTTGTTCATTTCAATCCTTGCCGGACTCTTTGTAGCCGCGAAAATGTTCACCGGGAACCCGAAACAGGATTGAAGCCCCCCTGTCCGCCGTCACGAGGCGTGGAATCTATTAAGAGAAGAAAGTAATATCCCCATACTGCCAGCCATCAATGGGTACGCATATGACGGAGCCACCTCATCCTCTGGAAAGCAAGAGGGGACGCGATCCTGCTATGGAAGCTCGGGCGCAGGACTGCCCGGATGCCGAACGTATCGCACGATTAGAGGCGGAGAATGAGGCTCTCCGACGGGAAAATGCGGAGCTCAAACGGGGTGAGGCAGAGCGCAAGCGGATAGAGGATGCGTTGCGGGAGAGTGAGGAAAAATACGCTCGGTTCTTCTGGGACGACCTCACCGGCGACAGCCTGTTCTCTCCCGAAGGACAAATTTTAGCCTGTAATCCTGCCTTCCTTACCATTTTCGGGTTTAAATCTTTCAACGAGGCGCTGACAAGCAACATCAAGTCGCTCTACCCTGATCCGGGGGATAGAATCGACCTCCTGCACCTGCTCCAAAAGGAGAGGGCGCTCTATCATCATGCCCTGATCCTGCGCCGTCGGGACGGCCGGCTGGTCAACATCGTTGCGAACATTGTAGGTGTCCTTAACGACGCCGGGGAGCTTGTCGGGATCCGAAGTTATATGTATGACGATACGGACCGGAAGAGGGCGGAAGACATCCTGAAGGAGAGCGAGGAGCGCTACCGGGTTCTGGTTGAACTCTCCCCGGACGCGATCCTGCTCCAGCAGGACGACAGATTCACCTACGCGAATCCTGCAGCGGTCCGACTCTTTCGTGCATCGTCGCCGGAGGACTTCATCGGCAAGAGCAGCTTCGACCTTGTCCATCCCGATTATCACGCGCTCGTTGATACGCGGACCCGAGAGACACTGGAAAAAGGTAGTGTGCCGCCGGTAGAGATCAAGATCATCCGTTTCGATGGGCAGGATGTCTACGTAGAGAGCTCGCGGGCACGCGTCCCTCATCAGGGCAAGATGGCATCGATTCGAGTCATGCGTGACATCACCAGACGAAAGCAGGCGGAGGAAGCGCTTCTGCACCATACCCATGATCTCGACCGCCTCAACCGGGAGCTTAAAGCGGCGCGCGATGAAGCCAACCTTTACCTGGATATCCTCACCCACGACGTCCGGAACGCGAATAACGTCTCCATGGCGTATGCCGATCTCATACTCGACCTCGCTGAAGACGACCTGAAGACATATGCGCAAAAATTGCACAACGGCATCTGGCGGAGCAACGAGATCTTACAAAATGTCGCGACCATTCGCCGGATTCATGAGGACTCTACCGGTCTATCGCCAATCGACCTTGATACCATAATACGGGAGGAGATCGGGAGTTTCCCGGTGGCTTCGATCCGGTACGAAGGCCGGCCGATCAAGGTCTGCGCCGACGGTCTCCTCCCGGTGATCTTTACAAACCTGATTGGCAATGCCGTCAAATTCGGCGGACCGGATGTAGTGGTCTGGATCCGGGTTGAGGTGCGGGACGGCGAGGTGCTGGTCTCGGTCGAGGACACCGGACCGGGCGTTCCGGATGAGACTAAGAAGAAGCTCTTCCACCGGTTCGAGCGGGGCCAGACAGCAGCAAGCGGCCAGGGCCTTGGTCTCTACATCTGCCGGACCCTCGTCGAGCGATACGGCGGGAAGGTCCGGGTCGAGGACCGGGTGCCCGGGCACCCGGAGGGTGGGGCGGCGTTCCGGTTCACACTTCAAAAGAGCCCGTAGCATGGTTGTGTCCCATAACTTGCGCGCTTTTTGTGTTAGCAGGATGTTTAAACGAGAAAGAGAAGTGACTGAGTTGCAGTTTATTCAGGCACGCGGATCGCCGATGAGGCGGATCCGTCACAGAACATTGAGATCCGCCTGACCTGACGATACGACATCCCCGTCACCCGCTGAAGCATCCGGAGTTTCGCGAGGACGGCAAAGACTCGCGTCCATCGGAAGTTATGGGGCGGTCCGGGCTTCTTCCGCCCGCGTCTCCTCCCACCCGATGCAGACCCTGACCGGCACCCTGCCCTCGAGCGCAGCCGCGACCGGCGAGCGCCGGTAGCCGTGGTCGACGAGTTCCCGGATCTTCTCCCGCGGTGCGTCGGCATCCACCCTGACGGTCAGGCGAACCTCCTCAAGGCCCGGCCGGGCATTCCCGACTCCCAGGAACCCGGCAAGGTCGAGGTCGCCCGCGACGTCGATCTCGATCAGGTCGACCTCGATCCCTTCTTCAGCCGCGCTGTATGCGATCGAGATCGCGATACAGGCCGAGAGCCCCGTCAGCACCAGCTCCGTCGGGCTCGGCCCCCGGTTGGTCCCGCCGACGGCGGCCGGCTCGTCGGCGGGGACGGCGAAGTTCCGGACGATGGTGGTGGAGTGGGCGCCGCCGTTCCAGCTCGTGATGCCGGAGAGGGTCCGTCTCCCCGCCCCGGCCTCTCTCTGCACCGTCTCCTTGAAGGCTTCCAGCCTCTCGAGATCGACCCCGTTTCGCATCATCGCGGCCCCCCTCAGACGATCGGCTCCGGCGGCCGCTCCTTCGACCCGATCAGCCGCAGCATCTCGTCGGGATCGGTCGTCGGAATGTCGCAGGCATAGTTGGTGCAGACGTACGCCGTCGCCGACTCCTCGATCGCCACGATATCCCGGGTGAACCCGGCCACCTCCACGATCTCCGGGCTCTCCTCGCCGGAGGGGCGGAAGATGACGACGGCGTCGGGCGCATAGTGCGAGCGGATTGCCCGGACCATCGCCGTCGTGTCCTCTGCGCCCGTGATTCCGGTGACGATCACCTCGAAGTTCGGCCCCAGCATGAACTCAAGGCCGGTGAGGAAGTGGGTGCAGCTGGTCGGGGATGCCCGGACGGTCCCGGCGAAGACCTGCCGGATCCGGTTCGCCGTCTCCTCGAGTTCGAGGTTTGCGGTCATCCGGCCGAGGATGAAGAGGGCGTTCATAGCCACGCTGTTGCCCGATGGGATCGCCGCGTCGTAGACCGGTTTCTGCCGGACGGGGACGTCCTCGTCGTCGGGGGTGAAGAAGAACCCGCCGTGGCTGCAGTCCCAGTACCGGGCGACGAGGTCCCGCGAGAGTTCTGTGGCGGTTCTGAGGTAGCGGGGGGCAAACGACGCCTCGTAGACCTCGATGAGGGCCCAGAGCATGAACGCGTAGTCGTCGAGCGTCGCGGGCAGGCCCGCCTCGCCGCCCCGGTAGCGGTGGAGGAGACGCCCGTCGGGCCGGCGAAGGTTATCGAGGACGAACGCCGTCGCCCTCTCCGCTGCCGCCAGGTACTCCGGGTTGTCGAAGGCCCTGGCGGCCTTCGCGAGAGCGGCGATCATCAGGCCGTTCCAGTCGGTCAGGATCTTGTCGTCCTTTGCCGGGCGGACCCTCCCCTCGCGGGCGGAGAAGATCTTCTGCCGGGCGCTCTCCACAAACCACGAGAGGTCCTCTTCCGTCATCGAGAACTCGTGGGCCCACGACGCCAGCGGTCGCCGGAGGCGGAGGATGTTCTTCCCCGTCCTCCTCCCGCCCGGCTGCTCCCGGTAGTTGCCGGCCTCCGTGACGTTGAAGACCCGCGAGAACCGCTCCCCGTCATCGGGGCCGAGGATCCCGGTTATCTCGTCCTTCGTCCAGAGATAGAACTTCCCCTCCTCGCCCTCGCTGTCCGCATCCTCCGCCGAGTAGAACCCGCCGGCAGGATCGGTCATATCCCGCAGTACGTAGGAGATCGTCTCCCGTGCGGTCCGGGCGAACTCCTCTCTCCCCGTCGCGAGGTAGGCCTCCGTATACGCCATCACAAGGAGAGCCTGGTCGTAGAGCATCTTCTCGAAGTGGGGAACGAACCACTCGGCGTCTGTTGAGTAGCGGTGGAACCCGTAGCCGACCTGGTCGAAGACCCCGCCCTGCCGCATGGCGTGAAGCGTCTTCTCGACCATCGCATACGCCGGCGCCTTCCCGGTCCGGTTCCCGTAGCGGAGCAGGAATACGAGGTTGTGCGGGGTCGGGAACTTGGGCGCGTCCCCAAAACCGCCGTTCTCCCCGTCGAAGACCCGGAAGAAGATCTCGTAGGCCTCGTCGAGAACGGCTTCGGTAAGTTCCTCTTCCCCCGGCGGGGTGCGGGCCGCGTTCCGGAGCGCTTCCAGCACCTGGTCGCCGGCATTCTCGAGTTCCTGGCGCTGGCTCTGCCAGACCTTGTTGATCCGGGGGACGAGGTCGAGAAGGCCGGTCATCCCGTAACGGCTCCCCTTCGGGATGTAACTCGCGGCAAAGAACGGCTTCTTCTCCGGGGTCATGAAGATGCTGAGAGGCCAGCCCCCCGCCCCGGTCATCACGTGGGCGGCCGACATGTAAATCTGGTCGATGTCCGGCCGTTCCTCGCGGTCCACCTTGATGCAGACGAAGATGTCGTTTAAGAGTTTCGCGACCTGTGGGTCCGCAAACGATTCTTCCTCCATGACGTGGCACCAGTGGCAGGCCGAGTAGCCGATGGAGAGGAAGATCGGCCTGCCCTCCTGCCGTGCCCGTGAGAATGCCTCCTCTCCCCAGGGGTACCAGTCGACGGGGTTATGGGCGTGCTGGAGCAGGTAAGGGCTTTTTTCGTGGATAAGCCGGTTCGGTGACGGCTCTTCCCGCACCGGCGCTCCAGGAGCTTCCGGGTCATGTCCGCGTGCCGGGTTCATACCCCTGACGTGCGGATGCAGGCTAATAAAGGTGACTCTTCCCGGTGAAATGATGCTCCGGACGGGACCGTTCCCAACGCTGCGGCCTTCACGTCTTCGCGCGAGACCGTGCCGCCTGTCGGGAATCAAAAAGGGAGTGCGGGCCCTCTTATTCCGCGATGGGGATCTCCTTTGTCTCCTCCGCGACAGGCTGCACGTAGGGGGCGTCCACGGTCAGGAGACCGTTCCTGAACGTCGCCTTCGCCTGGGCGGGATCGACGGGGCATCCCACCGCGTAGGTCCCGACGTAGCGGATGTCGCCGCGGGAGGCGTCGATGGAGAAACTCGTCTCCTGCATCTTGAAGGAGATGTCCTTCTTCTCGACCCCCGGCAGTTCGATCTCGATGTGAAGGTTCTCTTCGTTCTCATCCGAGTAAGCACAGACGTAGGGTGCGACTCTTAACGCTGCCATCTCATGACCTCCTATTCGGCAACAGAGAGTGGGTGTGCTATTTAATGCTTGCCCCCGCCGCGGCCAGGTCCGGGCACGGCACGCACCCGACAGTTCCCGGGACGGAGGTTTTATCTCTGCTCCGGCGGGTATCCGTGCATGACCCGGCGATTCATCTTCACCAGGCATCGCGTCGACTGCTACCACTGCGGCGAGGATGCAGACCAGATCATAAAAGTGGTCCCCACGCAGGCGCAGGTGATCTGCTCGGCCTGCGGGGCGACGCGGATCTTCATCCCCCGGTTCCAGAACAGCAGGGCCGCCCGGGTCTGCACCCCGATCGGCTGCTACGAAGTCTGGCAGCTCGAGGCCGGTGCGCGATGCAGCAGCTGCGGGGTCGCGGGGCCCCATGACCTCACGGTCGGGTGCAGCCACCTCACGACCCGGTGCCGTAACTGCGGCTACACGCACTTCTACCGGTTCAATCTTGAGTATATGGCGCAGTGCGCCCTCGACAAGGAGGTCGGGGAGGATGAAGAGGAGGAGGTCAGCGCTCCTCCCGCACCATAGCGATCGCCTGCTTGGGGCACTCGTTCGCGCAGATGCCGCATCCCTTGCAGTAGTCCAGGTCCACGTTGAGTTCCTCGTCGATGACCCCGTCCGGGCAGTACTGGGCACAGAGCCCGCAGGCGTTGCAGGCCTCCCTGTCGACGACGGGACGGAACGTCCGCCAGGACCCCGTCTTCCCTGAAGAGGCCTCTTTGGGCCTGCTGAGCGCAAGTCTCTCTCTCATACCTTCAGCTCCTCGTATGCCGCTTCTGCGGCCTTCACGTTCCGCTCGTCGGCGAACATCTCCTGGATAGCCGACCGTGCCGAAGAGAGGGTGATGACGCCCATCTTCGCGAGCGCCCCGAGCACCGGGGTGTTCAGGATCGGGCTTCCGGCGACGATCAGGTTCTCTGCGAGCGCGATCCCGGTCAGGTCGACGTGGCGGCAGGTCCCGTTGCACTCCTCGAGTGTGTGGGCGCTGTTGAGGAGGACGGTCCCGTTCTCTTTTAAGCCCTGGAGGACGTCCACCACGTCCATGACGCTCGTATCCAGCACGATCACGAGGTCGGGCCGGCGGATCTGGCTGTAGATTCTGATCGGCTGATCGTCTATCCTGACATAGGAGACGACCGCCGCCCCGCGCCGCTCCGCCCCGTAGAACGGGCAGGCGGTCGCGTGTTTCCCATCCCTGAATGCCGCGAGGGCGAGGAGTTTTGCGGCGGTCACGCCGCCCTGCCCGCCCCGGGAGTGAATCCTGATCTCATACATGGTCGCTCACCCCAAACCACATCTCTTTGCCGGGATGCCTGTCCCGGACGAACCCTGCGATATCGTCGTAGGTGACCTCCTGGCCGCCGAGGCCGGCGATCACGCTGTAGGGCTCGACGCCGGTCTTCGACCTGACCGAGTGCGCGACCACGCCCCCAAAGCCGAAGGAGTAGTCGCGGTCGATGACGACGACCTCCTTCCCGGCGAGATTAAGGTCGGGGAAGGGGCGGAACCAGCGCAGGCGCATGGACCCGGCCTTTATCCCCTCCTCGCGGAGGCGGTCGACAGCTACCTCGGCCTCTTTCCCGAGCGTTCCCATCGCGATGACGATGACGTCGGCGTCCTCGCACCGGTAGTCCTCGGTCGGGCCGTAAGAGCGGCCGAACCGTTCCGCGAACTCGCGCTCCACATCGGCGATGACGCCCTTTGCGTCGCGCATCGAACGCTCGATGTCCCAGCGGAACCGGAAGTAGTCGTTCGGTCCGGTCATGGGGCCGTAGACGCAGGGGTTCTCCGTGTCGATGGCGTGCGGGAGGCGGTAGGGGGGCAGGAAGTCGCCCGGTTCCACCGTCGCGAGCGACTGCGTGATGTGGCTGAGCGCGAACCCGTCCAGGTTGACCATCACGGGAAGGAGGACCCGCTCGTCCTCGGCGATCTTGAACGCCATCAGCGTGGCGTCGTAGGCTTCCTGGACCGTGCTCACGAAGACCTGCAGCCAGCCCGTGTCGCGCTGGGAGAAGGCGTCGGTGTGCTCCGCCCAGGTGTTCCAGCCGGGGCCGAGGGCACGGTTGACGTTCGCCATCACGATCGGCAGGCGCGCGCCCGCCGCCCAGTGGACCATCTCGTGCATGTAGAGGAGTCCGTGGGAGCTCGTCGCCGTGAAGGTGCGCACGCCTCCGGCGCTCGCCCCGATACAGGCGGCCATCGCGGAGTGCTCGCTCTCCACGGGGACGTATTTGCTCGCGAGTTCGCCGTCGGTGACGTACTCGGCGATCTGCTCCACGATCTCGGTCTGGGGGGTGATCGGGTACGCGGCGATGACGCCGGGCTTTGCGGCCTTCACCGCGTCCGCGACTGCCTTGTTGCCGGTTGCGATCGTCAGCATACGCCGGCCTCCTCGCGGGAAAGGCGCTGGATGTTCTGTTCTACCTGCTGCCGCATCATGTCAAAGATCTCCGGGCTCACGTTCTTGAACCTGCCCTGGCCCCGGACGTAGTCCTCGAGCGGCACGGGCTTCTTCATCGCCGTCTTCGACGGACCGTTGATCGTGAGTTTCCCGAACTCGCGCTCATAGAGGATCCACGTGCCGGTCTTCACCGCGAGTTTGCCCATCTCGACGGTCTTCTCGGCGGGGTAGCGCCATCCCGGCGGGCAGGGCGCGAGGATGTGAATGAACTTGGGCCCCTCTATCGAGAGCGCCTTCTTCACCTTCTTGTAGAGGTCGAGGGGGTAGGCGCTGCAGGCGGTCGCCATGTAGGGCGGGTTGTGCGCCTCGACGATCCGGTCGAGGTCCTTCTTCACCGTGGGCTTGCCGCCGGGGGTCGTGGTGGTGCGCGCCCCAAGCGGGGTCGAGCCCGACCGCTGCATCCCGGTGTTGCCGTAGGCCTCGTTGTCGTAGCAGATGTAGAGGAAGTTGGTCCCGCGCTCAAGGGCTCCCGAGAGCGCCTGGATCCCGATATCGCCCGTTCCGCCGTCGCCGGCGTAGACGATGACGTTGGTCTTCTCCCCCCGGGCCTCAAATGCGTTGCTCAGGCCGGACGCGCAGGCGGCGGCTGCGCCGAACGCTATGTTATAGACGGGCACGTTCATCGCCGTGCCGGGGTACATTCCCTGGATGACGCTGGTGCAGCAGGCGGGCACGACCAGAATGGTATCGGGGCCGGCAGCCTTGAGCACGTAGCGCAGACACAGGGAAGAGCTGCACCCCGCGCAGGCGGACGTGCACTTGAAGAGATACTCCTCCTTTGGAATCGCGGACAAATTTGTTACGCTCCTCTCATCAGTAATCTGTCACCATTTGTAATGAGAGTTTGCGATATCCCCTCCGGGTACCGGGGGGCCTTCCGGAATATCCCCCGATCCGACGGTGCCGGAACGCGGTATACGCTGAAAAAGAGACGGGGCGGGCCCCGGATCAGTTCCCGGTCCCGCTTCCCGGCATGCGCCTCTGCGGCGCCGAGCCCGGGCGAAGCGCCCGGCGGGCCAGACCGGCGAAGCACTTCAGGCAGAACGGGGTGAAGAACCAGACACCCATCTCCAGGATGGGGAGGGGGCCGTTATGGCGTATACGGTACCGGTAACTCTCGAAGTTCATCTTCATGTAAACCGGCGCGATCTCCTCAAACCATCTCTTCTCGGTGATCCTGCCTTCCGCGACCTCTCTGGAGATCCCGTCGAGGAAGGTCACGATCTGCTCGCCTGCAGCCCCCGCCGCGACGTGAGGCACGAAATCGTCGTCGACGAGGAGCGGCGTCACCCCGTGCTCCCCGACGACGCCGTCGCTCTGCAGATCGACCGAGAGGATCACCGCCTCCCGCGAGATATTGTGGGGCCAGCGGGGCTCGAACTGGAGCATGCCGAGCGAGTAGGCGATGAGCCCCCCGTGGTAGCGCTCGATCGCCTGCATGGTATGGGGGTGGTGGCCGAGGATCAGGGTGGCCCCCGCGTCGATGAGCCGGTGCGCGAGGTCGATCTGCGCAGGGGACGGGTAATAGGCCATCTCCGTTCCCCAGTGCAGCGAGACGGCGATGTGATCGCACCGACCCTTGAGGGAGGCGATATCCTTGAAGACCTCCTCCTCGACCAGCCGGTTGACCGATACCTCGCGCGAGAGGGCGAGTTTGCCGATCGTGTAACCCGCAAACCCGACAGAGATGCCGTTCCTCTCGATGATGACCGGTTCCTGCCGTTCCTCTCCCGTCGAACCTCCGACGGCGAGGATGCCGTGACGCTCGAGCGCGTTGAGGGTGTTCATGAACCCTTCGGCGCCCCGGTCGCCGGAGTGGTTGTTTGCCACGCTCATGACGTCGAACCCTGCATCCACCAGGTATCCGGCCGCGTCAGGGGAAGTATAGATGACGTGGTGCTTCTCCGCCGGCTCCCCTGTCTCCGAGAGGGTGGTCTCCAGGTTACCGAAGAGGATGTCTTTATCCCGGAGGAGATGGCGGACCTCCTCGAACGGGTGCCGGTCTCCTCCTGTCCGCAGCCAGATGTCGCCGGCCGCTGTCAGCCTGATTTGGTTCTGCATTCTTTCTCACACCCTGAAATGCCCCACAGGTCGAGCGGCAGATCCTGTATCAGGAACTGATACTTGCCGCGCCGCGTGCGGGGGATCGTTCCGACGAAGCGGACGGTCACATCCACGTCGCCTTCAAACTTCTTTCCAAGCTCCCGGAGGATCTGCTCCGTATCCTCCTCGGTATACCCCGGCCTCCTGACGATCCGGATCAGGACCTCCCCCTCCCTCTTCTGGTAGAACTGGAACTGCGCGACGTTATCAAATACGCCGGAGTGCATGTTCACCGCCGTCATCGATATGAGCCGGCGGTCCTTCGTCACGATGAACTCCTGGAGCCTCCCCTCCACCTTCTCGAGCAGCGGGTAGGAACGGCCGCAGGAGCACGGTCCGTCCCCGAGGACGGCGGCGTCCATGGTGCGGTAACGGATGAAGGGACAGATCGGGTTGACGAGGCTCGTGGTGACCACCTCGCCCGTCTCGCCCGGCGTCGTCACGGGCCGTCCGTCTCTCCCGATCAATTCGAGGATGCCGTATTCGGGGAAGATGTGGTAGCGGGTGCTCTCCTCGCACTCGCCGGCGAGGACGGTCTGCTCGGAGTTCCCGTACCAGGAGAAGACCCGGCACCCGAAGGCTTCCGTGAGCAGGCTCCGCTGCCAGGGGTAGAGGTTCTCGGAGCCGCAGAGGATCGCTTTCACCGTCGGGAACGGTTCGACGCCGTGCTCCGCCATGTAGCGGGCGAGGACCACGGCCATCGACGGGTAGGCCTGGATGAACCGGGGCCGGAACTTCCGGATCCGGTCGATGTAGGCCGGGAGGGTCTCCTCGGTCATGTGATGGGAGGACATCAGCAGCCACCGCCCGAAGAGCGCCTTCTTCCAGTAGACATCCTCCTTTCCTGAGCCGACGATGTAGCCGCGGAGGATGACGCACCGGTCGCGGAAGCGGTAGCCGACACGGTCCCACTGGGTCTTCATGAACGCCCACTCCCGCGCTCGCGAGGCCCCTTTCTCGTAGTAGAACCCGACGGGTATGCCGGTGGAGCCGCCGGTGGTGACATACTCGAAGGCCGACTCGGGATAGTTCCGGGCTTTGAGGTCGGGGAGGTTGGCCTGGACGATCTCCTTGGTCAGGATGGGGAGAAGGTCGAGGTCGGCGGGGGTCGCGATGTCCGCGGGCACGAGCCCCCGCTCCTGAAAGACCCGGCGGTAGTAGGGGACGTTCTCGTAGGCGTGGTCGAGGAGGCGCGAGAGCGCCTCTGTCTGGTAGGCCTCGAGTTCCTCCCGGCTCCACTGCCGGGACTGCCGGAGAAGGGCGTAAGTCTTTCTGTATGTTGAGTATGCGGGGAGGATGTGAAGTGCCCGGGCCGTTATAGAATTCTCAAGTCGGAGCGCCTTCAATCTCCGATACATCGTTGCACACCCATCGACACTGCTCATGCGATCCTCCTGCTTAAAGCTTTGCTCCCAATAAGAGAGGCGGCACCGGCAGCGTGACGGAGACAGGGTTCCGCCCGGACGGTGCGTACCCAATCAGAAGAAGTTCTCGGAGTAGGGTATGGAAACCAGGTCCCGGCCGGATGCGCGGTGGAAGTGTTTCAGGAACTCCGGAAAAAGAGTCTTTTCGGAGATGATGACCCAGATGTCACTACAGGCGCCGGAACCGTTGCCCTCCCACGACCGAAACGAGACATCGTCCAGAGCAAGAAGGCGGAGTGCGACCATGCCCCTACCTCATGTGTCGGCATATATAACGGTTGCTGTCCGTAGATCGGCCGGACGACTGCCGGCGTCCCGGTCGCCCGGCCTCTCCCCTTGCACAGGGCGGCCGCACCCGGCCCCCGGCGGTTCCGTTGCGGGCCTGGGGAAAGGTATATAGACCGGGGAGGTGATTGGAGGTCGCCGAATGACAAACAGGGTGACGAGAAGATGGTGACGGCATGACAGTGAGCAAAGTTGACGACAGAGATACCTGGGACACCTTCATCGACGAGAGTCCCTCCGGGCTCCTCTTCCATAAGTGGGACTACCTGCACCTGACGGCAAAGCATACCGGGGGCACGCTCCTTCCGTACGCGGTCTATAAGGGGGACGAACCCGTCTGTCTCTTCCCGCTCTTCTGCCGGCGGATGCACGGCCTCAATGCAGTCTTTTCCCCACCGCCGCTCACCGTGATACCCCATCTCGGGTGCGTGATGAGCAGGGGGTTTGAAGGACTCAAGCAGAGCAAGAAGGAGTCCGTTCTCGGGATGGTCGCAGGAGAGATCCGGGACGAGATCCAGGCTCTCGCACCGAACTACCTCTCGGTGGCATTTGTCCCGGAGTTCAACGATATCCGCCACTACCTCTGGGACCGGTGCACCGCAAGGGTCAGATATACCTATACCATCGACCTTAACCGGCCGCTCGAGGAGCTCTGGGGCAACCTCCACTACAAGCTCCGGAACAAACTGAAAAAAGAGGCGAACGCCGGTCTCCGGCTGGAGAGGAGCAACGATATCTCCACGCTCCACCGGCTGATTGCCGATCGGTACCGGGACCCGTCGCTCGACATCCCGCCGATAAAGCGGGAGTATCTCGAAGACCTCGTGCGTGCCTACCCTGACAGGATCAACACATACTGCCTCTACGACGCAGAGGACGAGGTCGCGGCCGTGGTGGCGACCCAGGAATACAAGCGGTTCCTGCTCTGGATAGGGACGCCGAAGGTCGAGAGCGTCCACGCGGGCAACGAGTACCTCCAGTGGCTCCTGATCCAGCGTGCGCAGGCCGAAGGCTACCGGACATTCGAGAACATGGGGGCGAACAACCCGGATCTGGTCTTCTTCAAATCCAGGTTCAACCCGGATCTCACGATGTACTTCGAGATCGAGAAGAAAGACTCTCTCGGCGCAATCTCCGAGTGGGCATACCTCTCCTTTGTGAAGAAACTGATGATAGCGGCCGACAGGGCCTAGGCCCCGTTGCCGAACCCCTCCCTCTCCTTCCCGGCCGTGTCTGACACCGGGCGATGCATGCAATCAGGGAGTCGCCGGCCCGAAAGACCCGATACTCCCGCGGGCCTGAACGGATACCGGTTTTTCCCTGCGCCCGGGGCTCCGTGTCCCGCTGCTGCGGCATCGGCCGATATCTTTATATGTGGTTGCAGAAATTACAGACCTGCCGGAGAGTTCCGGCAGAGCGGAGGAACACCAGGTTGTCAGCCAGTATCATCACCGACAGAGAGGTCTGGGACGCATTCATCGATGAGAGCCCGTCGGGTCTCCTCTTTCACCGATGGGATTTCCTGAAGATCACGGAACGGCATACGGGGTATCGATTTCTCCCCTACGGCATCTACAAGGGCGAGGAGCTCCTCGCCGTCTGCCCCCTCTTCTGCAGGCAGACAAACGGCATCTCCATTGTGCTCTCGCCGCCGCCGATGCAGGCGGTCATCCCCTACCAGGGCGTGGTCATGGGCAGGGAGTATGCCGCGGCAAAGCAGAGCAAGAAAGAGTCGATACTGCAGGTGATCGCAGACGGGCTCGGGGAGGCCGTCGGGACGCTCGCACCGAATTACCTCTCGATAACATTCGTCCCCGGCTTTCACGACGTGCGCCGGTTCATCTGGGACGGTTACCAGACCCGGATCAGCTACTCGTATACGATCGACCTCGCACCGTCGCTCGAGACCCTCTGGGGGAACCTGAACGCGAAACTCAGGACGAGCCTTCGGCGGTTCGAGAAGGAGGGCTACTACCTGGAGGAAGGGAGCGACCTCTCTCTCTTCTACGATACGGTGCGCCAGCGGTTCGGCCGGCCGGAGATGAACATCCCGATGATCACCCTGGATTACTTCGAGGACGTCTTCCGCGCCTACCCGGAGTACGTCCACGTCTACCACCTCTACGACCGGGACGGGGACCTGAAAGGAGTCGGCACGACCCAGGAGTACAAGCGCTACATCCTCTGGGTGGGGGGGCCGAAGATCGAAGGTACGTCGGCGAACGAGTATCTCCAGTGGTCCCTGCTCCGGGACGCCAAACTGAAAGGCTTTCCGGAGTTCGAGAACACGGGGGCGAACAACCCGAACCTGAATATGCACAAGGCGAAGTACAACCCGGACCTCTCGATCTTTTTTGAGGTGAGCAGAGAAGACGGCGTGGGCAGGGTCGCGAAGTGGGCCTACAGCAACATCATCAACAGACCCCAGATCAAGAAACGGATGGTCCCTTACGTGAGGTGATGTGCATGGTGGAAGGGTCCGCGGACCCACCGATAATCTCGCTGGCCCTTGTTGTTCGGAAGCGGCCTGAATCCTCTTTATCTACGACTTTGAACCGGCAAGCGGGGCCGTACGGTGAGTGTCGGCTCCTTCCCTATAGGGTCTAAAGCAGGGAGGAACCGGGCCGCCTCGTTTCGCTCCGCTTCCTGAGCATGCACGAGATCGGGACGCTCCTCCCGTCGTCCGACCCTGTAGGCGGGGTTCGTTCCCGGCCGGAACGCCGTTTTGTCCCCTACGTCGACTGATCGTCAGAGGTCCCCGATCGAGATCGGGAGTTTCTGGATCAGGTAACGGAACTTGCCCCCCTCGGTGCGGGGTATCTCGTCGACGAAGCGGACATGGACGTTCACCTCGTCGCCGAGCTGCCAGAGGAGTTCCCGGGTCAGCTGCTGCGTATCCTCCTCGGTGTAGGTCGGCTTTCTGACGACCTTCATGACCAGCTCCCCGATCTCCTCCTGGTACAGCTGGAACTGCCTGATGTTCTCGAACGCGCTCGACTCGTAGTTGATGGGGGTGACGGAGATCAGGTGCCCGTTCCGGGTCACGATGAACTCCTGGAGCCTTCCCTCCACCTTCTCGAGCAGGGGATACCCCCTCCCGCACGAGCACTGCTTCTCCGTCGCGACCGCGACGTCCATGGTGCGGTAGCGGATGAGGGGGCAGACGAAGTTCGTGAGGTTCGTCGCGACCACCTCGCCCATAGCGCCCGGTCCTGAGACGGGCCGGCCGTCCCTCCCGATCAATTCGACGATGCTGTACTCGGGAAAGATGTGGTAGTGGGTGCTCTCCTCGCACTCGCCGGCGAGGACGGTCTGCTCGGAGTTCCCGTACCAGGAGAAGATCCGGCACCCGAAGGCTTCCGCGAGCAGGCTCCGCTGCCAGGGGTAGAGGTTCTCGGAGCCGCAGAGGACCGCCTTCACCGTCGGGAACGGTTCGACGTCGTGCTCGCGCATGTAGCGGGCGAGGATCACGGCGGTCGAGGGGTAAGCATGGATGAACCGGGGCCGGAACCCCCGGATCCGGTCGATGTAGGCCGGCAGCGCCTCCTCGGTCATCTGGTGCGAGGACATGATCAGCCACCGCCCGAAGAGCGCCCTCTTCCAGTAGGTCCCGCTTGAGGCTGCGTCCACCACGTGGCCCCTGAGAATGACGCACCGGTCGTGGAAGCGGTAGCCGACGCGGTCCCACTGGGTCTTCATGAACGCCCACTCCCGCGCCCGCGAGGCTCCTTTCTCGTAGTAGAACCCCATGGGGGTCCCGGTTGAGCCGGATGTCCGGACATACTCGAAGGCCGACTCCGGGTAGTTCCGGGCTTTGAGGTCGGGGAGGTTGGCCTGGACGATCTCCTTGGTCAGGAAGGGGAGGAGGGCGAGGTCGGCGGGGGCCGCGATATCTCCGGGCACGAGCCCCTGCTCCCGAAAGACCCGGCGGTAGTAGGGGACGTTTTCGTAGGCGTGGTCGAGCAGGCGCGAGAGCGCCTCTGTCTGGTAGGCCTCGAGTTCCTCGCGGCTCCACCACTGGGACCGTTGCAGGAGCCTGTACATCTCCCGGTAGGTGCGGTAGGACGGTACCAGACTGAGGGCTTTCACCGTGAGCGGGTTCGCATGGGATGCTGCTGTGAAGGAACTGACTGTCATCTGCATGCCTCCCGTATCAGGCGGGTATGTCGGGGGATGTGTGCTCGACCTTCGTCGCTTCCCTCTCGCCGAACCGTACCGGCAGGTTCTGGACGAAGTAGCGGTACTTGCCGCGGGCGGTGAGCGGGATGCTCTCGACGTACCTGATGGTGATGGCGACGTCGTCGCCGCAGCTCCTGCTCGCTTCGTGATAGAGGTACTCGGCATCCCGCTCGCTGAACGCAGGCTTCCTCACGATGTTCAGGATGACTTCTCCGACTTTCTCCTGGTAGAACTGGAACTGTTTAACATTATCGAACGCATCGGTGTCGATGTTCATCGTGATCCCCGAGAGAAGCTCGCCTTTGCCGGTCACGATGAAGTCCTGGACCCTTCCTTCCACGCGCTTGAGCAGCGGGTAGGCACGGCCGCAGGCGCAGGGACCCTCGGCCTCCGTCGCAAGGTCCATGGTGCGGTAGCGGATGAGGGGGCAGACGTAGTTCGTGAGGTTGGTCGCGACCACCTCGCCCATCGTGCCCGGTCCCGAGACGGGCCGGCCGTCTCTCCCGATCAGCTCGACGATGCCGTACTCGGGAAAGATGTGGTAGTGGGTGCTCTCCTCGCACTCGCCGGCGAGGACCGTCTGCTCGGAGTTCCCGTACCAGGAGAAGACCCGGCACCCGAAGGCCTCCGCGAGCATACTCCGCTGCCAGGGGTAGAGGTTCTCGGAGCCGCAGAGGATCGCTTTGACGGTCGGGAACGGCTCGACGTCGTGCTCCACCATGTAGCGGGCGAGGACCACGGCCATCGACGGGTAGGCCTGGATGAACCGGGGCCGGAACTTCCGGATCCGGTCGATGTAGGCCGGGAGGTTCTCGTCGGTCATGCAGTGGGAGGACATCAACAGCCACCGCCCGAAGAGCGCCTTCTTCCAGTAGACCCCGCTATGCGGGGAGCCGACGATGTAGCCTCTGAGGATGACGCACCGGTCGCGGAAGCGGTAGCCGACGCGGTCCCACTGGGTCTTCATGAACGCCCATTCCCGCGCCCGCGAGGCCCCTTTCTCGTAGTAGAACCCGACGGGTATACCGGTGGAGCCGCCGGTGGTGACGTACTCGAAGGCCGACTCCGGGTAGTTCCGGGCTTTGAGGTCGGAGAGGTTGTTCTGCAGGCCCTCCCGCGTCAGGAAGGGGAGGAGGGCAAGGTCGGCGGGGGTCGCGATGTCCGCGGGGACGAGCTCCCGCTCGCGGAAGACCCGGCGGTAGTAGGGGACGTTCTCGTAGGCGTGGTCGAGCAGGCGCGAGAGCGCTTTCGCCTGGTAGGCCTCGAGTTCCTCCCGGCTCCACTGCCGGGACTGCCGGAGAAGGGCGTAGGTCTCTCTGTAGATATTGTAGGATGGGAGGATGCCGAGAGCTCTCGCCGTGAACGAATCCCGGTCGCAGGCTCTCTCCTCCGGGTGTACCATATTATCTCTCCTCATTCTGGGTGCTCTTTGGCCGTGCGCACCGGAGCGGCGTCGTGGTACCTCCTCCGTCCGCAGGCACGCTCCGGTACTCGCCCGGGATCTCTGTCGCCGGACGACACTCCGGAGGGCGATCCTGGACATCGGTCCCCCGGTGCATCGGGAGTGTATACTCCTGAAGGGTGTATAAATAAATTGGCATGCCGTCAAGGGTTCCGCCGCTAATCGGGGTCTTTTAGGTACCCGGATACCCTGTCCGGGCGGGTATGGGCCGGCGCGGATCGCGCTCTTCTCTGCGAGAGGTCCGATTCCCGCGATTTCCTGCGATAAATTGCCGTTTGGCAAACACACCTCTATCGTGGGAGCATCTGGGCAAAGTATAAATATGCAGAAGCCTATCAGGGGTACGTCTCGATACAATCAGGCGACAGCCACCGGGTCGGCACCCCCGGAATGGGGGTGCGGGCCGGGGGCAAGGGGGGATAGAGTATTCTACAGAAGGCCATATCAGATAGCAGTAGCAATGCGGAGATTTTTACGGGTCTCCCTGCAGAGAATGACGTCCTGGACGAGGTCCGGGCACTGGCCGGCGGCCTGCGCAGGCAGAACGGAGCCGCCCCGGAGAACCTTGATTTCACCATCCCTATCGGCTGGGAGGAGCGGATCGGACACCTTGACGGTGAACCCATCAAACGGCTGATCATCTTCCTCCGCTCGACGGGCTGCGAGTGGGTCGAGAAGACCGGGGGATGTACCATGTGCGGGTTTTACTGCGCGACCTCCCGGGGCAGAGAGGTCTCGGCGAAGGAGTACGTCGCGCAGTTCGAGTACGTGATGGACGCCGTCGATCTCGGGGACTACCCGGTTGTCTCGGTCTACAACGACGGCAATATCTTCAACGAGCGCGAGATGCCGGTCGCCGCCATCGAGAAGATCTGCTCGTACATCGACGGCTACAAGAACATCAAGAAGGTCGTCGTCGAATCAAGGATCGATTACTCGCCCGACGAACACGTGGCGAAGATGAAGAAGTCCCTGAACGGCCGGCAGCTCGAGGTGGCGTTCGGATTCGAGTCGGCCGACCCCCTGGTGATGAACCTCTGCATCAACAAGGGGTTCTCGGCCAACAACTTCGACCACTTCCACTCGAGGATGAGGAGCATGGGCGTGCTGACGAAGCCGCTCCTGCTCGTCAAACCGCCGTTCCTCACCGACGCCGAGGCGGTGCGCGACGTCCTCTCGACCGTCTCTTACTGCGTCTCCCGCGGGATCGACCACGTGGATCTCGAAGTGACGACGGTCGAGAAGAATACGGTCGTGCACGAGCTCTGGAAGAACAACCTCTACCGCCCCCCGTGGCTCTGGAGCCTGATCGACCTCCTGCAGCAGTGCCATGAGCGGTTCGGGGACCGCGCCCACGTCTACGTCAGTCCCTGGACCTACTCGGTCGAGTCGCTCGACTGGGCACGGAACTGCGGGTCGTGCGACGCGGAGTTCGTCAAAGCGATCGAGCGCTACAACCTCAACTTCGATACGTCCGAGTTCGCAGGGCTGGACTGCTCCTGCCGCGACGACGAGTGGAAGGAGGCCGCGGTGAGAGAGGACCCCCGCTCGATACCGGAGAGGATCCGCGAGCAGCTTGCGTATGTCAGGCAGGCGAGGTTGTCCACGATGTAGGCGGTCCCTCCTGCCCATTCATACCTCCATTGTGAACCTGCCGGGGAGCCGGAGTGGGGCCGGCCTCATCCTGGATACTTTTTTTTGATGCGTTTCCCTCTCTTCCGGCCAGTAAGGGGCAGTTGCGCCCCGGGTCCGGTCACGATCCCGGCAGGCAACGTGCCTTCATGCTTCCGGAGGCGCAGACTTTCCGGAACGTCCGAATCTACACGGGGTCGGCGTGCTCAGACCTCATGCTAATTGCGAGCGAGAGTGGGGAGCCATCAGGCTTCGAGCCGCAATAAGACACGAAGCCCGGTGGGTGGCGCTACAGGCACTTTCGCGGCTTCGCATGAGGCCGTACTGTTATTTTGCCCTATGAGCTCACGCGAAGCCGCGAAGCCGCGAAGAACGACCTCCCAGAAGGGGAGGGAGTTTGAGCACCGTCAGGTGCGAGGAGCGACTGCCTGCAGGGCAGGAGCATGAGCACCGTCAGGTGCGAGGAGCGCGAAGCTCAGTAATATAGGTGTGTAATGCCCTTCGCACCCTTTGGCCGGTCGCTCCCCGGCGGGGAACGGGGGCAGTGCGTGGCGATAGCCGGGAGAAAGCCGTGGATAGGGTGCCCCGTTTCCGGCGGAGGCTTTCTAGGACTGCCATCGAGGCTGCAGACGAACCCGTCAGTAACCCTCGTGAAAAAAGGTTTAGCCGGATCAGAGCCCGACCTTTCCGAGGTCGATCGTCCGGGGCGTCCCGGTATCGATCGACTCCCACGCGAGGAACGTCGCGAGCGTCGTCGCGACACTATCCGCAAGGTCCGGGACCTCTCCCTTCACGAACGCCCGGAGTTCCTCGGCGAATCCCTTCTCCTGGGAGAGCCATCTCCTCTCCCGCGACGCTCTTCCATCCCGCCGGAGTTCGAGGTCGCGGAAGTCGGTGATCCGGCCTACGGCGCCGTCGCAGAAGGCCTCGACGCTCTCCTTCGAGTAGGAGCGGTCGCCGAGCGTCGTGTAGGTGACGGTGCCGAGCGACCCGTCGGCGAACGCCAGGGTTGCCTGGAAGTTGTCGTACTTCCGGAGGGTCCCGGTCGGCTCGATCGCTCTCGCGTAGACCTGGACCGGCCGCGACCCGGTCATGTACTGCATGAAGTCGAAGAAGTGGCAGCACTCCGAGATCAGCATCCCGCCGCCCTGCTCGTCGTCGTGGACCCAGTGTTCGGGCGGGATCTGTCCGGCGTTGACCCGGTAGTGCAGGACCATCGGCGTCGACCGGTTCGCGAAGAACTCCTTCATCTTCTGCGCGAGCGGCGAGTGGCGCCGGTTGAACCCGACCATCAGCCGTTGCCCGGACTCGCTCCATGCACGGACGAGGCTCCTGAGCCCGTCGATATCGGTGGCGAGCGGTTTTTCCACGAAGACGTCTTTTCCGGCCTGCAGGGCCTCGATCGCCATCGGGGCGTGCAGGTCGTTTCTCGTCGCGATCATCACCGCGTCGATCCCGGGGTCATCGAGGAGCTTGCGGTAGTCGGTGGTGCAGTAGGCAAACCCGTACTTCTTCGCCACCGCCTGCGCCGAGAGCCCGGTCGCGGTCGCGACCCCGCCGAGATTCACCGGGAGGCTTCGGAGGTTCGGGTAGAGGGCGCTCTGGGCGTGGACCCCGGCGCCGATGCACCCGATCGTCCTCGTCCCGGCCGGCACCTCCCGCCGCCGGGTCGCCGGCTCCGGGAGGCGGGTGACGGTGCCGGCGGCGCCCGCCCCGTTCGGGCTGTACTGCAGAAGGACCCCGATGAACCGTTCTTTTCCGGTGTTGATGAGATTGTAGGCTTCCGGTGCGCTATCGAGGGGGAAGGTGTGGGTGATCAGGCGGTCGAGGTCGATCCTCTTCTGCTGCACGAGGCCGAGGAACGCCTCCATGTTCCTCCGCTCGGTCCAGCGGACGAGGATCGGGTAGTCGATCCCTTTCTCCTCGTAGTTCCGGTCGTAGCGGCCGGGGCCGTAGGACTTGGATACAACGACCTCCGCCTCCTTCTCGTAGAAGACTTCGCGGGGGATGTTCATCCCCACGTTCCCGACGACCACGACCCTGCCCTTCTCCCTGACCAGGCGGCCGGCAGCCTCGACGGGGGCGCTCGACCGGGTCGCCGCGGTGATGATGACCGCGTCCGCGCCGAACGGCGAGAAGGCCTTCACCCGCTCGGCGAGCCCGTCGTAGTTCGAGACGACGTCGGCACCGAGGTTCCCCGCGAGCGCGAGTTTCTCCCGGTCGATATCGATCCCGATCACCCGGCACCCGGCGGCCTTGAGGATCTGGACGGTGAGGAGCCCGATCAGGCCGAGGCCGATCACCGCGACGTTCTCGCCTACGGTGACCTCTGCGTTCCTGACGCCCTGCATCGCGATCGACCCCACGGTCGTGAACGCCGCTTCCTGGAAACTGACGCCGTCCGGAACCCTGACACAGAGGTTCTTCGGGACCGCGACATACTCGGCATGGATCGCGTAGCCGGCACCGGCACAGGCGACCCGGTCGCCGACCTCGAAGTCGTCGCTCCCGGTCGTCACCACCGTTCCCGCGCAGCTGTAGCCGAGCGGCTCGGGCCGCGAGAGGCGGCCCATCGCCTGCTGGTAGGCCGAGAGGGGGCCGTCCGTCCCTATCTTCTGGAGGACTTTCTTCACGTCGTCGGGACGCGCTTTCGCCTTGCCGATGAGTGACTGCTGTGCGAGGTTGATCAGCGATGACTCGGTGCCGGCGCTGATGAGAGAGTAGGCGTTCTGAACGACGACCCCCCTCGTTGCGGCGGGGACGGGAACGTCCTCCACCTGGATGGACCCTGACTGAAGGTCGAGCAATACCTGTTTCATGCGTGGTTCCCCCATATCCCTGACTGGCTAAGGCAGTCGAGCACCTCTGATGTCATGAAGAGGTCGGGAAAGTTCTTCGACGGCTCCACGGTCGACGACCGGATCCGGAGCACCCGGCAGAGCGCCTCAAACGATCGCGTCTCGGCGGTCTCCGCATACCGCCTGCGGGCGATCTCGCGGTACATGCCGTAGCCGAACCGGAATGCCCGGTGCCCCGGAGGGTAGCTCCCGAGCGCCGCCGTCTTTGCCGCCGTCGCGACCGAAGGGAGGAGACCGGGCCAGCCGCCCGGCTCCCACCGGGGCACGAGGCCTTCCGCGCTCGCATCGAGCCGGTCGAGGCAGAGGTCGGCGTGCTCGCGGTAACGATCGTCATACCTTGATGCGTAGGTGAAGGAGGCGTGGGCGAAGGCATATGCCCCGGAGAGGTAGTAGGCGAAGGAGAGCCCGCTCCTCGACCAGTCGAACCGGCCATCGGGCCGCTGGGCGGCCGCGAGCCAGTCCACGCCCTCGGCGAGGCTTCTTTCGACCCGTTCGTCGTGGAGAACGTCGTTGATCTTTGCGAGATAGTAGATCGTCACCCCCTGGTAGTGGACGCAGGGGATGTCGAAGACGTACGGGTAGGTCCCCTTATCGACGGCATACGGAAAGAACCCGTCCCGCTGGTGGGAGACGACGTTCTCCGCCGCTCTCTCTGCCGCCGCACGGGCTTCCGGGTCGTCGTAACGCTCCGCATAGCGTGCAAGAAACGCCCCACAGGAGGCGTCGACGTTCAGGTGGTCGGCGGTATACCCCGACGACTTCAGGAAGTAGCCCGGACGCCTCTCGGCGGCGAGGACGAAGTCGCGGGCTTTTGTGAGCGCCTCCTCGTGCGGATACCGGTCCGCGGCCTCGAGGAGCGCGTCGCCGATGAAGGAGGTGATCAGGGCCGAGGGCTCGCTGTAGTTGACGTGGAGTTCGTTCCATGACCCGCTGGGGTTCTGGCACTCCGCGACGTAGTTTAAGATCGGCTCTACGAGCGGATCGCCGCCTGCACGGAGCATCGCTTTCACGACCTCGGCGTGGACGCGGTTCCGGACGACCGGGAAGACCGGGTCGCGGATGTACGCGGTCTCGCCGTCGACCACCGCAAGACCACGGACTTCCCCGGTGATCCGGGCAAGCAGGGACGTCAGGCGCCCGTCCATGTCATCCTCTCGATCTGCTGCTTCAGTTTCATGGCGACCGACTTTCTGTCGTAATGCTTTGCGACGTACTCCCGGCCCCGGCGCCCCATCTCCTCCATCCTCTCCGGATCGTCGAGGAGCGAGGAGAGGGTCGCGGCGATCGCCTCGGGCGTGTTCCCGGCGATGACCCCGGCGCCCGAATCCTCTGCGAGGTGCGCGATCTCGCCGTTCCCGCAGCCGACGAAGGGAATCCCGCATGCCATGTACTCGTAGGCCTTCGTCGGGGCGGCGTACTCGAGGTTCTCGAGCAGCTTTAAGGGCGCCACCCCGAGAAGCGACTCGGAGAGGAGCCGCGGGATCTCCTCGCGCGGAAGAGTCCCTGCGAAGATGACCGAGTCCGTCAGGTTCTCGGCCTTCACCAGCCGCTCCAGGCTCTCGCGCGTGTCGCCGTCGCCGACGATGAGGAACTTCAGGTTATAGGTGCCGTTCATCGATTTTACGGCGAGCGCCACCTTATCGAGGTCCTGGGCGTGCCCGACGTTGCCGGCGTAGACGATCTGCCGCTTCTTCTGCTGGCTCGCGGGGCGGAAGAACTCGGTGTTGACACCGTTCGGCATCAGTTCCATCGGTGCCGTGACCTCGTAGCGGGACCTGATCCTCCGGCCGAGTTCTTCGGTCGTGACGCCGACGAGGTCAGTCCGGCTAAGGCACATCTGCTCGAACCGGCGGCTCATCCTCTCGTAGAGGCTTCCCTCTCTGAGGAAGCCGAGGCTGATCGATGCGTCGATCCAGAGGTCGCGGATATCGAGGATCCACCGGACGTTCGATGTCCGCTTCAGGACGTAGCCCGGGATCCCGGTGAAGAGCGGCGGCGTGGACGTGACGATCACGTCGAACCGGCTCCGGTTGGCGAGAAGCCAGAGTGCCGCGTGCAGCGGGAAGAGGAGGTAATACGCCATCCTGCTCGGGAATCCGGGGTCCCCGGAGCCCGGCTGCCACGTCCAGAGGCGGACGACCCGGACACCGTCGACCCATCGGGTCTCCGATCGTTTCCAGGTGCGGGGAAACGAACCGGTGGGGAACGTGGGGTGGGGTGCAAGCACCGTCACGTCGATGCCCAATCTCGCGAGATGCACGGCGGTATCATAGATCCGTGATGCGTTACCCGATTTTTCAGGCGGGAAGTGTTGTGATACGATACAGACCTGTTTCATGCAACTCCTCGTGGTATCTGCTGCGGTCGCCGGAGGCTGGATCTCGAGTCTCTCGTGCCTGACCGGACGCGGAGGGTTAGAGGTATCCCTCCCGCCCGTTCGGAGAGAGCAGGGAAATAGACGGCGGTGATGAGGATGCGATCGGCCGTGCCGCCTCCGCGGCGTAGAGGGCCGTCGGGGGCGCAAGATCCCCCAGAGGCACCGGCTGCACCGACGCGCCGTCGCCCAGCACGCGGACGGCGAATCCCTGGCCGGCCCATTTCTCGTGGTCGAGGATGTTTCTCGCGTCTATGACCAGTCTGGTCCTCATGCGGAGCCCCGCCGGATCGATCGTGCGGAAGCAGTCGTGATCCGTGAGGACGACGAGGCAGTCGCTCCCGTCCGTCGCGTCCAGGGCGTCCATGAGAGAGTGCGGGAACTCCCCCACGTAGGGGTCGTGGCACCTGACGGCGTAGCCCTCGTTCTCGGCGAGCTGGATGAACTTGATTGCGGGACTCTCGCGGGTGTCGCCGATGTTGCCCTTGTAGGCGACCCCGAATACGCTGATCGTCGGGTGCCTGATCCCGGCAAGCAGGTTGCGGACGACATGCAGGACATAGTTCGGCATCGAGTCGTTGACCTCACGCGCCGTGGAGACCATCTTGCAGCGGGTCGAGTTCTCGGTCAGGAACCAGGGGTCGACGGCGATGCAGTGCCCGCCCACCCCCGGCCCGGGGTTGAGGACGGAGACGCGGGGGTGCTTGTTTGCGAGGGTGATGGCCTCCCAGACGTTGATCCCGCACTCTTCGGCGAGCTGGGCGAACTCGTTTGCGAGCGCGATGTTCACGTCGCGGCAGGTGTTCTCCATCAGCTTGACGAACTCCGCCGTCCGCGTGTCCGTCTGGTAGATCTGCCCGCGGACGAACGTCCGGTAGATGGAGGTCGCCCGGTTGGTCGAGTCCCGGTCGTACCCGCCGATGATACGGTTGTTGCCGGTCATCTCCTGCAGGGTCCGTCCGGGTATCGCCCGCTCGGGACAGTGGGCGTAGAGGAAGTCCCCGGCGGCAAGACCGCTCCGCTCCAGTCTCGGGATGACGACCCGTTCGCTCGTTCCGGGCGGTACGGTCGATTCGAGGATGACGAGGTTCCCCGCGCTGAGGTGGCGGGAGATCGTCTCGGCCGCCTTCTTGACGTAGGAGAGGTCGGAGACCTTCGTTGCGGAGTCGAGCGGTGTCGGGACGGCGATCAGGAAGACGTCGGCGGCCTCGGGCTCGGTCTTTGCGACAAACCGGCCTTTTGCATCGCGGTAGAGGTCTTCGATCCCCGGCTCGCTGAACGGGAGGTTCCCGTGGTTTAAGCAGTCTACCACGCTCTGTTTTACGTCGACGCCGACGACGTCTGCCCCGTGAGCGGCAAATAGCAGCGCGGTCGGCAGTCCTATGTATCCTAATCCCAGTATACAGATCTTCATACGTATCTTCCTCGTACGGTTTATTGCGGCCGTGCGGCTGCACAGACCATGATAATCATCTTTCCGGCGATCCCGTCGCCGTAGGGGTTTTGCCAGCCGGACTTCCAGGCGGTGGCGGAGCGGACTCCTTCGAGGATCCTTCTCGAATCGGCACCGACCAGGATGTTCGATCCGATCTCAAGCGTCTCCGGGCGTTCCGTGTCGTAACGCATCGTGGCGCAGGGGACGCCGAGAACGCAGGTCTCCTCCTGAACGCCGCCGGAGTCGGTCAGGACGACCTTCGCCTGCGACTCCAGCTGGAGGAACTCGAGGAACCCGAAGGGTTTGGTCAGGTTCAACCCGTCGGTCCCGATGCCGAGTTCCTGGATCCTCTTCTCCGTCCTCGGGTGGACCGGGAAGACGATGGGAAGAGAGAACTCCTTCTGCACCCTATCGAGCCCTTTGAGGATCTCCTTGAGCCTGGCGCGGTTATCCACGTTCTCCTGGCGGTGGGCGGTGACGAGGAAGTACTCGCGGGGCGCGAGGTCGAGGTCCCTGAGGACGTCGACCTTCCTCCTCGATATGTCGAGGTTCTGGTAGACCGCGTCGACGACGGTGTTGCCGGTCACGCAGATCTTCCTCTCCGGGATTCCCTCGGCGAGAAGGTTTCCCCGGGCGGTCTCCGTCGGGGCGAAGAGGTAGTCGGAGATGTGGTCGGTGAGCACGCGGTTGATCTCCTCCGGCATCCGGCGGTTGAAACTCCGGAGGCCCGCCTCGATGTGTCCTACCCGTATCTGAAGTTTCGATGCCGCGACGGCCGCGGCCATGACGGTGTTCGTGTCCCCCTGGACGAGGACGATCTCCGGGGACTCCTTGACGAGAACATCTTCGACGCCGGTCATGATCGTCGCGGTCTGGGCGGCGTGCGTGCCGGAGCCCACGTCGAGGCTGTAGTTCGGTTCCGGGAGATCGAGTTCCTCAAAGAAGACCCGGTCCATCTCGTAGGAGTAATGCTGCCCGGAATGAAGGATGAAATAGTCGATACCCCTGCGCTCGCACTCCCTGATGACGGGAGACATCTTGATGATCTCCGGCCGCGTGCCGAGTACTATGCCGATCATGATGCACCTCTCATCTCTGCTCACTCCCGTGTTCTTGCGACAAGGGCAAGCGCGAGACCCAGCACGACCGCCATGGTGCCGGGGATCAGGAAGATCGAGGCAAGCATGCCCTGCTCGACCCCGACGAGACCGGTCTCGCTGAACCCTTCGAGGAACTGGAGCAGGAGAAAGATCCCGGCGAGCATCGCGGTGAATCCGGGTAGGCCGATGTGCAGAAGAGGCTTCCTCTCCACGGCGAGCCAGAATAACGATCCGAGCACTTCGATTCCATGAGAGACGGGGTTCTTCGTGGATGTGTCGAAATCACCGTACTTGCAGTTGATCGGGGTCTCGCCGATGCGCAGGTGCTTCTCCTGTGCGATCCGGAGCATCTCCGATTCGGTCGAGAAGTCGTCCTTCTTCAGCGTTCCGAGCATCGACTCCATCGTCCTCCTGTTGAGCGCCCGATATCCGCACTGCGAGTCGGTTATCGAGCTGCCGTTGCTCGAGGCGACGTCGAGGACCGCCCGGCCGAATCTCCGGTAGAAGGGCATCTGGTCGAAGGTCCGAAAACCGATGACGAGGTCGGCAGAATCAGTGAGGATCGGTTCGACCAGAAGGGGAATCTCGGAGGGATCGTGCTGACCGTCGCCGTCCATGAGGACCAGGCAGTCGTAGTTGTGGTCGACCGCGTACCGGAGAGCACTCTTGATCCCCTGCCCCTTTCCCCTGCAGGCTCCGTGCGAGATGACGGTCGCTCCCGCCTCCCGTGCGACCTTCGCGGTGCCGTCGGTGCACCCGTCGTCGATCACCAGGACCTCGTCGGCGTGCTGCCGGGCTTTCAGGACGACCGAGCCGATCGCGACCTCCTCGTTGAAGCAGGGGATCGCCGCGAGGGTTCTCACCCTGCCCGGACGGCGGGCCGGAGTGGCGGCCTCGGCGGTCTCGCTCACCATACGCCGGTGTCCCGGGACCGCCGGCGTCCGTAAGGGGTTGACCTGCTCCTGGACCTCACAGTGGAGAGCAGGGACCTCTATCGGGCTCTCCTCTCCGATACTCCGGGGTATATGTCGTTCTATCCATCTGTCTGTCTCTGCATCTATGTACTGTGGCAACGGCACAGTTGTTTCTTCGACGAACCACCCCTCCATATGAGCGGGTGGTCTCGCCCGAACCGGATCCTTGTCGTACATCCACTTTCCCCTCTTGACGTACTGAAACGGGACTGTGCCGGGATATATTAATAGGTTATTATTAACTGTATCTCATTTACTATGCCTAAAATTAGCCTGATTTTGTTTACGAAGTGGCCGCTAAAACTCTCTCTGGCTACTTATGTCTTCCGGTCAGGCGGATGCAACCCGGCATCCCGCATTCCCCGGTGACGGAGTGGCTGGCATGGGGTGATTCCGGCAGTGGTGAGCTGCGTTGCGTATCGCTATCCGGAACCTTTATCCTGGGATGCGTCGGATGACCCATAAAAGACAGAATTTACCCTGCCGCACCTCCTTTAGAGGATTCATCGCCTGCGATCTGATCCTTTTAAAACAGAGGTGCTGAGAGAGACCGGTTTTCCGATCACTCTCTTCATTTATTGCCTCGACCGAAGGTATTATCCGGGCGTATCCTGTGCCGCATCCGGCGCAAGGCGTGCCGCGACCTCTGCCATCAGGGCGTGGTAGCGGCGTCGGTCTGCACGGTACAGGGAACTCTTCTCATCGGCCGGGATCGGTGCAAAGGAGACTCCACAGTCGATATCCCAGAATATCAGCCCTTCGGGGGGAGCGGCGGGGACTCTCTGGTCCGCCGGACCACCAAGGAGCCGGACGATCTCCCCGGCCTCCGCCTCGCCTGCTCCCACCCGTCCGAGCGCCGTCGCCATGCACCTGACCATATTCCAGAGAAAGCTCTCCCCGATCACCTCGAAGACGACGAACGGCCCTTCTTCAAAGACCCGTGCCGCGAAGATCCTCCGCTCCGGGTTCCGGTCGCTTGAGCGGGAGAACGACGAGAAGTCGTGCTCTCCGACGAACGCCTGGGCCGCAGCATGCATGGCGGGGGTGTTGCCGGGCGTCTCTGAGAAGTAGTAGCGGTAGGTCCGCGATATGGTGCTGTATCGGGGGTGGAACCCCTCCGGCACCCCGGCCCACCCCGTGCACCAGATATCGGCCGGGAGCACCTGGTTCAGCGCCGCGATTGCCCGGTCCGGCATATCAGTCCGGAATGTGCAGACCTGGTTTCTGGCATGCACCCCGCGGTCGGTCCGTCCGGCGGTGGCAAAGTTCGCCTCCCGCCAGTCCTCGAAGAGGTGGAGACGCATGCATGCCGCGACGAACTCTCCCTCCACGGTCCGGAGCCCCGGCTGCATCTGCGAGCCGAAGAACCGGTCCCCGAAGTACGAGAAGCGGAACGCCAGGCTCATCGGTACACCGTGCGCCGGATCCTGCGGAGAGCCCCCTTGATGGACTGGCGGGTGTAGGTGTGGAGCGGGGTCATCTTCCCCCCCGCCATCGTCTTCCCTTCGCGAATCGCGGCGAGGATCGAGGCGAGGTCAGGCTCGGCGGCGACGTAGGTGACGCCGAACCCGACGTAGCGGGCGTTGTGGGCGTCGCTCCCGGCGACCCCGGGTTTTCCGAACTTCCGCGCGATGGCTGCGGCCTTCCTGTTCGCCGACCCGGTGATGTAACGGCTGTTGAAGACCTCCACCGCATCGACCGCCCCGATCCCGGCCGCGAGCCTCCTCCCGACGCCGTGGCGCCAGCGATGGTAGGGGTGGGGGAGGATCAGGAGAGCGCCCCGGGCACGGGCGAGCGCGACGGTCTCGAAGAAGTCGAGCCCTGCCGGGAGGGGGTCCGTGACCCCGAGGGCGAGCAGATGGCCCTGTTTTGTCGATATCTCGGTGCCCGGGATCACGGTCACGGAGGTCTCGCACCGGAGGGCGTACCGGGCGCCTTCTACTGTATCGTGATCGGTGATCGCGACGGCGTCGAGGCCGACCGCCTCCGCCCGCCGAAGGATTTCTTCCACACTGCTCTCCCCATCTTTGGAGAACCCGGTGTGGACATGCAGATCGCACCGCAGCATGAGATCAGATTATGTACCGCGGCGAGAATAATAATTGAGACGTATGCGTATTCTGCTTCCGACCGGATCGGCGACGGCCGAGATCGTGAGAGCGGCGGCCGGGAGGTTCTGCGACCGCCACGAGATCGACGTGGCAGTCACCGGCGAACTCGCGTCGTTCCTGACTCCCGGCGAGCTCCGGCGGCTGCTTGCCGCGGGCGCCTACGACATGGCGATCGTCTCCGGGATGTGCACCGCATCCTTTGCCGATGTCGAGCGCGAGACCGGCGTCCCGGTCTACCGGGGGCCGCGGCATGCGGCCGACCTTCCGCAGGTCCTCGCGGTCCTTGGCCGCGTCACGCTCTCAAGGACCGTCCCTGCCGACGACTTCCTCGCCGAAACACGCCGCGAGGAGGCCTCTCGCCGCCTCGCGCTCCGGGAGGCGGAGGCAGGCGCCTACTTCACTCTCCGGGGAGTGAAGATCGGCGGGGGTTCGAGGATGAAGGTGCTCGCGGAGATCATGGACGCGCACAGGCGCGAGGACCTGCTCGCCGAAGTCCGGCGGTTCTTTGCCGACGGGGCGGATATCGTAGACCTGGGCTTCGGGTTCGATGCGACGGCGGACGACGTCCGGCGGTGTTTTGCCGCCCTCTCGGGGGTTGAAGGGCCTCTCGCGGTCGATACCCAGGACCCCATCCTCATCGCGGCGGCCATGCCCCGTGCCGACCTGGTGCTCTCTCTCCACGAGGGGAATATCCCCGCCGTCGGGAAGACGGTCGCTGACGCCGGGGCGGCCGCGGTCGTGGTGCCGGGCGAGCGGACGCTTGCCGGGAACCTTGCGGCAGCGAAGGAAGCCGGGATCTCGCGCCTGATCGCCGACCCCCTCCTCCAGCCGGTGGGATCGGGGCTCGTCCCGTCGCTCGCCGGGTTTTCCGGACTCCCATGCCCGGCCTTCTTCGGGGCGGGGAACGTGGCGGAGCTCCTGGACGCCGACTCTCCCGGCGTGAACGCGCTCCTCGCGGGGATGGCGCACGAGGTCGGGGCAGCGGTCGTCTTCACGAGCGAGCACAGCGACAAGACCCGGGGGTCGGTCGCGGAGATGCGGCGGGCGACCGAGATGATGGCCCTCATGGCCGGCCGGCCCTACCCCAAGGACCTGGGGCTCGACCTCCTTCTTCTGAAGGAGAAGCGGCGGCGGCGCGAACCTCCGCTCGCATACGAGAGCATCATGGACGCGCACCCTGCGCCCGACGAGATCGTCTACGACCCCCTGGGCTGCATCCGCATCGGTATCGAGGGCGACTTCATCGTCGCGGTCCACAAGGGCCGTGCCGTGCGGGGGCGGTGCTGGGAGGATGTCTTCCATACGCTTCTTCTCCAGGGATCCCTCTCCCGGCTCGACCATGCCGCCTACCTCGGAAAAGAACTCTTCAAGGCCGAACTCGCTATCCGGCTGGGCCGGGGCTTCGAACAGGACGGGCCGTTCTGAGCGGCCCGGCAGCCTCTCTCCCGGGTGGGGCCGGGGCCCTTTCCCGGTCTGCCTCTCTGCGAATTATAATAATCATTATATACTCTCCTGATTATTTTACGCCCCGTGGCAGCACGGAGCGTGCCGGTCCCTCCAGCGGGTGCCGCAGGTAGCGTGCTCACCCCGGAATGAGAGGATATCTGCCCTCAATACGGGAACCGGCTGCTCCCCTGTCAGGGTTCATAAGCGTGGTGAAACTGAATGAGAAGGAATCCAGTCACACTCGGGCTCTTAGCAGCCCTGGTCATCAGCCTCGTTGCCGTGCCGGCTCTCGCCGCGACCGCCGACGTTGAGATCCGCGACGGGTTGTACTACCCGGCCTCACTCACGGTCGAGAGCAACACAACGGTAATCTGGACGAATTATGACCCGGTAAGCCATTCCGTCACGAGCACGGATGGGGTCTTCGACTCCGGGCCGATAGAAGAGAACGAGACGTTCGAGTATATGTTCACCGATACGGGAACCTACCCGTACGGTTGTGCGATCAACGCCTCGGTGCAGGAGACGCCCATGCAGGGTGTCGTCATCGTCGTCCCCGAAGGGGAGATGGTCGGGCCGGGCGAGAATGAGACCCCCGGCGAGAACGAGACGCCCGGCGAGGAGCCGGCGGATCTGACGCTGGTCGATCTGGTCGCCGGCGAAGCGAACCTGACCATCTTCGCGGACGCCCTGGAGAGGGCCAACCTCACGCAGACATTCGCCGACGAGGGCCCCTACACGGTCTTTGCCCCGGAAGACGCTGCCTTTGAGGCGCTCGGCAACGAGACCCTTGCGGCGGTCTTGAACGATACGGTACTGCTCGAGACCCTGCTCACGTATCACGTGGTCGAGGGGAACCTCACCGTGGAAGACCTGATGGCGGCGGCCAACGCCACCGAGAACGAGACGACCCTTGAGACGCTCGGCGGGGAGACCCTCAACGTCAGCGTGGTCGACGGCAACGTCACGGTGGAGAACGCCACGATCGTCGCCTCCGATCTCGAGGCTGCAAACGGCATCGTCCAGATCATCGGGATCGTTCTCATACCGCCGGGTCTCACCCTGCCGGAGAACGTGACCCCGGAGCCGGTCGAGAACGAGACCCCGTCCGTCAACGTCTCCGATCAGCCGATCGAGAACGACACAGTGATCGTCGACCGCGCCGTGATGAACCAGACGGGCTGGGCGGATATTCACGCCGACCTGAACGGGACGCCCGGGCCGATCATCGGTTACAGCCAGATCAGCGAGGGCGTGAACGAGAACGTAACCGTCACGATCGAGGTCGAGAACGCGACACCGGTGCTCTGGGCCATGCTCCACATCGACGCAGGCGAGCAGGGCGTCCATGAGTTCCCGGGCCCCGACGTCCCGGTCCTGGTGAACGGGACACCTGTCCAGCAGGCCTTCAACATTACCGGAGGGTTGCCTGACGAGAACGTGACTCCGGTGGAGAACGCCACACCGGAAGACAGGATCATTCCTTAAATCCGTTCCCCCCTTCTTTTTCCCGCCCGGGTCCGGCAGGGCCGGATGCCGGACACGAGGACTTATGTTCACTTCTCCCCTACCATTCAGTAGAATGGCTGTATGCGGGATCAGCAGGGATCTGCTTTCAATGCTCTTTGAACTCGCAAGAGAGCATCACCCGGACGAGTTCGTTGCGGTGCTGCGAGAGAGGAACGGCATCATCCGGGACCTCGACCTGGTGCCGGGCACCATCGTCGGGGAGGATAGCGCCTCGTTCTTCGTCGATATGCTCCCGCTGGACATCCACCAGGCCGGCAGCGCCCATAGCCATCCGAACGGTGTCCTCTCGCCCTCTTCAGCGGACCTCGGGTTCTTCCCGACGGTGGGCCGGTACCATATCATCGTCGGCTACCCCTACGGCCC
The DNA here is from genome assembly GCF_032842345.1 of Methanoculleus caldifontis. Taxonomy (NCBI): domain Archaea; kingdom Methanobacteriati; phylum Methanobacteriota; class Methanomicrobia; order Methanomicrobiales; family Methanomicrobiaceae; genus Methanoculleus; species Methanoculleus caldifontis. The sequence continues at coordinate 466,300 of NZ_WBKO01000001.1, read as the reverse complement.
GCGGGACTGGCGGTGCTACCGGGCCGACGGCAGCCCCGTGGAACTCGAGGTGGTCGAATGACCCGCGTCGTCGCGACGGGGACGTTCGATCTCCTCCATCCCGGGCACCTCTACTACCTTGAGGAGTCGCGGAGGCTCGGCGACGAACTCTTCGTGATCGTGGCGCGGGACGCGAACGTGAAACACAAGCCCCGCCCGATCATCCCTGAGGACCAGCGCCTTCTGATGGTCCGGGCCTTGAAGCCGGTCGACCACGCGCTCCTCGGCGACCTGCACGATATGTTCCTCCCGATCGCAGAGATAAAGCCGGAGATCATCACGCTCGGCTTCAACCAGCACTTCGACGAGGGAAGCCTCCGGCAGCGGCTCCGCGACCGCGGGCTCGACGCGGAAGTCGTCCGGATCCCCGGGTACCCCGGCTCGCTCGCCAGTTCGTCGAATATCGTCGGGCATATCTTAAAGACCCGGGAACCCTCTCCTCCCGCCGGTCCCACCGGCGAGGGGGAGTGATACCCGCGCCGGGGAAGGCAGGCTATGCGGCGGGCCGGCGTATGGGACGATGACGGGGTAGACGGCCGGATAGATCTCCTGAAGGTCTCGGTCCCGCCCCTGCTCTGCGGGCTCTTTCTTGCCGTCGTCTGGTTCCTCCTCCCGTCCGAACAGTGGCTCCTCCTCGTCGGGATGATGGTCGCCTACATCGTCCCGCCGCTCGGCCGGGAGACGATCATCCCGGTCTGCATCCTTCTCGGCATCCCCTGGTGGCTGGTCGCGTCTGCTCTCGCGTTCCTGGACTTCGCCGGCGGGCTCTTCATGGCCTGGAACTTCCCGCTCGTCCTGCGCATCCCCTACGCCGGCCCCTGGATCCGGCGCTTTATGGTCGCGGGCAGGACGTTCCTCGACCGGCGGCCGTGGCTCGAGCGGCTCTACTTCGTCGGCCTCATCCTCTTCGTGAGCCTCCCCTTCGACGGGTCGGGGAGCATCGTCGGCTCCGTCATCGGAAGGATGCTCGGGATGACGAAGACGGAGGTCGTCGCCTGCATCACCATCGGGGGGATCATCGGCAGCTTCGCTATCGCCCTCGGCATCGACTGGGTCACGAACCTCATCCCGGCCGGCGCGGGGCCCTGGGTCTCGCTCGCCGTCTTCATCCTGATCGGGATCGCGCTTCTCGTGATGTACCGGAGCCGTTCGTTGATGCGGGAAACGAACGTCTGACTTCGCCGGTGATCCTGACGGAGCGGTTAGTTCAGCTGGAGGTGGATTCGCCGCGGTTCGGATCAAAATATTGATATACAAGTCAGGGGATTGATCAACCTGACCGCACCGGCTCTCGCCGGTCCGGGGGTGATCAGGATGGATCTGCATACCGCAGAGGAGTCTGGAGCAGGCGAACCTCCAGTACAGCAGGGGGGCGTTCAGGACTGCCGGAGAGAGTACGATCCCGTCACCAGCCGGGTTCCGGCCGGGATATCGGACGTCGCCGCTCTGCTGCTGCAGCAGGTGGTCGAGACCTCGCTCTCCGGCACCTGCATCGTCGACCGGGAAGGGCGCATCGCCGTCGCCAACGATGCGCTGCTTGCCCTCTGGAGGTATGACCGGGATACCGCGGTGGGCATGCCCGTTGACCTGCTCTGGTCCTCCCGGAGAGAGGGAGCGGACTGCATCGGCTCGGCCCTCACTGCAGGGCGGTGGAGCGGGACGATCGACGCCCGGCGGAGCGACTCGTCGCGTTTCGACGTCCGGGTCTCGATCGGCGCCGCCCCCTGCCCCGGCACCGACGGGGTCTGGCTCGTCCTCTCCTGCGCCGACGCTGACGGGGAGGAGAGGCCGATGGGCGCACCCGGCCGCCAGAGCGGCCTTGCAGGAGCCGTCGCGGCGATGCCCTCCCGTTTTACGGACCCTGCGCAGATCGACCCGGCGATCGACGCCTCGCTTGAGAGCCTCGGCCGGGCGTGCGGGGCGAGCCGGTCCTCGCTCTCCCTCTTCAACGAGTCCCGGACGCTGCTCGGCACGACGCACGAGTGGTGCGTGCCGGGCGTAAAACCCCACCGGGGCGATTTTCAGAAGCTCCTCGCAGACGACCTCCCCTGGTGGGCCGTGCAGGTCCTCCAGGGGGAGACGGTGCTCGTGGATGGAACATCGGGGGACGTGAGGCTCCGGCGGGAGGAGCGCGACTTCCTGAAGCGGCAGGAGGCAGGCACGGTGCTGATGATCCCCCTCCGGCTGAACGGGGCGGTGGTCGGCTACGTCGGGTTCGAGCGGGGCGTCGGCAGCGGCCGGTTCGGAGGCGAGGACGTCGCGCTCCTTTCTGCCGCCGTCCAGATCGTCGCCGGGGCGCTCGACCGGAAGCAGTCCGAGTACATCTTCCGGGAGTCGGAAGGCCTCTACCAGATCGTCCTCGACGCGATCACCGATGCCGTCATCGTCGTGGACACCCATCTCGCTCTCCTCCTCGCAAACGACGCCTTCATCGCCTGGTGCGAGGAGCTCGGCCTCGCGACGGACGTCGTCGGAAGGGACCTCTTCTCCGTCCTGCCGTTCCTCCCGCCGGCGGCCCGGCAGCAGTACGAGCGGGTCATCCGCACGGGACGGCCGCTGACCTCGGACCGTCCTATCAGGCTCAGCGAGCGGACCGTGATCCTCCGCGAGACCCTGATCCCGATCTTCGAGAACGGCGAGGTCGCGAGGGTCATCAACATCAGCCGGGACATCACCGCGCAGAGAGAGGTCGAAGAGTTGAAATCCAGGGCTTACGGCCAGATCGAGCGGAACATGGAGCAGTTCGCCCTGCTTGCCGACCATATCCGCAACCCGCTCCAGGCGATCGTGGGGCGCGCGGAACTGATCGACGATGCCGAGGCGAGGGAGAAGATCCGGCAGCAGGTGCAGCGGATCAACGGGATCATCGATCAGCTCGACGGGCGGTGGGCGGAGTCGCGGAAACTCTCCATGTTCTGGCGGAGATACTCCTGATCCCCGCTCTTCTCAGCCGGTATCCCGCAACGCTCCCCAGACCCGGTTCCGCTCGAGGATGACCCGGTAGCGCCGCAGTTCGGCCTCGGCAGCCCGGTACCCGGGATAGTGGCCGGCTACGAGATGCCAGAACCTGCCGGAGTGGTTCTGCTCGCGGAGGTGGGCAGCCTCGTGGACGATGACGTACTCCCGGAGCGTCCGGGGGAGGGCTATCACGCGCAGGTTGAGGTTGATGTTCCCCAGCGACGAGCAGCTCCCCCACCGGGTCTTCTGGAGTTTCACCGCGATCCGGCCCGGTCCTTCTCCGGCGAGATCGGGGAGGGCAGCGAGGCGTTCGCCGGCCTCTTCCTTCAGCATCCGGGCAAGCCTCCCCCGGAGGGCGGGGAACGACGGATAGGCGACGGCGCCGCCGGCCTCGTCGACCGCGAACCGCGGGCCGGGGGCGAGGCTGTAGAACCGCCCGTAGAGGAGGAGCCGGTCTTCCCTGCCGCGCCCTTCGGCGGCGAGGGTATCCAGTTCCTCCCGCCGTTTCGCGATCCAGGCCTCGTGGCGCGTGAGAAACCCCGTGACGTCGAACGCGGGGGGAGCGACCACCCGCACCGTCCCGTCCGGCCTCACCTGGAGCCGGGCGGACCGCACCGCCTTCCGGACAACGGTCGTCCCGTCCGGGCTCCTCTCCTCGCTCCTCTCTCCCATCGTACCAGTACCCGGGCTGTGCGGGGGGAAAAACTCCACGATCCGGCACGCACCTATACCAGATAGCGACAAACGTATGGTACGGCTTCCGTCCGGCGTGCGGGCGGGTGCAGAGGGTGGCAACCGTGAGCGAGAAGGAACTCAAGATCGGCGATATCGCGCACCTCACCGGACTCTCCGAGCAGGACGTCCGGGAGCTCGTCCAGACCTACGACAGCCTCTTTTCCTACCGGACCATCGGCCGGGTGAAGCTCTTTCCCGAGAAGGCGGTCAGGATCGTGAGGGAACTCGTCGACCTCTCCGGGAGAGGCCTCACTGCCGAAGAGGTCGAGAGCGAGGTCCGTTCGGTCAAGAAGCAGGCCCCACCGGAGGAGCCGGCAAAGGAGGTCGCCCGGACCGCCGCCCCGCTCCCGGTCGAGGCGGTGATCGACCTCCGGGTGATCCAGGAGACGATCGCCCGGCAGGAGCGCCGGATCGCGCACCTGGCGGAGGAACTCGAGCGTGAGCGTCATCTCCGCGAGGAGGAGGCCGTCCGGTTCCGGCAGGCCCTCGACCGCCTCCAGGGGCGTCTCGACCGGCAGCAGGAGCAGCTCGCGGTCGTCGCGGAGTGGGTGGACTACTTCGACCGGCAGATGGACGAGGTCGCCCTGCCGGCACTCGAACGGGTCCGGCGGACCTTCGGGAAGGGCACCGGGCGTTCCGGGTGACGGGGTCGCCCGCCCTTCGCTACGGCTATAGTGTTTCTGTAGCAAAATATAGCACACAATAGCAAATTTTTCACAAATGTTATATAGCATCCCTGCAACCTGCGTGCGAGGTGATTGAGATCTCCCAGCAGTATGTGGCCGCCGCACTGACCTTCGCCATCCAGGCCCTGGTCGTCGGTGGATTGGTAGCCTGCATCGTCATCGGACCGCAGAACGGGTCGTCTCTTGAGGCCTCACCGTCCGCCGGGATACGGAACGTTGACGACCGGCCCGACACCCTTCCGCCGGCCGGGCATCCCGCCGACGGGTTGCCGGAGGTCCGGGTGCAGGTGAGCGTTCAGCCCGACCCCTCCGGGGGGCACACCCTCTCCTTTTCGGCATGAGCCGGCTCTCATCCCATCACGATCTGGACGGCCGTCGGGTAGCGGTTCATGATGGTATACACGAGCGGTTTCGCCACCCAGAGCCTTCCGTTCCGCATCCTCCTGAGTGGGCTGATCTCTTCCAGGCACTGGAGGGCCTCGAGTGCCGTCTCGTCCGCAAGGAAGAAACTGTCCGGGACGGTGGAGTCGAAGTAGAAGAGGATCGGGAGCCGGAGGCGCCTCTGCAGCACCCCGGGGAGGACCTCTTTTAGCCTCGCCAGGACGTCGCGGTCGAAGTCGTATGGCTCCCCGCCCTTCGTGACGGATGACGGATGCTCCTCGCGGAGGAGCCGGGAGAGGCGTTTGCGCTCGGAAACGATGCCGTCGTTGATCCTGCCGATCTCAAGCCGCATCCACCGTAATAGGGTCGACTCGTCGCCTGCTGATGGTTGCAAAGGCATGGTATGCTCCTGGTGATGACCGCTCTCTGGCCGGTGTACAGACGAGTCTCCGGCATGTCATATATACCTGGCCCCGGACGAAAGTTTAAGAACTCCCGGCCCTAAACGGCGTCTCCTGCGTGATCATCCATGGAACCGATCTCAACCCACGACAGATCCCCCCGACAGCCTATCCGCCTCTGGAGGATGGTTGCCTCTCTCATGCTCCTCACCGGGATGGCCGTCCTGCTTATGGCTCCCCCGGCAGGCGCCGCCGGCATGCCGGAGGAAGGAGCGGAGTACCGTTTCGCCGTCGCTGCGATGCTCGAAGAGATCGACGAGACCGAACTCCAGCAGACGACCCGCGACCTCGAGGAGTTCCCGACGCGGGTCTTCGGGACGGACGGGAACCACGAGGCGGGCGAGTACCTCCACCGGAGGCTTGCCGGGATCCCGGGTCTTTCCGTGGAGTTCCAGGGCGGGGATCTCCGGAACGTCGTTGCGACCCTGCCCGGGAGCGGGGAGGCCGCCGGCGAGGTCGTCGTGGTGGGGGCGCACTACGACAGCACGTCGTGGGACCCCGCCCGCGCTCCCGGGGCTACCGACAACGGGTGCGGGGTCGCGATCGTCCTCGAGCTCGCCCGGGTGATGAGCGGGCACTCGTTTGACCGGACGGTCCGGTTCGCCTTCTGGAATGCCGAGGAAGACGGGCGCTACGGCAGCGCCGCGTATGCAGAGAGCGCGGCGGACTCGTCGGACCCCATCCCGCTCTACCTCAACTACGACTCGGCCTGCTATGACCCGGAGGACCGCTTCGTCCTCGACCTCATGTACGATGAGCGCTCGAAAGACGTTGCGGCGCTCATGGCGGAGTACAACGCTCTCTACGGGATCAACTTCACCCTGACCGAGAACGCCCACGCCTGCGCCTCGGACCATATCCCCTTCCGTGACCGGGGATACCCGGCGGTGACGACGCACTGCGAGGAGCACGGCCCGGCCCATACCCCGGACGACACCCTCGACCACGTCTCGTTTCCGTATGCCGCAGGGAACGCCCGGCTCGGCCTCGCGGTCCTCACGGAGACCGCCGTGCCCCGCGACAACCACGAGAGCGTCGTCTCCCCGAACACCCCGCCCGCCCGGTGAGACCGATGTCGTCGCGGTATGACGGGCGTCTCCTGCTCCTCGTGGCGGTCGGTGTTGCGGCGTTCCTCGCGACAGCTGCAACCGCGGCCGACGTGCCCGAAGAGCCGGCATACGACCCGGAGATCGCCGCGATGCTTGAAGAGATCGACGGGACCGAACTCTACCGGACGACCCGCGACCTGCAGAACTTCCCGACGCGGGCGTTCGGGACGGACGGGAACCGCGAGGCGGGCGGGTACCTCTACCGGAGGCTTGCGGAGATCCCGGGTCTCTCCGTGGAGTTCCAGGGCGGGGATCTCCGGAACGTCGTTGCGACCCTTCCCGGGAGCGGCAACGCCTCCGACGGGGTCGTGGTGGTGGGTGCGCACTACGACAGCACGTCGTCGGATCCCGCCCGCGCCCCCGGGGCCGCCGACAACGGGTGCGGGGTCGCGATCGTTCTTGAGCTCGCCCGGGTGATGAGCGAGCGCTCGTTCGACCGGACCGTAGAGTTCGCGTTCTGGAACGCGGAGGAGATCGGTCTGGTCGGCAGCCGCAGGTACGTCGGGGCCGCGGCCGACCGGGAATCGGAGATCCTGCTCTACCTCAACTACGACTCGGCCTGCGGCGAACCGGGAGGCCCTCCGGTCGCGAATGTCCTCTACAATAAGGAGGCCCACGAGGCGGCGGTGCTCGCGGCGCACCACAACACCATCTACGGCATCAACCTCACCCTGACCCGGAAGCCGGGCTCGCATGTATCCGACCACACGCCGTTCTGGGCGGCAGGGTATCCGGCGATGATGACGCACGCCCCGCCGCAGCAGTCGGCCCACACACCGGACGATACCATCGACCGGATCTCGTTTCCGTATGCCGTGAAAAACGCCCGGCTCGGCCTCTCGGTCCTCGCAAAGGCCGCGGATGCGGAGGGCGGGATCGCCACCCGCTGGACCGTTCTCCATACCGCACCCGATTGGAGCCGGTTGTTCACCATCGCGGGATGCGATTATCCCGGTACCCTGGCAGCAGGCTCCCCCCGCCTCCTCCAGGGCCCCGGCCTCCTCATGCTCCCGGGCGTCGCGGTATCCACCCCGCCGGGGAGTGCTGCAGGGGTAAGTTATTATTAGGAGGGGGTCCAGAGGAGGTGGCTCTCCGGAGTGGGGCGGGGACCCCGGCGGCGAAGGATATGGTCTCCGGCAGTCGCCGGAATCGTGCAGGCCCGCCGGACCGCCTGCACTCCGGATGATGGAGGTATGCGTAATGAAAGGCGAAACAGAACAGAGTATGTCGGAAGAATCGGGGCCGGTCACGTTCAACTGCTACCGGGTGACGCCGGGCGAGGGCGAGGGTATCCCTGAAGAGGGCATGAACACCTACAGCCTCGTGGTGCTGCTGCCCGACGGGGACGTCAAGCACCAGATCGTCTGGGCGGGGGCTCCCGAAGACATCGGCGACGCGATCCGGGTTCCTTCCGGCTCGCGGGTGATCATGACCGAGATGAAGAGCCCCATGGTCTGGGACAGCGAGGCCCTCGAGGAGGAAGAGGCGGCCGTGGAGGCCGCACCGACCCCCTGAACTCTTTTGGGACCGGGTCCCGCGGGGAGGGGTCATGTCCTCCGGTTCGCCGCGATGCTCCGGTCCATGCAACGATTCTCATAGGATATTCCTCCACGACACGCTCCTTGTGTGCGGTTCCGTGAGTACGATCCGGGAGAGATGGGCGTATCGATCGCTTGCAAATGAGAGTAAAAAGAGTTATCGGGAGTTCTCTCCGGTAATCTCGCTTAAGTAGACCCCTGACCCGACCCACCAGTCCTCATCGACCGGAAGGACGTAGCCGATCTTCAACTCCTCGCGGTTCCCCTGGTCGGGGTTCGGCCAGACGAAGACGATGAACCCTCCTCCGTCCTGCGCCGTGTCCCTGAGCGCCCGGATGTTCTCCATTCCGAAGGGGTCCCGCCTCTCGATCAGACTGCTCCCGATCGCGGCCTGGAGATGGGGGTGGGCGAGGAGCGTCCCGTTGTAGTCGTAGGCGTAGAGGTAGTGTCCCGCGGGGTCGACGAGGCTCCCCGTCCGGTTCGAGATCTCCGCGAATGCGGCCTCCCTGCTATGGTCGCGGCCGTATGCGGCACCACGCTCGACGAGGTCGACCATCGCCGATACGGGACCGGGATACGCTTCCCCTCCGGTCCCGGAGAGAGAGACGGCCGACCCGATCCACCACGTATCGCCGGCGGGGGCGACGTAGCCGAGGACCGGGACGTACGCTTCACCGGCGGACCCGGCCTCCCGCGCCGGGGCGAGGTAGGTGATGAAGCCGCCGCCGGTCGCCGCCGTCGCTGCACCGATGCGGACCACCGGCAGCCCCCGGATGTCGGTCATGTTCTCCTGGTTCGTTCCGACCGCCTCGCTCTGTCCGGGGTGGGCAAGAAGCGTCCCGTTGTAGCCGTAGGCATACACGCAGAGGTCTCCCTGCGCGAACCGGCCGGACGCGCTGCCGAACTCGGCGAGAGCCGCATCCGTTCCGGCAGTCTCCGCATAGGCCGCGGCTCCCCGGACGAAGGCCGCGAGGTCCCCTGCGGTCGTATTCTCCTCCCCGGCCCCCTGGACGCCGGGGCTGCTGCACCCGGCCGCGAGGATCGCGAGGAGCGCGAGAAGGCAGACCATACCGATGAGATAGCATCGCTTCATGCTCATACATGGGCCGACTGAGCAAAAAAACACGCCGGAAACCGTCTCAAGAGGCTGCAGTGCGTTCCCCGTCTGTTCCCCGGCACGGACCCGGCGCCGGCGGCGTGCGTAAGATTGACGATGGGCGGCGGCATCTCCGGAGCATGGATCGCTCTCCCGACAGCCCGCCCGGCGCGATGCCGGCGGTCACCGATATCGCGACCGTATCCGGCCGGGTTCGCCTCATCTGGGTTCTGTCCGCATCGGGGCCGAAGGTACGGAGGATCATCCTCCCCGGCGACGTGCGCTCCGATACGGTCCCGGCCGAAAGCATGCTTTCCATCCGGACCCCCCGCGATATCAGCATCCGGACGTTGATCGCCGGGATACAGTCATTCCTTGCGGGGAACGACGTGCGGTTCGATATCGATCTCCTCGACCTCGATCGGTGCCCGCCCTTCCGGCGGCGCGTCCTCCTTGCCGAATACGGCATACCCCGGGGGTATGTCAGCACCTACGGGCGCATTGCCCGGCACCTGGGGAATCCCGGCGCTGCACGGGCGGTGGGAAACGCGCTTGCCGCAAACCCGTTTCCGCCCGTCATTCCCTGCCACCGCGCCTTGCGGTCGGACGGCCGGCCGGGCGGGTTTCAGGCGGGCCAGCGGATGAAGCGGAGGCTGCTTGAGATGGAGGGCGTCCGGTTCCGGGAGGACGGCCGGGCGATCCTGGAACGCGTGTGGTACTGAGGCCGCGGTCTTCCGCGCGGTTCTCCGTTGCGAGCCCGGTTCCATGCAGAGGTATATGTAGGATCGCGCCACCCCGTCTCCGGGTGATCGGATGGCGAATGTTACCCAACAGATGGCGAGAGAGACCGAGTACAGCGCGGCCAACCTCATGAAGGATGCCGGGGTGGATACGGAACGGTGGAACCGGGTGCCGGACGAGGCGACGATCGAGAGGACGGTCGCGGCTATAGAGGCACGGAACGTCAGGGTTATCCTTGTGGATACCGCGGAGGAGGCACTCGGGGCCGTCGTCAACCTGCTCCCCGAAGGGGCCGAGATCATGAACGGCTACTCGACGACCCTGATCGAGATGGGGTTCGACCGGGTGGCGAAGGAGAACCGGAAGGGATGGCAGGACTACCACGCCGTCATCACGGCCGAGAACGATACGGCAAAGCGGCACGCGCTCCGCCGGAAAAGCGTGGCCACCGAGTACTTCCTCTCCGGGGTGCAGGCGATCGCCGAGTCGGGCGAGATTGTCGGGTGCGACAAGACCGGGAGCCGGATGGGGGCGTGGCCTCACGCGGCGGCCCATCTCGTCCTCGTCTCCGGGGTGAACAAGATCGTGCCGACCCTCGACGATGCGCTCCGCCGGTGCCGGGAGTACTGCCTGCCCCTCGAGAACCAGCGTGCGCAACGGGCCTACGGGACCGGGAGTTTCATCGGCAAGCACGTGATCCTCGATAACGAAGTGGAGGAGGGGAGGATAACCCTGGTCCTGATCCGGGAGCGGCTCGGCTACTGAGCGGGAGGCTCCTCTCCCTCACCCGGCGTGCTGAAAGTCGATGAACCCCCTGGAGGGGTCCGTCGCCATCAGGCGGACCCGCACCCTCTGGCCGACCCTGAGGCTATCTGCGCCGAGCATGACCCTCCCCTCGGCCGGCGGATCGACCAACCGAACGTAGGTTCCCTTCTCCGAGGCGCCGGTGACGAACGCCGCAAAGACCTCACCGATCCTCTCGCGGAGGAGGACCGCGGCCGCCGCCTTTCTGACGAACCGCTCGACCTTCTGGGACGCTTTCTCGCGGCCGGTGAGGCGGAGAGCAAGATCGTCGAGTTCTTCCGGGGCGTAGGGGGGATAGCGCTCCCCGTCGAGAGCCGATTTGACCAGCCGCTGGATGATCAGGTCGACGTAGCGCCGGTTCGGGGCGGTGCCGTGGGTGTAGTCGGCGACGGCGAGGGCGAAGTGACCGATCGGGTCATCGCCCGGCCGGAACGCGACGTACTCGCCCGCCCCCATCAGTTTCACGACTGTGAGGGAGAGGTCGGGGAAGCGGTCGGGGTCGGCCGTCTTCTGCCGGAGGAGGAACCGCGTGAGCGCCTCCGCATCCGGCTCGGCGGGGAGGGTCTCGCCGCGCTCCGCCGCCTCCCTCACGATCCCTTCCCAGTTCTTCGGGGTGCGGACGACCCGGTGGATCATGGGGAGGCCGGCGGCCGCGAGGAACGCCGTCAGGCTGCCGTTCGCCGCGACCATGAACTCCTCGATCAGGCACCGGGCGAGGTTCTGCTCCTGGACGACGAGGGCCGTGACCTTGCCTTCGGCAACAACCGGCTCGGCCTCGATCGTCTCGAGGGCGAGCGCTCCTCTCTCCGTCCGGCGCCTCTTCATCCGCGTCGCGGCCTCGTGCTGGAGAAGGACCTGTTCCTTGAGGCCCGGCGTCTCCGCGACCGCCCGGGGGACCGGCCCGGTCCCCGCGAGCCAGTCGCCGATCTCCTCGTAGACGAGCTTCGCATGGTTCCTGACGACAGCCCGGTAGACCTCTCCTGGCTTCGTATCCCCGTCGGGGAGGACGGTGTACTCGATAACGACCGCGGCCCGGTCCTTTCTGGGGAGGAGGGAGGTGAGGTCCGCCGAGAGGCGGTCGGGGAGCATCGGGAAGGTCACGACGCCGGTGTAGACCGAGGTCCCGTTGTTGGCGGCGTGCCGGTCCGTCCACGACCCCTTCGGGACGAGAGCGTCGACATCGGCGATCGCGACCCGGACCCGGATCTCCCCGCCGGGAGCGCGCTCGCAGACCTCTATCTGGTCGAGGTCCTGCGAGTCGTGGTTGTCGATCGACGACCAGAGGAGGGGCCGGAGGTCGCGGGGATCGTCCGGGGGGTCCGAGAACGCGTTCGCGGGAAGAGCCCCTACTTCCCGGACGACGGGCGGGGGGAACACCGGGAGAAACCCGTACTGCTCCATCGCCATCCACGAGATGCCCTCAAGGTCTACGTACGGCTGGTCCTGCATATCTACTTGAGAGATCTGTTTTAGTGTATAAATACTCCCTACAACTCGGTTTGAATCGGTGCCTTATCTGGTCAAACCGTTTTGATCCAGTGCCTTACGCGCGACCTGATTTCTTCAGAATCATCAGATAATTTTTGTTTCCAACAAAGGTGTGATCGGAAAACACTATTCTGGTCATGCAACTTAAAAAACTGGGGAAGTATCCTACGTCGGTTAACCCCACGAATACTATTTCTCTAACCCTACTTTAGAGTTGTATGAATGGCATTTTAAACTACACCGCGGACAGATATTCATAGAATCCGTAAACTTATCCTCTGTTTTTGGATCTAGATCAAGTTCAAAGGATTCCGGTCTTTTGTTCATAATGCTTAAGGCAATACTCATTATCTGGTTATTTGAGAGTTTATACATACTTCCTCTGGCACCAGGGAAGTTGCAATTAACTGCTGACAAGCTTTGTCCAAACATCAACGCTTCTCTTACAAGATTTTCCCCAAGAATACTGCCCTCGCAGGTCCTATTTTTTAATATATAATGGATTAAGCCTGCACTGCACCAATCTCCTGCACCCGCTGCATCCCGGAAATTTTGAACTCTAAAGGCATCTAAATGCTCCCACGGCTCGGACTTGAGACGGAAATTAAGCCCTTTAACCCCTAAAGTTTCGATAATCAGTTGGTTGTTTAACTCCTCAAAGATATTGCTGCTTTTTTTGTCAAGTTTATCATGTGATAGTTTGATAATGTCGGCTAGTTGGCTGCATTCGTAGAATAGGTTTGTTTTCTTTAATTTCGTTGGCTCAAAGAAAATTAGCGACTTACGTTTTTTTAGTTCTTTAGCTATTTTCACAGAACTATTCGATACTCTATCTACATAGAAAACGCAGGGTGTAAGGTCTTTATTCAAAATATCGGACGTCTGTTTCATTGTTAATGGCCGATATTTTGGCAGGTATGAACCGCAGATCGGGCAGGTCATGCTGAAGGAGTGTCGATATTCACCTTTTCTATTCTTATCAATTTTTTCAACAATAATTGGAGTGTTTCGGCCACTATCAACATTAATGAGTCTTGTGTCTACACCCCATCTATGAAGATCGTCAAAGAGTATTTTTGAAAACTGATCATCTCCAGTTCTGCCTATAAGTATGGAATTCCAACCTAAGAAGGACAGGATGGTCAACACATTAGTGCAGGATCCCCCAGCCTTAAAGATCGGGCAGGTACTTGAGAGCTTATCGATGATCACGTCCAGTGCAATTAATCCTGTCCCAGCACATGTCAATCTATTGCTTCTAGAGCCTATTGGTAAACTGTCACTCATCTTCATGAAATAATAGCAAGGCAAATAGTTCAGAGTTTCGGTTTATTTTGTCAATATTTTCCTTTTCTAGTATATCATAGCCTCGCGGTTCAATATTTGCTAGTCCTACACTGCGCATATTTTTTTTGAGATCGTACGCGGCCAGTAAGGCCCCAACTGAGATCAATTTACTGGAATCTGATGAGATGACCACCTTTAAACCCTTCAATGCTGCTAATGCGGCATCATATCTTAATACAGTGTCAATTATTTGCCGATATAAATCGAATGGGTTCCTTTCATCGGCGAATATTATATTCTTTGGTTCGACAACCCACTCATCGAATAAGATTGAGTGATACTCGATAACTAAGTCATCACCACGTCTTGGATTAATAGATGGTGAGGGTACAACAGGGCAGATCTCGCTTGGCATTAGCCAGCTGTGAGTTCGTTCTAACTGAATTTTTTTATTCTCACCTAAAACAGGTATCCAAATAATTGGTATGTCATTCGTGGCGGATCGTTCAAGGTCGCTTGAAAAACCTGATATATACTTTGGCTCTTCATCAACACCTGAATCCTCAATCCTCTTATCCAATTCTACGTTTTCTGATACTATGACGAACAAATTAGGGCATTTAGTTGAATTGTTTGCAGACCTTTCATGTAGAAGATGTAATATCTTTGCAACCAGCGAAAAATAAATCCCTCTCGGCAGTGCACTTATGTCGATAATTACGTCTGTATAGTCATTAATCTCCTCAAAAGAGTCTATTATTGAGATTGCTTCAATATCTCCGATTCTTCTTTTATGAAAGAGATCATCTGAAAGCATGCCAATTTTCTTTTCTTTATACTTTCTGAAATGTGGAACTAATTTTTTAATATCGGCATAATTCTTTGAAATTAGATCTCGATGTAAATTGGAGGTTGAATCAGGACCTTCATCATATGTTATTAGTAAACAGTCGCAACTCTCTTGAAAAGGGCTATTTTGCATTATCGTTTGAATACCCAAAAGCATTCTGGGATCAAACCCAAGACCCAAAATATATAGGACTCTTTTTCGTGTCGTGTGCAGATAATCGTGCCAAAAAATGGTAAAACTACTATTATCGATGAGCGAATAGGGATCCCACCTTTTTTTGAACTTATATTCTAAGACCATCTAAATGACCTCTCTCCTCAAAAGAGTCCTCCAAAGGAATCCATCTTGCCAAATCCCGTATTTTTAACCACTGCCAACCACCCCGGCCTAGTGGTAAATCAAATTTAACGCAGATAAGTCGGTTTAAATAGAACTTATGGCCTATCCGATTTCCCTGCGAGATATCTTTTTCCATTGATAATAGATTGTTTGAGGTGCATAAGTACAAGATCTGGGCTAAATCCGAGTACGCACCTTTTTTTCCGAATCCTATATCTTTTAATATCACTGCAAATTCGGTGTCTAATATCGAGAATCCAGTGATTCCCGGAGGATATGACGCGGAGGGCAAGAATGTCTTCTCTTTAGCAAAAAGACAAAATTCGGTAAGAAATTTTTGAATTGACTTGCCATGGGGAATTCGTTTAGGGATTTCATTCCATCTTTTTTCAGCAACATTTTTAATTATCTGATCTTGTCTCTCTGGCGACAGAGTATGGTTCTTTTTCGCCAATGTATGTAGTGATATGATTTCTTCAAATAATTCAGAAGATAGAGCTAGAAACTGCTCAATGTTAAATGACGATGCCTCAGATAAATCGGAGAATCCAAAATAGTAAGGGAGTTCGTATTCTTTTGCTAACAAAAAGTTTGCATATGAACTAATGTCAACGATATCTTTATCATCAAAGGACTCATCTAAAAATTCATAATCTAAAGTAAGTTGGCCTCTTTTTTCTGCGCGAGCCAACAGTATTTCTAGAGAACGTAAAGCAATTGCTTTTTCTTGGAAGGAAGTGTTGTCACTGTGGATTCCTTGTACTTTGTCGATCCACTGATAATATGCTTTCGACGAGGTGATTTTTTGACTCAAACGCTTGTGGAGCTCCAGATATATCTTTTCATATTTCTTTTCCCATTTCCTCCCGCTAAGAGATTCTTCCAGACAGTCTTTCAATGAGCTAATGTCTCGGTCATTAGCAATACTTATTCTTTTATCTGCAATATTACTCAATATTTTCTCATATGATTTTATAATGCCTTTATTGCGCTTTATCCAATATCTGTAGAGATCAATTGCAACGTATTCTCTTCCATCAATTGCAGAGTTTAGGGTCTCATTACTGAGCAGTTCACGCGGGTGCATGCCCTCAAAACGTTCTGCTATCCAAAAGCACACTGGTGGGCGGCTCTGATACAAATACCCGCGGATCTTATCTCTCTGGTCATGCGATAACTCATGGAAGTCATCGATCATCACCATTGTTTTTTCTGCAACCACTTCACCATCAAAAAGTATGCACTCTGGCTTCATAAGATAAATCGAATCGAATGCGTTAAGACCCTCAAACTCCACTTCTGAAATTGGATCGTAGCTGTCAAGAATTTCACATACCTGTCTTTCGAGATCGTCTGCCCATTCGAATAGTATGTCGCCCGTACTTGGCAAGGGATATCGAGAACTGGTTCTCTGCTCTAGTGGGGATCTCTTAATCTGTAAACTCTTTAACTCTTCAACCGATCTTAGTTCAAATAATGTCATTACACCTTGGAGCATTGAAATGATTAAGCGAGAATTAAGTAATGTAAATAATAACTGATCCTTTTGACTATTGTCATACCGGTAATCTTCCAACCTTGAATAATTACCTGAGCAAGAGAGTCTGACACTTAAGAGGTTAACCCGGTTATCAGAGACTGCTCCGACTGATTTTAACTGTGAGAAAATTTCATTATATTCCGGAGAGCCCTTTACCCTATTTAATTCCATTAAGACATCAGGAGCAAATAGGCGTAGCATTGAAGTCTTTCCCGCACCTGGTGAACTGTAAATATTATGGACTCGTGGTAAAAACCAGTCTTGGTTAATGACCGTGAGGATATGTGGATCAAAGACCCGCAAAAAAAGCCGGGGATCGTTAATTTGTTCGGCAGATCTCAGTTTAAATGGATTCCTATAGCCTACCATTGACCATCCCTACTGGTGCCCAGATATTCATTTATGCCTGTTAACACGCGGAAATAAGCCATGATGTTTACTGTCCTCATCAAACCACAGAAGGGGTACTGAATTATTGGGGGTATTATGGCTCATTACAACCGATAAAGCGCATTCGTTGTAACCTAACCATGGATGGTCCCATCTGGGTGCAAGTTTCCAATGGCGTTCATACATGTCGAGGAATCCCTGACTTGTACTTATGCATTGAGTATAGTATTTATGAAGTATTTTTGTTAATTCAATAGACTGGTTCTCATCGTAATTTATTTTGCAGATATCTGGAATGATCTGAACTGGATGAATATCGATAGACACGTTCATCCCACTTTCTCGAAGCCACGAATCAATTGTTCTTTCCAGATAGTCGATCGCCTCACGTGTCATTACATATAATATTATATGGACTTCTAGTGATTCTAAATCCACCAATTCGCTCAGATTATCCCTGTTCTCAGTGGTGCTCTGCAGGAAGAACTTATCTAAGATGTTTTTGATTTTTCCAGTATATCCCTCTGACTCTTTTCTTAAGTAACTAACACCGCTTGCAGAAAAATCATCGATGAGAAATAGCATTTTGAACTTATTGTCTGATTCTGAAGGTATCGAACCGGTTCCCTTAGATATACATTCTTTTAAACTTTTACGCATCTTCTGTGCCTTATCTCCAGAGATCTCGTAGGTCAACCAAACCTGTTCGTTTGAGATTATTGCACTATTAAATCGTCGAAAAACATCAATATGTGCACCATCGCTTAACCCGAGGAACAAACATTGTCTCAGCAATGTCTGATATTCTTGTGTATTGATGATCTTCCTTATACTCGTACCCAGCAGTCGATCCTTTTTCTGGACTCTCTCTACAAGTAACTGCCGGACAATATCTGGATAGACCATTGTGACGAAATGAAATACTTCTGCGTTTGAAAAAAATATCAACTTAGATTTTATAAAATCGTATACTGTTTGACGATCTTGTAACTCGAATTGATATAGCCACTGGGCAAGGTTAACAATGAATCGTAAGCCCGGTGAATATTGCTGATACTCATCATATTTGTACAAAGCCAACGCTTGAATTAACGGACGTTCCCTTGCGACATCTGCCTCCTCCCAACCCATAACTTTGGCTAACAGCCGTTCTGCAAGATCGCTATTCATTATTTTCGACCAAACTGGGTATAAGTATACCTAAATTTCCCATTAGATAATTTAAATTTTTCCAAATATTCTAATGTTGCCCGCGGTCCAGTATAACCGGGTTTGCATAAGTTCCAGCAGTTATCGGGGTCCGATGATAAGGCATCGACACCAAGTGAATATGGCCCCGAGAGTAGGTAAAAGTCATTTCCGGGCCATCCCCCTTTATCTCCGATACAAAGAACTTTGTCACATGTGTTGATGTCAAGAGACTTACTGCGGCAAATCTCGATTAAGTTCTGTTTTGGGTTATCACATGCTAGAATATCAAATGAATGACTTGATTCTAACACCTGAATATCGTTTAACATGTGTCTTGCTTTTAGATCGAATAGCAGTCTTCTCAATAACTTTCGATACCGGGGGTGGGTAGGTTCGAGAGTAATCTGTTTAGGACGGCATGTAACATTTGTAATGTAATTAAGTTGAGTTTTGTTCTTGAGTATATTGAGGAACTGATCCAATCTGTCGTCTAATGGCAATCCTTTATTGGGACTATTGCTATCTGATAGTAGTGCAATATCTGAGCAATTATAGTAACCAATAACGATGTTATCCCATAAACGGGGTGGGATTTTTTCACGTAGATCAACTCCCACTGACCTTCCCCGGCCAGTTGCTATCCCTACAATTACTTTATTCTCGAGTAATCGAATCAAACCCTGAGCAATTTCGGTGCTTATCCCAATAAATCGCTCCCTGTTGCTACAGAGTGTTCCATCATAATCGAAAATTACAGATCCATATTCCTCATCCTCAATTCTTTTTATATATGTTTTAAGTGAATTAATCCACAAATTGTAAAGATCGCTGTTGACCGTCGAGAGTATGCCAAATTTTCTTTTAATCTGTTGACGCTGGGTGTTCCTACTGTTTTTGTGGGGGTCTCCAAATGGGATACCTAAATGATATAACTTCCTTCCATACATCGGCACCTTTGGATTACCTGGATCAACTCCTTTGCATAGACTCACTTGATTCACAAAGTGCAGTACTTCTACTAATAACTCCATTCCGCCGATATGAGTTCTTTTCTCGGTGGATATTTGGAAGATGGGAATTTTTTCAGGTATCAATTCGAACGTCTTTTCTGCTAACCGTTTACTTTCTGGAGTAATGAACGCAACAATCCCCGTTTTGTCGCCTTGCGTTTCAAGCCAATAGTGGCGACCATGACCAAAATTTCGATAATCGGTTAGTTGGACATTGCCCAAACCTGCCTCAGAATACTTAGACTCTAGGTCAAGAGATGCAGGGAGACTCCATTTGTCATATAAAACAATGAGTGTCTCCTTTGACACAAGTTGAGGAAGACGCTCTAATTGATTAACTTTAATGGCATCAATTGATAATTCATCTAACAAAGTGCTCTCAGTATTTAGCACATTTTCATATGCCCTGCATAGTATCGTACTAAATGCTATTTGCGAATTTGTTGCTAAAAATCCATCTTTTCCTGCAGGACTCTCATATTCTACGATCTGAGTGTTCGAATATTTGTCTGATATTTCTTTTAATTTACTCCTCGTACGCATGCAGATTGCCAGCATCTGTTTAGGTTCGCACATTGCTATGTGCTCGAACGCATTTACGATGTCTGGATTGCGTCCACTTGCTGAAGGAATTAGTACGCAAACATTCGAGAAATCAATATCCGAATAGAGCACTTCTAATGGAGTAACTGCTTTTGATAGCATGCCTATCTGCTCATGGAGCAGTACTCCTAAATTTGCAACAGTTGACGATCCCCCAGATCCAACTGCAATCAGGGAAGTATCTATGGCATCTTCGATGAAGGATGTTACTTCACTGATAGGTTGTGCTAAAGCCCATTTGTACGTATCTGATAACCTGGCAATCTCCGAAGCGAACGGCTTACCCATGCTAATCCCAACCCTATTTAATGAACTTCAATTGTCATAGATTTATCAAGTTCGATTCTTTATTATGGCTAGTTCAAATGCAATCTCCAAAATTCGGTTGTTATGATCAGGTTCTAGATCTCTATTATGCTACGTCAAAACGGATGTGGACCCGGCGGTCGGGCACGCTAGGATGCTCCGCAAAGTGGTAAGGCAACCGTCGGGGTCGTTTATGCCCCTATCGTTAATACCCCCGGCAACGACCAGTATATCCGAGCATGCGGATCGTCACATCGGGCTCCGTGCTCCGCCCCTGGACGCCCGACGACGCCGGGTCCCTGGTGCGGCACGCGAACAACCCCCGGATAGCGGCAATGATGCGCGACGGGTTCCCGTACCCCTATACGCCGGCGGACGCCTGCCGGTTCATCGGCGTTGCCACGGATACGGCGTCGCACCTCTACCTTGCGATCGACGTCTGCGGTGAGGCCGTGGGCGGCATCGGGATTCAGCCGCTCGATGACGTCAAACGCAGGACGGCCGAGATCGGCTACTGGCTCTCGGAGTCGTTCTGGGGACGGGGCATCGTCACCGGCGCAGTGCGCTCGCTCGTCCCGGTCGCCTTCGAGAGGTTTGATATCGTCCGGCTCGAGGCGGGCGTCTTCTCGAACAACCCCGCCTCGATGCATGTTCTCGAGAAGTGCGGCTTTACCCGCGAAGCGGTTCACCGGATGGCCATAACAAAGAACGGTGCCGCCCTCGACGAGTTCGTCTACGTCCTGTTCGGGAGTGAGGAGACCGGGCGGTGAAGGTTTTTCCTTAAGCCCTCTCCTTCACCCACCAGACCGCCGCGGTCGGCCGTACGGCCGTCTCGACATACTGCCCGGACTCGTTCCTGCGGAGCGTCTGCGAGAAATACTCCCGGATTATCGAAAGGTCCTCCATCTCCGGGTTGTGCATCGCCGCCCAGGTCCGGGCGGCATCCTCGGGGGAGTCGTAGACCGTGTCCCAGAACGCGTAAAAGATCCGGACGTTCGGGTAGATCCCGGCGTCGTGGAGGATGTTGACGGGGTAGATGTAGTCCGGGTAACCCTTCTGCATGGCTGCTTCCTCCCCGAAGACGGCCCTATAGAGCGCCATCTCGCCGGGGCTCCGCCACTCGCCCGCGTGCCAGAAGAGGTAGACCGCCCGGCGGGCCGCGGCGTCGAGTTTCTCGAGAGCCGCAGCGAGGTCGTAGAACCCGATGGAGAACGCCGCGATGACGATGTCGTGCGGCTGGACGTCCCTGCCGATGACGGCATCCTCCCAGCGTTTCCGGAGACAGGAGTAGTTCGTCCTTCCTGCGGCGGCCATCTGCTCGCGGAGGATGGAAAGCATTCCTTCCGAGGGGTCGAGGGCCGTGACGTGGGCGGCGGTGCCGGCAATCGGCACGGCGAGCCTCCCCGTTCCTGCACCCATATCGAGCACGGTATCCTCCGGCCGGAGGTCGAGGACTGAGAGTTCCTGCTCCGTCGCCCGCGTCTCGCCGCGGGTGGCCCTCCGGTAGGCGGCGGCGCGTTTGTCCCAGACGGCAGCGGGATCGCGGTCTTTTGCGGCCCGCTCCGGCGAACTTGCGTGGATCGCTTTCCAGAGTTCGTTCCAGTCGATGATCCGGTGCATAACTGTTCTTCTCGCTCCGGAGTGTTATAAGCGCTCGCCCGCGACGGTGCTCCACGCGACCCTGGGGTATGTTCATATCCGATGACGGTATCCTGACGGACAAAGGACCGTGTATGCCCCTCGCAGATTATATCGGGAGGTACTGGACGGGTGCCGAGGTCATGTACGGCGTGATCATCGCCATGACGTTCACCAGCGTGTTGCGTGGGTATCCGGAGATCTCCGGGCTTATCGTCGGGAAAGTCGTGGCTGCAGCCCTCTTCTGCTGCATCGCCTGGGGTATCGCGGACGGGATGTTTTACATCTGGGAGCGGAGCTACCTCATCCGGCAGGAGAACCGGATCATCGAGTCTTCGCGGTCCGCAGGGCAGAAAGAGTCCGCCCTCTCCCTTATCGGGGAGCAGCTCGACGATACGGTCCTCCGGAATATCCCCGAGGATGACCGGTTCCGGCTCTACGAGAGGCTCTCAGGGTTCCTGGCGGGCGTGGAGAGCCGGGAGAAGATGTCTCCCCGTGAGGCGGCAACAATCATGCTCGGCACCTTCCTCCTCTCGGCAGGGGCCGGAGCGATCGTTGTCCTGCCGTTCTTTCTCATCGATGGTGCCGGACAGGCCCTGACTATCTCGAACCTTGCAGGGATCCTCCTGCTCTTCGGGATCGGCTACACGAGAACACGTGACCGGAATTTCCCTTCGAAAGTGCTGTACGGGTTCGGGTCATCGTTCATCGGGATAATCATCGCGGTGATAACGATCGCACTGGGTGGCTAGAAGCGCCTGGGGGAATACTTTCCGGATACGATGTCGCATCATCGCAAAAAAGGAGGGTTCATCCGGAGACCGGAGGGAGAGCGGGTGCATCCGCCCCGGCCACCTCGTTCACGTAAACCCCTGCACCGAGCCACCACGCATCGTCGACCTTCTGGACGTAACTCATCTTGGGCTCGAGGGTCATGTTGCGCGACGGGTTCTGGTAGTGGTAGAAGACGAACCCGCCGCCGTGCTGCGCGAGGAGGATCTCGACCCGGGTGTAGTTGACCCCGAAGGGGTCCTGAAGGCCCGAGAGATCGGTCCCGATCAACTGTGGTTGATGGGGGAGCGCCAGGGTCGTCCCGTTGTAATCGAAGGCGTAGATGTAGAGGCTGTCGCGGACGAAGGTGCCGTTCTGGTCGTTGAACTCCCGGAGCGCCTCATCCGTTCCCTCCGTCCGGGCATACGCGATCGCCTCCCCGACGAAGGCCTTCAGGCCCTCCCTCACCCGGGGGTCCGATCCCACCGCGACGATCGGGGCTTCCTCCTCCGGATCGTAGATCCCCGCCCCGATAAACCAGTCCCGGTCCACCATCATCACGTAGCTGAGTTTCTCCCTGACGGTGAAGTTGTCTGCCGGGTCTATGTAGAGGTAGCGGATGAAGCCCCCGCCGGCCTCGGCGGCGGCGGCCGCATCCTGGACGTACGCGGTGCCGTTCGCGTCCGTGGTGTTCCACCGGTTCGTTCCGACGACCTCGTGCTGGAAGGGGAGCGCGAGCGTCGTTCCATTCGAGTCGTAGGCGAAGATATAGAGTTCACCGTCGACGAACGTGCCGTTCGGGTCATTGAACCCGGCGAGGGCGGCCTCCCGTCCGTGGACGTGGGCGTATTCGTAGGCTATCTCGACGAACGCCACGAGTTTCTCCGGGGATACGGAGGAATCGGCGCCCGGCACCGTCTCCGACTGGTTCCGGTCGAGAGTAACGCCGGTCTCAGTACAGCCGACACCGAGGACGGCCGCCAGGACGAGTGCGACAATAAGGAGGACTGCATACGTTCTCATACATGGAAATCACGACAGTCACTAATAAAGGGATGGTAAAAATGTGGTGGGTTGTCATGCCTCGCAGGGCTTGAAGTTGCCGCTGCACACGATGTAGGAGTTCCCGTCGCTCCCTTCGGTCAGCCGGTAGTAGGTGGTCTTGTAATAGAGGTTCGGCTGGACCGGGTTCACGTAGACGTACTCCACCCACCCGGTACCGTTCTCCAGCGCTCCTTCGACGATCTCATCGCGGAACGGTTTGCCGGTGACGTCCGTCTTGCCCCTGAAGTTCGTGCCGACGAGCTGGATGTTGTCTGCATGGGCAACCATGGTCGCGTTCATATCATAGACAAAGGCGTAGAGCTCCGGGTCCTCGAGGTCTCGGTACGGCGCTTCGCCCGCGTTGATGTGCCGGAAGGTATCGGTGGCGTTCTCCTCGATCGCCGCGGCGGTCGTGTTCACGAGCGCGATCACCGCTTCGTCGGTGAACGTCTGCCGGGTGCAGCCGACCCCGAGGTGCCGGTAGATGATCCGCTCGTACTCACTGATTCCCTGTTCGTCCTTCTGGTTTCGCACCACGCCGAGAGCCTGATCGAATGCACGGACCAGCGTCTCCGGGACGTCCCTGCTGAAGATGAAGTAGAAGTCGTTCTCGCTCAAGGTGTAGACGATCTCGTAGGCGTCGGGGTCCGTTGCGGTCTGGAGCATCTGGTGCCGCCCGGCAAGATCCCCTGTTGCCCAGAGGTCGATCTCCCTCTCCTCCAGCATCCGGAGGAGGTCTGCGGGGGTCTCACCGGAGACCAGGCGGGAAGCATTCACACCCTGGCCGAGGAGGAGGTCGTTCTCGATCGAATCTTCGACCGCACCGATCCGGTAACTGTTCAGGTCCTCTGGAGAGGCGATGGTGATGTTCCTATCCATCGGTGCATAGAGGACGAAGCTCGCCCTGGTGAACGGTCCGGCCCACCTGTAGAGGGGTTCGCGTTCGGGCGTGCGGACGATGGAGAAGAGTACAGTGCCGGTATCGTTCTGCGCCGCCCGGAACCCTTCCGCCAGGGGGACGATCCGAACGTCTGTCCGTGTGCGGTCTGCGCCGGTCTTTTCAAAGACCGCCTCGAGGATCTCGACGGAGATGCCGGTGACGTTCCCATCCTCCTGGTAGTTGAAAGGAGCCCATTCCTCCGTCAGGTAATCTAGTTGGGCAAGCCCGACCGACGGGATGTACCGCCCGACGATCCGCTCGTAGGTGCTGACGCCCGCCGCGTCTTCCTCCTGCTTGAGGTCATCAAGGGCCTGCTGGAATGACTGCACCGTTGAGTTCGGGACGTCCCGGCTGAAGGCGTAGTAGAGGCCGGTCTCCTCGAGCGTGTAGACGACCTCGTAGGTGTACGCGTTGCCCGTCACTTCTTCCGCGAGATGCCTGCCGGCGGTCTCCGGGTAGCACCAGAGATCGATCTCGCCGCCCGCGAGTCCGGCGGCGAGCACGGAGGCGTTGGTCTCCTCGACGAGCCGGCTCCGGTTCACCCCGGCATCAAGCAGCTGCTGGACGGCGCTGTCGTTCTCGATCGCCCCGATCCGGTAATCGTTCAGGTCGCCGGGGCCGTCGATGGCAACTGCCCGATCTCGTGCGGCAAACAGGACGTACCTGTCCGAATAGATGGGCCCGGCCCACTTGAAGGACTGCTCCCGCCCGGGAGTTCTTGCCGTGGAGAAGAGCACCGTCGCGTTCTGCGTGAGGGCTGCCTGGTAGCCCTCGGTCCAGGGGACCAGGCGTAGCTCCTCACGGGAGACGTTCTCCCCCATCTTTTCGGCGATCGCCTCGAGCAACTCGACGGAGAGCCCCTGGAGGGTCCCGTTCTCCATGTAGTTATACGGGGGAAGGTCTTCGGTGTAGTATGTCAGGTTGCCCGGCCCTGCGGATGCGGCTTCGCTCTCCTGGGCGCATCCCACTGCAGGAATCAACGCCCCAATCAGCACTGCAACGAGGAAGAGAGATGCATATCGTAGCAATTGCGACATGGGCGGCTGTCTACGGTCATGATATATAAACAGTTCCCTTGCAGGCGGTCCGTCACGAGGCCGGCAGGTTGCGCCGTTAGATCCGGTTCCGGCACCCTCTCCCTACCGCTTCTGTTTCTCTACACCACATATGACACGGAGTTTCGACCTGCGGAGCCCGGATCCGGGCAGTTAAGACGGCGGCTCTTCCCTGCCGCTCCAGACATCCCTTCCGCGGTCGGTGACCTCTCCCGGCAGATCCACGAGTTCGGCAGGGTACGGGGCGAAGAACGACTGGTTCGTCAGGTACGGCTCCCGGAACCGGATCACCCACGAGCGGAGCAGGTTGCGGGGTTCGGCCAGCGTGGCATGGCCGTTTTTGTAGCGGTCGATCAGCCTGATGCAGTACGCCCTCTCCTCGTCCGAGATCCGGTCGCTGAAGTAGCCCAGCGCGTGCTGGAGAACATTGACGTTGCCGGTATACCGGGGAGCCCGTGCGAGCGCCGCGGAGAGCATCCGGCGATACCGGGGGAAGAGTTCTCCCGGTCCAACCTCCGCGCGGGTTGCGACGAGCCTTCCTGCCTCCCGGAGCATCTTCTCGTTCGAGGCGAGCAGGAGGAGTTTGTTGTTTGCGTGGAACCGCACGAGGGCCTCCCGGTCCCCGGCTGCCTCGATCTCCCGGAACGCCGCCAGGGTAAAGATCGCGGAGAAGAAATGGTCCCGGATCCGTGCATTGTTCAGGCGCAGCTCGTCCTCTACGGGGAGGTCCGGATAGCGCTTCAGCACCTCGCGGGCGAAGAAGCCCGCGGACTTTGCTATCGCCGCGGACTTTTCCATTGACGGGTAGACCCGGACGTTCCGGGTCCCCGAGGTGGGGGAGCCCCCTTTCAGGATGAAGCCGTCGATCGGAGGCAGAGAGTCGAGGAACCTGGCTACAAAGGCGGACATCTCCTCCGTAACGTCCCGCCCGGTAGCCGGCTGCACGAGGCGATCGGCGTCATCTCTCCGCACGATCCTGAGGGTTGCCCGGGGAACCCCGAGCCCGATCTCGACTTCCGGGCAGACCGGGATGAAGTCGGCGTAATTCCTCAGGCGTGCCACCGTGGGGGAGGGTATCTTCGAGCCGTCGTAACGGCAGGGGCCAAACTCAATGCAACGGCTGATAACGAGGCGGGGGCGCGGATATTCCCGGGTCACAGGGCAGCATGGTATGAGGGGTTGCATATGAACCCTTGGACCCGGGGGAGGGGGGGCGTACATCACTTTCATAGCCCCGCGACACGACCCTTCTCTCATGAAGCCGGCGGTCATCAGGCGCGAGGAGGCGGTCGACCTCGAGAAGCACGGCGTCCGGATGCGGGTCTATACGGGGGAGGGCGCCCCGGCCGGGATCGTCTACCTGGAGACGGAGACGGGGCATGCGGAGGAGTTCTGCCACGAGAAGAGCGCGTTCATCTACTATATCATCGAGGGGGAGGGGGTCTACGTCCTCGGCGGCGTCGAGCACCCTGTCCGGACAGGGGACGTCGTCGTCGTGCCCCCACAAAACAGCATCTACTTCGTGGGGCGCATCCGTGCGGTGCTCGTCACGGTTCCCCCGTGGGAGGAGTCCGGCGAGCGGCATATCAGGGATGTCAGAATCTAAGGTACCCCGGTCGGAGGAGGAGTGGATGCCCGGAGAAGGGGGCTGCTGTACCTTCTTTACAAAAGACGGAAAAGGGGCAGGCGAACATCTCACGAAGGGCTCAGGACGATCGAGGGTGCCACTGGTGGGTGCATCCACCATCCTGGGGCCTGGTTTTACGTTGTTCAGAGTTTGAACAGGGCGGTGAGTCTTACATTGACCTCTGCCCTGAGGTCTTCGTCAAGTTCCCCAAGTTCGCCGACCATCAGGTCTTTTAAGACTGTTGCGATCTTGTCCAGTCTGATCACCGAGTCGACCTTGAGACCACTTTTCAGAAAACCCGGGTGTGAAGCGGCCACCATGATCTCCGCCGGTCCCGTTCCTGCATGCGTTTTCGATGAGATGAAGGCGAGGACAACATCGCGGTCACCCTCATGGAGGACGAGTGCCGGGCGAAGTTTTGCTGCAGTGAGGTCGGTAAAGGGAAATGGTATCAGAACGATCTTCCCTTTCATCGGTACACGATCCTGATATCCCTGACGGTGTAGAGATCGGGCTCCTCGGAGAGAAAAGCGGCGAGTGACTGCTCTGAGAGTTTCATCATTGCATGGATCTCCCTTTCATGGAGAAGATCGTCGATCTTTTCGGTGAGTGCTCTGATGCTCTCTTTGATCTCCCTGACGTCCGATTCGATGCCGGTCATGATGTGCCCTCACGTGAACTACGCAGAGATGATCGGTCGGACACGCTATCAATCTTTGTGTTCGGGTTCGCCGGTGCTGTGAGGTGTGGGGGTGTCGGGGCGGGCGGTGCCGTCGTCGTACCGCCGTGGATCGGCTTCGCCTTCTGGGGGCATCTCCGCGCAGCTGCCCGTCACAGTCCCCCCACGGGAGGAGTCCGGCGAGCGGCGTATGCGGGAGGTGGCGGCCTCCTCGGTCCCCCGGCCGTGTTCTGGCGCAACCTCCTCACGAAGGCTGCTCGACGATATCCACGAAGATGCCTGCCGGGTCCTCGACGATGAAGTGTTTCTGGCCCCATTCCTCCTCGGTATACGGGAACCTGATCTTGAGGCCCTCCATCTGCTGCGCCTTCTCGTACTCTCCTCTGGCATCTGCTACATCGTAGGTGACGATGATGCCTCTCCCCCCATACGCGCCGTGAAGAAACTCCGGCTGGTTCGGGAGGTCCGGTCTCATGAATCCCAGCTCGTTGCCGTTCGCGTGCTTCAACTGGATGTACCAGTCCGCCTCAAAGACGATCTCGAACCCGAAGTACCCGACGTAGAAGTCCCTGCACTTCTCGATCTCGGGTGTGATGACGACGGGGTACTGTACGGTTGTCTCTATTCTCGGCATATCGCATCTCCTCCTGTGTAAGGCTCCGTCTCCCCGACACGACTCCCTCAGAGAAAAGGTTTGCTGTGGACCGTCACGGTCTCCCCGTGGGGGGAGGCCGGCAGATCCGGGGTCTTGGGACGACCCGGACCGGCGGCAAAAATGGAGGGCGTTGCCCCGCTCAGTTCTTCTTCAGCGAGTCGATCGCGATGCTGAAGGGCTCTCTTCCGTCCGCGTAGATGATCTCCATCTCGTCCGGAGCAATCAGGGAGCCGGAAGAATACCCTCCCTCGTTCTCGATGATGGTGATCGCCTTGCCGTCACGGCCGATCACGCCGGCACAGGGGGTGACGCCCCAGACCTGGGTGCCGTTCGGGGCCGTGAAGGAGATCTCTCCCGCGAAGACCCGGTCCTGCTGCTCGAGGACCGCGAGGGTCATGGTGTAGCCGGCGTAGTCGTTGAATCCTGTCCCGTAGTCGTAGCCTTTCATCGTGCCGGTCCAGTTCCCGACGAGGTTGGGGACGACGAGGTTGGGGATCTCGGGGGTGGCAGCAGCAACAGTGTTCTGAGCGTTGGTGGTCGTGCACCCGCAGACCAGCACGGCGAGGACGAGGATACTCGCTCCTAAAATGCTTTTCATTTTCATAATTCAGGATAATTCCTGAAATCTGATAAATGTGCTCTTTCGTCGCCACATCTCGCGACTCCGTCCGTCAGAGCCTGCTGCAGGCGATCCCGATCCACCCGTCGGGAGCGGCGGCGAAGTAGTGGTTCGCGCCGGTCCGGGCATGCTCGATCTCGTGCATGGCGTGGTGAACGACGCGGCCGCACCCCGCACGGGCGAGTGTGCGCTCCATCTCGTCCGGGCTGTAGGTGACGGTGCCGCCCTGGTTGCAGTCGCGGTTGATGATCCGCCAGATCCCCCGGGGGATCTTGCGCTGTTCTTCGTTGATCAGCCGGCACGGGAGCATGTACTCGACGACCGCACGGTTTTTGCGGTTCCGGGATGCAAAGAGCGAGACGATCCCGGAGAGGACGGCGGGGGGAAGATAGTAGGAGATCCCTTCGACGATGACGACCGTCGGGATGTCCGGATTGTAGCCGGCGCCGGCGATCGCCTCTGCCGTGGCCGGACGATCAGAGAGGTCGGCCGGGATGCACTGGATCTTTCCGGCATGGGCCGGTGCTGCCCGTTCATAGAGCCGCTGCTTCTCTTCCATCCCCGTGATATCGAGCTCGATCACCGATGCGATCCCATCGTTGCAGGCGTCCAGGAGTTCGAGGGCGAGAGGGGATCTCCCCGCGGCCGGAATCACGACCTGGCAGGGGGTGGGCGCCTCGGCGACAAACCCGACCGCGAGGTGCCGGATGAACCACTTCCGGTTCAGGATCACCTCTGCATACCACGGGCAGACGGCTTCGCACTCCCGCCGCATACGCTCGCCTGCGGCAAGGTTAAGGCAGGAGTAAAACCGTCCGGCGCTGCCGGTCCGGTAGAGGTCCCGGGCCCAGAGCATCACCAGCGCCGCCGTCGGTTCGAGGTCGGTGGGGTCCGGCATGGTCGATGGTGAGGTGGGGTTTTCCGGGAGTTCAAGGTTTGGGGGAGCGGGCCCCCTATTCCTTCAGGTAAAACCGCCACTTGCAGAAGATGTTCTCCGGGTGCGGGTCGGGAGGGGCGAAGAGGCACTCGACGCAGATCCGTTCGTCGATCTGCCGTGCAAAGCCCGTGAACTCCGCCCGGTGCATCTCGCGGCAGACATACTCGCCGAGACCGCGCCGTAGCCGGGCTTCCTGGCTCGGGCACGAGGGGACGGTGATGATGACCTCGTCGTCCTTCTCCTCGATATCGTAGTTCACGATGATCGCCCAGGGAAAGAGTTTCAGCGCTTTCACGAACCCCTTCAGCCCCTTCTCCCGAATATCGAACCTGGCGACGAGGTCTTTTGCGGCCATCGGGGCGACGCGGCCCCAGACACGTTCGTTGACCGCCTCCGCGGTCGGCTGGCCGAACTCCCCGGCGATGTTGATGAACCAGAACGCGTCCACCACACGGTAGTGCCAGAGGAGGAACGCGAGGTACTCGCGGAGCTCTTCCGGGGTCATTTTTTCAAAGATGTTGCTGTTCGTAGTAATCACCATGCTCTACGCCCCCGTCAGTCGCGCCGGGGCGTCTTGCGGTAGACCATCCCTTGGAAGATGGCGATCTTCTCCGCGGCATCGTTCGTTATCCTGACGGTGTATGAGGCCAGTTTCGGGTTGGCGGCGTACTCCTCCGCCTCGGCGTAAAGGGGCCCCACCCGTGCTGCCGTGAGGTAGGAGATCTGGGCGTTTATCGCGGCCGCCGGGATCCCGTGGGAGTTCGACGCGAGAGCGAAGGCCGTATCGGCGAGGGTGAAAAGCGCTCCGCCGTGGACGGTTCCGTGGCTGTTGAGGTGATAATCCATGACCTCCATCTTCACCACCGCCCTGCCGGGTGCGACCTCAACGCACTCCATTCCGTTGTGCCGGGCAAAGGTATCCGCGGCGAAGAACCGGGCCGAATCTTCGGGTGCGGTCATACAGTGGTCTCTTTCCGGCGGCGGTAATAAGCCTATCAGTCCGCCGCCGATATCAGAAAAAGGGGGCCGGACCTTCCGTCAATCAGTTCTTAAAACTGTGAATCGGCGCAGGGATCCGTCCGCCGCGGTTGATGAAGTCGGCGCAGCAAAACCTGTTGACCTGCTGAACCGGCGCATGGCCGAGCAATCCGCCGAACTCGACGCTCTCGCCGACACCCTTTCCGATCACCGGGATCAGCCGGACGGCGGTCGTCTTGTTGTTGATCATCCCGATCGCGGCCTCGTCCGCGATGATGCCGGATATCGTCGAAGCGGGCGTGTCGCCCGGGATCGCGATCATATCGAGGCCGACCGAGCATACGCAGGTCATCGCCTCGAGCTTCTCAATCGTGAGGGCGCCGCGGTTCACCGCGTCGATCATCCCCTGGTCCTCGCTGACCGGGATGAATGCACCCGAGAGCCCGCCGACAAAGGAACTTGCCATGATCCCGCCTTTCTTCACCTGGTCGTTTAAGAGGGCAAGAGCGGCCGTCGTCCCCGGCGCGCCGACCGACTCGAGCCCCATCTCCTCGAGGATCTCGGCGACGCTGTCCCCGACGGAGGGCGTGGGGGCGAGAGAGAGATCCACGATCCCGAACGGGATCCCGAGCCGCTCCGACGCCTCCTGGGCGACAAGCTGCCCGGCGCGGGTGACCTTGAAGGCCGTCCTCTTGACCGTCTCGCAGAGAACCTCGAAGTTCTCGCCCCGGACCCCCTCGAGTGCGTGCTTGATGACGCCCGGGCCGCTTACGCCCACGTTGATGACCGCATCGGCCTCGGAGACGCCGTGAAACGCCCCGGCCATGAACGGGTTGTCGTCGGGGGCGTTGCAGAGGACGACCAGTTTCGCGCAGCCGAGAGAGTTATTCTCCTTCGTCGCCTCGGCCGTCTCCCGCACAATCTCTCCCATCAGTTTCACGGCGTCCATGTTGATCCCGGTCTTCGTCGAGCCGATATTCACCGAGCTGCAGACCCTCTCTGTCGCGGAGAGCGCCGCCGGGATCGACCGGATGAGCGCTTCGTCGGTCGGAGTCATTCCCTTCGAGACGATGGCCGAGTATCCGCCGAGGAAGTTGACCCCCGTGTCCCGTGCGGCTTTATCAAGCGTCTTTGCAACCTCGACAAAGTCTTCCGGGGACCTGCAGGCCCGCCCGCCGACCAGTGCGATGGGGGTTACGGATATTCTCTTGTTGACGATCGGGATTCCGTACTCGAGCTCGATCTCCCTCCCCGTCGAGACGAGGTCTTTAGCGAGCCGGGTGATCTTGTCGTATATATTCCGGTTTAAAGCGTCGAGATCGGAGTCGCAGCAGTCGAGCAGGCTGATGCCGAGCGTGATGGTCCGGACATCGAGTTTCTCCTGCTCGATCATCTTGTTGGTCTCGTTCACCTCGAGAATATTGATCATAAAAACCTCTCAGATCCGGTGCATCTTCGTGAAGATGTCTTCCCGCTGGCACCGGATCCGAACACCGATCGCGTCGCCGAGTTCATCGAGTTCGGTCACCATTCCGGCGTACGGCTTTGGAGATCCGCTGGTATCGACGATCATCATCATATTGAAATATCCCTGCACGATCGTCTGCGAGATATCTTCGACATTGACCTGGTTATCGGCAAGATACGTGCAGACCTTCGCGATGATCCCCACGGCATCCTTTCCGACGACGGTGATAATGGTTTTTTCCATGTTTCGTTTCATCCCTGAATTATTTTTGGCGCTCATCCGGTATTAATCCGGTTTTGCGCCGCGTCACGTGCGTATAGAATACACGCAGATGTTTCAGAGATGTACAGTGACTTTCACCTATAATATTACTCCCGAGCGGCAAAGGCACCTGGAATCACCGTTCCACAATCTCTTTTTTATATCGGGCAAACCTCCGTCCCCATGCACTGATCGCATCCAGCACCGGGAAGACCGACTCACCGAACTCCGTGAGGCCGTACTCTACGCGGGGCGGAATTTCCGGGTAGACCGTTCGGATTATTATACCGTCCTCCTCGAGTTCACGGAGATTCTTTGTCAGCGTGACCTGGGTAATGCCGGGGATCAGTTTCATCAGTCCGCCGAACCGGACCGGCCCTTCACGCAGGAACCAGAGTATCTCAGGCTTCCATTTGCCGCCGATCACCCGGATGTATATATGGACCGGCAGGACGTCTGATTCACCATTAAGGGCCATTCATCCATTAGTACATTTTATATTCCTATAAAAGTTTTTAAGTACTGCCCTCTTTTTCACCGTGGAAGCGCAAGATCTCCTGCAGCGATGGAGCGACAGAACTTCAACACCGGTAACCAGAAGATGGTCACGCTTCTCATGGGCAGTCCGAGACGGAACGGCAGCACCCGCCTTCTCTTAAATGAGGCAGAAAGGGCACTCCATGATAAGGGGATTTCAACGCAGGGAATCTTTCTGGATGAATTAACAATCCATGACTGCAGGGGTTGTCATCAATGCAAAACGGAGAACAACAGCCGCTGTACTGTCCAGGATGATATGCAGCAGGTGTACCGGATGATGGAGTCATCCGGCGGCCTTATCATTGCCGCACCTGTTTATTTCGGGTATGTCCCGGCGATGACAAAAGCCTGGCTGGACAGGCTCGTGCCGTATCTCGGAACGGATCTGTCACCCCGGTTTCCCGTGCACTGTCCGGTATCCTTTATCTTTGTCCAGAACATGCCCGATCCGACGCTCTTTGAACCGGCACTCCAATCATTTGCAGGCTGGGTGGCAAAGACCGGAATGTCTGTTGGGGAGATCATGATTGCCACGGACTGTGAGAGCGGGGTAAAGCCGCCGGTTTCAGAGCGGCCTGAATTGATGGAGGAGGCATACGCCATAGGGACGAACCTCCTGGGGTAACCCCCGATACAACTTGCCGCAATACCTCTCCAAAAACCTGACTCTGCATGCCTGCCACGGCCCCCCGCGGGAGGAGCCCTGTGTGCGGCATGTCCGCGATCTTGCGGTACGGCCGGAGCGCGATCGGTTCCAAACCTTCATCCCTCGCCGGGGAGTACGCATAGTAGTATGGCAGCATCAGGTGAGATCACGGTTCGCCCGATGACGAAGATCGAGGTCGGGATCGCGATCGACTGGGCAGAGCGGGAAGGCTGGAACCCCGGCCTCTCCGACGGCGACTGCTACTACGCAGTCGACCCGCAGGCGTTCTTCGCGGTGCTTCACGACGGGCGCCTGATCGGGTCGTTCTCGGTCATGGTCTACCGGGACGGGTTCGCCTTCGGCGGGTTCTACATCCTCGACCCCGAATACCGGGGCCGGGGCATCGGTCTTGCGATCCAGGAGCAGGCCGACCGGCTCGCCGCCCCCTACAACTTCGGGATCGACGGGGTCTTCGAGATGCAGGACCGCTACGCCGCCCACGGATTCATCTTCTCGCACCGGAACATTCGGTACGAAGGTCTCGGCGGGGGCACCCGCCCTCCGGGCCTCACGGACGCTCGCGGCGTTCCCTTCGACGCTATCGTCCGTTACGACGCACGTCACTTCCCGGCAGAGCGGCCGGGATTCCTCCGCCACTGGCTGGCGCAGCCGGGCGCGACGGCGCTGGCCGTCCTCGAGGACGGGGAGGTCCGCGGCTACGGGCAGGTGCGGCCCTGCCGCCGGGGCGCGAAGATCGGCCCGCTCTTTGCCGATACGCCGGAGATCGCCGAGAGGATCTACTCCGGCCTCTCGGCGGCGGTCCCCGGCCAGCCGCTCTTTCTCGACGTCCCTGAACCGAACGCCGCCGGCGTCGCCCTCGCCGAGCGGCACGGGATGGTCCCGGTCTTTGGGACGGCACGGATGTATACGAAGGAGATCCCCGACCTCCCGCTCGACCGGTGCTACGGCGTCACGAGCTTCGAGACCGGGTGAGGGGGCCGGGCTTGCGGCTCCCCCTGACCCCGCCCCTCACTCTTTTGTCTGTGCAGGCGGGAGGGCATACTCTCCTGGTACTCGCAAGGTCTCCGGCATAGCGCGATTGGAAGGAGGCTTAAAGAGCCCCAGCATCGATACGGTATAGTATCTGAGTAACCCTGACCGTTCCCGCACGCATGACCGATTTAAGCATTTTTCTGGAAGAACACCCCTACATCGATCATTCGTCCCCGTTGATCCGGGCGAAGGTCGAAGAGCTCTTTTCAGGGGATGAGAGTTCTCTTGAGAAGGTGAGACTCGCATACGAGTTTGTCCGCGACGAGATCCCGCACAGTTTCGATATCGAATCGGATACCATAACCGCGAAAGCCTCCGACGTCCTCGCCGAAAAGACGGGGATCTGCCATGCGAAGGCAAACCTGCTCGCCGCACTGCTCCGCAGGATCGGCATTCCTGCCGGGTTCTGCTACCAGCACATTACCCTCGCGGACGACGACTCGCTCGGCTACTGCGTTCACTGCTACAACGCGGTCTATCTGGACAACCGGTGGATATTCCTCGATGCACGGGGGAACACAAACGGCAGGTGCGCACGGTTCTCGCCGGAGAAGCCGGTCCTCGCGTACCGCAACCGGAGCGAGTATGACGAGTACTTCTGGAAGGGGATCTACGCGTCGCCGCAGATGGGCGTCATGCGGATGCTCGATGCATCGAGAAGCCGGCAGGACATCATCGATAACCTGCAGGACTACCTCGAGGGTGAGCCTGATATCCCCGATTGGTGATGAGAAGAGCGATGTCCATGGGAACCCCACGGACGCGATCAGGCGGAATACCGCTATCGATACGCTAATTCCAGCGACTGGACCCAGTCTGCGGTCGTCATCACCTGCGAGAACCGCATCTGCTGGGTCACGAGGACCGCCCGGTGAAGGTCGGCATCGGAGATCGTCCCGGCCCGGTTGGTAACGGAGAGCGTCCCGGTGGCATCCGAAAGGAACTTCACGCCGTACCCGTTATGGAATGCCTGCCGGGCGGTCGAATCGCAGCACATCTGGCTCATGTAGCCGGAAATGGTCACCGAACAGACGGACCGGGCTCGAAGCCAGGCATCAAGGCCGGTATCGGTGAAACTCCCGGGCAGGGCCTTCTCGACGAGCAGATCATACGGCCGCCTCTTTACTTCGGGATGAAGCTCCCATGCCGGGGTTCCAGACCGGAATGACGGGGCATCCGGAGCAGTGCTGGTGTGCCGGATCACTATGACCGGGATCTCTGCAGCACATGCGGCATCCATCGCCTGAAGGATGTTGATTAAGCTCGCCTTCGGGTATGTTATCGGCAGATTGCCGGAGAAATATTCGTTCTGGACATCGATGACCAGTAATGCTTCCTTCATCATGCATCCGCCCCGTAAAATGCAACCCTGGTGATCTCCATCCGATGGAACTCCACAGGGTTTCCCTGAATCTCCTCTAT
This sequence comes from Methanoculleus caldifontis, assembly GCF_032842345.1. Classification (NCBI taxonomy): domain Archaea; kingdom Methanobacteriati; phylum Methanobacteriota; class Methanomicrobia; order Methanomicrobiales; family Methanomicrobiaceae; genus Methanoculleus; species Methanoculleus caldifontis. The sequence continues at coordinate 430,415 of NZ_WBKO01000001.1, read as the reverse complement.
GCACTCGCCGGTATTTCGGAAGTGCATCTCCTCATACAGTCCTTTTGCACGCGGATTATTCTTCCTTACAATAAGCCGGATGGTGCCGGTTGTTGTATCGGAAAATCCATGCATAAGCGAGAGATATGTGACGGTTCTCCCCAACCCCCGCCCGCATCTCTCCGGGTGGAGTGCGATCCGGAACTCGGCAATGCCGCCTGGCTCGCGTGCAATGATCGAAAATCCGGCAATTGTTCCTTCATCGTCGGCGATGAGAATATCCGCGTCGGGTTTTTGCGAGTATTCATCCAGCCAGCCCCTGTCTCTGAGCGCGTAATCGAGATCGTTGAATTCGGCAGGGTAGGGAGGCCATCCTTTAATGGCAGCAATGTCGTCCTGAGTGATGTGACGAAGGAAGATCATTATCGGTAGGATGTGATCTTGTTTTTATTAGAGATGCTTGTATAGCGGCACGGGATGATCCCGGTCTTCGGTACGGCACGGATGTGCACGAAGGAGATCCCCGACCTCCCGCTCGATGAGTGCTACGGCGTCACGAGCTTCGAAACCGGGTGAGGCGACAGCAGATCTGCAATCATCTCCATTGCAGATTCCGAACCGGGCTTCACCCGGCCTCTTCCGATGCCTGCCGGGCACGCCCGAAGACGATCCCGAGCAGGGGAAATACGATCAGACTGACCCCGACGTAGCCCAGGATGCCGATGTTCCGGATACCCATGTCGGCAAGCGCCACGCCGGCCAGCCCCGCGAGGCTCAGGACGCCACTCGCGACCATCAGGACCCGGACCGTCTTCTCCAGCCGGCCGGTCCTGAATACGGGTGCGGCAAAGAGCATCGAGAGGGCGAAGAAGACGTCCCACGCGAGGATGTCCAGCGCATATACTACAGACGGCCACTCAAAGGAGAAGAAGAGCGGTGCCCACGGGAATCCCGCAGCCGCGATCTGGCGGCTTACCGTAAGGATAACGAAGTGGACGCTGCAGGTGATGCCCGCGAGGATCGTCATGAATGCAAGCGCTGTAAGGCTATACGCCCTGGTTTCAGGAGAGGCATACGCATGGACCGCAACCATGACGGCGACCATCGGCGGCGCCATCACGACGATGAGCAGTTCCAGCAGGGAGAAGTACGGATCGCCGATCGGATCCGCTGGCGACTCTAGCGAGAGAAGTCCGAGGACCAGCGTAACCGCGTAGGCGATCAGGAGGAAGAAGACGGCCCAGGCTGCGGTTCTTCCGAGCCGGCGGTGATGTCGGGTGAAATGTTCGTGCACCGTTATTCAACTCCTTTCGTGGCTGTGGTGCCGGTCGGGGGATCGGTCGCCCTGTAGGAGGACCAGCCTGTTCTACGTTGCGGTGCTCATGAGTGAGTCGGGTCCGTGTAAGTCAACCTGTGTTGACTTAGAAGAGGGGTGTCGGTGCTATGTCAACATAAGTTGACGTAGCCTTCCCTGCGTGACCTCAAGAACCAACATATTAGAAGTTCATACTACTCGTTCGTGAAGAAATACAGCAAGCAGGACCAGGTGCTGATGGCGGCCTGGGCCGCGGACTGCGCCGAGCGGGTCCTCCCGCTCTTCGAGAGGGCATACCCGGAGGACAGCCGGCCACGGAGCGCCATCGAAGCATGCCGGGCGTGGGTCAGGACGGGTGTCTTCACGATGGCCGGGATACGGGGAGCCTCTCTTGCCGCCCATGCCGCCGCCCGCGACGCGAAGGAGAACGACGCGGCTCACTTTGCCGCCCGGGCCGCGGGCCAGGCGGTGGCGACCGCGCACGTCCCGCAGCACGCCTATGGGGCGGCGTATTATGCCCTCAAGGCTGTCGCGGCGGCTGACCCTGCCGGTGCCGGAGTTACTGTTGCTGCGGAGCGGGAGTGGCAGTCGCAGAGGCTGCCGGAGGGGCTGAGGGAGGAGATCATGGGCAGGATTGTTATTCAGGAGCGCGGGGGCGGGGTTGTTGTCAGGCTGCGGAAAGGGGAGGGTTTTTGATGGTTCTGGGTTTGTTTTGAACGGAGGCCATTGTTCTCGCCTGGTAGAACGTTACATTACCGCATAATTCTGTGTTCTTGAAGTGTTTGATGCCTATTCGCCCTAAATCTCTCACAGAATCCGAAAATATCTCTCTCTGTGCTTTTATGGTTCTCATAGGATAGAGCCGCAGAAAAGTTATCCTTCACCTATTTCCAGATCGAGTTGATTATTTCCAGATCGAGTTGATATATGCGTGAGTTCCCTGCAGGTCAAGATAGATTATCCTGCTGTCCCCGGGCTTAATATTCTCAAACTCATACTGTTTGATCTCCTTGACCTCGCCGGACTCGTCGGCGATATAGACCGTGACGTTCACCCTGTCATACATTACCGGACCCTGGTTCTCAATCACCGCCCGGTACTTAGTTATCGCCCCCGCTACGACGTTATCCTCGCTGATGATCGCCATCTCATTAACATCAGCCGGACAAGGTGTCCAGCCACTGACATAGACAGCCAGTATCCCGAGGGCGACCGTAACAATGATAGCGATCCCGCTGTTCCGCTTCATAATGTTCCTTTCGAGTTAAAGTCATTTAAAGTGCGCGTCAGCAAAAACCTGGAAAGCATTGCCGCGGTTCATCAACCTACCTCCCGCAGATCCCTCCGCACCCGCCGCCGCTGGTACCACTCCACCGCCGTGCCTAACGCATGGTAGACCGGGTTGACCGGCACGTCCACGTAATACCGCCGCCCCTTCTCGAGCCACCCCTTCCCCGGCTCAGTAGGCATGATCCGCGGGACTCCGCTCGCCGAGCTCGTCGCAGGGCGCCCTCCCAATAGGAAACGCCATCACGTCGAACGATCCCGGCTTTGAGCGTATCCCCCTCCGGAGTGCGACGAGAAAGCCCTTTGCGGCCGCCTGCAACTTCCGTTCGTTCTCCCCAGCCAGGTAGGCAAAGAGCGGGCCCATCGTCGCGTGGGAGGCGATCGACGTCACGAGCGGAGCGCTTGCGGTCGCCGGGTCCAGGTTGAGCCCGAACTTCGCCCCGCGGATCAAGGTGCTGCGCGAACCTCTCATTGAACCTCCCAGGGCACGGATCCTTTCTGAAGTAGCAGGCCGGAGCGCCTTCCCCTCTCTTTTACAGGTATCTCCGCCGCCGGGCTCCGGACATAGAACGGGGTTGAGGGTGCGCCGCCCCGCCTGGGTCATGGGGATACAACTCTCGACTACAACGGCGCTCTCCGGTCGGCAACGTCTCCCTCGCTGATCCGGTCCTGGCTTCCGTCTCCGCTGCCTCCACGGGGAGGAGCGCAACAGCGGCATCCGAATCTGCGATATGATCGTTGCAGAAGATTTCTCCGTCGGCGCGCTCCTTCAATACCCCGACGACATCCGCCAAGCCTCATGCCGACGACGGCAACAGCAATCCCGGCGATGAACGCAACCACTCCCGCCGCCGCCCAGAGCGGGGCTCTTCCGACAATCCCCTCGAATTTTGCGGTGCAGGAGGTCGGACGCATCCGGAGGACTCCCGTGCCTCGTAGAAGCCATAACAGCCAGGGAAAGGGCATGAACGCGCCGGCAAATGTTCCCGCTATCTTTCTTATCCTCATACGATCGACCATCTTCTGTATCAGGTAAAATAATTTTCATCTTCGCAGCGATGCGATGCTGCCTGATATCTCTTCCGGGCTATGAGCGGACCGGGATAACGCCGGGCGAGTATACTAGTTGCCGGACAACCTTCATCTCCCCCGAGATCCCACCAGTTACCAACAGAGAAACCCGCGAGCAGTATGCATCACCACAAGAACATCGTCCTCATCGGCATGCCCGGCGCAGGGAAGAGCACCGTGGGCGTCATCCTTGCAAAATCGCTCGGCATGCAGTTCATCGACACGGATATCCTGATCCAGGAGCGGGCCGGGAAGATGCTCCAGGAGATCCTCGATCTGGACGGGCCCGATGCGTTCAAGCGGGTCGAGGAAGAGACGATCCTCTCCCTGCATCCCCGCAATGCGGTGATCGCGACGGGCGGGAGCGTGGTCTGCAGCGAGGCCGCGATGGCGCACCTGAAGTCGGCCGGAGCGGTCGTGTACCTGGAGATCGCGTACGGGGAGATGGAAAAGAGGCTCAGAAACATCACGACCCGGGGGATACTCCTCCTTCCTGGCCAGAGCCTCCGCGGAATGTACGACCGGCGGGTCCCGCTGTACGAGAGGTATGCCGATCTCACCGTCGCGTGCTCGGGTGAGGATCTCGAATCCGTGGTCGGGAACGTGATCGAAGCGTTGCGAAGGGTCCGGGACCCGACCCGCCCCGGATAACACGCAGGGACGCCGGCCGCCTCCGGAATTTCAGGTCGAACACGGACCCGATTGAAATTTCCAGAGGGCTCGCGACGCTATCATAAGAGATATCTCTCCGGATATCGCACACTACAATCGTCATGCATATCGAGTATCCCGATATCGGAATCTGCGGACTCTCCTGTCGACTCTGCCCCACGTACAATACCGAAGCAGAGAGCAGATGCTCGGGATGCAAGAGCTCAAGCAGAATGGCTGTCGGCTGCCCGTTTATCACGTGTGCTGTTAAGAGAAAGGGAATCGAGTTCTGCTGGGAGTGCGAAGAAAGCGCTACGTGCGAAAAATGGAAGAAACACAGAGATGCCGGTAGAGAACGCGACTCTTTTAAGTGCTACCAGACCCTTGAGAAAGATCTCTCGTTTATATCCCGGCATGGAGCATCCGAATTCCAAAAGATACAGGAGCAGCGGGAGTCTGTACTCAGGGAGATGTTGAGAGACTTCAACGAAGGTCGCTCAAAGAGTTATTACTGTATTGCTGCAACTGTTCTGGAACTCGAAGATCTTGAGGGAGCGCTCTCCCGGGCAAGGGAAGAATCCGGGGGGCTTGATGTCAGGGCAAAGTCAAAGGCTCTTCACCGGATTCTCGATGAGATCGCTGCAAGGAAACAATATCGCTTAACATTGCGGAGGTAGGCACGGTGGCGACTTCTTGCCTCATACAGGGAATACACGCACCGCCGCAGATTGACGTTATGCGGATGTTCGGTGCTGCCGGAACGCAACGGGAGTTTTTTGAACAGATGCAGCTGGCTTAGAAAGGGAGTATTGATAGTATGAAAACAGGCAAACGGGTAAAGATTGCAGCCGTTGTCGTGGTTTGCGTACTACTCGATATCGTTCTTCATCTTGTTACAAACGCATACAGTACCATGCCTGAGAATCCGAACTATAGCATAGTGGCAGAGTTGCTCGGGGCGGAGATTACCGTCTTTCTCTGGGCGCTACTCTCTTTTTCCGGTGCTGCTTATGTTTATTGCCGCATCCGAAATGTGATTCCGGGAGAGGGAGTAAAACAAGGGGTGCGGTACGGGTCTGCAATAGCGCTGATCTGGCTTTTTGCCATGCTGGAGGGGGTATCCCTGTTCGGCAATCCAATCATCAACGAATTTGTGGTCGGCCTCAGTGATGCAGTACCTGTTTTTTTGATGGCGGTTCTATTGGGTCTGCTAACTGCTGGGAAAGGAGAGAATGCTGCGGCAAAGCCGTTTACTCTTCGACAGAAGATGACGGCCGTATCCATATTCACGGGGATATTCTTGATTGGACGATATGTTGCGTATTTCACAGGAGTGATCCAATCAGGATACCAGACTAGCCTGGTTTATACATTTTTCTGGACGCTCCTTATGGGTGCCTGTATCGGGGTAGTATGTATTTTGCTTGGGAATATCGGAGATACGTTGTCGTTGGAGCGTAGAGCAGCGAAATTTGGATTCCTGATTTTTGGAGTTAACTGGGCTACGTTCCTTCTTTTTATGCCCTTATTGTTTTCCGGCTATTTAATCGATGTGTTGTCCAGGATCGTTATAGACACCCTGCTTGTAACGATCGGATATTATTTGACATTTCGCCCTGGAATTGAGTTAACACCTGAATCAAAAAACTCGCGCTAATCGCTTAGAATCGAAGATGGATGAGATATTCGGAGTTATCGGGGGGATGGCGATAAATTTGAGTCAAAACCCAAAAAGGACGGTGATTCTGATGGGCTCGCTGAGATTCGAACTCAGGATCTTCGCCGTGTGAAGGCGACGTCATGACCAGCTAGACCACGAGCCCCATGCATCGACCGGGAATTGAACCCGGGCTATTGGCTTGGAAGGCCAAAGTCATACCACTAGACCATCGATGCGTACTGGTACGTCTATACAAGTCTGGCGTTATGAGATATGAACGTATCCCCCGGGGCCGGAACGGAGCGGGGCGCCCGCCGGCCCCGCCCCCTCCCGCGACCGCGGCCCATGCCCGGCCGGCGCTGCTCCGGCGACCGCCTCCGTCAATCCGCGGGGGTCCCGTTGCCCTCCGCGACCGTCAGGACGAACGCCCCCCGGTCGGCGAGAGGCGAGACGACGATGACCGCCTTGCCGTTCCGGTTTACGACCCTCTCCATCCAGAAGCCTTGGTCGTTTGCGAACGAGACCGCGGCGGGGTCATCCGCCTTCACCTCGTAGTAGGCCGCGGACCAGGGCGGGAGCTCCGCCGCCGGGAAGGAATGCACCGCCCCGGTCCCTCTGGTGAGGTCGACCCGGCCGGTGACCTCCGGGTATCGGGTGATCTCGATCCCGTCATACCCCAGCGGCGGCTTGCCTCCCTCGGCGTCGAGGTAGTTCGCGACCACCCAGCGCTTGAATACGTCCTCGGACGACTCGTTGAACCCGTGCAGGGCGAGCGTCGCGTCGACCCCGGCCAGACCCGTCCGGTTCTCCGCGACGAGATCCGCGAGGAACCCCTGCCGCTGTGCATCGCCCGATCGGTCGCCGTAGTTCTCCGCGAGGTAGAGCGTCCAGAGGAGACTTGCCCCGTAATGGGCCTGGTTGATCTCGCCCTCCGAGCGGGCCCACCGGCCGTCGGCCACTGCGAGGGGGGTGTCGGGGTGGCGGTTGAAAGCCCGGACCTTCGCCCGGTTCTCGGTCGAAAAGCAGAGGAACTCCGCGTACCCGCTGCACCCCTCGTTGACCCAGGTCTTCTCATGGGGGTCGCGCGAGTGGTGGACGAGGTGCTGGAGCTCGTGGGCGAGCGTCGAGCGCACCTCGCTCCCCCGCGCATCGGCGTCGAGGAAGATCATATCGATCTTGTTTGACGTGCTGCCGTCGAAATATCCTGCGATGGAGAGCTCTGTGGCGCTATCGTGGAGACTGTCACGGATATCGAAGAGCAGGATGAAGATCCGGCGGTCCCTGTCGACACCGATCTCGGTCCCGAACGTCCCGGTCACCGTGGGGTAGATCACCCGGTCGAAGGTCTCCACGAGGTCCCGGATCTCGCCCTCCGCCACCGTCTCGTTCTCATCCACAAAGACGTAGCAGTAGTCTCCCGTCGCCCTGCAGGTGGCGTTGACGGTGTAGTCCTCCTCGGTCACGAAGTCGGTGGCGATGAACGTCCTCGCATCCCCCGGCATGTAGGTGTCTGCGACATGCTCCTTACCGCCCGTGTCGCTGTCTATGTGCCGGTAGAGGTCTCCCCGGTCCTCGTGGATCGCACGGATAAGGGGGGTTCCGTCGATCCACACGCGACCGTCCGGCTCGGCGTCCGCAGGTGCCGGTCCGCTCCCGGATACGGTTCCGATGGCGCACAATACCAGTATACAGATCGCAAGTGCGAGGTTTCTCGCGCCGATCATCCGTTCATCCCACCCGTAAGACTCTCGCTGTCACGGACAACCTCCCCGGAGCCCGGGAGCCGGGTCCGGGGGGATGCGTGTGCGGGCTCCGGCTAGATGGCCCCCATTGGCGGTCCAGTCATGTTCGTCAGCGGGGCCGTCGTCGCCACCGGGGTTGCATTCTCCGCAGGGGTCATGTTCTCGACCGGAGTTGCGGTCTCGGTCACATTCTCCGTCGGGATCAGCACCGTGTCGATGACGTGGACGACGCCGTTCGTCGCGTTGATCTCCTCCGTGCCGACGGTGGCATTACCGATCATCAGCACGCCGTCGCTCTCCGAGACCGTCAGGTTCAGCCCGGCGAGCGTCGTGAGGGTCGTCTCGTTGCCGTCCTCCGTCATGTTCAGGAGTTCGGCGGCCGTGTAACTCCCGTTCACCACGTGGTTCGAGAGGACCCTCGTGAGTTCCTCCTCGTCGACCAGGATCATGGCGAGAACCTCGGACGAGAGGTTGCCGAACGCATCGTTGTCCGGCGCGAAGATAGTATACGGCCCCTCGCCCCGGAGCGTGGCCGCGAGATCCGTCACGTTGAGCAGGCTCGCCAGGATGGAGAGGTTCTCCTCCTCGCCGATCGCTTCGTAGATGTTCGTCTCGTTGGCCGGGATCACGTTCTCGTTCGGATCCGGGGTCACGTTCCCCGGAGTGGCCGTCGGTATGGGGACCAGGATCCCGGGTATCGTCGGCATCGGCGTCACGTTCTCGCCCGGTCCGGGCGTGACGTTCCCGGCCGGTGTCGGGGTCGGGGTCACGTTCTCCGTCGGTCCGGGCGTGACGTTCTCATCCGGGGTCGGGGTCGGGGTCACGTTCTCATCGCTGAACGTAACGGTGATCGAGAGCCCTGCAACGGCCCGATCGACGCGGGACTCATAACGGGGATCGTAGTCGGAGAGGTCGCAGTAGATGAGCCAGAACGTCTCGTTGTCGGTGAGGTTGTGCGCCCCGGCATCCATGCTCGTCTCATGGAACGTCTCGTTGAGGTAGTTGAGGACGTACCAGATCTGATCCTCCTCGTACACGTAGTCGTTGATGCTGTCGACGGCCAGCCGGCCGCTGACCGTGTAGTAGTAGGTCGTGAAGTTCAGCCCCTCCGATTGGGCGACCGCATCCAGCGCACCTATCGGGGTATCCCTCCTCACGTCGATGGGGGTGTCGAGGTTGACCGGCTCGATCGAGACGTTCTCCGCCGGATCGATGGTGACGTTATACCTGCCGATGACCTTCATGGTATCCATCGGCAGCTCGTACTCGAGCTCGGCGCCGATCTGTTGCGGCGTCTCCTGTGCCGAGACCGCGGCGACGGCCCCGGTCAGGGTCAGGAGACAGAGAATCATAAGAATTCCTGAGATCTTTCTCAAAGTCATTTTTATCACCTTTATCTGCTGCATCCGGTGCTCATAACTGGAGATGGATTCCGGTAGGCGGTATGGTGGAGACGGGTTCAACCGGCGTCATGGACTGGCGGCTTCTGCGTGGCGCCGATGCAGCACCGGGGCTGGAGCGCCGGGGTGGTTTGCCGGGGGATGCTGTTTGAGGCTGTATGGCTGACAGAGCGGGTATCTGGAGGCAATCTGAATATATATATCTTTTTAAATAATTGCCTGGTGGATAAAACTGGTCCGGGCAGCGGGCGGGTGAATTCCAGGAAAGGGCAGATCCCGGTAAGGGGCGCTCTGCGGGTGCAGTCGGCCGCATCCCTGACGGACCGCTGCGATACGCAGTGATAAAACGCTTGAAAAAATGGTGGTGTTCCGGGAGCGGTCCCGGATCAGCGTGTTCCGGCGGCCAGTTCTTCGAGAGCCGCCACACGCTTCTCGAGCGGCGGGTGCGTCGAGAAGAGCTCCATCAGGGTGTTTCCCGAGAGCGCGGGGATGATGAAGAAGGCGTTTGCGCCTTCCACTTCCCGCTTCTTCTCGGCGGGGATGTAGTCCATCCGCCCGCTGATCTTCTGAAGCGCCGATATCAGCGCCCGGGGGTTGTCCGTCATCTCGGCGCTGCCCCGGTCGGCGGAGAACTCCCGGTAGCGGGAGAGTGCACGGGTCAGCAGGGTGCTTACAATCCAGACGACGATCGATACGATGTAGACCAGGACCAGTGCACCCATGCCGTTGTTCTGGCTGTCGCGGTTGCCGAAGAGGCCCATGAAGATCCAGTTCTGCATGATCAGGTAGGCAAGCATCGAGATGAAACTCGCCATCGTCAGCGTCAGCATGTCCCGGTTCTTCACATGCGCCAGCTCGTGGGCGAGCACCGCCTCGAGCTCCTCGCGGTTGAGCACACGCATGATGGAGTCGGTGACCGCCACGACCGCGTTGCTCGGGCTCCGCCCGGTCGCGAACGCGTTCGGCACCGGGGAGGCCATGATCCCGATCTTTGGCTTCGGGAGGTCGGCCCGGGCTGCCAGGCTCTCGACCATCCGGTGCAACTCCGGATACTCGTCTTCTTCGATGAGACGCGTGCCGGTGCTCCAGAGCACCAGCTTATCCGAGAAGAAGAACTGGAGAAACGCCATCCCGGCGGCGACCAGCAGGAGGAACTCGAAGGGGAATCCAAGCGCGGCGAGGACCCCAAGGAAGATTAGGTAGACTATGAGGAGCAGGAACGAAGTTAGAACCATCCTCATGGTGAGACCGAAGTCGCGCGTCCACTTCATGACAGTGATCTATTGGACCGGTGAGGTCTTAAGGTATGCGCCGGAATTTTCCGGGCGCTTCACCAAAAGCGGAGCCCTGCACCCCCCTCGCGCGTCGCCAGTGCCCTTATCAGGTTCCGGCACCAGAGTTAAGGATAGAATGACGCTCAACGAAGTGACCATCAGCAGGGCAATCCTTGAGGAGCAGCACCGCACGTTCATCGATTACCTCGAGATGGATGCCGCCGTCATCGGCGGCGGACCGTCGGGGCTCGTCTGTGCCGCCCTACTCGGCGAGAAGGGTGTCAGGTGCGCACTCATCGAGAAGAAACTCAGCATCGGCGGCGGCATGTGGGGCGGCGGGATGATGTTCCCCCGGATCGTCGTCCAGGAGGGGGCCCGGCGGCTCCTCGACCGGTTCGATATCGCCTACCGGGAGTTCGAGCCGGGCTACTACGTCGCGAAGTCCGTCGAAGCGGTCTCGAAACTCACTGCAGCGGCCTGCGACGCCGGCGTCGAGTTCTTCAACCTCACCACCGTCGAGGACGTCATGGTCCGCGGCGACGGCAGGGTCGGCGGCCTCGTCATCAACTGGACGCCGGTCGATATGGCCGGGCTGCACGTCGACCCGCTCACCGTGGCCTGCACCTGCACCGTCGACGCGACCGGTCACGACGCCATGATCGCCCGGATGATCGAGCGCAAGGGCGGCGGGCTCCCGGTGAAGGGAGAGAGTTTCATGTGGGCCGAGCGTGCCGAAACCCGGATCCTCGACCACACGCGAGAGGTCTTCCCCGGCCTCTTCGTCGCCGGGATGGCGGCAAACGCCGTTGCCGGGGAGTGCCGCATGGGGCCGATCTTCGGGGGGATGTTCCTCTCCGGAGAACGGGCCGCGGACCTGGTCGCGGAGCGGCTTGGCCGGTAATACTTCAGAACTCTTTTTAGGGTCCCTGCAGTTACCAATAGGTATGGAAGAGATCGATCCGGAGTCCCTGGCAGAAGTCGCGTACGGGATCTTTGAGGTCTACCTCAACCGCGAGCTCCGCGTCCGGGGCTCGTACCTCTTCGAACTCGTCGAGCAGGGGGCAGACTTCGAGGCGGACGTCACCGCGATCTTCGAGCGGTTCTCCGAGGACTACCCTGACCTCGCCCGTCCCCTCCTCCGGCGGTTCGGCGGGATCGAGGCTCTCTACGCACCGCTCAGGGAGGGCGAGGGCGTCCTGCCCTCAAAGACCACCCGGATGTACTGGATTGTGCAGGACGCGCCGGGACCCCTTGAACGGGGCCTCGATGACGAGCAGGTGGGCAAATGGCTCATCTTCGTCCCCCCGGCCGAAGCGGACGAGGCGTGGAGGAAGGTCCGCGACGAGACGGTGAAGGGGCTGCTCGGGATCTCCGCCAAGATCAGCACCGCGAAACCGAACCCCGACTCGCGCGACGAGCGGGCCGTCATCTACGTCTACACCCGGGACTGGGCCGACGAGGCGGACGTGATGCGGGTCCGCGAGCGGCTCCGCGGCCTTGGATTTGTAGACCGGATCGGCTACAAGCGCAACATCGAGACCTACAAGGGCGAGTACAGCGAAGAGGGCCGGAAGGTCACTTATTACAGCGCGTGACGGGCAAAAGATCCCCTCCGCTCCCTGCTTTTGAGACGCACAAAAAGAGTATACCGGACCCCCGGCCCCGCCATGACCGGGAGCCCGTAGTTTACAGCGGCGTTACGCCTTTCTTTCCTTGGACTTGGGCCGGAGTTCGTCCGAGCCGCACTTGCGGCAGCGGGTCGCGCGGATTGCGTTCCGGGCGTTGCATTTCATGCAGATCTTTACGTTGAGCAGACGTGCTTCAGCTTCGGGAAATCTTGCCATGTCGAAAACACCACTTGTCAGATGGGTACTATTCGTTCTTGGTCCTATTAACAGTTCTGTCGCCGGGGAGACCGTGCCCTGAATCCTGCTCCACCCAGGCGCGGAAGGCCTCGAGCGCCCGCGCCCGGTGGGAGACCCGGCTCTTCTCGGATAGCGGCATCTCGGCGAGCGTCCGCCCCTCGTAGGCGAAGATCGGGTCGTAGCCGAACCCCTCCTCCCCCCGGGGGGTGACGATCGTCCCGGGCAGGATGCCGCGGAAGACCCGGATGCCCCGCTCGTCGGCGAACGCGATCGCCGTCTCGAAGCGGGCGCTCCGGTCCGTGACGCCCTCCATGAGTTTCAAGATCCCGGCGTTCCCGATCGTCTTCTGGACGTAGGCAGCATACGAGCCGGGGAACCCCCGGAGCGCGTCGACAAAAAGGCCGGTGTCGTCAACGATCAGCGGGCGGGAGAGCGTGCGGTAGGCGAACTCCGCCTTCCCCCGCGCGATCTCCCCGACGTCGTCGTCGCGGAGCTCCGGGCAGTCGAGCGCGACATGCTCGACCTCCAGCACCCCCGCAAAGCAGGCGGCCACCTCTCGCGCCTTGTTCGGGTTGCCGGTCACCACCGCGAGTTTCACAGGTAGCGCCCCCGCAGCTCGACCTCGTGCTCCCGCGCGAGGGCCTCGTCCGCCGCGGCAAACGCGGCCGCGTAGCCGTCGACGAAGGCCTGCTTCAGTTCGGCGAAGTTCTCCGTGGTGCTCTCGAGCGTCTGGAAGAAGACGTGGAGGTCGACCCCCCGACTCTCGACCTCGGCGGACGTGGATGCGAGCCCGAAGTCGATCAAGACGCACTGACCGCCACGGACGATCATGTTGCTCGTCGTCAGGTCGCCGTGGACGATCCCCGCCCCGTGCAGCCTCCCGACCGCCTCGCCCGCGAGGGCGACGTTCCCGGGAGTGGTGACGTACTTCAGCACCTCCCCTTCGATGCGTTCCATCACGATCGAGTCCGTGCTGACGTCCCGGATCACCGGGGTCGGGACCCCCGCCCGCCGGGCCGTCGCGATCAGGCGGGCCTCGGCCCGGGTCCGCTCCGCGATCAGCCGCTTATCGAGGCCCGGGCTCCGGTAGCGCTTGCTCGTCCTCCGCTTGACGACCTCGTCCGCCCGAAACTCCACGGCCGCCTCCGCGCCGCGGGCGACCGCCTCGTCGTCCTGCCGCGCAGTGAAGACCTCGCCGGGTTCGTCCTCGCGCCAGGTGACCGTCACCTCGTCGGCCCGGTAGCCGGGCCGGATCTGCGACTCGTCAAGGGTGATGGTGGTGCCGTGCTCCAGCATGATCTTGCCCGTGTAGGCGATCATCGCCCCGTTGTCGCCGAGGTAGGTCCGCTCCGGGACGGCGAACGACGCCCCCCTCTCCTCGCACATGATCCGGAGCATCTCCTGGAGCCGCGCGTTCGCCCCGACGCCGCCGACGAGGAGCACTTCGTCTTTCCCGGCATGGGCGAGCGCCCGCTCGGTCACCTCGACGCACATCGCGAACGCCGTCTCCTGGAGGCCGGCGCAGACGTCCTCGAGCGGCGCCTTGCTCTCCTGGGCGGCGCTCACGAGCCCGGAGAAGGCGAGGTCCATCCCCTTCACCGTGTAGGGGAGTTCGATGTAGCTCCCCTCGCGGGCGAGTTTCTCGATCATCGGGCCGCCCGGATGCGGGAGGTCGTGACCCCGGGCGAACTTGTCGAGAGCGTTCCCGACCCCGATGTCGAGCGTCTCCCCAAAGATCCGGTAGCGGCCGTTTAAGTAGCCGAACACCTGCGTGTTCGCGCCGCTCGCATACAGGACGATGGGGTCGGTAAACCCGGTCGCCCATCTCCCGATCTCGACGTGCGCCACGCAGTGGTTGACGCCGACGAGCGGCACGCCGAGCGCGATCGAGAGGGCGCGGGCGGCGGTCGCCACCGTCCGGAGGGACGGGCCGAGGCCGGGCCCCTGGGAGAAGGCGATCGCCCGGATCCGGTCCGGCTCCGTCAGCACCTGGCCGATGACCTCCTTCATCACCGAGGCGTGGTGCTGCGCGGCTTCTCTGGGGTGGATCCCTCCTTTCGGCGGAACGTAGGGCGAAGAATGGAGGGCGACCAGGTCTTCTCCGAAGAGAGCGGCACTGAGGTTCCACGCCGTCCCTTCAAGCCCCAGCACCAGCCCTTCGTGAGAATCTATGTCAGGCATAAAACGGGTTCGCTCCGCCACGAAAAGATTGCCGCGGCGGGCCTGCAGGCGGGGGCAGGCTGGCTTGAGGCCGCGGCGGTATTCTGGTATCGGTAAGGTGAGGACCTACTTCCGGAACTCGGTGTAGCCGCACTTGCCGCAGGCTGCCCGATCCTCGTGCTCGGCCATCAGGATGCCGGGGCCGCACCGGGGGCAGTGCCGCTTCTGCAGGACTGCCTTCTCGCCCTTGACCTCGTAGCACTCGTGTCTCTTGACCTTGGTCGACTCCTGCTGCTTCTTGGCCGCCATGGTTACGCCTCGGTCTCGGCCTTCGGCTCGCCGCGCTTGAGCAGGTATGCCTTCTCGGTCGACTTCTTGCTCTCCTCGTCATCGTAAATGCGAGCACGGCCGACGAGTTCCATCGCACCGTACCGGGTCCTCTCCAGGTCCAGCACGAGAAGATTTTCGTTCTTATTCTGCATCGCGGCGAGTTTTTCCTGGATGCTCTTCCGCGAGGGCGTCGGGCCGTCAAAGGTCAGGGTAAATGAGAGTTCCCTCCGGTTGAGCAGCTCGTTCCTCACGTCACGGGTAATTTCGAAGTCCATCAATATCCCTAAAATGTTGTTGACAGATTTATTTAAACCCTGGGTTGTGAAGCGGAGATGAGCCTCACTCGCGCACGAAGACTTCGAGCATGGATACGGCCTCCCGCTTCGCCGCTTCGTCGACGATGCGGAGGACGACCCCCTCTCCCGGCTGGCCGTAGAGGATGGCGGCGCCGGGGGGCGCGGCGAGGACGAGCGGGATGACCGCGAGATCCTCCTCGCCGTCGACGAAGATGGCGCCGGGAGGGTTCCGGACGAGGTCGCCGATCGCTTCCGCGAGCGCGTCGGTGATCGTGCCGGGAGGGTTCTTCGCCGTCAGCCTTCTCGCCTGGAGGAGGGGTGAGCGGGTGCAGGGTGAGCGCATCGTGTAACCGTCGATGATGGCGATATCCGGGACGACCCCCGCCTCGAGAAGGTTGTGGGTCACCACGTCGCCGACGGCGTAGACCGCCCGGCCTTCCAGCCGGGGGAGGAGTTCGCCGATAGACCCATACAGGGTGCCGAACGGTTTCTTGAAGAGGTCCCGGTGCGCTTCGGGGAGCCGGAGCATCAGCGGACCTTCAGCGCGTACCGGCCGGGAAGGGTGATCTTCATCTTCTTCGCGATCTCCGAGTGCTCGGGATCGATGATGACCAGGTAACCGGCCCAGTCCTCGCTCAGGTTCGAGGTGCCGCAGATGACGCAGGCTTCCCCCTCGACGACGCGGTGGCATTCGCGGCAGACCTTGACCGCTTTCGTTTTCTTCGCCCGCACGACCATCTTACGTCGCTCCCTTGCTCTTCTCGCGCTCGAGTTCCTCTTCCAGCCAGATCGAGGTGCCGAGACCCGACTGCCGCATCGTGAGACCGATCTTGCTCTCCCGGGGCTCGCGCTCGTTCAAAGAGAGCGCGACGACTCTCGCACGGACGCCGTCGCCGACGGCGATGTGGCGCTTCGAGTCCTGGCAGATCAGCCTGCCGTTCTTCTCGTCGTAGTTGATGTACTCGTCGGAGATCTGGCTCACGTGGAGCATGGCGTCGATGGGACCGAGGCTGATGAACGCACCGAAACTCGTCGTCTCGACGACCTCGCCCTCGATGACCTCCTGGAGCGCCAGCCGGAGCACCGCCGCCTCGAACCGGACGTCGTAGTAGACGGCCCCGTCGCCGGGGATCAACTCTCCCTCGCCGACGTTCAGGATCTTGGTCACCGCGATGAAGATCCCGATCTCCTTTGCGATGCTCCCTTCCAGTTGCTCCTGCAGTACGTTGAGGATGACCTTCTCCAGGTCTTCCCCGAGGCGGTGGGGCGGAACCCGCACCTTGTCCTCCAGTGTCATTTTATAATACATTTTTTCCTCACCTATCCCCTCAGCAGTTCCAGTGTCCGTGCTCTTCGCATCGAGACGACATCGATACCCTCGTGAAGGAGAGCGTTCCGGAGTCCGCGATCGTTCGTCACCACGACGCAGCCCTCCCGCCGGGCGTAATCGACCACCCGGTCGTCCACGCGCTCCGCGCCACTCTCGCTCGGCACGACCGTCGCGCGCCGGGCCATCGCGAGGCCCACCCGGGCGGCAGCCGCGTCGCGTCCGCGACCCCGGGCCAGCCCCTGGAGTTCTCCGATCACCTCTTCGAGCGTGATCGGCTCGAAATCCCCGAAGAGAGCCATCAACTCGTCGTACAGGTCGATCCCGAACTGGGCCGGCATCAGGAGGGCGTTCGTGTCGAGGAGTACCCTCACTCGACCAGAACACCCATGCCGATCAGCCGCCATCGTCCGCCGACCTGCCTGCTGATGGCTATCCGGGCCCCGACCTCCGCGCAGACGGCTCGCTTCAGCAGGACCTCCACCTGGTTCTTCTTGGTGTTCGTGATCACGCCGACGGTGACGGCGGTGCCGACCGAGAGCATCAGCGGCTCCTTGTGCTTCAAGGGCTCGATGATCTGCTCGCTGTCCGCACCGACCACCCGGTCCATGAGCGTGACGTCGAACTTCAGCCGGTCCCAGACCGGCGGGAGCTTCCCGACGAGTCCGGCAACCTGCCCGGCAAGAGCGTCGCTCTTCGTCAGCGCGGGATCGAGTTTCGTCCCGACGCCGAGGAGGCCTCCGGGAGCGGCCTCGGCCACCCTGATGTGGCCGGCGTTGATGGAGGTGATCTTCGTCTCGATCGGCTCCCATTTCGTCCGGTTCTCGATCTGGACCTGCCGGCCGGGCCGGATCTCGATGTCGTCGCCCTCGTGCAGGACGCCCCTGATGAGCGAGCCCCCGACGACGCCGCCCTTCACGTCACGCCAGCTGCAGCCGGGTTTGTTGATGTCGAACGACCGTGCGACGAGGAGCAGTGGATCCACGTCCGGGTTGCGTTCGGGCTCCGGAATGACCTCGTCGAGGGTCTGGATCAGGACGCCGATATTGACTCCTTTCTGTGCCGAGACCGGGATGATGGGTGCGTTCTCGGCGATGGTGCCCTTGATGAACTTCTTGATCTGCTTGTAGTGCTCGATAGCCTCGGCCTGGGTGATCACATCGATCTTGTTCTGGACGATGACGATCTTCTTGATGCCGATGAGTTCGAGCGCCATCAGATGCTCCTTGGTCTGGGGCTGGGGGCAGACCTCGTTTGCGGCGATGACGAGCATCGCCCCGTCCATCAGCGCCGAACCGGAGAGCATCGTCGCCATCAGCGTCTCGTGGCCGGGAGCGTCGACGAACGAGACCGTCCGGAACGGGACGGCTTCTCCTTCGCATGCCGGGCATTTGGCCTGCGTGGTGTATGCCTCGGCCCCCTCGCAGTTCTCGCATTTGTAAAAAGTCGCGTCTGCGTAGCCGAGCCGGATGGAGATGCCACGCTTGATCTCCTCGCTGTGCCGGTCGGTCCAGGTGCCGGTTAGCGCGCTGACCAGCGTGGTCTTGCCGTGATCGACATGACCCACGAGTCCAATATTGACGCCGGGAATGAATGCATCTCGCAAAAGTTTTCGAACCTCCTTATCCAATATATAGTGACACTACTTATACATAATCGGTAGGGGTTGCGCGTCTGCCTCTCCTCCACTCTTACGGTATCTCCGGGTGCTTTCCTGCCTGTGGCCCTCTTGGCAACATACGAAGTATGAAAAACGCCCCCGATTGTTAGCGAAAATTTATACTCCATGAAGTGAGATAAGAAGCTGAGTATAGTATGTCAGGTGATACCGAACTTTCACGTATCGGGATCTCTCTACCCAAGAATCTTCTCGATAAATTCGACGAGATCCTGAACCTCCGGGGATACTCCTCCCGTTCGGAAGGGATACGGGACTCAATACGGAGTTACATCACTCATTACCAGTGGATATCCGACGTCAAAGGGGAGCGCCAGGGCGTCATCACCCTGGTCTACGACCACGACCAGCGGGGTCTGCTCCAGACGCTCACCGAGATCCAGCACCAGTATGCCGGCAACATTCAGGCATCCCTCCACTCGCACGTGACTCACAACAGGTGTCTTGAGGTTATTCTGGTCCGGGGGGACGGGACCATACTCAAGGATATCACGGAACGGCTGATGGCACAAAAAGGTGTCGAGGCGGTGAAACTCACCACCATACCGATCGAGGGTTAGCCGCCGCCGTCGCAGCTCTGGTCGGTCCCCTTCTCCCAGACCTTCTCGAGCTGCTCCTGCAGTTCCCTGTGCTCCTCGATGTAATCTTCGAGGGAGCGCTCTCTTCTCTCCGTGGGCGCGGCCGTGCGGTCGGCGCTGATGAGCTCGTCCACCTGGTAGTAGAGCCCGGTGGTATCGATCTCGGCATACTGCCGGCCTTCGATCTCCTCGACCCGCACGACCTTCCCGGTCGTGCCGGTGCGGGGATACCGGACGAGTGCGCCCACGCTCACGTCATCCGTGCTCATACGAAGTTAGAGTACATCTGCCATACTATTAAGGTATCACCTCCAAAGGGATCTTGAATGGCAATCACGATTCGCCCCGTAGAGAAGTTGTACTTTGATGGAACGCACCGTTCCCGGTCCCCTGAAGAGACCCGCGCCGCAGTGGAGCCGCTGATGGGGGAGATCGGGGTTACGGAGATCGTGGACGTCACGCCTCTGGACCGTCTCGGGATCCCGGTCTATACGGCACTCCGGCCGGGGGCCGCCCGGGGAGGAGTCCGTGCCCACGCCGGGAAGGGCAGGGAGCCGATCCATGCCCGGGTCTCGGCGATGATGGAGGCGCTCGAGCGTTACTGCGCCGAGTACCGGGGCGACCGGATGGAGTACGCGACCTACGAGGAGATCGGGCCCGGGCGGGCGGTCCACCCGGAGGACCTGATCGTCCCGCGGGAACTCGTGCAGGGGGAGAAACTCCACTGGACGCCGGGGTGGGACATCTTAAACGACGAGGAGGTCTACCTCCCGAGCAACGCCGTCTTCCACCCCTACGACTCGCTCGGTATGGCCGTGCCGTTCTTCCGGAGCGACACGAACGGGCTTGCATCCGGCAACGTCGTCGAGGAGGCGATCCTGCACGCCCTCTTTGAGGTTATCGAGCGGGACGCGCTCAGCATCGCCGAGCGGAACCGCAATCTCGGCCGCCGTCTCACGATAGAGCGCGCCTCGCCCGCCCGCGAAGTCCTCGATCGGTTCGAGGAGAACGGGATCGCGATCCACCTCTGGCTGCTCGACGGAAAGACCGGCATCCCCACCGTCGCGGCCGCCGCGGACGACACCGTCACGAAGGATCCGGCGATGCTCGTCATCGGATCGGGGACCCACCTATCCCCGGAGATCGCGGCGCTCCGGGCGCTGACCGAGGTCGCCCAGAGCCGGGGGAGTTACCTCCAGGGCGGCCGCACCGACCCCGGCCGGGAACTGGTCCTCCGGAAGGCAGGCTACGACCGGCTGAAGCGGATCAACCGGATGTGGTTTGCCGACGCGGAGACCCTCGATATCGCCGGGGTGCCCGACGCGAGCACGCCCCGGTTCGACCTCGACATCCGGCGGGTGCTCGAGGAGGTCGGGCCCCACACGGACCGGGTCTGCGTCTGCGACCTCTCGCGGACGGCGGTGCCGGTGGTGCGGGTCGTCATGCCCGGATTCGAGGTATCCTACATGGACCCCGACCGGAAGCGGTCCGCGCAGGGGTGAGGCTCTCTTTGCGTGAGTCGACAGCGCAAGAGGGATGACATAATCTCACGCGAAGTGCGACGGACGGAACGTCCGGAGCATGAGCACCGTTAGGTGCGAGAGCGCGAAGCCGCGAAGGGGGCTGTCAACAGCTGACCTACTTCGCGTTCTTCGCGGCTTCGCGTGAGACTCTGGTAACCCCTAACTCCGCACCGGCACCGCAGTTGCACCTGTCCCGCTCCTTCGGCCCATCGCCGCTCGCATTTGACGGTGCTCGAACTCCGTTCCTGAGGGAACGTCGCGCTCGAAAACGCTTCGCGTTATCTCAAGTTCCGGCTGCTCGCACCTCGCACCTAACGGTGCTCGAACTCCGTTCCTGAGGGAACGTCGTTTAGTAAAACCGAACCTTCTTCAGGATCTCGACGACCCGCTCCGTCCCCCGGTGGAGCGGCCTCTCCGCGGGGACCGGCCGCTCCCCCCGGAGGGCCCGGAAGATAGCGGCGATCCCCTCGCCGAGCGACGGGCCGTAACCCCCCTCGAGCGTCAGCGCGAGGGGGAGGTCCGTGCCGTCGACCAGCATCCCGGTGAGCGTGCCGTAGTCGTCGGGCACGAGGTTCATCCGCCCGTGCTCGTCGTCGGCGAGGGCGTCCTGGCCGGCGGAGACGATCAGGACGTCGGGGCGGAACCGGACGATCGCCGGGACGAAGACCTCGGCGAAGAGATACCGGTAATCGGCGATGGTGCATCCTGCCGCGAGCGGGGCGTTGAGGGTGTAGCCCCGGCCCGCCCCGGTCCCGATCTCGTCGATCCACCCGGTCTTGGGGAAACTGTTCTCCTCGTGCACCGAGCAGTAGAGCACCCGGTCGCTCCCGTAAAACGCCTTCTGCGTCCCGTTGCCGTGGTGGAGGTCCCAGTCGAGGATCGCCACCCGGTCGACCGATTGCAATGCTTTCGCCGCCGCGACGGCGGCGTTGTTGAAGAGGCAGAATCCCATCGCCCGGTCGGGCTCCGCGTGGTGCCCCGGCGGACGGACCAGGGCGAAGAGGTGCTCGCCCTCAAGCGCCCGCTCGACGGCGGCATAGGTCGACCCGGCGGCGTAGGAGGCTGCCTCGAAGGAGTGGCAGGTGACGTAGGTGTTCAGATCCAAAAAACAGGTCCCGGTCGCCATCTCTCTGACCCAGCGGACGTAGCGGGGAAGATGGACCCGTTCCAGGTCCTCTTCGGTGGCCCGGACCGGGGCGCGCCACCGCACATTATCGGGGACACCCGAGAGGGCTACCCGCAACCGGGCGCCCGACTCGGGATGAGCCTCCATATCGTGTCTGGTGAAGATGTCACCGTAGATGACCGAAGTCCGCATCCTTCTAGTTGATGGTGCGTCCCTGCAGGATATCCTCTTCGGAGACGTCGAACGTCTGGCCCGTGCCCGCGATCCGGTACGATCCCGTCGTCTTCACCTCACCGGCGCCGTCGGTCGCGTAGGGGACGACGAAGGTGCCGTTCACGCTCTCCTGCCGGTAGGTGAACGTCCGGCCGGTGTTCGTCGTGACCGGCACCTCGATGATGCCGTCGCCCTTGATCACGGCGCCCGGGACGTACTCGAATATCTTGACCGCCTTCAGGTCGGGACCATTCGCGCCGACGTTGCCGTAGATGTTCTGGGGCGTCTCGTGGACGAGCCGGTAGTGCTGGAGCGCCGGCACCCGCTCGACCGGCTGGAGGATCGAGTCGCCGCGGTACTGGTAGTAGAGGTTTAAGAGCACGGCGTGGGAACCGGGAGGTGCGTTCCTGTTGTAGGCCTCGACCGCGGCGGCGCCCTCGGTGGCGTTCACCTGCTCGGTGCGCGTGATGACGGGGAGCGAGGTGTTTGCGGTGCTTGCGTCGCGGTACTCGGCGTAGATCACCGGCACCGTCGGGTCGGTCATGGACCCGTCGAAGTTGTGGAGGCGGGAGATCATCGTCAGGTAGAACTCCCGGTTATAGAACGGGATCACCTGGTGGCTCGTCGAGCCCGCGCTCGCGGGGACGAAGAACCGGGGTTCGAACCGGGTGTTCCCGACGGCGGGGTCGGCCCAGGTCGCCGGGGCGTGGAACTTCCCGGTGGCGAGCTGGATGTCGGTGACGATGTAACGGGTGCCGATGTTGTCGAGGACCCGGTTCGCGGCCGCCTCATCGGTCGAGACGAAGTAGACCGCGGACCCGTTCGGGCCGGCGACCCCGTGCTGGAAGGGGTTGTTGTTCGGGATCCGCTTCGAGAGGAAGGTGATCCAGTGGCCGTAGTCCCACCAGGACATGACACCGTAAGAGGTCTCGGGGTAGGTGAAGGTCTTCTGGTCGAGGATGGCCAGGTAGTCGACGCCGGGGTCGGGGGTGTTTGCACCCATCCACTCGAGCGCTTCAGTCCACTGCGAGTCGATCCCGCCGTAGCGGGAGTTGGAGCCGAGAGCGATGTTCGCCTGGAGGGAGCTCACCGCGAAGAGGAGCGTCATGGCGACGACCGCCGCGAAGGCCCCGACCTTCAGGTAGTCCGGCTGGCCTTTCGCGGAGGCCTTCGGCTTTTTAGCCTCGGGAGCCTTTCCTCCCTTCTTCCCCTTCTTTGCCGGCTCTTCCTGCTTCTCCGTGGTTCCGGGGTTTGAGGCGGCGGCAGAACTGACGGACCCGAAGAGGCGCGTAACCTCTTTCCAGGTCACGTTCAGGACCGCTCCTGCAAAGACCGCGGCGAGCAGGGCGATGTTTGCGGCGAGGTAGTACTCGTAGCGGACGTGCGCCATCGTCGAGGCGAGGATGACCAGCGACCAGACAACGACGAAGATGTGAGCGGGGTTCGCCTTCTCGCGGCTCCACCAGAGCAGGGCGGCGATCCCGCCGGCTGCAAGAAGGAGACCCCAGTGGAACGTCATCCATGCCGAATCAAACGACCAGGCCCGGGCCTCCTGGACGGTCGTGGTGATCGGCTGCTCGCCGAAGAAGGCGAAGAGGCTCGAGACCAGGAGGGCATAGATCTCCGGCAGGGCCACGAAGAGCACCACGACGGCGGCGAGCCCAACCCCTGCGAGCGCGGCCGGGAAGTAGTACTTCGGGCGCCCGCGGAGGTAGGTCGCAAGGCCGTAAAGCGCGAGCGTCCCTGCGATGAGGGCGGCGGAGGCGATGACGTGCCCGACCGTGTAGCGGGAGAGGTCGATGCCGGGGTGCGGGAAGCCGAACGCCACGGTCCCGAGGATCACGACGCCGAAGGTGACGGCGTTTACGAGGACCAGGTAGTCGCTTCTCTGGTCCTGGAAGAAGTCGATGAAGAACTGGACCAGGGTGAACCCCGCCACGATCAGCGCGAAGAGGATCATCGTCGGCATGTTGAAGAAGCCGAGGAGGTACCCGACGCCCGCGAGCGCCGAGGCGAGCACCGGGGCCTTCAGGTTCTCGACCGTGAGGCTGCTCCGGTCCGCGAGGGAGAACGGACGGTCGCGGGTGGCCAGCAGCGCGACGACGTAGGCGAGGGCGAAGATCGTCGAGAAGAGCGTCTCCGCGATGTGGTGGTCGACGAACCCGAAGAGGGAGCGGTAGGCGTAGTTCCCGCTGACAACGGCGATCAGGCCGGCAGCGAGGATCCCGGTCTTCCAGTCGGCGATCTTTCTCGCGAGCAGGTAGGTGACCGGTACCATCGCCGCGGCCATCAGCGGCGGGACCCACGATGCCACCACCATGATCTCCGGCCGCGTCGTCGCGCCGACGATGACGCAGAGCGCCGCCATGATCTGGATGAAGAGCGGCCCCCAGTAGACGACGTCGCCGCTCGGGTAGAGCGTCATCGGATCGAACCAGGCGTAGCCGGGGAAGTTCGCGACGGTCTGCTCGACCTGACGGAGGTTATACCAGGGGTCGTTGCCCAGGAGATTGACGCCGTCGGCGGTCACCAGTCCCTCCGCCGGGAGACCCCGCGTCCAGAACGCGAGCACGGTGAAGAGGACGATAAAACCAATGATGAGGTATGGTCGGTACTTTTCGAGATCCACGTGAGCCATTGGACCCTCCTTGTTATGCATCTGTTTCCCTTCGAACCATTAATAACCTTGGCGTATCCGGGGAGGCAAAACGGGGGAGTGTTTAACGGAGTTTTCCTGTGAGCCGGGCAAAAATCGTTTCGAAGGCTTCCGCCTTCTTCTTCCAGCTGTGCTCCTCCACCCCGGCAGGTGCCCGCCCCGGACCGAGGGCCGCCTCGTCGACCCTCTCCATGAACTCCTGCGCGTCCCGGTAGACGGCGATCCGGCCGCCGCTCATCCGGAGCATATCGGGGATGGGGGTGGAGAGGATCGGTTTCCCGCAGGCCGAATACTCGAAGTACTTGTTCGGCAGGGCGATATCGACCCACTGGGGGGGGGAGAGCGGGATGAGGCAGAGGTCCATCGGGGCGACGTAGCCGGGGAGGTCGCGGTAGTCAACGGCCCCGGTGAAGTGCACCTCGCGGCCGACGCCGAGGTCTGCCGCGAGGGCCCGGAGCTCTTCGAGGTAGCCGGTGAAGAGCGAGCCTCCCACGATCAGGAGTTCCGCGTTCGGGTGCTCCTTCCGGATCGCCGGGAACGCCCGGATCACCTCGTCGAGGGCGTACCACCGCTCGACCGCTCCCGCAAAGCCGAGCACGAAGGCGTCGGGGGCGATCCCGAGGGCGGACCGCATCGTCCCGCCGTCCATCGGGTGGAAGAGATCGGTGTTGACCCCGTTCGTGATCAGTTCCGCCTCGTAGCCGTAACTCCTGAGTTTCTCGACGAGCCCCGGCGAGACCGTCGTGACGACGTCGCTGTGGTCGAGGTTGTAGCGGGTGATGGCGAGGACGCCCTCCCGGAGCAGCCACTTAATCCCCGGGTTCTTGTAGTAGGCGGCCGCGGAGTCGGGGAACCAGTCCTTGAGGTCGAAGACCACCGGGACGCCGGCCTTCTTCGCCGCACGGACCATCGCCGTCCCCGCGAGGACGTGGGCGCCGACGACGATATCGATATCGTGGTCGCGGATGATATCGCGGATGACGCGGTAGTGGCAGGGCGCGTTGAATGTGTAGTGGAGGAACGGACTCTCGACGGCGAATTGCGTCGCCTCGTGGACGTGAAGGAGGGTCTCGCGCTCCTTGCCCCTGCTGACGTGGAAGTGGGGGACGTGGACCTCGTGCCGCTTCGCGAGCTCCTCGAAGATGTTGTGGTGCCTCGAGGGGATCGGGTGGTGGATGTAGTCCTGGGTGGAGACGAGCAGGATTCGCATGGCTATCGGTTCAGGCGGCCCGGAGGTCCCGGACCGCGTCGCAGATGTACGAGAGTTCTTCGTCGGTCACCGCAGGATGGACGGGGAGGCTCACGACCGAGGCCGCGAGGTCGTCCGATACCGGGCAGGAAGCGCTTTTGCCGTTTTCATAGACCGGCTGCCGGTTGACGGGGATGGGATAGTGGACGGCGGTGCCGATCCCCCGTTCCGCGAGGGCGCTCATGAACCCGTCCCGCGTGAGCGGGTAGCCGGCGGGGACCTTCACCACGTACTGGTGGTAGACGTGCCGGACGCCCGGCGAGACATGGGGCGTGACGAGCCCCGTCCCTGCAAGGTGGCGGTCGAGGTAGCGGGCGTTATGGATCCGGCGCTCGTTGAACCCCTCCACCCGGCCGAGCTGCACGAGCCCGATGGCGGCGGCGATGTTCGTCATCCGGTAGTTGTAGCCGACGGCCGAGTGCAGGTACTTCCGGCTCTGGCCGTGATTGATCAGGAGCCGGACCCTCTCCGCGAGGGTGTCGTCATCGGTCGTGACGATCCCCCCTTCGCCGGTGGTCATGTTCTTCGTGGGGTAGAACGAGAAGCAGGCGAGATCGGCAAGGCTCCCGGCCCGTTTCCCGCCGTACTCCGCGCCGTGCGCCTGGGCCGCGTCCTCGATGAGGACGAGGTC
Source organism: Methanoculleus caldifontis (assembly GCF_032842345.1). Lineage (NCBI taxonomy): Archaea > Methanobacteriati > Methanobacteriota > Methanomicrobia > Methanomicrobiales > Methanomicrobiaceae > Methanoculleus > Methanoculleus caldifontis. The sequence goes on along the minus strand of NZ_WBKO01000001.1, from coordinate 404,404 downwards.
GCGGTCGTCGCAGACCTCGCGGACGGCGGCGACGTCGAAGGGCTGCCCGAAGAGGTGGACTCCGATGACCGCCCGGGTGTCGTCGCGGATGAGGTCTGCGACCGATTCGGGGTCGATATTGAACGTCGCGGAATCGACGTCGGCAAAGATCGGCGTCGCACCGCACATCGAGACGCTTGAAGCCGTCGCGAAGAACGTGAACGCCGGGACGATCACCGAGTCCCCCGGCCCGACCCCGGCGGCGAGGAGGGCCGCGTGGAGGGCGGCCGTCCCCGAGTTGACGCCGACGGCGTGGGCGGCGCCGCAGTACTCCGCGAATCGTGACTCGAACTCCGTGACGACCGAGCCCTGGGCGAGCATCCCCGACCGGAGCACGCGGCTGACGGCCTCGACCTCCTCCTCACCGACGAGCGGCCGGGCGACCGGGATCTCCCGCTTCACCGTTTCGCCTCCGGGGGAAGCGGCCGGAACCGTGCCGGTGCGCCGACCGCGAGCATCCTCGGCGGGACGTCCTTTGTGACGACCGCTCCGGCCGCGACGAACGCCCCCTCCCCGACGACGACGCCGGGGAGGATCGTCGCGTTCGCGCCGATGACCGCATCATCGCCGATCACCGGGCCGCGGAGGCCCTCGTGGGGCCCCGGCGGGTAGCGATCGTTCGTCAGGACGGCGTTCGGGCCGACAAAGACCCGGTTGCCGATCCGGGCGCCGGTGGGTACGTAGACCATGCTCTGCAGCCGGACGTCGTCGCCGATCGTGCAGTCGCCCTCGATCACCGCCGCCGTCCCGATCGCGACGCGGTTCCCGATGACGGTCTTTTCGCGGATCAGCACGTTGTGGCCGGACTGGAAGTTCTCGCCGATCACGACGTCGCAGTAGATGACGGTGCCCGACCGGAGAGTCGCGTTCCTCCCGATGCTGGTGCCCTGGTAGTCGCTCTCTCCCATCCGGTCGCGGGAGGGAAACCCGACGGTCACCGGCTCGAATATCGTCGCCCCCTCGCCGAGGGCGTTACGTCCATACTCAATCATTCAACAGTCACGCTCTTTGCCAGATTACGGGGTTTGTCGACGTCGCACTGCAGGGCACAGGCGGTGTGGTACGCGAGCAGCTGGAGGACGACCGACGCGGTCAGCACCTGCACGAGAAGGTGTGTGTTCGGGATGGGGATGAAGATGTCCGTGATCTCGGCGAGTTCCGTATCCCCGACGACGCCGAGGGCGATGACCGGGGCTTTCCTCGCCTTCATCTCCTTGATGTTCGAGGCCATCACGCCGTAGGTCGGGCCGGGGGTGCAGACGGCGACCACCGGCGTCTCCGCGGTGAGGAGGGCGAACGGCCCGTGCTTGAGTTCGCCCGCCGCATACCCTTCGGCGTGGACGTAGCTGATCTCCTTCATCTTTAAGGCGCCCTCGAGGGAGACCGGGTAAAACGCTCCCCTTCCGACGAAGAAGACGTGCTCGGCACCCGCGCAGAGGGCGACCGCCTCTTTGATCTCATGGAGGAGGACGTCGCCGATGGCGAGATGGGCGTGCGAGAGGACGTCGTCGAACGCCCCGTCGCACCGCACGTTGACGATCTCCATCAGCGCCGCAAGCTGCGCCGTATAGGACTTGGTCGCGGCGACGCCGATCTCCGGGCCCGCCCGCATCAGGAGGGTCTGGTCGGCGACGCGGGTGACCGTGCTCCCCTGCATGTTGGTGATGGCGAGCGTGGGGCAGTTGCGTGCTTTCGCCATCTTCAGGGCGGCGATCGTGTCCGCGGTCTCACCCGACTGCGAGACCGCGATCACGAGGCCGTGGAGAGGGGGGGTGAAGTACTTGAACTCCGACCCGAGTTCGACCCGCACGGGGATGTTGCAGAGCGCTTCTGCGAGATACTTGAAGATCAGGGCGGTGTGGTAGGATGTCCCGCAGGCAACCAGGGTGATCTCCTCGGCCTCCAACACCATCTGCCTGATACGATCGTCGATGCCGGCCCGGATGGTCTCGTAGAAGGACTGGGGCTGCTCGAAGATCTCCTTTAACATGTAGTGGTCGAACCCGCCCTTCCGGGTATCCTCGACGCACCAGCTGATCAGTTCCACCGGGCGGTCCACGGTCCGGCCGTCGTGGTAGACGGTGTAACGGTCGGGGGTGAGATCGGCGACGTCGCCGTCCTCGAGGTAGATCACGCGCTCGGTGTACTCGAGGAGCGGCGTCATGTCCGAGGCGGCGAAGACCTCAGCATCCCCGACCCCGAGGACGAGGGGGCTCGCGTTCCGTGCGGCGACGATCTGCTCGGTGTCCTCTGCGATCGCGAGGACCGCATACGAGCCATGGAGTTCGGGGAGGATCGCGTTGACCGCCGCGAGGAGATCGCCGTCGTAATGCTCCTCGATGAGATGGGCGATCACCTCGGTGTCGGTCTCCGACCGGAAGATGTGGCCGCGTGCCAGGAGCTGCCGTTTGAGCTCGCTGTAGTTCTCGATGACCCCGTTGTGGACCACGGCGATCTTCCCCGTGCAGTCCGTGTGGGGGTGGGCGTTGACGTCGTTGGGCTCGCCATGCGTTGCCCACCGGGTGTGCCCGATCCCGGTGCACCCGTGGAGATGGGCTGCCCCGGCCTCGCCGTCCGAGATCCTCCCCATCTTCTTGTATACCTCGATCGCGCTCCCGACCGTTGCGATCCCGAACGAATCGTAGCCCCGGTACTCAAGCCGTTTCAATCCCTGGATCAGGACCGGCGTTGCGTCCCGTCTTCCGATGTAGCCGACAATACCACACATCTACATCACCCGGGTGCCATCCTCGAGGAGGCCGACTACCGTCTTCCCCCCCTCGATGGTGACACTGTTACCTGCTATACAGTTTTTAAATGTTGTGAAGGGTCCCGCTCGGACGCCTTCACCGAGGACTGCGCCGAATTCCTCCTTCTGGGGCCGCCCTCCGACCTCGATGTAACTCGCAGACGGGTAGGTGGTGGTATGGTCCGCGAGGATGCACCCCTGGCCGAAGACGGCCGAGACGATACGTGAATGAGACCCGATATTGACGTCGTTCATGATGAGCGAGTCGGCGGTGTAGGTGAAGGGTTCGAGCACCACCCTATCGCCGATGCTTACGTCGGGCATGATGACGCAGTTCGGGCCGATGTTGCAGTTGTCCCCGATCGTGACGGGGCCGTAGATGACGGTGTTCGGCCCGATCGTCGTTCCGGTCCCGATGCGGACCACCCCCCTCCGGATGACGGACGCATCGATCTGCCCGCCGATCTTCGGGCGGACGCTTTTGAGCATCCGGCTGTTCAGTTTCAGGAGGTCCCAGGAGTAGATGGCGTCCTGCCAGTCGTCCGCCGGGATCGCCCGGATCCGCCGGCCCGCCGCGATCATGGCAGCGAGGGCGTCGGGGATCTCGGTCGTCCGGAGGAAGGAGAAGACGTCGGGCGTAAACGAGTAGACCCCGGTCGAGACGGTGAACGTCGGGGCGTCCTCGGGCTTCTCGATGATCTCGCGGACGAGGCCGTTTCTGATCACCACGACCCCGAAGTTCGAGGGGTTCGGGTGTTCGGCGACGAGCATCGCGTTACGCTCCTGTTTGATCCGGGCGACCGACTCCGCGTTGATGTAGTTGTCGCCGGGGAGGACGAGGAAGTCCTCCGTGATCTCCGACTCGGCCGCCCGGAGGGCGTCGGCGGTCCCGAGCTGCCGTTCCTGCACGACGACCTCGATCGGGGCGTCGAGCCGGTTGAGGTGCCGGATGACGTCCTCCTTCCTGTAGCCGACGACTACCACAATATCGCGGATCCCGTTCTCGAGGAGGGCATCGATGACGTACTCGATGATCGGCCGGTTCGCGACCGGGAGCATGGCTTTGGGCTTGCTCCGGGTCAGCGGCCGGAGGCGGCTCCCTTCTCCTGCTGCTAGAATGACTGCCTGCATCTTCTCCCTCACCTGATGATCGATCCTTCCTCGATGCACCCTTCCACGAGCGAGTGGGGGGCTACCCGGGTGTTGCTGCCGATGAGGCTCCCGACGTTGACCGAGCAGTTGATCCCGAAGAGGACATCGTCGCCGATGATGGCGCCGAACTTCCTCCGGCCGGTCGACTTCCCGCAGACCTTCACCGCCCCGTTGTCGTGCCGGAGGTTCGCAACCTTGGTGCCGGCGCCGAAGTTGCACCCGCTCCCGATGACGCTGTCGCCGATGTAGTTGAAGTGCGGGATCTTTGTTCCCGGCATGACGATGGAGTTCTTGATCTCGGTCGCGTGCCCGATATGGCAGTTATCACCGATGGCGGTCGAACCACGGATGTAGGCGTGGGGGCCGATGACGCAGTTCTCGCCGATGACGCAGGCCCCCTCGATGTAGGTCCCGGCCCGGATCACCGTCCCTTTCCCGATGCTGACCGTCTCGGGAAGGGTACACCCGTTCTCGACGGTGCCGTGCTGCTCGTGCTGCATCGCACCGAGGAGCGCTCCGTTCGCGTCGAGGAGGTCCCAGGGCTGCCCGACGTCGAGCCAGTAGTCCAGCGGGTATGCGGTGAGCTTCCCTTCTCTGATATAAGACTCGAGGGCGTCGGTCAGTTCGAACTCTCCGCGGCCGGATATCCCGATCCTGGTGATGAGGTCGAAGATATCGGGGTTGAAGAGGTAGGCGCCCGCGTTGATCAGGTTGCTTTTGGGGTGCTCCGACTTCTCCTCGAGGCCGGTGATCCGGTCTTCCTCCACCGTCACGACGCCGTAGTCCTGCGGGTGGTCGGTCCCGTGGATCCCGACGCACGGTGCGTTCCTCGTGCAGAACTCCCGGATATCGTCAGTCTTTAAGACCATATCGCCGTTCAAGAGGAGGAACCTGTCGGTGACCATCCCCGCCGTCGCACGCAGGGCGTCGGCGGTGCCGAGCTGGTGCCGCTGGGTCACGTAGGCGATCTTCACGCCGAGCGTGCTCCCGTCCCCGAAGTGGTTCCGGATCTCGCGTTCGAAGTAGCCGACGACGAAGATGAACTCGGTGATCCCGGCATCGCGGGCCGCGAGGACCAGGTGTTCCATCATCGGGCGGTTCGCTATGGGGAGCATCACCTTCGGGCGCCGGGCGGTCAGGGGGCGCATCCGTTTCCCTTCTCCTGCTGCAAGTACGACACACTGCATAGACTCACTCCTGACTGCGCTTCGCCTTCTCAAGGGCGGCGTGGCCCAGTTCAAGCATCTCCTTCGCTTTTGCCGGGGTTCTGCCCTCGGCCGTGATCCGGACCTTCGGCTCGGTGCCGCTCGCCCGGACCAGATACCAGCCGTCCTCGTCCTCGAACCGGACCCCGTGGGTCGGTTCGTCGGCCCCCATCGCCGTCATGACCTGGCGGGGCGAGGGGATGCGGTAGGACTCCCGGAGAAGGGTGTAGCGGGGCATCCGGTCGAGTTCTTCTGCGATCGACCACTCGGACGCGATCTCGCAGAGCAGGGCCGCGGCGTAGATCCCGTCCGGACAGTAGGAATGTTCGGGGAAGATCCAGCTCCCCGAGGCCTCGCCGCCGAAGTCTCCCCAGGAGAGGAGCTCCTCAGAGACGAAACTGTCCCCGACGGGGGTGCGGTGGACCTCGGCGATCTCCTCGATCGCCATCGAGGCGTCGACGGTCGTGACGACGCGCTTCCGGTCGAGATACTTCGCAAAGAGCATCAGGAGGTGGTCCCCGTCGATGTAGCGGCCCCGCTCGTCAAAGGCCATCATCCGATCAGCGTCGCCGTCGTGGATGATCGCGCACGCGGCCTCCCGCTTCCTGACGAGTTCTCCGGCGTAGGGGAGGTTCGCCTCGAGCGGTTCAGAGGGCCGGGCAAACCGGCCGAAGACGTTGCAGTTCAGGCCGGTGACGGTCGCTCCCGCCGCTGCGAGGAGGTCGGGGCTGATGACGCTCGCGGCGCCGTTGCCGCAGTCGAGCACGACGTCGATCGGCCGCGAGAGGCTGATTTTCTCGAGAATCGCCTCGCGGTGGGCTTCCACCGCATCGATGGAGACGACGCGCCCCTGCTCGGCCCAGCTCTTCCAGTGGGTCGCTTCGAGCGCTTCCTCGATCGCCGCCTGCTGCCGGAGGGTGAACGAGGACCCGTCGGGGTTGAAGAGTTTCACCCCGTTGTAGGACTCGGGGTTATGCGAGGCGGTGATCATGCATCCCGCGTCGACGCATCCCGTCGCGTGGGCGACGGTCGGGGTGGGCGCGACGCCGCAGGTATGGACGGTTGCACCGGCCGAGAGCATCCCGGTGACGACGCAGTGTTCAAGAAGTTCGCTCGTCGTGCGGGTATCCCTGCCCACGGCGATGTTTGAGGCGCCGCCCGCGACGGCAGCCCCGATACGAAGCGCGAGGTCGACGAGGCCGGAGCTGAACTCCTGCCGGATTCCGGAAGAGCCGAAAAGCATACTCCTGTATAATCCTTGTTTCCCTAAAAAAAGGTATTCATCGGCCGTAAGGACACCAGTGCTCGATAGTTAAGAGGCCACTGACCCCGGCGGTCGAGGGGCCGAGGAAGATCATCCTCTTTTTCCCCCGGTACTCGTCGATGCAGGCGACCCCTGCGTCGGTCGCCAGGCCGTCCCCGGCGACCAGGAGGAGATCGGCCGCTTCGGGCGAGTCGACCGTCTGGCCCGCGAGGGCCTTCTCAAGCACCGGCATCGGGCCGACCAGGTAGACCTGTTTCCCGGCGACCTCGCGGGAGAGTTCCGCGAGGCAGGGGCCGTAGCAGTCGGGGGTGCAGGGGCGGAGCCTGCGTGCCAGGAGGAAGAACGCCGAGACGGTGTTGACGATCGCGCCTGCCGCCGCCCGCTGTTTGGGGTTCGCAAGCGCCGAGCCGAACATGAACGAGATCCGGGTGTTGGCCCGGACCGGGTCGCTCGTGACGAACTGCCCGGTCTTCCCCCCGAAGTGCCCTTCCATGCGGACACCCCTGGGATACTGGCAGACGTCCCCGCCGTAGGTCACTTCGAGCGTCACGACCCCGTCTTCGACCCCGCTCTCCTTGATCACTTCCTCGATCTTTCCGATTGCCTCGTGCCAGAAACTCACGCAAATTCCTCCTTATCCCAGAGAATCGCCCGCACGGGCGACCCGTCGGCACCCCTGATCCGCAGCGGCAGCGCCGCCATGAAGTACTCCCCCTCCGGCACGGCCGCAAGATCGAGGAGTTCGAGGACGACCGTCCCGCTCCCGAGCAGGAGCCGGTGGACCGAGCCGTCGCAATCGAACTCCTCGATCGAGGGGGCGTCGGTGCCGAGGCAGGTGATCCCGGCCTCGACGACCATCTTCGCCGCTTCAGAGGAGAGCGACGGGTAGCCGGGATCGAACTCCCGCCGCCCCGAGAACCAGGTTTTGAGGAGGAGCGTCCGGGTTCCGGCGAGGCGCCCGGCGAGGTGGTCCGGACCGATGAGCCGTTCCGCGTCGGTGCAGTCGAGCACCCGTGCCGGCCCTACGAGGACGCCGGGGGGGATAGCGTCGACCGTCATGCCCCCCCCGACGTAATGGGACGGGGCGTCGATGTGCGTCCCCGTGTGAGTCCCGAGGGTCATCTCCGTCACCCGGTACTGGCCGGTATCGATCTCCTGGAACCGGGGCCGGACGTCTCCGGGGTAGAGGACCGCGTCTGCGGAGAGGTCCCGGGTGATCTCGTAGACCGTCACGGGCCTTCCTCTCCTCTCCACCCGAACTGCCCGATCAGCGGGACGAAACAGACCCCGCCGAGCGGGATCGTCTCCACCCTGCTCTCGTGCTTGACGAGTTTGACGAGGTCCTGGCACTCCCGCGGCCCGACCGGGGCGATCAACCGCCCGCCCTCGGCGAGCTGCTCGACCAGGGGTTCGGGGATCGTGGGGGATGCCGCCGTGACGATGATGGCGTCGTACGGCGCTTCCGGAGGGTAGCCCTCCGTGCCGTCGCCGACGACGACCTTAACGCCGGTGACCCCCGCCCGGGCGAAGTTCTGCCGTGCCCGGTCGGCGATATCCGGGAGACGTTCGATGGAGATGACCGTGCCGGCGAGTTCCGCGAGGATTGCGGCCTGGTAGCCGCTGCCGGTCCCGATCTCGAGGACCCGGTCCTCCGGCGAGAGGTCGAGCTGCTCGGTCATGACGGCGACGATGTAGGGCTGGGAGATGGTCTGCCCCTCGCCGATCGGGAGCGGCCGGTCCTCGTAGGCTGCCCGTTCCCAGTCCTTCGGCACGAAGAGGTGGCGCGGGACCTTCCGCATCGCGGCAAGGACCCGTTTGTCCCTGACCCCCCGGGCCCGGATCTGGAACTCCACCATCTCCTCGCGTCCGTTCCGGTAGGGGTCGGTCTCCGCCATAGTGCCTCGCGCGTCAGAAGCCTGATTCCGCTTTGTCGATAGCGGCGTCGATCTGCGCCTGCAGGACTGCAGGCAGGCCGCTGATCTTAACATCCAGGAACCCGCGTATAATGGTTGCGGTGGCCTCTTCCTCCGAGAGCCCACGGGTCATGAGGTACTCGATCTCCTGGCGGGCGATCTTTCCGACGGCGGCCTCGTGAGAGAGTTCGGTGCCGGTCAGGGTCCCTTCGATCTCGGGGATGGCGTGGATGATCCCGTCTTTTAAGATCAGGCCTTTGCACTCGATGTGGCCCCGGGTGTTGTCCTTCTCGCCGAGGACGTGGCCTCGAGAGATGACCTTGCCGCCGGTGGTGATCGCCCGGGTGATGAGTTCGGTGCTCGTGTTCTCCGCGGCGAGGATGGTCCGGGAACCGAGGTCGAGGAGTGAACCCGGCGTCGCGACGATGATGCTCGAGAACCGGGCGACGGCGTTCTTCCCGATCAGGCGGGCCGTCGGGTACATGTTGATCTGCTTGACAGGCTGCATGCAGACGTAGTTCGAGAGGAAGGTGCCGTCCTCTTCGACGATCGTGGCGCTCCGCGGGAAGACGCTGATGCCCGGGTTCCAGTTGTGGATCATCGTGGACGTGACCTTCGCGCCCTTGCCGACGTAGATCTCCGTCACCCCGACATGCGCACCGTGCTCCTTCTGCGAAGAACTCGCGCAGCCGGAGATGATGTTGATCTCCGAGCCTTCCTTCGCGATGAAGATGTTGTGGACATGCTGCACCGGCTCCTCGCGGAGGAAGAGGCAGGCCTGGAGGGGCATCTCGACCTTTGCGCCTTCGTGGGCGATGACGACGAGGCCCTGGGGGTTCTCCTGCTTCGCGATGAACTGCGTGTACTTGTCCTTATCCTTCGGGACGGCGTTCCAGTAGTAGTCCTTCACCCATTCGTACTTCTCGAGGGCGACCTTGATCGGGAGCATCTCGATCCCTTCGGCCCCGCAGGTGGTCTGGACCACCTTCTGGTCGATCTGGAAGAAGCTTCCGCACCGGTTCTGCATCCCGACCTCAAGGCCGGTCAGGGCGAGGCGTTGTTGGTCCTTCTCCGAGAGGTGCTCCATATCGGTTACATCTGTTTGCAACGCAGACACTCTCCGTATCCTTTCTCCTTGACGACCCGCAGGATCTCGCGGGGGTTTCCGTGGCACCGGATCTCGCCGTTGATCAAAACGTGCCCCTGGTCGGCCTCGAGGTAGTCGAGGATGTAGCCGGTGTGGGTGATGATGAGGCCGCTCCTGTGGCGGTTGACGATGTGGACGTCCTTCTCGAGCAGGCCGGCGATCTCCTTGCCCATCAGGTTCATGTTCTCGAGATCGACGCCGCTCTCCGGCTCGTCCAGCATGATGAAATCGGGCTGCTGGACCTTCAGCTGCAGGACCTCGCTCCTCTTTATCTCGCCGCCGGAGAACCCGACGTTGATGTCGCGGTCGAGGAAGTGCTCCATATTGACCGACTGGGCGAGCGCCTCTATCGCGCCTCCTCCGAGGGTTGACGTCGCGGTGAGCAGTTTCCCGAGCTTCAGCCCGGATATTGCCGGGGGGTGCTGAAACATCAGGCCGATCCCGAGGTGGGCCCGCTCGTGGATGGGCGCGTCGGTGATATCCTTCCCCTTGAAGACGATTGATCCCGCCGTGATCGCGTAGCCGCCGAACCCCATGACGGCTTTGAGCAGCGTGCTCTTTCCCGAGCCGTTCGGTCCCATCAGGACATGAGTCTCCCCCTGTCCGATGTGGAGGTTGATATCGTGGAGCACTTCGGTGCTATCCACGCTCACGTGCAAATCACTGATATCCAGCATACGGCACTCCGTTTCATGTATTTGTCAGAGGATACATTAACCCTTGCCACCAGAACACCTGCCGTTTCGGCCGGCGAGGGATTTGGGGCCTTTAAAGGGTGCTATGGGGGAGAATTGCCTTTTGTGTCGGCGAAACCCGACAGGAGGCTCCCGCGTCCCTTCACTTTCACCCCGCGCACGGCCCGCGGTTAAATACCGCTCTCGCCCTGTTTCTTGTATGGAGAGATCTGCATTCACTACGTTCGCCTGCCTCGCCGAGCGGGCCGCCGGGTACCCGACCGTTGTCCGGCGGAGCCAGATGCGTAAGGCGATCTACGTCGTCGCCACCACCCCGGCACCCCGCATTCCCCGCGAGGCAGGGGGCTACGTTTAACATCTCCGGGGCATACTGGCACCCCGGAGGGTCCGGCCGGGATGCGGCGGGAAGGCTTACCGAACCCGGGAGGGAAGGAGAAGGTCCGGCGGGACACGGGCGACACGAAACGCGCCGCCCGGACCCCCGAGCCCCGCGCCGTCCGGCGGTTCGTGGACAGTATCATCTGCGGCGACGCTATCACGGTCCTCCCGGAGATCCCTGATAAGAGCATCGACCTGGTTCTCACGTCCCCGCCTTACAACTTCGGGCACCATTACGCCGGCAGCGGCACGAGCGACGCCTGCGAGTGGAGCGACTACTTCCAGAAGCTCGATGCGGTCTGGCGGGAGTGCTACCGTATCCTCAAGCCCGGCGGGCGGATGGCGGTCAACGTCCAGCCGCTCTTCTCCGACTACGTCCCCACCCACCACATCATCTCGTCCCAGCTCCTGGCTATCGGGTTTCTCTGGAAGGCCGAGATCCTCTGGGAGAAGAACAACTACAACGCCCGGTACACCGCCTGGGGGAGCTGGAAGTCGCCCTCGATGCCCTACCTGAAGTATACCTGGGAGTTCATCGAGGTCTTCGATAAGGAGACCCACCGGAAGACCGGGGCGAAGGAGGACGCCGACATCACCGGCGACGAGTTCAAGGAGTGGGTCTTTGCCCGGTGGGTCTTCCCGGCGGAGGTCCGGATGCGGGAGTTCCGGCACCCGGCGATGTTTCCCGAGGAACTCCCGCGGCGGGTGATCAAACTCTTCTCCTACCGGGGCGATCTGGTCCTCGACCCCTTCAACGGCGCCGGGACGACCACCCTTGCCGCCCGCCGGCTGGGCCGCCGGTTCATCGGGATCGATATCTCCCCCGGCTACTGCGAGACCGCCGTAGCCCGGCTCCGCGGCGAGGCGGAGGAGGCCGGAACCCCTGCCTCGGTCCGCTACATCGTCCGGGAGTGAGCGCGGCCGGGTTCACGCCGTGAGGTATGCCCGGGCGCGGAGGTAGGAGCCGGGCCGGTCATGGGCATGGGTGACGAGGTAGTTGTGGATCTCGACCGCGGCCCGCGACTCTTCGAGCAGGACGTTGTAGGACGCTGCCGCGTCGTTGTACTCCCGGACCATCCCGTTATGCTCAGGGACGAGGCGGTTGTACTCCCGGATCTCTCCGGACCGGGAGAGGGCCGCCAACCGTGCGCCGAACGCCTCGATAGCCTCCTTCCGGCTCTCGAGGTCCCGGGCGTGCACCGCGAGTTCGGGCTCGAGTTCCCCGACCCGCTCGCGCGACGCGGAGAGGGCGTGCTCGATCGTCCGGACCTCGCCGCACGCCGCGTAGAGGAGGGGACCGTCCCCGACCGGGATCACCAGGGGATCGGTAGCGAGGGCCGCCCCGTTCGAGAGCGTCTCCGGCGCGATGCCCACGTAACTCGCGTTCGTGGCCTCGATGTAGGCATACGCCGTATCACGGTAGGAGCACCCGCTGCTCCTCACGCCGACCGCCATGTGCGCCTCGTCCTCGAAGTAGAAGAGTGCGACCCCATAGCCCTCCCGGGCCAGAAGCCCGGCGAGAAGGAGGCTCTTGTCGTCGCAGTCCCCCTCGACGTCGACGTAGGTCTCGATCGGGAACTTCGGCTCGATGATCGAGGCGTCGGTCCTGTAGGGGACGGCCTGCACGAACGCGGCGATCAGTTCGAGGTACCGGTCGTCGTCGAGCCCCTCCCGGTCGCGGATCTCGCGGAGGGCCGCGAGCAGGTCCGCGTAGAAGGGCTCCTGGTAGGAGTCGTTGACGAACGCCAGATAATAGATCGGGATCCACTCCTCCCGGCCGAGGTCTTTCCTGAGGTAGAGTTGCCGATCCGCCCCTTTAGCACCGGCATAGACCGCCGGGTCGGGGTCGATCCGGATCGTCCCCGACCCGTCCTCGAAGGGGAAGGCGTGGACCGGCGTCCGGTCGAGGGCCGCCCCCTCGACCGGGACGATCGCCGGGGCGACGACCGACGGCTGCAGGAGCCCGTCCAGGCAGCCGGCGCCGAGGACCGCGGCGACGAGGAGGAGCAGGACGAGAGCCCGTTGCCGCATCATCTAGAGGTACTCCGGGAGGTCGGCGAGCGAGTCGATGACGAGGTCGGGGACGATCCCCGATTGGCGGACGATCTCCTCCCGGTACTTCCCGGTCCGGACCTGGACCCCCTTCATCCCGCAGGCCTGAGCGCCGCCGATGTCGGTGCGGATGTCGTCGCCGACCATCGCGGCCTCGCCGGGGGCCGCCCCGATCCCGCGGAGCGCGCCGAGGAAGAACTCCGCGGAGGGTTTTCCGATCACCTCCGCCGTCTTCCCGCCGGCGTACTCGAGGGCGGCCGCGAAGGGCCCGGCCGAGAGCATCAACCCGTCCGCCCCCATCCAGTAGCGGTCCTTCTCGAGCGCGATGAGGTCCGCGCCCTCCATGAGGAGGCGGAACGCCGTATTCAGGCTCTCGTAGGTGAACCCTTCGGCGGCGTCGGCGACCACGACGGCGTCGGCGTCCTCTTCCACCGCCCGGATGCCCGCTTCCTCAAAGTCGGTCCGGGCGTCGGGGGTGGTGAGGAGGAAGCAGCGGGTCCGGCCTCCCTCTCGCAGGTGTGCGGCGGCCGCGACCGGGGCAGTGACGATCCAGGCCTCCGGGATGGCGTAGCCGAGGCTTTCCAGGCGGCGGGCGACCGAACGGCGGGAGCGGCGGGTGGTGTTCGAGACGAACCGGTAGGGTATCCCCCGCCGGTCGAGTTCCCGGAGTGCCCGGTCGGCCCCGGCGACCGGGCGGTCGCCGACGTAGAGGACGCCGTCGATATCGATCAGGAGCGCTGTTACCTTCATCGTGTCCCCCCTCCTCGCGGCGGGCTGCCGGAGGCGGTCATCTCTCTCTTCTGTTGCCCGCAAATGTATTTATACGGTCGCGACGGCCCCTGCCCCGGGACAACCGGCTTTCGGGCTGCAAGGCGGGCCCGTCCCCCTCACTTTCACGGCGCGGCGATCACCTTTGAATGCAGGCAGGATCTAACCCTCTGTCGGCAGATGATTCATCCGTTCGATCCGGCAGGAGGGCTGTGGCAGGCCCGGCAACTCCACGACGACCTCGTCGCGGGTTACCGGGGTCGGAGAATCGAGGACGTCTTCTGCGGGAGGGAGGTCGACACCTCCTCCGGGACGTGCTACGTTCTCGAGTCCCGGTCTGCCGCGGACCTCGACGGTCGGGACCCGGACCGGGCGGCCTCGGCCGTCCTCGCCGACCTTACCCTGGTCCGCGGGATCGGGGAGGCGACCGGGCGGCGGCTGAACCGGGAGGGCTACCGGACGGTCGAGGACCTCGTGGGCCACCCCCGCTACGGCCGGGAGGCCGCCCGGCTCCTCTTCGCGGTGGGGCGGGGAGACACCCGCGGCCTTGCGGACTGGATCGGGCGGCGGCACCGCTGCTCCGACCCGCTCGTCCTCGAGGTCAGCCGGTTCCACGACGCCGGGGACCTTCTCTTCTTCGATATCGAGACGCTGGGCCTCTCCGGTCGGCCGATCATCCTCATTGGCCTCGCCCGGATCGAGGGGGGCTCGATCGTCGTCCGCCAGTATCTCCTCCGATCGGTCGCGGAGGAGAAGGCCGCGCTCGCCGCCGTCCTTCCGGACCTGGAGGCAGACGACGCGGCCCTCGTCACCTTCAACGGCAGGGCGTTCGACCTCCCCTACGTCCGGGACCGGCTCGCCCGCCACGGCATCCCGGCGGACCTCACCCTGCCTCACTTCGATATCCTCCCCCCCGCCCGCCGGCGCTGGAAGGACTCGCTCGGCACCTGCCGGCTCGGTGCGCTCGAGGCCGGCGTCCTCGGCATCGGCCGGGAGAACGATATCCCGAGCGGGATGGTGCCGGCGTTCTACGAGACCTACCGGCGGACCGGCAACCCAGGCCCGCTCGTCCCGGTGGTGGAGCACAACCGGCAGGACCTCGTCTCGCTCGTCCGGCTCTTCGGCATTCTGCGGGGGGACGGCGACTGCGGGGCGTGAGCTTGCGGTCCCGACCGATACTCTCAAGTACCCCCCGATCGATACCCGGCGCCCGGTGCCCGCATGAGTATCGTCCTCGTCCCCGTCGGTAAGGTAGATCCGGCGGAGTTGCGGCCCCTCCGGGAGTTTCTGGGGGGGATCTTCTCCGCGGACGTGAAGGTGGCCGGGAGGGTCCCGCTCCCTGCGGCCGCGTTGAACCCCGGCCGCGGCCAGTACGACGCGGAGGTGGTGCTCGAGTCCCTCCCGTCTTCCGGCGAGGCCGCAGGCGCCGACCGGGCGCTGGAGGTCGCCGGTGTCGACCTCTACCTGCCGGGGATGAACTTCGTCTTCGGCATCGCCGACCGGAAGAAGGCCCTGATATCCCTCCTCCGCCTCAGGCAGTCGTTCTATGGCCTGCCGGAGGATGCGGAGGTCTTCCGGCGCCGGACCGTCGTGGAGGCGGTCCACGAACTCGGCCATACCTTCGGGCTCGCTCACTGCGAGGATTCGCGGTGCGTCATGCACTTCTCAAACACCATCGCCGATACCGACCGGAAGGGGCCGGGGTTCTGCCCCTCCTGCCGCTCCCGCCTCGCTGCCGGGGAGACCAGGCCGGGGCAGCGGCAGGGTAGAAAGGATTGACACGGATCTCGCGAAAAATCGGAGAATTGTTCCTCTGCGCCGCGCTCATCCCGAATGTTCGGGGCATCCCCATAAAATATCTTCGTCCGCCGATAAAAATCAATTTCCTCTAAATACGGTGATATTGTGGCCTGAATGGAAATTTGGTCCTAAAATGCTGGAAATAAAAAGGGGAAACCTTTTATTCTCGAATTTCTAACTTAAAAAATGCCCCCAATATCTTTTTGCGGCTACGCTCTTGCGATACCGCCCCGGATGTTTTCCGCTCCATCCTGTTTGTTTGCTCTCCGGAGCCCCGGCTCCGACCCGGAGCAGGGTCCGGCCTGCACGTGCGGGTCTCGTGGGAGCCCGTGCATCCGGTCAGGCCAGGTCCTCCTCCTCGAAGATGAAGACCTCCTCGATGGTTGAGCCGAGCGCCCGGGCCACCCTGTAGGCGAGCTTCAGGGATGGGTTGTACTTCCCCTTCTCGAGGAAGACGATCGTCTCCCGCCGGACGCCGACCTGCTGCGCCAGTTCCTCCTGGGTCAGCCCCGTCTTCGCCCGGAGCTCTCTGATCCTCGTCTTCAACTCACGCCCCCCTTCCGGAGCAGGTACGGTTCCGCGGCCTGCGCCGTGGGTCTCACGCCACGTCACCCTGCCGGAAGAAGTACCACTGGAAGACCCGGGCGGAGAGCCCCATCAGCAGGATGGCGGAGAGGAGCACGCTCTCGACCGTGAGGGCGAGGACGCCGAGGTAGTCCACCCAGAAGAGGACCGCGAGGAAGACGAGGGTGAGGAACCACGAGTAGGAGAGGCCGTATGCCCCGATCCTCTGCGTCCGCTCGTCCCTCTCCCGCTCGTCCCCGAACCTCCGGTGCCGCATGGCGGCCACCATGAGGATCACCGCACCGATCGTCACCAGGACGGAGGAGAGCACCTCCGTTCCGCTCGTAAGAAACGGGAGGAGGAGCCCGGCGGCCGCGAGAGCCGCTCCCGCCGCAATCTGTATCGCGTATCGTCGCTTCATCGCGTCACCTGTTATGTATATCTAACAATGTGTTAGAAAAATATAACCTTTGCGGGTGGGGGGCAGGTGGGCGGGCCGGCCCCGGATACCGCGGCCGCATCCGGTCTCACTAGTTGCACTTCAACGGCAGGAGACCAGAACCCCACGTAAACAGGCCGGAGGGATACTTGTCTATCTCTCCGGCTTGGACCTATCGCCCTGCACTGCCCGCGCCCTGAGGGGGCGGAACGACGTTCCATCAGGAGCGCCGGGCGGTGGGGGTCGTTTGAGGGAAACGTAGGCTAGTGGAGGAGGCCCGATGATCTCCACGAACCCCTCCGAAATAGATCAGATTGTTATTATCCCACGGGCCGGTTTAGGCGACTGGCAGAAGGGTGCGATGGACAACGTTCGGAGCTTGAGAAGCAGCTTGGCTTCGAGCAGGAGCATGAGCACCGAAGGTGCGAGGGCAGATCGGCCATGTCATCAAGGGTCAGGTATCTGCCCTCGCAGAGGCGGAGAATCGTTGCCTCAACTACCTTCCTCGGCGTTTTCCGCACAGATCCGACCGGCCTTGCAATCTCGCGCAACGTATCCAAATGTTCGGAGCTCGACTTCGAACATATCCCGGGAGCTCCGAACACTTCACTTTCCATCGAGTGGTGGCCGGGACGGTAGTAGAACGTGCTCCTGCCCGACCCCTCACTCACCAGAAGCCCTTTTTCGGCCAGACCATGAATAGCCGCGATGATGTCGTGCGGGTACTCTTTCGTCACCTCTTTGAGTCTACTGTGGTTAACCCCGATGGTTTCCCCGAAGGTTCCTCCCCACCCCGGACCGGCGGATGATTGTCTGGAACCCATAGCTGACGGCGAACTCCGGCAAACCTGTTCCGGTGCAGCGGCGGATCGCGTCCTGCGTCCCCCGTGCCCATCCGCGGTTACTCTTCCCGCTGGCCAAGCTCCCCTTCCAGTTCGTCCACCGTCGGCAGTGTCCCAATCAGCTCGTCCGGAAGAGAGGAGGTCAGCGCATATCCGGCAACGCCGATCGGTTTGGTCATATCCTTTAAAGCATACTCAGCGATGATGTGGTTCTTCGTCTTGCAGAGAACAATCCCGATGCTCGGATTGTCTGTCGGGTGAGCGAGGAGATCGTCGACCGCCGAGAGGTAGAAGTTCATCTTTCCCGCGTACTCGGGGATAAACTCGCCCACCTTCAGGTCGATCACGACAAACGACCGGAGCCTGAGATGGTAAAATAGCAGATCCAGATAGTAGTCCTGCCCCCCAACGGCAAGATGATACTGGCTTCCCACGAACGCGAATCCCACCCCGAGTTCCAGGAGAAACTCGCGGATATGGTCGATCAGGCCCCGCTCCAGTTCGCGTTCCCGCACCGCCTCACCCATCTCCAGGAAGTCGAAGATGTAGGGATCTTTGATCGTCTGGATGGCGAGATCGGACTGCTCTGCAGGCAGGGTCGCCGGGAAGTTGGTGACCGCCCGTCCTTCGCGTTCGTAGAGCCTACTCTCGATCTGATGCACGAGCACGTTCCGTGACCAGCCGTTCGTGATGGTTTTGCGGATGTACCACTCCCGCTGCACCGGATCCTTCACCTTGTCGAGCAGCGTGACCGTGTGATACCAGGTAATTTGTGCAAGCACCTCCTGCACAATTGCCTCGTCCGGGTATGCCCGTGCGAATGCGCTCATATACTTGAGATTTCGAGGAGAAAAGCCCTTTATGTCCGGGAATTCTCTCCGAAGGTCCGCCGAGAGCCGGCCGATCACCTTTGCTCCCCACCCCTCCTCCTGCTGCCGTTGTACGATATCCCGCCCGATCTGCCAGTAGAGCAGGATAAGCTCGCGGTTCACCGAGAGGGCAGCCCGAACCTGAGCTTCACGGACCCGCACCTTCAGGCCGGAGAGAAAGACCGAATAGCCGTCAGGGAGAATGTCAGTAGCGCTCATATACAATGCTCCGTGTTATCTCCCTTTCAGCAATACCGAATTTGCAAACCGCGCCATAAGATCTGCCCTTCCCGTTGCCGTTTAACTTACATTGGCAATTACTCAATGAAATACGTATCACCACACCTGACGGAGCTCAAGCACCGTCAGGTGCGTAGTCCCGGAGAGTCCGGCCCGGGTGTGGCCCCGGAGATCAGATTCGACATCCCCTTTTAGTCTCCCCGCATCCAGCCTCAGGCATACGATAGCCGGGTCCCGTTTGCTCTGCCCGCCCCCGGCCCCCGCAAGAATCCCACCGCCCCGGGCACCCCGACATAACCGCCACGATCAGCCATGCGCGGCCTTGCCGGCCCTCCCGCCCGCCGGGAGAGCCGGGGAGGGGAGGCCCTCGCCGGCGGCCCGATATCCGCAATTTTTTGAGATTTCTCCAAAAACTTAATTTTAGTTGAGAATCTTTGTGGTGCTGATCAATCCTCGCGATCGCGAAACCGAGTTAAACCATGAACAGGTTACTGATAGTATCGAACAGGCTTCCGGTCAGCATCTCCAAGAAGAACGGCGACCTCCGTCTGCAACGGACCGCCGGCGGTCTCGCTACCGGGGTCGGCTCCTTCTACAAATCCTACGAGAGCCTCTGGGTCGGCTGGCCCGGCATAAACGTCCAGAGGTCGCAGGACGAAGAGAGGGAGCGGATCGCCGAGACGCTCAGGAAAGAGCAGTGCCACCCGGTCTTCCTCTCCCCGTACGACATCAAGCACTACTACGACGGGTTCTGCAACAACACCCTCTGGCCGCTCCTCCACTACTTCAATCTCTATGCAGACTACGATCCGAAGACCTGGCAGGTCTACCAGCGCGTGAACGAGCGATTCTGCGAGGCCGTCATGGAGGTCGCGAAGCCCGACGACATCATCTGGGTCCACGACTACCACCTGATGCTCCTGCCGCAGATGCTCCGCGAGCGCCTGCCCGACGCGGAGATCGGCTACTTCCACCACATCCCCTTCCCGTCGTTTGAGGTCTTCCGGCACCTGCCCTGGAGGGAGGAGATCCTCGCCGGCCTCCTCGGCGCCGACCTCATCGGCTTTCATACCTACGGCTACGTCCGCCACTTCCTCTCCAGCGTCCGGCGGCTCCTCGGCTACGAGCACACCTTCGGCGAGGTCAGGACCGGCACCCGGGTGGTGCGGACCGATCTCTTCCCCATGGGCATCGATTACCACCGGTTCGCCGACGCCGCGGGCAGCACCCCGGTCCAGAAGGAGATCGCCAGGGTTCGGAACCGCTACGGGAAGCGCAAGATCATCCTCTCCTTCGACCGCCTGGACTACACGAAGGGGATCCCGCTCCGGCTCGAAGCATTCGACGCCCTCCTCGCCAGAAAGCCGGAGTACCGCGGGAAGGTCTCCCTCGTCGCCGTTGCCGTCCCCTCCCGGACCAGCGTCAACAGTTACAAGGCGTTAAAGAAACGGCTCGACGAGCTCGTCGGCCGCATCAACGGGAAGTACGCGACGACCGACTGGATCCCGGTCCGCTACTTCTACAACTTCCTCCCGTTCGAGACGCTCGTCGCGTTCTACAGCGCCGCCGACGTCGCCCTGGTGACGCCGCTCCGCGACGGGATGAACCTGATGGCGAAGGAGTACGTCGCGAGCAGGACCGACGGGACGGGAGTGCTCATCCTCTCCGAGATGGCGGGGGCGGCCGAGGAACTCGGCGAGGCGATCATCGTCAACCCCAATGATCAGGACGCCGTGATCGAGGCGATCGAGACGGCGCTCGCCATGCCGGAGAAGGAGCAGGTCGAGCGGAACCGGATCATGCAGAGGAGGCTGATGCGCTACGACATCGAGCACTGGGTCGGCGACTTCCTCAACCGCCTGGGCGATGCCCGGACCGTCCAGGTCGAGCGCTCCGAGCAGATCGTCACCCCCGCCATCAGGGACCGGCTGGTCGCGGACTACCGGGCCGGCAAGGAGCGGCTCCTCCTCCTCGACTACGACGGCACCCTGGTGCCCTTCGCCTCGAAACCGCAGGAGGCGGTCCCGGGCGAGGCCACCCGGGAGGTGCTCGAGAGCCTCTCCAGAGCACCCGGGAACGAGGTGGTGGTGATCAGCGGCCGGGACCGGCATACGCTGGACGCCTGGTTCGGGAAGATGGATATCGGGATCATCGCCGAGCACGGCGTCTGGGTCAAAGAGCGCTCCGGGGAGTGGCGGATGCCCGAGGCTCTCTCAGACGAGTGGAAAGGTGAGATCCAGCCGCTCCTCGAACTCTACACCGACCGCACGCCGGGCGCCTTCATCGAGGAGAAGGACTTCTCCCTCGTCTGGCACTACCGGAGGACCGAACCGGTGCTCGGCGCGCAGCGGGCCAAGGAACTCAAAGACGACCTCCTGCACCTGACCTCCAACCTCGACGTCGGCGTCATGGAGGGGAACATGGTGATCGAGATCAAGAACAACGTCGTCAACAAAGGGAGGGCGGCGCTGGCCTGGATCACCCGTCAAGCCTGGGATTTCATCTTCGCCGTCGGGGACGATCGGACCGACGAGGACCTCTTCGCCGCGATGCCCGCCGAGGCCTACTCGGTCAAAGTCGGGCTCGCTCCGAGCCGGGCGCGTTTCAACCTGGTCTCGCAGCGCGAGGTGCTCCCGCTGCTCAGGAAGTGCATCGAGTCCGACACCGAAGGCACGACCGGAAAAAAAGAGGGGCCGGGACGGGAGAAGGAACTTATTGAGACGATTGCTCCGGTATGACGGACCGGATCGTCAGGAAGACCGGCCCTCTGAGGTCCACCTTTTTGTTGTGGTCGGTGATGTAGCGCATCGCGTACTCCTCGACCCTGAGGTTGACGTCGGAGGGGAGCTTCGACATCTTCACCTGGACGGTGATCCCCTCTCCGCACCGCGCGGCCTCCTCGATCCGGGCGGCGGCGAGGCTCGATACCGCGTCGAGGTAGGTGATCCCGGTCGAGATCCCATCCCGCCGGACCTCCGCCCACTTCTCGGTGTCGGGGACCCCGAGCACCGCGCCGTTGTGGACGTAGACCTCGTTGAAGCAGGCCGGCCCGCAGAGTTTCGTGTTGGACTCGGGCTCCTCGACGATCACCTCGACCGCTCTCCCTGCGATCTCGCCGGTCCAGGCGGTGAATGCGCAGGGCCCGGGGGCTGCGGCGTGCTCGGCGGCCGTGTTCCTGATCGCCTCCGCCATCCGTTTCCCGGTCGGAGACGCCGGCTCCTCCCGAAGGTGGACCGCGCCCGCGATCTCGCGGTCGGAGAGGTCCTGCGGGAAGAACTGGGGATGCGTCAACTGGCGGACGTCGTTCGAGCGGTAGGCGATCATCGCGAGCCGCTCCACGCCGAGGCCGAGGTTCATCACCGGGACGCCGATCCCGTACTCGGCGAGCGCCGAGGGCGAGTAGATCCCGAAGGTGGCGACCTCCACCCAGCCGAGGACCGGGTGCCGGGCGTAGACCTCCGTCTGGGTGTCGGGCATGTAGTACTTCGACCGCTTCTCGTCGGGCTGGAACCGGAACTCGGTGAAGCCGAAGGCCGAGAGGAGGGCCTCGCTGATGGCTTTCCCCTCCTCGAGGGTGACGTCCTCCCCCGCGACGATGCAGGAGGCCGAGTGGTAGGTCATCAGGCGGGTGGGCCCCTCCTCCTGCTCCCGGCGGAAACACCGGTCGACCGAGAAGAGCCGTATCGGGAGGTGCCGCTTCTCCCAGATGGAAGAGAGCGTCATGAACCAGCCGCTCGTCATGTGGCTCCGGAGGGTGTTGCGCGAGGACTCGGGGGCCAGTTCCCGGAATTCGGGGAAGACCGCGTCGAGGATGTGGACCACGGTCGCGTCGTCGGCCTCGAGGACGGCCGCGAGTTCGTGCGTCAGTTCGTCGCCGTCGATCGTCCCCTTCTTGTAGCCGTGGAGAGTCTCGCGGAGCTTCTCCTCGATCTGAGACGTAACCGCACGGCCGAGGATGGCTTCGATCTCCTCAAGCTGCTTCTTCGCGATGCCGACGTTCGGGCGGGGCAGGCCGCCGAGGTAGAAGACCCGGTCGAGGACGGCCATCGCTTCGGGGCCGAACTGCCGGTAGATGTCCGATTCCTCGACGATCAGGGGGTTGATAGCCTCGTCAAACCCCATCGAGAGGTAGGTCTCGCGAAGCCGCTGTACGATCTCGAAGATCGGGTGCGGGGTCGCACGGGTGTACTTCAGCCGGGGGTAGCGGCCAGAGACCCCCGGCGGGGTCAGGACCGACGGCCCTTCGTGCCATGCGTGCTCGAAGTCCTCTCTCGCCTTCCGTTTAAACGCTTCAACATCGAATCTCATATCTTCCGCTCCAGACAGACGACCCGGCTCGCCGGGCTCTCGTCCTTGACGATATAGTCGCAGTGTTCCGTAATTTTCTCCGCAAACGCCCTGACATCGGAGTGTTCGGGCATCTGGTCCCTCTGCAGCCGGTTTCTACTGTATCCCAGATACATATAACCCTTTACCTCCACGAACCGGGCCCCGGAGTCCTGGTAGAGCGCCGCGTAACCCTCGGGAGAGAAGTCGTTGTAGCCCCGGACCACGGTGGTCCGGATCGCCGACCGGCGTCCGGCAAGTCCGGCGAGGCTCTCGTGGATCCGGTCCCAGTAGTCCTCCTGCGGCCGGCAGAGCCGGAGGTAGGTCTCCCGGTCGGGGGCGTCGAGGGATACGTAGACCTGGTAGGGCCGGCACCGGGAAAGGACGTCCGGCCGGGTGCCGTTCGAGACGAGGAACGTCGTGTAGCCGTCGGCGTTGAGGCCGTCGATCAGTTCCGGGAGGCGCGAGTAGGAGGTCGGCTCCCCGGAGAGGGAGATCGCGACCATCGTGGGGTCGAGGGCCTCCGCGAACCGTTCCGGCGCGACGTAGGGCGAGGGCTTGTAGCCGGAGAGCGCCCTCTTCTGGAGGCGACGGAGATTCGCGATGATCGCCTCCGGCGGGCACTCCTCCTCCTCCGCGACCTCGTGCTCGAACGACCGCCAGCAGAAGAGGCACTGCTGGTTGCACTTGAGGGTCGGGGTCATCTGGACGCAGCGGTGGCTCTCGATGCCGTAGAACTGCGCCTTGTAGCACATCTCCCCGCCTTTGAGCGCCCGCTTGTTCCACATGCAGGGCTTGACGGCCGCCGAGGAGGCGGGGCTGACGAACTGGTAGCCCTGCTTTTGCAGGGCCTTACATGCTTCTGAGCGCATCGATACCGAGGGTCGCGAGGGACTCCTGCAGGGTGTTCCTGACCGCGTCCACGAGGGTGAGCCGGCTGCTCCGGGTCTCGCCCTCGCTCTTCAGCACCGGGTCGTAGTGATAGAAGGCGTTGAAGAGGTCGGCGAGCTCGCGGGCGTAGGCGGCGATCAGGTGCGGGCGGAGTTCCTCCACGGTCTGCTCGATGACGGCCGGGAACCGGGCGAGGTGTCGGGCGAGCGCGATCTCGTGATCGGTCTCAAGCGTGTATGCCCGCTCAAACTCCCCGGCCTTCTCGAGGATGCTGCAGGCGCGGGCGTGGGCGTACTGGATGTAGGGGCCGCTCTGCCGCTCGAAGTCGAGAGCCTCCTTCCAGTCGAATACCGTGCTCTTCTCGGGCGAGACCTTCACGATGTCGTAGCGGACGGCGGCGATGGCGACCGACCGTGCGATCGCATACCGCTCCGCCTCGGGAAGTTCCGGCCGGCGGACGGTCACCTCCTCAAACGCCTTCGCGGCAACCTCCTCGATCAGTTCGTCCGCCGAGACGAACTTGCCTGCCCGGGTGCTCATCGAGCCCTCGGGGAGGGAGACGAACTCGAAGTGGACGATCTCCGGGGGCTGCTCGCCGAGGAGTTTGAGGGTGGCCTGGAGCTGGGCGCCGATCAGTTTGTGGTCCGCGCCGAGGACGTCGATCATCCTGTCGTAATTACGCCCCTTCCAGATGTGGTAGGCGAGGTCGCGGGTGCTGTAGACCGAGGTGCCGTCGCTCCGCCGGAGGATGTACTTCTTCTCGAACCCCTGCTCCGTGAGGTCGACCCAGAGGGTCTCGTCCTCGTGGGCCTGCGGCAGCCGCCGGATCCGCTCGATGATCCGGTCCACGTCGCCGATCCGGACGAAATCGCTCTCCCAGACGAACCGGTCGTGGTGGGCGTTCAGGGCGCCGAGGGTATCCCTGATCCCTTCGGCGCAGAGCGAGACGGCCGTGCGGAACTTCTTGACGGTCTCCGCGTCGCCGCGCTCCACGAGCTGCATGAGGT
The DNA here is from genome assembly GCF_032842345.1 of Methanoculleus caldifontis. Taxonomy (NCBI): domain Archaea; kingdom Methanobacteriati; phylum Methanobacteriota; class Methanomicrobia; order Methanomicrobiales; family Methanomicrobiaceae; genus Methanoculleus; species Methanoculleus caldifontis. The sequence continues at coordinate 380,064 of NZ_WBKO01000001.1, read as the reverse complement.
GGTCGATCTCTTTGACGATCTCGGGATTCTTCTCGAGCTCCCGGTTCGCCGCGATGTAGACCCGGGCGACGTAATGATCGCCCTTCTCGCCCTCCTTGCGGACCATGCCGAGGTGTTCGAACCCCCAGGAGACGATGGCGATCTGGCGGCCCATGTCGTTGAGGTAGTACTGCACCTCGAGCGCGTGCCCGGCCTTCCGGAACGTCCGGGCGAGGGAGTCGCCGATGACGGTGTTCCGAATGTGGCCGACGTGAAGGGGGCCGTTCGGGTTCGCGCTCGTGTGTTCGAGGATGACCCGTCCCGAACGCCGCTGGAGGGCCCCGTAGCCGGGCTCGAGCGCCTCGCGGACGGCTTCGGCGAGGAGCGTCGGGCCGAACCGGAAATTGACGTAGGGGCCGGTCGCCTCGACCCTGATATCGCCGAGCGAGGGGTCTGCCGAGATCTTCTCTGCGATATCGGCGGCGATCTTCTGGGGAGCCCGCTTCTCAACTTTCGCAAGTTTGAAGGCTATCGTCGAGGCGAGATCTGCGTGATCCCCGCCTTTCGTGAGGAGGACGTCCTCCTCACCGGTGCATGCGCGGAGCATGCGCTCAATCTGGTGGTACTTCTCCTGGAACATCAGTATCCGGTCCTGTAACGCAGGATCGCTGCGATCCCGCCGAACGCATTGTAAAGCATTGAACCTTCTTCGAAATCATCCGATATGATCCGGACCGTCGTGTTGCTCTGGTCCGCAAGCGCGGTCAGTTCGTCGATGATGTCGGACTCTTCGGCCACGTAGAGCGACGAACCGTCGTTCGGACAGGTGCCGAAGTCGAGGTCCTTGATGTGCTTGCCCGGTTCGAGGCTGACCGTCCGCTCCTCGGTGTAGTCGCCGGTCGGGCAGGCGAGTTTCAGCCGGGCTCTCCGGAGCTTGTCGGAGAGGAGGAGGGTATCGACGGCGCCGAGCTCCAGGTTCTTCCTGACGCTCTCCTCGCCGTAGGCTGCCGGCCCGTCGTCCTTGACCAGTTCCTGGAGGAACCGGTTCATGACGTTCTTCTCCTTGATGATGTCGAGGCCCTTCAAGGCGTCCGATGCGTTCTCGACGAGCTCGGCAAGCCCCGACTCGTTCGTGTAGGAGACGTCGAAGAGCCCGATGATCCGCTTTTGCAGCTCGTGGTGGAGGAAGCCGCCTGCTTCGAACTCCTCCTTCGTCGGGGTCGGGCCGCCGATCAGCACGCCCTTGAACCGCTCGAAGAAGTCCTTCTCCGCAAGGAAGATCTCGCTCGCCAGATCACCGATCTTCTTGTAGAACTCGTTGATGGCGATCAGCCGCAGCCGCTGGAAACGGACGCTCGACTGACCACCTTTTCGCTGTTTGCCGGGGACCGTCGAGGTGGCGCCGCGAATCGCCTCGATACGGCTGCCCCGCAGGAAGCCGATGTAGGCCTCCCGCCGGTCGAGGACGATCAGGCCGTAGACCTCTTTCTCGCCGAGCATCTGCTGCAGGGGCTCGAGCTCGAAGGTGGAGCTGCACCGGTACATGTAGGTATTGAGCGGCTCGGGCGGCTCGATGATCTCGCAGTCGAGGTCGGTGCGGTCGCCGCCGATATTGATCGTGCCGCAGAAGACCGCCATGCCGTGCTCCGGCGGGCGCTTGTAGTACTTCAGGCGGGAGAGGATGGAGGAGATGGCACTCTGGACGTTCGTCCGGGTCTGTTTGCTCTTGATGTTTGCGCACTGCCCGAACTCGTCGCGGAGCTGGGCGGTCACGTCGTATATCTGCTTATCCGGAGGTATATAGAGGGTGATCAGCTCGGTACCGCTCCCTTCCTTCTCCGCAAGCCGCTCGAGCATCTTTTTAAATTCGTAGCGCTTCCGCGGGGTATCCATCTCTTGTGATTGTGTCTCTTCCATCGGGGTTCACCGGGCTTGCCAAAGGTTGTTCGTATGTCGAAGCTACTATGTGTTTCTCCGCGGAAGGCATAAATATGCGCACATTTGCCGCGCTATCTTCCCGCGCACTCCGCGCGCCCTCACAGAAGGCAGCGGCAGGCGAGGCAGATCGTCTTTGCATCGACGATCCTGCCGTCCGCGATCATCGCTCGTAACTCCGTCACCGGGACGCGGACGACCTCGATCACCTCGTCGTCGTCCATCGAGTAGTCGGAGCAGGGGGAGAGCCCTGTTGCGAGGTAGAGCCAGATCCGCTCGTCGGTGTAGCCGGGGGAGGGGTAGATCCAGCCTTTCGGGACGAAGGTCTCCGCCTTCATCCCGGTCTCCTCGATCAGCTCGCGGTAGGCGGTCCCGTCCGGCTCTTCGCCCTCGTCGATGGTGCCTGCCGGCGCTTCGTAGATGTAGTCGTCGACGGCGAACCGGTACTGCCGGAGGAGGTAGCAGTCCTCACCCTCGAGAGGGAGGATCGCGACCGCTCCGCCGGGGTGGACGACCAGCCGCTCCTTTCTCTTCCCGTTCGGGAGGGTGACCTCTTTCTTCTCGACGGTAAGCCTCTTGCCGCGGTATATCTCCATGCTCACCTCTCGTACGCGATCGGGTCTTCGATGCCCAACTCGCGGAACGCCTCCCTCCGGTAGTGGCAGGAGGAGCAGACGCCGCAGGCCTTATCGTTCTTCTGGTAACAGGACCAGGTCTCCTCGTAGGGAACGCCGAGCGAGAGGCCTTTTCTGACGATATCCACCTTCGTCATCCGGACGAACGGCGTCATCAGGGTGATCCGCGGGTCGGCGGCCGTGCCGAGGTCGACCGCCCGCTGGAACGCCTCGATGAACTCCGGCCGGCAGTCGGGGTAGCCCGGGTAGTCCCCGGTCTGGACGCCGATGAAGACCGCCTCCGCCCGTCGGGCCTCCGCGAGGCTGGTCGCGATGGCGAGGAGGTTTCCGTTCCGGAAGGGGACGTAGGTGCTCGGTATCCCCTCCTCCTCGCCGGCATACTCCTCGACCGGTATACTCTCATCCGTCAGGCTCGACGCCCCGATCTTCTTGAAGTGCTCGAGGCCGATCTCGACGAACTCCCGTGCATCGAGCAGGTCCGCGACCTTCCGGGCGCACTCGCGCTCCTTTGCCTCGGTCCGCTGCCCGTAGGTGAAGTGGAGCGCGACGATATCGTAACCCATATCCTTTGCGACGTAGGCGAGCGTGGTGGAGTCCATGCCGCCCGATAAAAGACAGACCGCTTTCATCATTTTATCCCCAGGATCTTGTGAAGCTGTACCTGGAACCTCACCGGGAGGTTCTCCTCGACGATGTAGTCCGCGATGGCGCGGTAGTCCGACCCCTCGACCGGCGAGATCAGGATCTCGGCCCGGATCTCGTAGCGGGACATCACCGCACGGGCGTAGAGGAAGTCGTCCTCGTCCGCCACCACGAACTTGACGCAGTCGCGGGGAGTGAGGAAGGGGAGAAGCCGGAGATCGCTCCGCTCGCCCGACGAGGGGCATTTCACGTCCATGCAGATGGAGGCGAAAGCCTGCAGCTCGCGGAAGTCGCGGGTGCCGTTCGTCTCGATCTCGACGGTGTAGCCGTGCCGGTTGAACTTCTGGAGGAGTTCAAGGAGTTCCTCGCCCTGCAGGAGCGGTTCCCCGCCGGTGATGCAGATCTGTTTCCCGTTTATGAGCCAGACCCGGTCGAGGACCTCCGTGACGCTCATCTCCTTCCCGCCTTCCCAGGCGTAGGAGGTGTCGCACCAGGCGCACCGGAGGTTGCATCCGGCAAGCCTGATGAAGGTGCAGGGCCGTCCCTGGTTTTTGCCCTCGCCCTGGAGGCTCCGGAAGATCTCACTGACGATCATATATGCGCTCTGCGTAACAGGTCGTGGACTCCCAGACCCGGATCTTCGAGACGCGGGCGTCGTGTCCCCGGCGTGCGGCTTCGGTGTCGATCATCCCCGCGATCACCGCGGCGAGGAGTTCGCTCGTGGGGTCGCCCTCGGTGGTGACGACCGGGTGGAACGTCTCGATGCACGCCGCCATGGGGTCCTCCGCGTTCAGGATCACCTGGTGGTCGAACCGCCCGACGACCTCTTTGATGCAGTTGTAGTCTAAAACGATCCCGGTGCGCTCGTCCGCCGTCCCGTCTATCCATACTTCGACGCGCCACTGGTGGCCGTGCAACCGGAAACACTTCCCCTGATAGTGGATCAGGCGATGGGTTGCCTCGAAAAAAACCTCCTTGTATATCCGGGTTGTCATCAGTGAAGGTTGCTCCCCAGGATATAATATTATATCAGCTCCCGATCAAATAGCTAAGGCGAAAGATCGACGTGCGGACGGGTTCCACAATATATAAATCCGTAACGCGCGTTGCTTTATAGCACACCAGGAGTTAGTCCTATCTCCAGATTCAACCTATACGAGGGTATTCGATGGGAAATGGTAAATTTGCAGCCCGAAAGCTGAAGCGCGACGCAAAGAACGACCGGTGGCACGACACCGACTACGCGCGGCGTCAGCTCGGACTCGACGTGAAATCCGACCCCCTTGAGGGAGCGCCGCAGGCCCGCGGGATCGTTCTCGAGAAGGTGGGTGTGGAGGCAAAGCAGCCGAACTCTGCGATCAGAAAGTGCGTCCGCGTACAGCTGATCAAGAACGGCCGTCAGGTAACCGCATTCGCCGTCGGCGACGGCGCCATCAACTTCATCGACGAGCACGATGAGGTCGAGATCGAGGGTATCGGCGGCAGGCTGGGCCGGTCGATGGGTGATATCCCCGGCGTCCGGTTCGTCGTGACCAAGGTCAACAACGTCAGCCTGAATGAAATGGTCATCGGGCGGAAAGAGAAGCCGCGGAGGTAAGCAGGAATGGTAGAAGCAGCAGAAGCGGAAGCAGGGGCACAGCAGCTCCTCTTTAACCGCTGGGACATGAGCGAGGTGGAGATCCACGATCCGAGCCTTGCCCGTTACGTCAACCTGCACACGATGATCGTGCCGCACTCCTGCGGCAAGCTTGCCGGCCAGCAGTTCAACAAGAGCAACATGCTGATCGTCGAGCGCCTGATCAACAAGCTGATGCAGACTGAGAACAACACCGGCAAGAAGGAACTTGCCATCCGCATCGTCCGGGACTCCTTTGAGATCATCAACAAGAAGACGAAGAAGAACCCGGTCCAGGTGCTGGTCGACGCGGTCGCGAACACGGGGCCCCGCGAGGAGACCGTCCGGCTGAAGTACGGCGGTATCAACGTCCCCAAGTCTGTCGACACCGCGCCCCAGAGGCGTGTCGACGTCGCCCTGCGGTTCATCTCCGCCGGTGTCCTGCAGGCGAGCCACAAGAAGAAGAAGAGTGTCAGCGAGGCGCTTGCCGACGAGCTGATCTCGGCCGCGAACGGCGACACCCGCTCCTACGCCGTCTCGAAGAAGGAAGAAAAAGAGCGTATTGCAAAGGCTGCCCGCTAATTCCAACCCCATTATTTTTGGTGAATTATGACCCGACGAAAGAAGATGGTAGAGCGGGTGACGGAACTGATGGACAAACCGGAGCGTATCCGGAACATCGGTATCGTCGCCCACATTGATCACGGAAAGACGACACTCTCGGACAACCTGCTTTCAGGCGCAGGCATGATCAGCGAGGAGCTTGCAGGCAAGCAGCTCTTCATGGACTCCGACGAGGAGGAGCAGGCACGCGGCATCACCATCGACGCGAGCAACGTCTCGATGGTCCACGAATACAACGGGACCGAGTACCTGATCAACATGATCGATACCCCCGGCCACGTGGACTTCGGCGGTGACGTGACCCGCGCCATGCGTGCGGTGGACGGCGCCGTCGTCGTGGTGGACGCGGTCGAGGGGACCATGCCCCAGACGGAGACCGTGCTCCGGCAGGCCTTGAAGGAGGGTGTCCGCCCGGTCCTCTTCATCAACAAGGTCGACCGGCTGGTCAACGAACTGAAGGTGGACGAGCAGGAGATGCAGATCCGCCTCGGAAAGGTGATCGACAAGGTCAACAAGCTGATCAAGGGCATGAACGAGAAGATGTACAACGAAGGCTGGAAACTCGACCCCGTAAAGGGCACCGTCGCCTTCGGCTCCGCGCTCTACAACTGGGCCGTCTCCGTTCCCTTCATGAAGAGGAGCAACGTCTCGTTCAAGGACGTCTTTGAGAAGTGCAACTCCGGCGACATGAAGTGGCTCTCAAAGAAGAGCCCCCTGCACGCCGTCCTCCTCGACATGGTGGTCACGCACCTCCCGAACCCCCTTCAGGCCCAGGACCGGCGTATCCACATCATCTGGCACGGCGACTACGAGAGCACCGAGGGCAAGTCCATGGTCAACTGCGACCCGAACGGGCCCGCCTGCCTGATGGTCACCGATATCTCGTTTGACCCGCACGCGGGCGAGGTCGCCACCGGCCGTCTCTTCTCGGGAACCCTCCGCCGGGGTACCGAGTGCTACATCATGGGTGCCGCGAAGCGCTCAAACCGCCTTGCTCAGGTCGGTATCTTCATGGGTGCCGAGCGGATCGAGGTGGAAGCGCTCCCTGCCGGGAACATCGCCGCCGTGACGGGCTTAAAGGACGCCATCGTCGGTTCGACCGTCACGACGCTCATCGAGATGACTCCCTTCGAGTCGCTGAAGCACTACTCCGAGCCGGTCATGACCGTCGCGGTTGAAGCGAAGAACATGAAGGACCTCCCGAAACTCGTCGAGGTTCTCCGCCAGGTCGCGAAGGAAGACCCGACGGTTCAGGTCTCGATCAACGAGGAGACCGGCGAGCACCTGATCAGCGGCATGGGCGAGCTCCACCTCGAGATCATCACCGGCCGTATCCGGCGCGACAAGGGTGTCGATATCATCACCTCCCCGCCGATCGTCGTCTACCGCGAGACCGTCACCGGCAGTGCCGGCCCGGTCGAAGGGAAGTCGCCGAACCGTCACAACAGGTTCTACATCGAGCTCGAACCGATGGACCCTGCGGTCGTCAGGAAGATCCTGGACGGCGAGATCTCGATGAACCAGCAGGCGATCGAGCGGCGTGACGCCCTCGTGGCTGCAGGCATGGACAAGGACGAGGCCAAGAACGTCAAGGCCATCGAAGCGACCAACATGTTCATCGACATGACGAAGGGTATCCAGTACCTGAACGAGACGATGGAACTGGTCCTCGAAGGCTGGCGCGAGGCACTCCACGGCGGCCCGCTCGCAGACGAGCAGGTCCAGAACCTGAAGATCCGGCTGGTGGATGTGAAGCTCCACGAGGACGCCATCCACCGCGGTCCCGCCCAGGTCATCCCGGCAGTCCGGAGCGCCGTCAAGGCAGGTCTGCTGATGGCAGGCGACTCGCTCCTCGAGCCGACCCAGAAGATCCAGATCACGGTGCCGAGCGAGCAGATGGGCGCGGCAACCTCCCAGATCCAGGGCCGGCGGGGTCAGGTCTTCGATATGCAGAGCGAAGGCGACACGATGACGATCGTCGGCAAGGCGCCGGTCGCCGAGCTCTTCGGGTTTGCCGGTGACGTCCGGTCGGCCACCGAAGGCCGTGCGATGTGGAGCACCGAGTTCGCCGGGTTCGAGATCGTCCCGGCGGGCCTGGTCGAAGAAGTGGTCAAGGGTATCCGCCGGCGCAAGGGTCTGAAGGAACAGCTCCCGCGGCCGGAAGACTACCTGGCGTAATCACCTCCCCGATACCCTCCCTTTTTGTTTTTTTGCGGCAAGCGGATGCGCCCGGTGAAGGCCGCCGGCCCCGGATATCGCCTGCCGGACATCTCTCCCGGGCTAACTCGCATCCGGTTTCATCGGGGCCGGTAGTCATACCAGGTCTCGGCGTCGATTCCGGTTACAGGAGGAACGGCGTCTCGGTTGGTTCCAGGGTTACGAAGGTCAGCGGCGGGAAGGTTCTTGTTGGTGTCAGGGTTCTTGTTGGTGTGAATGTCGGCGGTGGAGTTGTCGCCGTGGTTTCCGGTGTCGGCGTTACCGTTACATACGGCGGGGGCATTACGGTCGGCGTGGGTGTTGCTCCCGGTGTCGGCGTTGCCGTCGGCGGCAGGGTGACTGCGCCGGGCGCTCCGGGTGTGGCGGGCGAGGCGGGCGTCAGGGCCGGTCCGGGTGCGGACGGAGCAGGTGTCCCGGAGGGCGCCGCCTCATCGGGAGTCCAGGCGTAGATGTCCCAGTTGCCGTGCCGGAAGTCGTTCCAGACGACCATGCTCGCGGTGACGGCGGGGATCATCTGCACGCTCTCGTTCTCGGTGATCCGGGTCTCTTCTCCGGTAGCGAGATCGTAGAGGTAGATCTCCCAGTTGCCGTCCCGGCTGTCCTGCCAGACGATCCAGTCCCCGGCGATGGCGGGGTTGATCTCGTGGCCGGTCCCGTTCGTGATCTGCCTCTCCTCTCCCGTGACAAGGTCGTAGAGGTAGATGTCCCGGTTCCCGCTCCGGTTGTCCTCCCAGACGACCCGGCCGCCGTTCATCATCATGCCGGCGGAGAGTGCTGTCGCGAACTGATCCGTCCCCGGCGGGGAGAGCGTCTGTTCGGTCTCCCCGGTCAGGTTGTAGAGGTAGACGTCGTAGTCCCCGGTCCGGTTGTCGGACCAGAGGATGCGGTCGTCGAGGACCGAGGCATAGACCTGGTCCACCGAGGCGTTCGTGACCTGGTGCTCTGCGGCCGTTGCGCTACCGGCGAGGAGCGCGAGGGCGATCAGGGCAAGCGCCGGTAGATTGAGGTTCTGTCGGTTCATCGTTTGGGCCTCCTTGGGGAGAAAGGCTCCCGGGCGGCTCTGCGGCAACTGCCAGCGAGCGAGGACGATCGCCGGGGCGTGAGAGAGCAGGCCGCACGGGTGATCTTTTCCCGACGGGGAATGTCCATGGCTGTATATAATAGCAGCCGCCGGGCTGCCGGGCTCGTTCAGGGCTGCCTGTTGTACCGCAGAGCGCGGCAGGTGCCTTCTCCGGCCGTTTTCGGGGAGGGTAACGGGCTCAGAGTATAACGGTCCCGGAGTACTCCCGCCCGCTGCAGGGGCCTTCCGGAGGGCTTTTCTTGTCAACCGTAGTACAAGATGCGGTTGACATGAGGGCGCGGCCCGGGGTCCAACCGAGGATGAAGATATGGTACGGATACCGCAATGCATGAGCACGCAGCACCCCGACAACGCCAACCTGCCGTTCTTTGCCGAGAGTCCCGAGCTCGGCGGGGATGATGAGGTGCAGGAGGCGTATTACGCCTACTCCCACCTGGGATGCAGCGAGCAGATGTGGGACTGCGAGGGAAAAGAGGTCGACAACTTCGTGGTCCGGAAACTGCTGACCCGGTACGACACCTTCTTTTCGGAGAAGAAGCTCGGCCGGGATGTCTTCCTGACGATGCGCGTCCCGAACCCCGAGGTGGAGACGGCCGAGGCGAAGATCCTTCTTGAGACGCTCGAGAGTATCCCGCGGTCGTTCGATACCGCGTCGCTCTTTTACGGGGACGAGTCCCCCCCGATCTTCGAAGTGATCCTGCCGATGACGGCCTCTCATACCGCCATCGACAACATCTACCGCTACTACACCGACATCGTCGTCGGGAAACAGGAGAGAAGGCTCGGCGAGGGGAAAACGACCATCGCAGACTGGATCGGGAGGTTCCGGCCGGACAGGATCAACGTCATCCCGCTCTTTGAGGAGATGGACCATATGCTCGACGCGCACAACGTGGTCCGTCGTTACCTCGAAGGAAAGGAGATCGCCGACCAGCGCGTCTTCCTTGCCCGGTCCGATCCCGCGATGAACTACGGGCTCGTCAGCGCAGTCTTCCTGAACCAGATCGCGCTCCAGAATCTCCGCGAGGTCTCGGAAGAGACCGGGACCGGGATCTATCCGATCATCGGCGTCGGTTCGGCACCCTTCCGGGGCGGCCTCTCACCGCTGACCGTCGACCGGGTCGTTGCCGAGTATCCGAGCGCCCACACGTTCACCGTCCAGTCGGCGTTCAAGTACGACTACCCGCTCGAAGACGTCCGGACCGCTGTCCGGAGGCTGGAGGAGCGGACGCCCGGAAAACCCCGGCCCGTCGATGAGGCGGGGGCGCTCGACCTGATCGAGAGGTCTACCCGGGCATACGAGCGACACCTCGGTCCGCTTGCCCCCCTGATCAACCGGGTTGCCCGTTACATCCCCGAACGGCGGAAGCGGAAGTTGCACATCGGCCTGTTTGGGTATGCCCGGAGCACCGGGGGGATCAGCCTGCCGAGGGCGATCAAGTTCACTGCCGCCCTCTACTCCATCGGCCTCCCTCCGGAGATCCTCGGTCTGGAGGCTCTGGACGATGCGGATATCGGGTTCATCGGAGAGGTCTACGTCAACTTTGACGAGGACCTGAAGGCTGCCGCCCGCTTCCTCAACACGGAGACCGGCTTTGTCCCGCCCGAACTCGCGGCGAGAGTCGCCGACCTGACGGACGTCGAGCCGGACGAGGAGCATGCCCGGCTCACGGCCGCGATCGCCCGGGCGCTCCGGGAGAACGAGACCGGGAGACTGACCGCGCTTGTCCTGCAAGCAGCGCACCGGCGGAAGTTCCTGGGGTAACCCGGGAGATCTCCGGCGTATCGAAGAATGCCGAAAAAAGGAAGAGTACCCCCGCGCGATCCGCGGGGGAGGCGTCGGGGTTTACTCGATGATGAACGCCATCGAGAACGTGGTGTCGTTCTCGGTCACGTTCTCCCAGGGCCGCGTGTAAACTGCAGAGAACTCGGCGTTGCCGGTCTCGGCCGCGATGTACTCCCAGACATGCACCCCTCCGGCACCCACGAGTCCGGTCTCCGGCGGGAGGTAGGTGTCGTTCACGTACTGCAGTCCGGTCGACGAGGTGACGTTCCACTGGTATCCGGTCGTCGGGTTCTCGCCGAGGCTGATGGTGAGGTTGCTCCCGACCGGGAGGGTGACGGTCGTGTTGTCGTCCACTTCGTTGAAGGCGTAGGTCCCTTCCTCTTCGGGGGCGGTCGTTGCGTTCGCCTCGGGAACGGTCGTGGTCGTCACCGGGGTGGGGGTCACGGTCGCGTTCTCCTGTTCAGTCGGCTGCGTCGTGCAGCCGGCACCAAGCATGCACAGGGCGAGAAGCCCTGCAACCAGGACGGTATAGATACTCTTTCTCCGAACCATGGGGTAAGGTAGCTTAGAATTGTTAAATAATTTTCTTAAACTTCCGGAAGAGGCGCCCCCCGGTCCCTGTCCTGCTCCGGCTCTTCGCCGATCATCTGTTCTGGAGGAGGTTTAAGAACACCCCGAAATTCATTCCGGCCGACAGGAATGACCTTCATCGAGAAATAACAACTTATAAATACAATTCTGCCCATTTGGTTCCTCTGAGGGCATTGTTATGAGAATCCTCTCTCCTAAAACGATCTTCCCGGCTCTTCTTGTCGTGCTCGGGATCTGCCTGCTTGCAGCAGGCTGCACATCGGCACCACCCGATGAGGGCGCGCAGCAGACGACCCCGGTGACCACCGCTGTCGCCACGACCCCCGCCGCCGGCGCCGGCGCCTCGGGTGCCGCGCAGGGAAGCGTATCCGCCGTTCCGTTCGCGACCCTGATATCGTACCTCCCCGGCGCACCCGCGGGCTGGACTGCAGGCGAGCCCGTCGGGGCCACCTGGACCGTCGAGGACGGCCAGTGGACCTGGGCGTCCCGCGACTACACGAAGGGCGACGCCACGGCGGCGATCCTGATCCAGGACTCTGCCTACTATGATGTGGGCTACTGGGAGTCGTGGGACTCGCTCGTCTCGTTCGAGACGACCGAGGGCTACTACAAGCAGGGCCGGGTCAGCGGTCACCCCTCCTGGGAGTTCTTCTCCAAACCTGCCTCCTACGGCACCTGGATCGGCGTGAACGAGCGGTTCATGGTTTACGTCAGTCTCGACGACGGCTCGAAGCAGGACCTCGACGCGTTCGTGAACGCCGTCAACTACGGCGGCCTCGCGAACCTGAAATAACTCACAAACCCCATTTTTCATCTCTCCGGCACTGCCGTGACCATGTAGTGGTAGGGCTCCAGGTCCGCGACCGCGATAACCCGGAGCCCCGCCTCCGCCATCAGCGACGCCGCATGCTCCGTGTCAAACTTCTTTGCAGCCGGCGGACCGAGGGGGAGCGGCTCCTTCTTCCAGTCCACGTCGACGATCCTGCCTTCCGGGGCCGCCATCCGCTTTGCGTTGGCAAGCACCCTGACCGGGTCCTCGAAGTCGTGAAGGGAGATCCCGAAGAAGACGACGTCCGCGCAGCCCTCGCAGAGGACAGCCTCTTCGGCCGCCCCGTGGTGGAGGACGACGTTGCCGAGCTTCTCGTGGAAGGACTTCTCCTGCAGGAGATCGAGAGCCTCCGCGTCGATATCGATACCGCAGACGCGGCCGTGCGGCCCGACGATCCGGGCCGCCGGGAGCGCAAAGAAGCCTTCCCCGCACCCGACGTCGATGAAGGTCTCGCCTGCGGCAAGCCCGATCTCCTCAAGGATGGACTCGGGGTGCTGCCAGCGCCTGCGGGCGGCCTCATCCTCCGGCCGGTGCCGCGAAGATCCCATGTGGTGTGCCATGCCGGTTCGGGTGGCCTTCATCGGGGAAGAACCTGCTGCTCACTCCGGTTGACGGCCGGACCGGAAGGCTCTCCGGGTTCATCCCCGCAGGCCGACAAAAAAGATGGCCCGGGGCCTTTCGCCCCTCACTTCATCGCTTTGCGGATCTTCTCCTGCGTCTCCGGCTGCTCCGGGTTCATCTGGTGGATGGTCTGGACGTGCCCCTCGATGCGCTTCATCAGCTCGTTCTCGTCCTCAGCCTTCTCCTCGAACTCGCACGCAAGGCCGAGATCCTTGCACCTGAACGTCTTCTGTTCCTGCATACCTGTCACCGGCCGGGAAAGTATACTGGATTTGATATAAAATTGTGTCGCCGTTCTTTCTGGTGTAGCCCGCATGGTCGGGCGTAACCTGGCCGGCCGCATCCGGTTGTCCGGGGTTGCCGGTCCGCCCCACACGATGCCCCTCCGTGCTTCGGGCCTCACCCCTTCCTGCACTCCGTCACGTCCTCGATCAGCCCGTCTCGCAGGGTGGCGACCCGGCAGAAGTATTCTTTATGCCAGTCCTCGTGCGAGACCATCAGGATCGTCTGTTCCAGCTCCTCGTTTAACCGTGCGAAGAGGTCGAGGATGCTCTTTGAGGTCTGGCTGTCGAGGTTCGCGCAGGGCTCGTCGGCGAGCAGGATGCTCGGGCTGTTCACGAGCGCCCGGGCGATCGCCACCCGCTGCTGCTCCCCGCCCGAGAGTTCGCTCTGCCGGTGGTCCATCCGGTCGCCGAGGCCGACCCGTTCGAGGATGTCGACGCTCTTCCTCATGTAATCCTCCTCCTGGTCGCCCCGGACGAGCGACGTTAAGTAGACGTTCTCGAGCGCCGTGAGCTCCCCGATGAGGGCGTAATCCTGGAAGACGTAACCGAGCCGGTTCAGCCTGAACTGCGTCCGCCGGTTGTCGGAGAGGGCGAGGACGTCTGTTCCGTCAAGGAGAACCTTCCCGGAGGTGGGCCGGTCGAGGAGGCCGAGGATGTGGAGGAGCGTCGACTTGCCGCTCCCGCTCGCCCCCATGATCCCGACGAACTCTCCCTTTGCGACCGAGAGCGAGACGCCCCGGAGGGCGCGGACCTCCACCCTGCCCATGGTGTAGACCCTGGTGAGATCTTCGGCGACGATCATCCGTTCACCCCCTGATCGCGGTGAGGATATCCTCCCGCGCGATCCTCCATGCCGGGATGTAGCCTGCCGGGAGCGAGACCGCAAAGAGGCTCGCGACGCTCCAGAGGACCGCCGACACCTCAACAACCGGGTAGACCGGGCCGCCGGGGAAGACGAGCGGGTAGGCGGTCAGGTAGGCCGTCACGCCGGCGTTCAGCACCATCCCGACGAGCGCCCCGACCACGGTGATGAAGAGCACCTGGAGGACGTAGGAGTTGATGATGATCTGCTGGTCGATCCCGATCGCCTTTAAGATCCCGATCTGCCGCCGCCGGTTTACGGTGTTGATGAAGATCACGATGAAGATCACCACGATGGCGATGATCAGGCTGACCAGGGTCGAGATCGCGTTGATGATGTTGAAACTCTGGATCGCCTGGTCGACGAACCCTCCCGCCTTCTCCTGGTATGTCCGGACCTCCTCCTGGATGCCGTAGGAGAGCAGTTCTCTCTGGAACTCCTCTTCCCTCCCGTTCTCTTCGGTCTTCACCAGGATCACGGACGCCTGGTCCTGGAGGCCGAGCACCCCGCTCATCTCGCGGTTGGTGACGAAGGCCGACGTATCGACCCCGAAGGACTGGGTCTCAAAGATCCCTTTCACCCGGTAAGTCCTTGCTTCCCCGTTCGGGTAACCCACCTCAACCGAGTCGCCGACCACGACCCCCTCAAGCGTGGGGAGGCCGCCCCCCTCGTCCCCCTCCGTCCCCGCAAGGGTCGCGCCCATCACGATCGCGTCGGTATCGCCGTTCGAGAGGAACTCCCCCTCGGTCATGAACTCGGCGATCCTGGTCACCGACCGCTCGTCTGCCGGGTTTATACCGTAGAGCGTGCTCGCGGTGTTGCGGCCCTTATAGAAGTAGGTAACGCCTGCGGCCGTCCGCGGGGACGTGCCGGTGATCCCCGGTATGCGCTCGATCTGCCTCTGGAGGGATGCGACGCCGTCGATGTACCGGCTGCCCTCGCGGGGCTCGATGACCAGGTTCCCGAAGTCGAACTCGATCGACTGGGTGTCGAAGGTCTGGACGACCCCGGAGATGATCGAGGGCAGGAAGACCAGGTTCACGAAGATGAGGGCGACGATCATGATGGTGAGGACGAGCGTCCCCTTGCTCCCCCGCCGGATGGATTTCCAGGCGAGGAACGCGGCGACCCTGAGGCCTGTGATCACGGACGGTCACTCCTCCTTCCGTCTCCTGCGCCAGAGGACCAGGACCGCGGCGGCGACGATGAGGACCGCCGCTACTGCGGCGATCGTCGGGACGGGGTCCCTCTCCGCAACAACCATCTGGAGGTTCTGCCGGGTCACGTGCGCCCCGTAATCGTCGGCGTACTCTATCGTGAGGACGTAGTCGAACGTCCCCGCCCGGTCGGCCTCGAGAGCGAAGACGGCAGGAGCGTCGTTCCCCGGCTCGATCGTCCCGAGAAAGGCCTCTTTTGTCCCCGGGAGAGGGATCTCATCGACGGTTGCGCGGACCGACTCCGCGTTCGCCGTCCCGGTGTTCTCAAGCCGGATCGTCAGGTCGACCGTGCTCCCGGCGGCGATCCGGGCGGGTTCCGTCCTGACGGCGGCGATGCCCATCACGGCCCGGCCGACGACGGGAATGCCGATCGTCGCCGCCTGCCGGAACGTCGCCAGATCGGCGCTCCGGTACTCGATGCCGACGAGGACCGGCGTGAGGCCGAGCGGGACGGCGGTGTCGGTCTCGAAGGTCAGGTTCAGCACCGACGCCTCTCCGGGGCGGAGTTCGGGGATGTAGTAGTTCTCAGGGTCTCGCAGGGTGAGGGCGCCGGAGGTCGTGTTGATGCGGACGGCGACGTCGCCTGCGCTCGCCTGGCCCTCGTTCACGATGGTGAGCGTGATGCTGAAGGGGTCGCCGGGGTCGACCGAGGCCGGGACGGTCCTCTCCACCCTGAGCGCGGGCCTCCTGGTCAGGGCGTGCGCGGAGTTGACGTTCACCGGGACCGGGTAGCGCACGCCCGTCGCATCCCGCACCCTGACCCAGACCTGGGGGAAGTAGATCCCCTCCTCTCCGGGGGCGCGGATCCGGAAGGTGATCGGGAAGGACTGGCCGGGGCCGATCTCGCCGATATCCTGGAAACTGCCGCTCAGGACCTCGACTCCCTGGCCGTTCAAGAGGACGCTCTCGATATAGGCGTTCTCCGGAGCGGCCGGCTGCGTGGCGTTCGCTCCGCCGGTGCCGGGGTCCACCCGGATCTCGAACGGCGCTCCCGTAGCCACCCGGGCGGTGCTCGAGAGGACCACCGTGATCGTCCCTTCGTCGCCGGGCATCAGGACTGCAGGGGTGACGGTGTAGTTGGAGACCATCACCGTCGGGCCCTGTGCAACCGCCGCCGGGACGAGCAGCAGGAGCAGGATGATAGCGCCTGCGATACTCCCGGATCTCCGGACCATGTCTCTTCCCTCCTCGATCTGATCTCTGGAGCCCCGGAGTCGCTTATGCTTCTATATATTCGTTGCGCCCGACCGCTTCCGCGGATGCGCACGGCATGGCACCGCTCAAAATATTTTTATCATCTCAAAATTATACTCTGCGCGGGATACGGCGAGTCAGTACAGGACGGGTTACCCGGATGAGCAGTCGAAAATATGCCTCCATTCCTTTTGCAACGCTCTATACCTTCTCTACACGTCCTCGCGATCCGGATGAGGCCCGTGCCGCTGTGCTGTCTCTCCGTTCTCGTTTGCCGGTCCTTTTGCCGTTTCGCCTCCGGAAACCTGTCCTCCTCAACACCGCGGCGGGTTTTGGGTCCGATCGTGAGCTGCCTTTATCTTCCCCGGGCGGCATACTCCGCTCTCGTTGTGAGGGGAAGAGATGGAAACGACCCAATGGCTCGTGACGCTGACGTTCCGGGTGACGGTGGACGGTGTCCGTTCGAAGGACGATTCGGTGGCCGAAGGCCTTGAACAACTCAAACAGGGACTTTGCAGTGGAAAAGACGTCCCGATGGAGGCAAGCGTCAGGAGAATCACGAACATCGTCGAAGAGGAACCGGTCTTCGGCGTGAGGTGGTGAACGGAGCCCGGCACTGTTCCGGCGGGGTCACGACGGAGGCTGCCGGCCTCCGGAGGAAAACTCTTTTTTACCTCTGCTGCCCGATCGGGCCTTCATGCACGAACTTCCCGATACTGTTGCTCTCGATATCGTCCTCCTCCCGCCCGGCCCGGTCATGGATATGGCGATCAACGCCAACCGGACCCTGCTCGCCGGCAACCATGACGGGGGGATACGTCTCGACCGCGAGGACTGCCTCCCGCATATCACGGTCGCGATGCTCCCGGTGAAGCGTGAGGATATCCGCGACGTCGTTGCGAGAGTGGACCGGATCACCCGGCATTGCTCGCCGATGACCGTGACCATCGATTCCGTCGCGAAGTACCACACGGGCACCGGAGGGACCATCCCGGTCTTCCACGTCTTCCGGGCTGAGATCCTTCAGCTCTTCCACAAGACCGTGATGAACGCCGTAAAGCCCTATGCGGCACCTCCGGCAGGGCCCGGCATGTTCGCGGGCGAGGTCTCCGCGTCGTCCGTCGACTGCCTTGCCCGGTTCGGGAAGGCCGGCGCGTACGAGCATTACTCCCCGCACATCACGCTCGGCTACGGGGACCTTCCCGAGCTTGTTCCCGGCCTCGCTCTCCCCCTCCGGTTCGAGGTGGCGAGAGCGGCCGTCTGCCACCTGGGGGCCCACTGCACCTGCCGGCGGACCCTCGCCGAGTTCGGCCTCGGCACCGGACAACTCACGGCTCCCGGCGGGACGGCGCGGTGATAAGCCCACAACTCTGGATAAACCCCTCCATTGGGGCCGCGTCGTCGTCTCTCCCTTCAATACCCGGAGGTCTTCGATTCGATGCGGTCTCACGCGAAGGCGCGAAGAACGCGAAAGAGATTAACTACCCGCTGCACCAACTTCGGGCCTTCGCGGCTCCGGACGTTCGCATCTGCGATGCTCTGACTCGCCCCCGTTTGCAGAGTATGACTTACAGCAGCAGCCCCTTGACGTAGGGCTTTATACAGTGGACGCACCCGGAGCAGCGGTCGATCGTCCCGGCCTCGAGCACCTCGACCAGCCGGGGCTCGCTCTGCACCCGGTCCGCGAACTCCGGGTCGTGCTCCGCCATAACCTGCAGGAACACGGTAAGCGGCATGAACGGCCGGGCCTGGACCGGGACGATCCGGAAGTCGTGAGCGTCGGCGCCGAGCGTCGAGTTTCGGGCGAGGTCTTCGTCGAAGTAGAGGACGGCCTCAAACCCGTGGCGCTCCTGCAGGGCCTTGAGGTCGCAGAGCGGGACCCGGGCCCCCACTGCGAGGCCGAACTGTTCGAGTTCCTCCGGTCTTCCCGGGGAGTAGACGGGATCGAGTATCTCGGTCATGGTATCCTTTCCGGAGGAGTGGTTCGACGGGCCGGGATTTCTTTCCTCCGGCAGGCGGGGTGGGTCCATGAAGGTCCTGTCGAGGCGATCAAATTTCCATTTCTATCAAAAAACAGAACGAATATCCATTATTATTAACTTAAACGGTAATTAAAGTTTAATATTGAATGGAAATTATTATATTGCATATTCTGAATATATCAGATACCTCCGGATAACGCGATATCGTTGCAATTAATCGGCATGAGGGGCCTGGTTGTCGAAACGGTCCTTACCCGGCCGGTTATCTGGAGGGGGGATGCCCGGCCCCGCCGGGCGACCGGCCCGCACGGGAGCCGGAGAACGAGATGAAATGAGATGAGCGTCACACCACCATCAGATAGCCCGGCAGAGAATGCCGGAGGATCCGGGGATGAACTCGCCCGGTACAGGCTTCTCGCCCAGGGGCTCGACTCCATCGCACTGCCCATGCACCTGGTCGACACCGAATACAGGATCATCTACATCAACCAGGCGGCCGCGACCCTTCTCGGGATGAGGAAGGAGGATGCCCTCGGGAAGCGGTGCTACGACCTCTACCGGACCGGCAACTGCAAGACCCCGCAATGTCCGTGCAGGGTCGCTATGGAGCGGCGCACCGTCCACCGCTGCGACAACACCTGCGGCGGCGGGATCATCGATTGCACCGGCGCGCCGCTGACCGACGAACGGGGAAGGGTCGTGGGGGCGATCGAGTACTTCCCCGACGTGACCGAGAGGAGGCGTGCCGTCGCCGATATCCTCCGCGTGGCTACGGAGGCGAGGGAGGGGAACCTGAAAGCCAGGACCGAGACGGAGCGCTACACGGGGGATATCCGTACGCTCGCCGAGGGGATGAACGGGATCCTCGCGGCGGTAGTGGAGCCGCTTGAGGAGGGGATGAGGCTTGCGGAGTCGTACGCCGCCAGGGACTACACCGTCCGGTTCAACGAGAAGATCCGTGCGGCCGGAGAGTTCAGCAGGTTCAAGGAGGCCTTAAACAACATCGGGACCGCCCTCTCGGCGAACGTCACGAACCTCAACCAGGCTATCGGCCAGTTAGAGGCCGGGACGACGGAGATGACCAAAGGCTCGGACGAGATCGCGAAGGCATCCGAACAGGTGGCGATGACGAGCCAGCGGTGCGCCGATCTTGCCAAGCAGGTGCTTGGCCGGATCGAAGCCGTCGACCACCAGATCGCCGACCTCTCGGCCTCGAACGAGGAGGTGGCGAGCACCGCGCAGGACGTCCTCGAACGGGCTAAGAAGACCGCGTCCCGTGGGAAAGAGGCCCAGGGGCTCGGGAACGAAGCCGGCAGGAAGATGGGCGGCGTCGAGAAGATCGCGGAGCAGAGCGTCGCCGAGATCGAGAATCTCAACGCCCAGATCCGCGAGATCGACAAGATCGCCAAGATGATCAACGATGTCGCGAGCCAGATCAACCTCCTCGCGCTGAACGCCGCGATCGAGGCCGCACGCGCCGGGGAGCACGGCCGGGGGTTCGCGGTCGTCGCGGGCGAGGTCCGGAACCTTGCCGGCGAGACGAAGAGCGCGACCCGCCATATCGAGCAGGTCATCGACGGGATCCAGACGAGCAGCGCGAAGACGGCATCCTCGATCCGGTCCGCGAGCAGCGAGATCGGCTCCGGCGTCGAGAGCGTGAACCAGACGATCGGGGCCTTGAACGAGATCATCGCCGAGACCGGGGCCATGACCCGGAGTATCGCGGAGATCGCGAAGGCGACGGAGGATCAGGCGACCACCGCGAACCAGGTGGTGCAGGCCATGAGCGAGGGGACCCGGCTGACCAAGGAGACCCAGGTCCAGATGGAGAACCTTGCGGCCCTTGCCGAGGAGACCAGCGCTTCGATCGAGGAGATCGGGAGCGCCACTCACGAGCTCAACGGCATGGCGTCGCGCCTGCGGGCGAGCACGAAGGGTATCAGGGTATAGGGGGGCGAGCGGTTGGCAGCTACCATAGACGTGGTGGAGTTCGAGATCAAGAACTCCCTCTACGCCCTGGATATCGGCGTCGCGCGAGAGATCGTCGAGATGATGCCGATCACCCCGATCCCCCGGGCGCCCCCCTACCTCGCCGGGATCATCAACCTGCGAGGGGAACTCACGAACATCATCGATCTCGCGAGCCTCCTCGACCAGGTGCCGGCCGGAGGGGTCTCCGGGAACCAGAAGATCATCGTCCTGGTCCCGGAAGCGGCCGGGGGCTCGAACATCGGGATCATCGTGGACGAGGTCCACAGCGTCATCAAGGTCCCGGAGGAGGATACCGAGACCATGGACGAATCGTTCTCGAGCGCGGCTTACATCAAGGGCATCATCAAACTCAGCCGCGGCGAGGGGAGCGGAAGACAGGCGGAGAAAGATCTGGTCGTCTGGATCGACGTCCCGAAGATCCTCGGCGACCTGGTCACCCGCGGCCGCGGACCGGTCTGACCCGGCCCGCTCTCAAAACCTCCATTGCGATGAGGGAGGATCTCTTTCCTCCCCCGGATTACAGCCTCCCGGGCCATCTTGCCGGACCGGGGGGCAGGGCGCCTTTTTCGGCGTTTCGGGGGCTCTCTATACGTTTAACGCGCTCAGGGGGACGATCCTGTGGAATGCTTTTTGGAAACCTTCTTAACCACGACGTTCCCATTACCTGCATGGACCCGCTCGCGACCCCGGAACTCCCCGAGGGGGCGTAGTCCGTGAGGCTGACGGTTCTCGTGGACAACGCCACCCTGACCGACCGCTACTTCCTTGCGGAGCCCGGCCTCTCGATCTACATCGAGGACGGCGAGACCCGCGTCCTCTTCGATACCGGCTACTCGGGCATCCTCGTCGAGAACGCCCGCAAGATGGGGATCGACCTCCTCCGTGTCGGCGAGATCGTCCTCTCCCACGGCCACCTCGACCACACCTGGGGCCTCGATGCGCTGCTCCGGCTCCACACCGAGGCGATCATCGAGGGCCGCGAGCGGGTCGAGCCCACGTTCGTCGCCCACCCAGACGCGTTCCTCACCCGGAGTTGCGACGGCGTCGGGGAGATCGGGTGCCACCTCTCGGTCGAGGAACTCTTCCGGCACGGGAAGGTCCTCCTCACCGCCGCCCCCCTCTGGCTGACCGAGAACCTGGTCTTCCTCGGCGAGATCGAGCGGCGGTTTCCGTTCGAACCGGCGCCTTCGGGCGGCTACATCTACACCCCCGACGGCATCCGCGACGACACTGTCCCCGACGATACGGCGCTCGCCTGCAGGACGGAAGAAGGGCTCGTCATCGTAACAGGGTGTTCCCACGCGGGCATCTGCTCGATCGTCGAGCAGGCACGAGAGGTCTGCGGCGAAGACCGGGTGGCGGACGTCATCGGGGGGTTCCACCTCCTCGACCCTCCGGCAGAGCAGATAGAGGGGATCCTCGACTATTTTGCAAAGGTGCGGCCGGCGGCCCTCCACCCCTGCCACTGCACCGGGCTTGCGGCAAAGATTGCGCTCGCAAAGGTCGCGGACGTCCGCGAGACCGGTGTCGGGCTGCACCTCGAGTACGGGTGAGCACGGGGCAGGTTCCCCTGGACCTGGGTTCTGTGGATACTCGCTTCCTGAGGTCGAATAGCCTTCGCGACGATCCACACAGCACCGGCTCACGCGAAGGCGCGAAAAGGAGTTACTCTCAGCGACATACCAAACTTCGCGTTTTTCGCGGCTTCGCGCGAGGTTATCATAGAGATAGCAAAAACCTCACGCGAAGGCGCGAAGCCGCGAAGTGCGAACGTAAGTGAGCTTGAGAAGCCATCAGGCTTTGAAGGACGACTTTCCTAAAGGGAAAGGAGTTCGAGCACCGAAGGTGTGAAGGGAAGTATCAGCACGCTCCTACCCTCCGGGTTGCACCTGCCGCTATGAGCGAGTCTTCCCACTCCCATCTAAAGATGTTGAGGCGTTCTCAGGAGTTGAATCCCCTGAGTGCCGGAATAGGGCCGTGCTCGGCCTCGTATGCCCTGACCGCCTCCGGCGCACCGAGAAGGAACCGGCGGGTGCTGTTGTAGACGGACGGGTGCGCCTCCGCGTCGAGCGAGGCGAGGAGGTCCGCGAGCACCCCGACCGCCGGGACCCGGTGGCGCTCCTCTATCGCCTCGACGAACGCGAAGGCGTCGAGGGCCCGGACGGTGCTGTACTCGTTGACCGGGGCGAGTCGCCGGAGGATCTCCGCAAGGTAGGCCCGTCCCTCTGCGGTCTCGAGCGACCGCTTCCTGTTGAGCGCGAACCGTGCATAGAGCGCCCGCTGCTGGTCGGCCTGCTCGACCGAGAAGGCGGGGGAGGACTCGATCCCGCGGAGGATCGCGACGAGGTCGTCGGCGTCGCTCCCGGCGACCGCGGCGAGGAAGGCCTCCCAGGCGACCGGGCGTTCTGCCGAGTCGGCCGCGAATGCCGCGAGGACCTCCCGTCGCTCCGGGGCGCTGCTATCGAGGATCAGCGAGAACGCGACGAGGCGGTCGCTTGCGGCCGTTCCCTCCCGGAACTGCCGGAGGAGTAGTTCGTGGACCTCGGGAACATCGAGGGTCGCGAGGATCGCGAGGCATGCGTTCTTCCTCTGCCGCCGGCGGATCGCCGCGGCCTCCTCCTCAAGGGAGCCGGCCCCGGCCGGGGCGCCTGCGGCCCACCGGTAGACGGAGAGGAGGGTCTCGCGGTTGCGGGCGGCGACGGCGGCGAGGATCTTCTTCCGCGCGTCGTGGAGCGCCCGGTAATGGTGGCGGAAGCGCTCGTCCTCGACCGAGGGGAAGATGGTCAGGAACTGACCGCCCGCCTCGTCCATGAGGTCGTCGTCGGCGAGGAGCGTGGCGCAGAGGTCGGCGAACTTTCCGGAGACGGTTGCGTCCGGGTTCTCGAGCAGTCTGAGCATCTCGCGGTCGGCGAGCGCCGCGAACGCGATGAACCTGCCGACGATATCCGGGTCCTTCCCGACCTGGAGGTAGAGTTCGTCCTCCGGCGGGCGGTATGCCACCTTCCCGTAGAAGGAGTAGCCGCGGTTGAGCGAGAGGAACGCGGGCTTATCGACGCCGTCGAGGACGACCGTGCTGCTCTCCTCCGCGATGCGGACGGTCCGGTCCGCAAGCTCCCGGCCTTCTGCATCCAGAAGCGCGAACCGGAACGGGAACTCCCATATCCGGCCGCCAGGCGAGCGGTTCTGGCGGCAGATGAGGCTGAACCGCCGGGTATCGGGGTCGTAGGCCGGGGTGACGGTGAGGATCGGGTACTCCTTCTCCTTCAGCCAGACCGCCGCCATCCCGGAGAAGTCCTCGCCCGAGACCTCCTCCATGCAGCGGATCCAGTCCTCGCGGGAGGCGTTGCCGTGCCGGAACCGGTCGTGGTAGAGGGCGAGGCCTTCGGCGAACTTCTCCCTGCCCATCAGGGTCTCGATCATCCTGACGAACTCCGGGGCCTTGACATAGGTGACGCCGGTGATGAGGTCGTTCGGGTCGTTGAAGCCGTCCGGCTCGATCGGCATTGAGCCCGCGCCCCGGTCGAGGGCGAGCGTCCCGGCCGAGGGCTCGAGAAGGTCGAGGACGGTCCTGAGGCGGGAGTAGGCCTCGCCGAAGAAGAAGGCGTGGTGCTGGTCCTCGATATGGACCGTCACGGCCTCGTTGAGCCAGATCTCGAACGGGCTCCACCCCGTCACCTCCGAGCCGTTCTCGTTGTGGTAGTACTCGTGGACCTTGACCGCGACCATGTACTCGAAGGCCGGGTCGGTCGTATCGGGGCCGGGCATCAACCGGTTTGCGGCGATCGTCGTGTTCCCGACGTTCTCCATCCCGCCGAAGTCGGAGTTCTGCATCGCGATCTCCCGGTAGACCGCCCCCGTGTAGGCGTATCCGGTCTCAAGCCCCGCGACAAGCCCGGCGAGAGCCCTTCTCGCCGTATCGAGCGCCTCCGCATCGCCGGAGCGCTTTGCCGCGTCCCGCACCCGGATTAGCCGCCATGCCTCCTTCCGGGCCTCCAGGTCCCGGTACCGGCCCCGGCCGGTGAAGAGGTGGACCCACATCACGCCGTCCGCGAGGATCTCGAGCGCACGCTCCGCGGCCGCGGGGTAGGAGCCGGGTTTTGCGAGGAGTTCGAGGGCGAACGTCCGGCCGTCGGGATACTCGAACTCCCGCCGGTAGGTCTCGTAGCACCCCACGCCGAGGAAGAAGAGGTAGGGAGCCATCGGTGTTGTGATGTTGTGATACTCCTGGACGGAGCGGCCGGGTCCGCAGGGGAGCCGCGATCCTGCAGGGTCGCCGTTCGAGATCGTGTTCGTGTAACCGTCGTCCGCGATGATCACCGTCCTGTAGGTGCATTTCGCGGTCATGTCGTCGAGGCAGGGGACCAGCCGCTGGAACCCCCACTGCTGGCACTGGGTGATCTGGGTCGGCGCCCCGCCGGGGCGGGAGCCGTCGTAGTAGAGGCCCTCGAGGATGTGGCTGCTCGGCCGGCAGATCGTCTCGGTCTCGAGGGTGAACCGGGTCCGGGGCGGAACGGGCGGGTCGAAGGTGACGGTGAGGACTGCGGCGCTCCGGTCGTATGTGTGGGCGGTATCGTACCCGGCGCAGGCGACGCGGAGGATGTCGAGGTCGCGGGCGTTGAGGGCGAGGGATGCGAGCGGCGATTCAAGGTTCTCTGCGGTGAGGGCCGAGACGACGCGGGTGTGGCCGTCGTAGACGTCAAAGACGAGGTCCATATGGACGACCCGGACCGGGAGCGCCCCGAAGTCCTCCGGGTAGTAGCGAAAGAGCCGTTCAGGGCTCTCCTCTCCGCCGGTCAAACGACCGCCTCGCCGGTGATCTCGCGGAGCGCGCGGCGGATCGCCGTCCTGACCTCGGGCTCCTCCTCGCTCTCGAGCGCGGCAAAGAGAGGGGCGGTCGCCCGGGAGTCGCGGAGTTTGCCGAGCGCTTCGGCGGCGACCGCCCGGACGTCCTTCTTCCTGTCCGCGAGGAGGGGGAGGATCGGTTCGACCGCGCGGGAGTCGCCGAGTTCGCCGAGCGCCCAGGCGGCCCCGCGCCGCACCCACCGGTGCGGGTCGGCGACGAGCGGGAGGAGGGGCTCGACCGCGCGGGGGTCGCGGAGTTTGCCGAGCCCCTGCGCCGCAAACCAGCGGACCTCGTTCTCCCGGTCGGAGAGGGCGGCGATGAGCGGTTCGACCGCCCGCTCATCGCCGCAACCGCCGAGCGCCTCTGCGGCGCGCAGCCGGTAGGGCGTGCTCTCGTCCGAGAGCTGTTCGATGTATTTGCCGAGGTTCTCCTCGCACCGCTTCTCCCTATCTTCCATGAGGCGTTTTACCGAACGTTCCATCGTGATGCCACCACCCGGTTCTGTTCTCCACCTGATCTCGCTTGCGGTATATAGTGCTGGCGCAAGAACCCTCTCCGCGTCGCCCGCGAAGGACAGAAGGCTCATAGCCCCTCCGTCTCGTCTTCGCCGACGACGTCGAACGCGACGATCCGGTAGTTGTAGTAGCGCCCGTCAGGGGCGGTAAAGGAGAGGAAGACCATCAGGCCGTGGTCGTCGGAGACCCAGAGCTCTGCATCGTCGTCGACGGTGTAGTATGCGAACCCGAACTTCGTGAGGACTTCCTCGATGGCGCTCTCGGTCTCCATGTCCTGGACCATCCGGAACGTCTCGGCCAGGGGGTACTCCCGCTCCTCGAGAGCTGATGCCTGGAGATCGGCGTGCCTCTCCCGGTGCAGGAGGCCGTTCAGGGCGGCCATGATCTCCTGCACGACTGCGTCCGTCTCCTCCATACCTCTAGGTTGGATCTGCGGGTATATCTCTGTTGATCCCATGACGCCTGCGCAGCCGTGGGTATATTCTTTCCCGGCACCGATACGCTGGAAAAAACAGTTCCCGCACCGCCCGGACGCACCGCTTCCGCTTTCGCTGCGCCGCAATAGCAAAACCCTAAAACCTGCAGGCGCCAATAGAAGGCTGATGGCAGAAGGCAGGCTCAAGATTGTCGTCTTTGGTTCATTCAATGCAGGCAAGTCCAGTTTCATCCAGGCACTCGACCCCCGGAGCCGCCATATCGAAGCATCCTCAAGCGAAGGCCCCACGACCGTCGCCTTTGACTTCGGCAGGCTGCAGGTGAGGGACCATGCGGTCTACCTCTTCGGGACGCCCGGCCAGGAGCGGTTCGAGTTCGTCCGGCAGATCCTCTCGCGCGGGATGGACGGCGCGATCGTCATCGTGGACGCCACCACGGGCGTGGATGCGATGACGCGGCACCTTTACGGTCAGTTGAAGGCGGTGGGCGTGCCGCTCGCGTTCATGGCGAACAAGTGCGACTGCCCGGACGCGGCGCCCGAATCCGTCCGCCGGGACCTGCCCGGGGAGACGGTGCACCCCATCTCGGCCCGGAATGCCGAGAGTGTCCACGCAGCGCTCGACGCTTTCGTCGCGACCCTTGCCGCCCGGTAGCGATCATTATTACCCTCCGTGGGTCGTTGATCTCTAGCGACGATGACCGCCAGAGAGATCTATATCAGAGAGATCGCCCGACTGCTCACCGATCTCCTCGCGAGCGGGAGCGCCGGAGACCTCCTCGCCTACCTCGTTACCGAAAGCCATCTGCCCGGACCCCGGACAAACCTCGAACTCGCCGGGGCGTTCGGCGAGACCGTGCGGGAGTTCGCGGTCGCCGATCCCGACGACCACCGGGCCCTCTGGAACCTCTGCGTCGAACTCGCCTGCGTCTCCCCTGAGGACGCGCCTGCCGGCGACCCGTACGAGTTCCTCGTCTTCTGCGGCATCAGGGGGATCGCGGCGATCGGGTCCGTCTCCCCGGCGTGCGCGGGGGAGGCGGCCCGGCACCTCGCGGAGGCCTCCGCCGATCCGCGGTGCCGGGTCCGTGAGGCGGTGGCGCTGGGGGTCCAGGACCTCCTCTCCCGGCAGCGGGACACGGCCGTCCCCGAACTGGAGGGCTGGGTCGAGGGAGGGTCATGGCTTGCCATGCGGGCCGCGGTCGCCGGGATCGCCGAGCCCGACCTGCTCGCCGAGGCCGACCTCGCCGAGACGGCGCTCCGGCTCCACCGGAAGACGCTGATCCGGGTATATATGGCAGAGGAGCGTCAGTCCGATGCGTTCCTCGCGCTCAAAAATGCGCTCGGCTACACGCTCGGTCTGGTCGTCGCGGCCCTGCCCACGACCGGGTTTGAGTACCTGCGGCAGCTTGCGACGCTCGACGACCGGGATATCCGCTGGATCATCCGGGAGAACCTCGACGACAGCCGGCTCCGGGACCGGTATCCCGAGACGGTGCAGCACATCCGGGCGCAGGTGGGGTGAAAACCCCGTCCTGTTCACCTTATGATCGCCGAAGCCTTCTCGTCGAAGGGATTCCTCCGCATCGCAAGCGAGAAGAGGTACGGGTAGTTCTTCTGCAGGTAGCGCATGTATTCCAGCCACTCGCGGATCAGGAGGCCGTAGATCCGCTCGAGGTCGCGGGCGAGATGGGCTATATCCGCATCGGGCAGGTCCGAGAACCCGGGCCGGCTCTTCAGCTCTTCGTTGAAGTGAAAGATGGCCTGGAGAAGTTCGGTGAACCACTCGTGCTCGATGAGTACCGGGTTCTCGAGCAGCCGCAGGAGGAACTCCTCGCGGGAGCCGAGGAGGTCTTTGAGGGCCGAAAAATCGATCCCCTCCGCCCCGATGCGGCAGGGGTGCCGCTTCAGCCGCTCCTCAACCCTTGAGAACGTCTCCTCGGTCCAGGTCTCCGCGACCATCAGCTGCGGCCTGATCTCGTCGAGGTTGGGGTCGTTGTCGGAGATGTAGGCGAGGAGGTAGGTTCCGAGAGCCGAGAAGAACGCGCCGACGATCACGTTCAGTTTCTCAATCCTCTGCCGCCGGTCGTGGGACTCCAGCACCTGGTGGACGACGAGCGTCACCAGGAGGACCTCGAGCGGGAGGAACGCGATATCGCCGAGCGTGTAGATGCCGATGTGGTAAAAGTCGCGGTAGATCAGGTAATGCAGGGCGTAGAGCGCGATCGAGAGGACGATAAGCCCCGTACCGAAGACGATCAACCACACTCTCTTCTTCATCGTCCGGGGTATATGCACCGGAGCTCATCAAGGCCGCGGCCGCCCTCCTCATACCCCGTAACGCCGCCACGCCTCCTCCACGTGCAGCGCCTGCATCCCGAGCCTCCGGGGCGCGAGGACGTCGTTTTCGGGGTTATCCCCGATGAAGAGGACACTCTCCAGCGCAAGGTCCATCCGGTCGAGGGCCGCGGCATAGATCCGGGGGTCCGGCTTCTGGAAGCCGGGGTCTGAGGAGAAGATGACGAACTCGAAGCGTTCGTAGAGGCCGAGTATCCTCATCTCCTGCTCCGAGAAGATCCGCTGCCCGTTCGAGACGACCCCCAGCCTCTGTGCGCGGAAGAGGTCGAGCAGCCGGAGGCTCCGCTCGAGCACGGCGAGGCGCCGGAGCGACGCGGCCCGGAATGCCCGGGCGGCCTCGATACCGAGCCGCTCCGGATCGACCTCCCACGCGCCGTGCTCGGCGCAGATCCCGGCGAAGACCTCCTCGACCCGCACCTCCGGATAGCGTTCCCCCGTCCGGCGTGCCGCTTCATCGACGCGGCTTACGTAGAGCTCCTTCAGGCGGTCGGGCGCGATCCGCACCCCCTGGTAGAGGAGCCACCGGGAGAGGAGCCGGTAGGTCCCGATATCCTCTTCGTCGGTCAGGATATCGATGAGCGTCCCGTAGCAGTCGAAGAGGACCCCCTCTACCGGCGAACCGCAGAGAGACACGCCTCCGCCTCCTCAAGCAGCCAGTCGCGTTCCGCCGCCCTCCAGGGCAGCCGGGCGATCCTGAGATGGCCGAGCGCCATGAAGAAGGGGAGGACGGCGGTGCTCTCCCGGAACTCTGCTTCGTCCCCGCTGTAGTGCCAGAGCAGGTGCCCGATCCAGTCCTCGGCCCGGCGGCTGCTCCCCGGCGAGGCCTTCATCTCCGCGGCGAGGATGCCGAGGTCGCGGATCGGGTGCGCGTGGTCACGGCCCGCCTCGAAGTCGATCGCGCAGACCTCGCCGTCACAGAGGTAGTTGCCGGGCGTGGCGTCGCCGTGGACCGTGCAGCCTGCATCCCCGGAAAGCCGGGGGCTCTGCCGCCACTCCTCGATCAGGCGGTCGAACCGCTCTCTCTCGCGGGCCGGGAGGCCGTTCTGGTCGAGGACCGCACGGAAGTATGCAAAGTCGCGCTCCCGGTGCCACGAGGTCCCCGTCCCGTCGTGGAGTCGCCGGAGGAGGCGGGCGACGCCGGTCAGGGGTTCGTACGGGGGGGCCCCCGTTCCGATGACCTCCCGGAGGGTCGGGCCGGGAACGCACTCCGTCACGAGGACCGCGCCGAACCGCTCCTCCGCCGCGAGCACCCGCGGGACGCGGATCAGGCCGGCCGCATCGTTGAGACGGCGCACCTCGTTCGCGAGCGCTTTCTCTGCGTCGTAATCGGTCTTCGCACCCGTCGGCGCCCCGAAGAACTTGCCGATGACCCTCGTCCCCGTGCCGTCGAACTCGTAGCGGCAGACGACATGGGACGCGGGTTCTATCCGGCAGACCCGGACGGGGCCGCCGTCGCCGACGACGCTCGCGAGCCAGTCCCCGAACGGGTCGCCGGGCTCGATGAGCCCAACCTCTCCTGCCCTCACCACAGGACCCGGAGGGCCCTGCAGGGCAATGAAGGTGCCTGCGGCAGGGGGGAGACCCACACCTTTTTACCGCCCGGACGCCTTAGCGGGATGCACCAGCGTTCCCGTGAGTGAGAGCCATGATGCCGTTCCCTGAGTTCCTCGAGAAGATCCGGCCTGCCGTCAACCGGCGGATCGAGGAGGTGGCGGCAGGGGAGGAGACGATCGACCCCGAGATCGTTCCGCTCCTTCTGCGGGGGAAGCGGATGCGTGCCGGCCTCCTCCTCTGCGTCCACGCAGGCCTCGCCGGGACGACGGCGCTCACCCGGCAGGCGCTCGACCTCGCCTGCGCCGTCGAGCTCGCCCACGCCGCAAGCCTCATCCTCGACGACATCCTGGACGGCGACACGGTCCGGCGGGGGGTCCCCTCTCTCCACCTCTCCCGCGGGGAGGGCCGGGCGGTCCTCGACGCCGTCGGGGTCCTCGCCCTCCCCTATGCGCTCGCCGCGCCGTACGGGAGCCGCTACGTGACGATGCTCGCATCGGCGCAGCGGAGCATGGCCCACGGCGTGGCCCGCGAGGTGGCCGGGGAACCGCAGTTCCCGGCGGCCGAGCTCTACGACGCGATCATCACCGGCAAGACGGGACACCTCTTCTCGCTCGCGGCGGCCTGGGGGGCCATGGCGGCGGGGGAGGAGGAGGCGGTCGTGGCCGCCTTCGCCGGATACGGCCTCTCCACCGGGAGGGCGATGCAGATCGCCGACGATATCGCCGATATGCGGGCGATCGCGACGGGGGCAGGGGGCTGCCGGCCCGGCTCCGAAGCGCTCCTCCTCCGGTGCCTCCCTCCGGGCCCGGAGAGGGCCGGGCGGGCGCTGGGCTCGATGCTTGACGCGGAGATCGCCGACGCGATCGCCCGGATCGCCGGCGAAGCCCGGCAGCGGGTGCCGCCGGAGGTCCGCGAGGGGCTCGGCCAGGTGGTCCGGGATATCGTCGGGCTGACGATTGCCGGGGGGATGCCGGACAGCAGCCCTCCCTTTCCGGCCTGCCCCCTGCAATGATTTATACCGTCCCGCCCCATACTCTCCAGAACCATGCCGGTCGGGAGTTGACGATACCGTGCCACGCGAACTCGATGAGAAGGATTTTGCCATCCTGCGGAAACTGGCCCCTGAACACAGCGGGATCCTCTGCCCGGAGTCCGGGCACGATTTCCGGTCGATCCTCCCGCCGGTCTCGAACCACATCGCGGTGGACGAAGAAGATTTTGCAGAGCGGGTCGGCCGCCTCTCAAACGAGGACTGGAACTACCTCGCCGACCAGATCCTCTCCGGCCGCGAAGACCTCGGCTGCATGCCGGAAGAGGACATCGATACCATCCTCGTCCATATCGGCGATGCGGTCTCGGAGGAATCGGCCGAGCGTATCCGGAAGCTCTACCGCCTCTCGGAATGCGGGCTGCTGTAGCGATTGGCCGCATCCGGAAGCGGTATATGCCGCCGGCGACAACCAGACCTTTATGGAACAGGTTGAGCAACTCTCCGGCGTCTCCGGCATCCTCCGGCCCTTCAAGGCATACCTCAAGGAGGCAGGGCTCGGTGCGGGCGACCAGGTCGTCTACTACGGCTGTCCCGGCACCTGCACCCCCTTCATCGAACTCCTCGGGTTCGCCGTCCGCGACCTCCCGGTCGAGCAGGTCTACGTGCCCTACGTCGACGAGGCCGCGGCGAAGGCGATCCGGCCCGTCGGGAACGTCGGGATGCAGGTCTCCGACCCCGCCGGGCGGGTCGACCCGAAGGTGATCGTCCTGATGGGCGGGCTCGCGATGCCGGGCGTCCCGGTCACGAAGGAAGCGGTCCGGGCCGTCGTCGCCGCCCACCCGGAAGCAAAGGTCGTGGGCGTCTGCTTCATGCAGATGTTTGCGAAGGCGGGCTGGGTCGACGACTTCGACTTCGACCTCATCGTCGACGCCGCGATCGACCCGGTCAGGATCTGGCGGTAGCCGGCCGCGGTTCCCACGGCCGCCCGCACCGGGGAAGGGTGAACCGGAACGCCGCCCCGCGTTCGGGGTAACCCGGTATGCGGTCTTCCACCCGGATCCTCCCGCCGTATCGCTCGACGAGCATCCTGGTGATATAGAGGCCGAGCCCCTTCCCGCTCCGGGCGCTCGTGCCCCGCCGGAACCGGGTGAAGAGACCGGCTTTCACCGCGTCGGGCACGCCGGGGCCGGTATCCTCGACCGTGACCTCGACCACCCCGTCGCCTTCCTCGACCCGGACCCTCACCTCGACGCCGGGCTCCCCGAACTTGATGCTGTTGCCGATCAGGTTCGTGAAGACCTCGGGCAGGAGGTCGTCGGCCGTGACCCGGACGGGCTCTCCCTCGTAGACGATCCTGGCGTCGGGGTGATGGGCGATCTCGGCCCTGATGACCGCGTCGAGGTCGACGGGCCTCGTCGACGGTTCTGCGGAACGGAGGCGCCGGATCGTCGAGACGTTCTGGATGATATCGATGCTCCGGTCGATGCTGCCCCTGAGTTTCCGGACCATCTCCCGCTGCCTCTCACCCTCCAGCTCCCCGGCGAGCAGGTCCGAGTAGCCGAGGGCGACGGCGTTCGCGTTGTTGATGTCGTGCGCCATGATGTCGAGGTAGAGGTTCGCCTCGCCGTGGGCCTCCCGCAGCGCCTCTTCCGCCCGGATCCGGTCGGTGATGTCGACTCCCGATCCGATCATCGCGGCCGGCCGGTCGCCGTCGCCGGCAAGAACCGTGTCCTGCCACGCGAGGATGAGTTCCTCCCCGCTCCGGGTGACGACCGGGTTCTCCCGCCTGCCGGACAGGCTCGCCCCTCCGGCGATCGCGGCATCGAAGATCTCCTGCCGTGCTTTCCGGGATGCTTCGGGAACGACGATCTCAAACCAGTTCTTTCCGATCAGTTCCTCCTCGCGGTAGCCGAGCAGCTCGCAGCCGTGGCGGTTGACGAGCCGGATGGTGTGGTCGGCGTTGATGACGACGAAGAGGACGCCCGCCACGTCCAGGTAGCGCTGAACGAGGTCCCTCTGCTCCACAACCTCCCGCTCGCGCCCTTTGAGTTGTTCGGAGAGTGAGGCGACGACGAAGGCGATGACGACGAACGTCATGACGCGTGCGTAGTCGTTTAACGTCAGGATATCCGGCCTGTTGTAGAGAAAACTGCTCGCGATGACGAGGCCGCCGAGGAAGAGGGCGACCGGGATGCTCCGCTTCTTCCACCAGAGTGCGGTCAGGATGATCGGGATGTAGAAGAAGTGCGAAAAGACCGTTCCGAGCATTACGACGGTGTTGAAGTAGTATGTCATGAAGACCGACGCGGCCAGAAGGGCTATGAGGATGGCCAGTCGCCGCTCTTCGGTAATGATTGTCATGGGCACGCTCCCTGACTTCTAGTATATATAATTTTGATAATATAATAATATCCATATCGTCCTGATACGCTGATTTTAAGAGATATGCAACGATTTTCGAGGGGAGGCCCCGGCAACCGTCGGCCCCCTCTCGCAACGCGGCGGCGCTTTCTGCCGGGGAGTATCCTTGCGGGGATGCGGACGGTTTTTCAAAACAACCTATGTTTAATAGCTCGCAGAGCAAATCTAATTCAATCGGCTGCTTCACTGAAGCGGTACCGTCCCGGTACCCGTCTGGAGCGGCTTTCCCGGGGTCTCCGGGAGATCCCGGCCCCATGAACTGTTCCGCTGGTGAACCCGTGTCGACAGACCTTACCGAAGCACTCAGAGCGATGGGCTATACGGATGCCGGGATCCCGGCCCTCTCTCTGTCGTTCCCTCCCGCCGTCATCGAATACCTGCAGGACTTCCGGCCGCTGGAGGTCCGCGACATCATCGAGACGCTCCTCTACATCCACATCGCCCTGAACAGCTCGTCGTCCCGCGGGGAGGGGGTGGGCGTGGTCGAGCAGAGCTGCTACGCCTACACGTCGGGACCGCTCTTTGCGCTCGCCGAGGTCGGCCTCATCGAGTCTGTCTCGCGGAACGGCACGACGGTGGTGCGGACGACACCTGGCGGAGAGGCGATCGCCCGGCCGCTGATGGAGGCCCGGATCCGGGCGCTGGATATCGGGGTTCTCGCCCGCGAGATCCATGGGGCCGTCCCGGTCCTCCTCGCGGGGACTGTCAAGGGATCGTACATCAACAAGACCTTCCCCTCGACGCTCCCCCGGACCGAGGAGACGTTCATCGGTTTCCTCCTCAACAACAGCCCCGGCCTCTTCGAGGAGTGCGAGCGGTTCGCCGCCCGCCTCAAGGCCGCTGGCTGCGCGGTCCTCGCCTACGCCTTCGACCTGGACGGAGGCAGGACCGACGGTGTCGTCTACACGTTCCCGCCGGAGTTCGCCTACATCCTCAAGGCGATGCTCGAGGCGATCGATCCCGCGGTCCGGGAGCACTACGACATGCTCCTTGAGTCGTTCCACTCGACCTTCACCGTCCTGCGCTACCTCGCCTGCGACGAGGACGTAGACCGCATACGGGCCTCGCCGGCCCACCGCCGCGAGCTCTCGAGGGTGCTCTCCGGGCTCTCCGGTGCGGTCTACGTCCTTGAGGAGGTTCGCGAGGACGACGGGGTCGGTCTCGCGCGGTTCGTCGTCCGGGACCGGGACCTCTACGAGGCACGCCTCCGCGACCTCGGCAGGGCGTTGGTGGCCGGCGTCGCCGAGAAAATCGCGATCGACCGGCCGGCTCCGGCCGCAGAGCCGCTCCCCCCTGTAGCGGCGCCCCCCGTTGTGCCGGACGAAGTTCCGGCCCCCGCCCCCCTGCCCCCTGTCGACGTCGGGGAGGAGGCGGACGGGTGGGAGGACGCCGTCTTCGACGATGACGACCTGGTGGAAGAGGAGGAGGCCGTGGAAGAAGAGGAGGTGCCGCTCCCTCCGCCGCCCGCTCCCTCCCCCCGCAGGACCGTTGCGCCCCGGCCGACCCCCGCTCCGGCGCCGGCACCAGCCCCGGACCCTGCCCGCCCCGGCGGGCTCGACGTCTTCCTCGGCCACGCCCCGGACGGGCGGCGGATCAACTGGTCGCCGGGGAGGCTGAACAACGGCCACATGATCATCCTCGGGGGATCGGGCG
This sequence comes from Methanoculleus caldifontis, assembly GCF_032842345.1. NCBI lineage: Archaea > Methanobacteriati > Methanobacteriota > Methanomicrobia > Methanomicrobiales > Methanomicrobiaceae > Methanoculleus > Methanoculleus caldifontis. The sequence continues at coordinate 345,213 of NZ_WBKO01000001.1, read as the reverse complement.
CCGGCAAGACCGAGACGATCCGCTGCATCGCGGGGGAACTCGCCGCCCAGGCGATGCCGGTCGTCCTGATGGACTTCCACGGGGACATGGCCGCGAGCGCCGGGGTTCTCCGGTCCTACAAGATCCGCGAGGGCGGCCAGTATTACTTCAACCCGCTGGAACTCGACGCCGACATCGACGAGATCACCCCGCTCCGGGCCACCTCGGACTTCGTCGACGCCATCTCGATCAACTTCCCGACCCTCGGCATCCAGCAGAGGAGGAAGATCAAGAACATCATCAAGGACTGCTACCGGATATCGGGGATCACGGGGAACACCGATACCTGGAAGCGGGTGCTCGACTTCGACGACATCGAGAGCGAGATCATGGACTGCGAGGACGAGGCGATCCCGGCCTACCTCGAGGATATCTTCGACTACAAACTCTTCTCGGGCGAGGAGAAGATCTCGATCCCCACCATCCTCTCGGGCGGGATCACCCATATCAACTTAAACGCGCTCCCCGAGAACCTGCGCTACCTCTTTGCGGACCTCTTCCTCCGGCGGATCTACTACACCCTCCAGGCGACGGGCGAGATCCCGCGGGGGACGGAGGACGAGCGGGCGAAGTTCCGGCTCTTCGTCATCGTCGACGAGGCGAAACTCCTGGTGAGCCAGAAGAGCGGCTCGAAGACGGCGATCAAGGCGGTGCTGAACAAGTACGCCACCGAGATGCGGAAGTTCGGGGTCTCGCTCATCCTCGCGTCCCAGCTCATCGCCCACTTCAACGAGGAGATCCTGGCAAACATCGCCGTCAAGTTCTGCATGCGTTCCGAGAACAAGAAGCAGGCCCAGGAGAACGCCAAGTTCTTCGAGGTGAGCGAGAAGGACCTCCTGAACTTCCAGCCCGGAGAAGGGATCCTGATCATCGGCTCGGAGAAGATGAACGTCCGGATCGTCCCCGCCTCCGGCCGGGATCTATAGGCTCAACACTTCGCTAATTTTTGCGTTCGAGATCGAACAATGCAGTATCGGGTGAAGGTGCGAAGAGGAGCTGGTAGCGCCTGGACTTCGCGTCCTTCGCGGCTTCGCGTGAGGTGACGTACAAGGGTAACAAACAGGGCCTCACGCGAAAGACGCGAAGCCGCGAAGGACGACGCTTCGTCAGGAGTGGAGTTTGAGCACTGCTAGGTGCGAAGTGCGACGCTCCGTCAGGAGTGGAGTTTGAGCACTGCTAGGTGCGAAGTGCGATGTTCCGTCAGGAACGGAGCATGAGAAACCCAGAGGGGTTCGAAGGACGACGGCCCTTTGGGTCGGGGTTCGAGCACCGTTAGGTGCGAAATGCGAGCATAGCGAGCATGAGAAGCCATCTGGCTTCGAAGAACGACGTTCCATCAGGAACGGAGTTTGGGCACCGAAGGTGCGACGGAAAGTCAGTGGTTTGACCTCCGTGGCCCCCTCTCAAAGCTGAGCGAAGTACTGAAGCCGGGCGAACCCTTATCCGGGATCCTGCCGGAGTATCTCCGTATGGCAGGACCCGACACGCTCGACGATTACCGCGAAAAGCGTGACTTCTCTCTGACGCCGGAGCCGCCGGGGGAGTCCGGCGCGGCCGGCACCCTTCCTATCTTCGTCATCCAGCTCCACGAAGCGACCGCGCTCCACTATGACTTCCGCCTGGAGGTCGACGGCGTCCTGAAGTCCTGGGCGGTCCCGAAAGGGCCGTCCCTCGACCCGAAAACGAAGCGCCTCGCCGTCCCGACCGAAGACCACCCCCTCGGCTACGCTGAGTTCGAGGGCGTCATCCCTGAGGGGAGTTACGGGGCGGGGACGGTCCTCGTCTGGGACCGGGGGACCTACCGGAACCTCACGGAGCAGGGCGGGCAGGAGATCGGGATCGCCGAGGGCCTCCGGCGGGGCCACATCTCCTTCCGGCTCGAAGGGGAGAAGATCGGAGGCGGGTACGCCCTCACCCGGTTCCGGACCGGGAAGGGTGAGGCCTGGCTGCTCGTGAAGAAGGCCGACGCGGAGGCGGATCCCGGGCGGGACCCGGTCGCGGCGGAGCCCCGGTCGGTCGTCTCCGGCCGGACGCTTGCAGAGGTCGCAGCGGGGCACCCCCGGTGAGGTCGGGGGGGGTGCGGCGGGTGCCGCCCGGAGGACCCCGGAGAGGCGCCGGACGGGGGACCCGGGGTGCGCGGTATGGTGCGGATGCGCCCCCTCTCCGGGCCCGGCAGAACGGCTCCGTAGTCACCGGCCGATTGCTTTTCGGTCGGGGTATTGCCCTGTGCGGGAGTAAAAGTTTTTGAAACCCGACTTAATGGTTTTTCACCACCGAAAAGGAACCTCGAAACTGTACTGGAAAAAGGATTATTTTCTAAAGCCCCGATCGCCTGTGAACCCCCGGTGGGGGGTCTGCGGGAAAAAGGTGGCGCCTCAAAATCTTCACACTCCGTATGAAAAATGTATATAATATTTCTTACTAAAACGCAAATAAACCACGCAAAGTCATAGATTTCAAAATCAGGCAAGATTACGCCTTATAATTTACGATAGGCAGCGATTGCTCTGACCTAACCGCGAAATAACGGCTATTCTCGTTTAGTATAATGGATAAGTTTAAAATCTGAACTATCGAAAACTACAGAGATCAAGAGATCATCAGATCCTCTCGAAGGTGAGAATCATGGCAAGCAAGGTAATGGCAAACAACGCTGTGGCAAGCAACGTTATGGCAGAGACAGTAAGCGACGCAGAGATTGTTGCGCAGTTCAGACAACGCGGCTCCTGGGGACTCTATGCGAGCGTGGACCTGAAGGGATGCAACCCGGAGACGATCAGGGACGCGGAGAAGATCCGCCAGTTCATCATCGAACTCTGTGACCTCATCGACATGAACCGGTTCGGCGAACCGCAGATCATCCACTTCGGCCCCTGTGAGAAGGTCGCAGGCTACTCCATGACCCAGCTCATCGAGACGTCGCTCATCTCCGGCCACTTCGCGAACGAGACCAACGCAGCCTACCTCGATATCTTCAGCTGCAAAGAATACGAGCCTTCGAAGGCAGCAGAGTTTTGCAGGAACTTCTTCGGCGCAGAGTCGGCAACCTACCAGGTACTGTTCAGGGATTGAATACGAACACACCCGGGCTTCTACGCCTCATCAGTACGTAATACGACGGCAGAGAGCCGCTGCCATCCCCCGTACGTGTAATCGGTTCCTGCGACGGGGGGCGGCCCCCACCCTCGATTTTATGTTTTTCCGGCTTTGTTGAATCCCTCTCCCTGAGATCGAATCGTCTGCAGAATTCTCCATACGACTCGACTCACGCGAAGCCGCGAAGGCACGAAGCCTGAATGGATACTGACAGCCTCCTTCGCGTTCTTCGCACCTGACGGTGCTCAAGCTCGCTACGCTCGCACTTCGCGGCTTCGCGTGAGGTCACATCACCACCATCTCGTGGTACCCGGACGTTCTCCAGAGGGTGTGAAGCATTTCAACAGAGCCGTTTTTCCCGTTTTTCCGAAGTTTTTGCCCGTGACTCCCGGGTCTCTGCGCCCACTCAATCGAGCGGAGACGCACGCTCTGCCGTGGCCTCTCCCGGCCCACCCGGGGGGACTGGCGGCCGGAGGGCTTTGAGGCGTGAACGAGAGCGGGCTTGAGCACCGGCAGGTGCGAGAAATGCAGGCAGAGGGTTTGCTGGCGTCGACTATCGATGACGAAAAAAAATGAGTTTCAGGGGGACTCGTAGGGGTTCCGGAGACCCTTGGGGGTTCCGTCCGCCTTGAGGCCGATCGTCTTACGCTCATCCACGTGCTTCTGGTTCTTCGTGATCTTCTCGGTAGCGAGCTTCTTGACGAGGTCGAGACCGGGCTTGACCTGGTCCATCGGCTGCGTCTCGAAGAGGCCGGCCGCCATGGCGCCGTCCCAGACCGCGTTGCCCTTCATGCTCCGGACAAAGACCGTGCTCCAGCCGTCGGGGCTGCCCACGGACCCGCTGGAGATGTCGGCGAGGTTCGCGACGTAGTCCAGGCAGACGTGGCAGCCGGGCTGCACGTACTTGTGGATCAGCTTCAGGGGCATCTGGCTGACTGCACCGCGCTCGGTGTAGACCGTGAACTTGCCCTTGCCGATGTCCATCTTCTTGACGGACTCCATCTTCTGGTTGCAGTGGTCCTCGACGATCGCCTCGAGCGCCTGGTAGGAGAGGTTCTCCATGCAGTAGATACCGAGCGCGAGGGCGATCTTGTCGTCGACGTCGCGCATGCCGATCGGGTAGACCTGAGCCTTCCGGACGGCCTGGATCTGGCAGGGGACACCGACGATACCGACACGGTCAAGACCGTAGCTGCGGGTCGCCTCCTTGATCAGGTAGAGGTTCGGGCTGATGGTGTAGCGCGTTCCGGCAGCGGCCAGAAGTTCGGCCTTCGTGGTCGCAACCATGGGTTCGGGCTTCCAGGGCTCGTCGCTCGGACCTGCGACGATGGCACCGTCGATGATACCCTCTTCAAGCGCGTACGCGAAGAGCGTCGTGATGATGCCGCCGTCCTGGGACTTCCTGGTGATGTCCTTATCGGTCGAGCGTGCCGAGATTGCGGACTTGTAGTTTCCGAGTACGTCCATCTTTCTCACCTCACTGCATGGCCCCTTTGATGGCGCCCATGATGCCCTCGTAGTTGTTCATGACGTCGAAGTTGAACCAGCTCCGCGGGCACTGCGAGTAGCAGGCGCCGCACTTGATGCACTGGTCGCGGTTCACGTTCGGCTTGCCGTACTCCATGGTGACGGCACGGACCGGGCAGGTGCCGGCGCAGGTTCCGCATCCCATGCAGAGGCCCTGGTTGATGACGTCATACATCAGGTCGCAGCCGCATGCCTCGTTGCCGCGCTGTGCGAGCTGCATCAGCGGGGTCAGGTAGGCGGTCGCGAGCTGCTTCTGCTCGTCGTTGCCCTTCAGGAGCAGGTAGGCCATGACGGCGACGTTCCTGACCTGCTGCGGGCAGGGGGGACAGGACGGGATGTAGAGGTCGACGTCGACGACTTCGCTGATCGGGACGAACGACTCGTGAGCGGGCTGGTTCCACTGGCCGCCACGGCAGAACCGGGTGATGTTCCCGTAGGCCGCGCAGGCGCCGTAGGCGACGAGCACCTTTGATTTTGCTCTTGCTTCCTTGAGTTCCTCTACCGAGAGTTCGTCGTTCAGACAGCAGGAACCCTCGACCAGGCACACGTCCATCTCGGGGACGTGGCGTACATCGACCAGGGTCAGCGCATAGACCAGGTCGGCGTAATCATCGAGCAGCTTGAAGAGACCCTCGTAGTTGTCTGCAATCGTGACGAGGCATCCCGTACATCCGCTCAGGTGTAATTCACCTATCGAAATCTTATCTGCCACAGGCTTTTCCTCCTTTACAACTTCCACCTTTTCTTCTACAATCACATCAGCGGGCTTCACCGCGGGCTTTTCCTGCGGCTGGCTTGTAGCAGCAGGCTTTGCCTCCGGTTTCACCTCCGGCTTTACCTCAGGTTTTCGGTGCGGTTTACTTCTCGCAGTCTTTACCTCGGGCTTTGCCTCAGGCGTCGTCTGCGGCACTGTTGCAGCAGGCTTTGCCTCGGCCTTCACCTCAGGCGTCGTCTGCGGCTGGCTCGCCGCTGGTTTCACCTCAGGTTTGCTCTCCGGTTTTGCCTCCGGGTTCTCCGGCGGTTTCTCCGGGCGCCGCCCAAAGATGCGTTCCTTGATGGTTGATAGCAGCCCCATATTCTACCCCAATTTCCTCCAGTACAATGCGCACTGTTTTGGGAATGGCCCTTTCAACCTCCTCAGTGAGCCCTAGTTCAAACTCATGGCTCGCGACACGTTTCGGCTGACAACCGATGATCGTGATATCGATGACATCCTTCAATCGCTGCAGCGGTTCGGAAAGGTCCCATGAGTGGGCATCCCGGTAGGAACCCGGCGGCAGGTCTTCGGGCCGGAGCTTCGTCACATCACCGGGGTTTCCACCGAAATCGGTGATGTCGATGATGATGAGCTTCTTCACCGGCACCTCTGCATCTTCCATCAGTGTAAAGAGGAAGTGAGGGGCGCCGAGGCCGGCGTCGATCACCTTGACGTTGTCGGGCAGTTGTAACTTCTGGAGTTCTTCGACGACTGCAGGGCCGAACCCGTCATCTCCGAAGAGGGGGTTGCCGCATCCTGCGATCACGATCTCACGGAATAGCATGCGTGTACGCTCACTGAATGAGTTTCTGGGCCACTAACCTCTTGTCTTCGTCGATCACCAGCATGTGCGTCGCACAGGAGACACAGGGGTCATATCCGCGCATGACGACTTCCGCGAGCCGCCAGGGTGCACCCTCGAGTGCGCGGCTGCAGGTGGGGAAGTTCCAGGTGGTCGGGACGAGCATCGAGAAGTACTGCACCCGGCCGTCCTTGACCCGGGCGAGGTGGACGTCGGCTCCACGGGGCGCTTCGTTCGCGGCCCATCCGAGGGATCCGTCACCCTGCGGGATCTCGTCCGCGAGGACCGATCCGGAGGTGTCGAGCGCGTCGACGGCGTCGATGATGCCGTAGGCGGTCTCGGGGAACTCCATCTGGCGCGCGATCTGCAGACCGATGGTGCCCTTCTCGTCGTAGTTCTTGAACATAGCCATACGCGCACGCGGTCCGACCTCGACGGGCTGGCCGTCGTAGAGCGGGACACCGGTGCAGGCCTCCATCTGGGGCCAGGCCTTCTTGCCTACGGGGGTGGTGCCGCCGATCGGGTAGTTCGGGTCGGCTTCGCTGATCTCCACTTCACCCATGTACCAGTCCCAGGGGCGGACTTCGGTGAACCGCTCGGGGAACCACATCGGGGTCTCGTCGAGGCTCGAGCTGCCGTAGACCGGCGCGGTGGCCATGTAGCCCTGGTTGTGGTAGCCGAGGTCCTTCGGGATCGGGACTTCGACGCCGCCGACTTCTGCCCAGTCGCGCCTCTGGTAGTTCCGGAAGACCGCGATCATGAACTCCATCTGCTGCTGCGTGAGGACACGGGCTTCCTTCGCGAGATCGTAGATCTTCGCCTTGGCACGCGGGCTGATGTTCTTGTACATACCGCCGACCCGGGGGTTGCTCGGGTGGATTGCCTCTCCGCCGACGATCTCGCCGATGGTCTGGCCGATCTCACGGATCCGCTGGATCCGGAGGGCAACGCTCCTGACCGGTTCTTCCTTGGTGAAGGGGTTGACCTTCACGTCGGTCCCGGGGATGTAAAGGTCCGGGAGAGCGAGGATGTTGTGGATAGCATGGCTGTGCATCCTGTTGGCACACTGCAGGATGTAACGCAGGAGCTTTGCGTCCTCGGGTATCTCGCACCCGATGGATGCTTCCATCGCCTCGGTAGCCGCCAGGGTGTGCGCGATGGGACAGATACCGCAGACGCGCGATGCGATCTTCGGAACCTGATCCATCGTCTTACCGATGGCGAGCTTCTCGACACCCCTCACCGGGGTGATGCTGAGCCAGTCTCCACGCTCGACGATGCCTTCATCGTTGACCTTCAGAACGAGCTTTGAGTGGCCTTCATGTCTCGTTGTTGGGGAAATCTCTACAACTTTCGACAACTATATCGCCTCATTCCGATATTATGGTGTTCTGAACACTGTACTTGTGTTACCACACAAATTTGTACTGGAAACGTACACCGGTACGTCAAAAAGGAATATGACGGAAACAGAGTTTATATCTTTCGCTTCAGGACTATCCCTGATGCTACTATAATGGAAATAAGTAACACCGGGTGTTAAAATATATTTAATTGTTATATAAATTAAGAAATATTGTTGATTTTATAGTGTCCCTTCGTCCATCTCCCCGACCAGTTCGGCTATCGTCGCTTTCCGCTCTGCATAGGCGTTGTGCTGGTGAATGCTCTCCTCGTTAGTCTGCTTTATGGTAACTACGGAATCTCCGGGGAGATCGCGGAACTGCGCGATCACCTTGCGGGCCATCTCGCGGACACAATCTTCGACGAACCGTGGGTTCTTGTGGGCTTCCATCACCACGTAACTCTCGTCGCCGCGCTTGAGGAGCTCGTAAATCCGGGCGCTCATCGAGTCCTTGAGGATCTTGATGATCTTCTCGAGGCTGATGTGCTGGTCGTCGTCGATCTCGATGCAGAGGAACCCGCGTCCGCGCTGGTTGTGGGTGGCCATCGGCACCTCGTCGAAGAATGCGGTGATCTTCTCTTCTTCCACGCCGAGGTTCTCGAGGACATGCAGGGCATGGTCCTTCATGATATTCTGGGCGCAGGGGCAGGCGGTCATCCCGGTCACTTCGGCGCCGATGCTCTTTCGGATGATCGGGCTCCCGTCGTTCCTCTGTGCGATCGCGCTCGCGTGGACGTTCACGACCTCGTGGCAGCCCGTCTCGCTGACCGGCGTCTCGCGCCGGACCATGAACTTGCTCCGCATCCGGACCTCGGTCCGCTCGGCGTATTCGTGCCGGTCGAGGAGTTTCCTCGCCACCGCGCTGCAGAGTTCCTCGATCTCCGTCACATCCCCGTCGATGGCCTGCTGCAGCACGTCGTCGATCACCTCGAAGTTCCGGGAGAGGTTCGCGCCCTTGAGGCTTCCCGGCAGGTCGACGAAGACGTCGAAGTTGGAGATGAAAATTACCGGCCGCTTGCCGGGCCGGGCGACTTCAACGAGTTTTTGGACGTTCTTCACACCCACCCTGGTCAGATTGATACGGACCTCCGGCAGGCTGGACTGGACATCTGGCAGTTCCATCGCAAATCCTCAATCGTGTATGAGAGTAAGGTTTCTCCTCATCAACCTTAAAATAACCCACCCTGCACCAGGAAGTTCCCCGATAGAATGTTTATCAGGTTTGCTGCCCAACCGTGGATGAGAACCTATGGTGCAGAAATTTTATGAGTCCGATGCAGACCCCCGCGTCCTGGAGAGCAGGACCATCGCCGTCATCGGCTATGGGTCCCAGGGTCGCGGACAGGCGCTGAACCTGCGTGATTCCGGCTGCCAGGTCGTCATCGGCCTGCGGCCCGGCAGCAGCTGGCAGAGAGCATCCGAAGACGGGTTTGAAGTGTACTCCGTGGCGGAAGCGGTCAGGCGTGCCGACGTCGTTCAGATTCTCCTCCCCGACGAGAACCAGGGCGCTGTCTATCGCACCGAGATCAGCCCCAACCTCAGGGAGAACGCCTGCCTGATGTTCTCGCACGGGTTCAACATCCACTACGGGCAGATCGTCCCCCCGCCCACCGTCGACGTGATCATGGTCGCCCCGAAGGGCCCCGGCCACATGGTCCGGCGGACCTACGAGGAGGGGAAAGGAGTTCCGGCCCTCATCGCCGTCCACCAGGACGCCACGGGTGAGGCGCATGCCATTGCGCTCGCCTACGCCCGCGGGATCGGCGCGACCCGCGCGGTGGTGCTGGAGACGACGTTTGCCGAAGAGACCGAGACCGATCTCTTCGGCGAGCAGGCGGTCCTCTGCGGCGGGATCACCTCGCTCATCAAGGCCGGGTTCGAGACCCTGGTGGACGCGGGGTATGCGCCCGAGATGGCCTACCTCGAGGTCCTGCACGAGACGAAGCTCATCGTCGACCTGATCTACGAGGGCGGGTTCACGAAGATGCGCGACTCGATCAGCAACACCGCCCAGTACGGCGACCTGACCCGGGGACCGCGCGTCATCGGGCCGGAGACCTATGTTGCCATGCAGGAAGTTCTCGAAGAGATCCAGAACGGCGAGTTCGCGCGGGAGTGGATGCTTGAGAACATGGTGAACCGCCCGGTCTTCACGGCGTTGACAAGAGCGGACGAGGAGCACCTGATCGAAGAGGTCGGGAAGGAGCTCCGTTCGTTCATGCCGCAGTTCCGGAAATAATCCCTCATTTTTTGGCCGACGGCCGCGCCGGCCTCCTGCAAACCGGGTAACGCCTGTCCGGGCGTCCCGCCCGTCGCACAGCGAAGTCTGACGGCTTCTCATGCTCAGACACTGAACCGTCGCACTTCGCGTTCTTCGCACCTGATGGTACTCGAGCTCCGGCCCTTTGGCCCATCGCACTTCGCGGCTTCGCGTGAGTTTATTTTGGGGGGGTGATACGACCTCACGCGAAGCCGCGAAGCCGCGAAGGCGCGAAGAGATACGTGGAGACTGCCGGCGGTCATACGGCTTTCATGCGGGTGATGCGGGGCGGTCCTGTAGAACCGCCTTGCACGGCTCCACCCGATACCCGTTTATATCCGTCTGCCGTACCCTCCGGTATGGCTGTCTGTATCGTCTACCATTCCGAGACCGGCAACACCCGGGCCGTCGCCGAGCGGCTCGCCGCGGTGGTCGGCGGCGATCTCGTTGAGGTAAAAGATCTGGCGCACTACTCGAAGGTGGGGATGTACCTGAAAGGCTCTCCCCGGGCCATGAGGGGGGAGCGCGCCGCTATCGAGCCCGCCGCGATCGACGTCTCCGGCTACGATACCGTCGTCGTCGGAACCCCCGTCTGGGCGAGGAGCCCGACGCCTGCGGTGAACGCGGCGATCGAGGCCCTCACGGGCATCGAGGGGAAGGCTGCGGTCGTCTTCTGCACGTCGGGCGGGGTGCCGGGGAAGACGCTGGAGAGGATCTCCGAGATGCTCGCCGGCCAGGGCGCCGATCTCCGGGGCGCGGTCGCGTTCACGGCAAGGGACGCGAAGAGCGGAGAGGGGATTGACGTCCTGGTCGATCTCGTCCGCCGCTCGCAGAAAGCGGCTGCCGTTTAATACCGCATCAGCCGGGTCGTCGCGGAGAGTGCCGTCTCCATCTCTTCCGGGGTGATGGCGACGGTCCCGCCCTCGAGCCGGAGGACGAGTGCGTCGCCCCCGACCGTGCCGATGGTCCGGTGCTCCACGCCGGCGAGGGCGTTCTCGTCGCGGACCGCGACCAGGAACCGGCCGCAGGTCTCCGAGAAGAGTTCCGCGAGAGGATCGCCGGGGAGCGTGACGTCCGCACGCGGCGCGAACTTCGCGAGCGCCGCGATGAGGCCGCCCCGCGAGAGGTCGGTCGCGGCCGTGACCCTGCGGTCCCGCACGAGCTCCCGGACGACGCCGACTGCGGCCGGGTCTGCCAGCGCGGGCGTCGGCCCCCCGCACCCGGTGACGGCGTCGAGGACCGACCCCCCGAAGTCGGGCAGCGTCCTCCCGACCAGGACGAGTTTCTCCCCGCTTTGCGGAGCCGTCCACTCCCTGACCTCCCCGCGCCCGAGCATCCCGAGCGAGGGCGTCGGCTTGATCGCCGTCCCGAACTCGTCGCTCTCGTTGTAGAGCGAGACATTGCCGCCGACGACCGGGATCCCCATCCCCCGCGCCGCATCGCCGAGGCCCCGGACCGCTTCTTCAAGTTGCCAGGCAACCTCCGGGTCTTCGGGACTCGCGAAGTTGAGGCAGTCGACGATGCAGAGCGGGTCGGCGCCGAGGCAGGCGAGGTTGCTCGCGTTCTCGACGACGGCGTTCGCCGTCCCCTCGTAGGGTTTCAGGTAGATCTGCCGGGGGTTGCACCCGCAGGAGAGGACGAGGGCTTTATCCTCCAGGCGGAGGACCGCGGCGTCGTGCTGGAACGAGACCGTCCGGAGCTGCACTTCCTTGTCGTACTGCTCGTAGACCCAGTCCTTGCGGGCCACGTCGGGGTGCGCCAGGACCGCGAGGGCGAGGTCCCTGACCGGCGCCGCCGGGCGGGAGAAGGGGGTCTCGGCCGCGTAGGGCCTCGCCTCCCGGCCGCAGAGCGGCGCCCCGCCGACGAGCAGATCGATCGGGAGGTCGGCGACGGTCTCGCCGCGGAACCGCACGATGTAACGGGGCTCCGCGACCACCTCGCCGATATCGCTCCAGGCGAGGTCGTACTTCTCCGCGATCGCCCCCATCAGGCCGACGTCTTCGGGCGCAACCTCGACGAGCATCCGCTCCTGCGACTCGGCGAGCATGATCTCCCGCGGCACCATCCCGGTCTCGCGGAGGTGGACCCTGTCGGCGTGGATGACGGCGCCGAACGTGCTCGCCATCTCGCTTGAGGCCCCCGCAAGCCCCGCCGCGCCGAGATCGCGGCAGGAGAGGACCTTCCCCGTCCCCGCCATCGCGAGGATCGCCTCGATCAGGAGTTTCTCCGTGTAGGGGTCGCCGACCTGGACGCTCGGCCGGTCGGCAGCCTCCGCGTCCTCCGCGAGGTCGCGGGAGGCGAACGACGCTCCCCCAAGGCCGTCACGCCCGGTCGGGGAGCCGACCAGCACGAGGCTGCTGCCGGGCTTCTTCACCCGGGCGGTGATGTAACGGTCGGGGCGGACGACGCCGACACAGACGACGTTCACGAGCGGGTTTCCGGAGTACGAGGGGTCGAAGGTGAGTTCGCCCCGGACGACCGGCACTCCGATGCAGTTGCCGTAGTCGGCGATCCCGGCGACGACATGCTCGAAGAGGTAGCGGTTCTTCTCACTCTCCAGGGGCCCGAAGTAGAGCGGGTCCATCAGGGCGATGGGGCGGGCGCCCATCGAGAGGACGTCGCGGACGATCCCGCCGACCCCGGTCGCGGCGCCGTCGTAGGGGTCGACGTAACTGGGGTGGTTGTGGCTCTCCATCCCGACGGCGAGGGCACAGGTCTCGCTGAACCGGACGATCGCGGCGTCGTCCCCCGGCCCGAGCAGCACCTCGCTCCCTTCCGTAGGCAGCGTTTTGAGGAGAACTTTCGTGGAACGGTAACTGCAGTGCTCGCTCCAGAGGTTCTCGAAGCAGGCGGCCTCGACGTCGGTCAGGTCGCGCCCGAGCGTTCTCTGCAGCATCGCAAGATCCTGTGCCGGCAGCATACGATCCGACTGTGGGCCGCTCACCCACTTAAGCGTGTGCGCGAGCGGGGAGTAGAGGGGGACCACTTTTTGACGTCGCGCGACCAATACTGGGGTATGACCCCGTCCTACGAAGACCTTCTGAAGAAGGCCTATACCAATATCACGGAGCCGACTGAGTTTGAGGATCGGTTCACCGTCCCTCCCGCCCGCGTCTTCATCGAGGGGAAGACCACGGTTCTCGAGAACTTTGCCGAGATCGCCGACACCCTCCGGCGCGACCAGGACCACCTGATGAAGCACCTCCTCGGCGAGCTCGGCACCGCCGGCAAGATCGAGGGGACGCGGGCCGTCTTCTCGGGGAAGTTCGAGCAGGAGCAGATCAACACGATCATCAAAGGCTACGTCGACGACTACGTCATCTGTTCCGAGTGCGGGAAGCCCGATACCCGCCTGGTCAAGAGCGAGCGTGTCCTGACGCTCCGGTGCGACGCCTGCGGCGGCCACCGGCCGGTCCGGAAGCGGAAATCCACGTTTGACCCCACTGCGGCGGCAAAGCCCGTCGAGGGCGCGATCATGGACGTCACCCCGCAGTTCCTCTCCAAGCGCGGCGACGGCGTCGTGAAGATCGACCGCTACACGATGTACGTCGCGAACGCAAAACCGGGCCAGACGGTGAAGGTGAAGATCACCCGGATCGCCGGGACGATCATCTTCACCGAGCGGGCGGATTAACCGGGGCCCGGTACCTCACTATTTTTGATATCCGACATCGAGCAATGCAGCCTCGTACGACTACTTAACATGGAGTCCGCAGCACCCGGACACCGAATTTCGCGGCTTCGCGCCTCGCACCTACGGTGCTCAAAGATACGCTTACGCTCGCACTTCGCGTGAGACTGTATCGCTATCCACACCAGTTACCTCACGCGAAGCCGCGAAGAACGCGAAGTTCAGACGTTTTAGCGAATTGCCGGAGCCGGGCCTTTCCGGATCTCCACCCACAATCCCTCTTCTTCTCTCCGGATGCGGCCGTGGGCGACGCCGCTTGCCGCAAGTTCTGCGCGAAGCGTATCGGGCGTCGCTCCCCCGCTCCGCCGGGCGACGTCGTCGTCCCAGTCGGGGTTCCGCCGCCGCATCTGGCAAAAGATCTCCTCACGGATCGCCGGGGTCCCGAAACTCCCCCCGACGAACGCGGCGCCGCCGGGCCGGAGCACGCGCTCGATCTCTGAGAACGCCTTCGATCGGTCGTTCCAGAAGTAGATGGAGCCGCGGCTGACGGCGAGCGAGACTGTGTTATCGCGAAGCGGCATGCAGTGGACGTCGCCGATGATCGGGGTCACCCGATCGCAGGCTGCCTCCCGGGCGATCCGGGCCATCGCCGGGTCGGTATCGAGAGCGATAATAGAGAGCTCGCTCTTCTTTGCGAGCGCGGCTGCGAGGAGGCTGGGGCCGCTCCCGATATCGAGCGCGAGCCCGCTCCGCGCACCGGACCATGCGAGCGCCTGCTCTGCGATGATAGGGTAGACGGGGGCAAAGACCTCCCGTGCTATCCGGGCAAAGCCTTCGGCGCTCCTCTTCATGACGGTCTATGCGGTCTCGAGGGCTTCCACCTTGCGGAGGATTTCCCCGGCCACGTCGGAGAGCCGCTTTGCCGCGTCGGTGATAGCGAGGAGAGGCGACCGGCCGTTGACCGTCGTGACGACCAGTTCGGGGTCGGTGAACTTGAACGCCTGCCGGTGCTGCGCCACGTCCACGTCGGGATCGTTCAAGAGCTCGGCGGCGAGCGCGTTGATGTAAGTATTGCCTTCGCCTTCGAAGAGGATCCGGGCCTTATCGTCAGTCAACTCCAGAAGTTTGAGTTTCATGGCCATACGCACCCTATGTTTGACTCCGGGAGGGGTTATACATATGGGTGAGCCCCCTCACCAGCAGAACGTCTCCATGTCGTATCCCGCGTGCGGCATCCCCGGCGGGACCAGGTGGCTCATGTGAACGCAGCGGTAGTCCCTCGCCCCGACGTCGCGGGCGAACCGGACGGCCTCGGCGTAGTTCATGTGCTTGGCGATGGAGTAGCCGTCGGGAGCGATGGCGTCGACGAAGAGGAGATCGATATCGGTCTTCCGGAGGAGGTCGCGGCTTGCCGCCGGTATATCCTCCCGCGTGTCGGCGGTGTAGGCGATGGCGACGTCGTCGTGCTCGATGAGGAGGCCGCAGGTGTAGACCGGGGGATGGTTCACCTCGAAGAACCGGAAGGTGATCCCGAAGAGGTCGAAGGGTTCGTGGACCGGGACCGGGTGCTTCTCGAACGGCAGGAAGTGAAGGTAGCCGGAGCAGTAGTCCATCACCGGCGGCGCCGCGTAGGCCGGCGGCACCTTCTGCACCCGGTAGAACTCTCCGAAGCCGAGGAAGTGGTCGTAGTGGCCGTGCGACCAGATGACCGCGTCGATGTGGGGCGAGGAGGCGCGGAGGAGCTGCTGCCGGAGGTCGGGCGAGGACTCGATGAGGATGTGCTTTCCTTCCGTCTCTATAAGGAGGGAGGTCCGGAGTCTCGACCTCCCCGCGGCGACCATCGTCCGGCAGTTCTCGCAGCCGCACCCGATCTTCGGCGTCCCGATGGCGTCCCCGGTACCGAGCAGCGTGATCTGCATGCTATCAGTATCCAGTGCCGCGGATGACGTTGCGCTCCTCGACCCTGAGAAGACCCTGCTCGATGTCCGCCGCGTCGAGGCGGTGCCGGTCGTCCATCAGCGCCGACATCACCGCCTCCTTCATCATCATCCGCAGATCGGAGCCCGAGAACCCCTCCGTCCGGCCGGCGAGGTCTGAAAAGTCGCAGTCGCACTCGACGGCCGCGCCGATCTTCTCGAGGATCGCCTGCCGCATCTCGCGGTCGGGGAGCGGGAACTCCACGACTTCGTCGAAGCGCCGCCAGGCCGCCTCGTCGAGGATCCGGGGGTGGTTCGTCGCCCCGATCAGGAGGACGCCGTTCTTGACGAAGCTGATCTGGTCGATGTTCTTTAAGAGCATGTTCACCGCGCGCTTCATCGCGCCGTGGTCGTCGCTCACCCGGGTCTTTGCGACGAAGTCGAACTCGTCGATGAAGAGGATGCAGGGGGCGAGTTTCTTTGCGAGGTCGAAGATCCGGTCGATGTTCTTCGAGGTCTCGCCCAGGTACTGGGAGGTGACCATCGCGAGCCGGACCTCGAGGACCGGCATGTGGAGCGTCCGGGACATCGCGAGCGCGAGCGAGGTCTTCCCGGTGCCGGGCGGGCCGACGAAGAGAAGCCGGCCGAACTCGTAGATCCCGCGCTGCTTTAAGAACTCGCGGTGTTCGAGGGCGACGCCGATCTTCCTGATGATCTCCTCCTGCCGCGGGGTGCAGACTAACTTATCGAGCGAAAACTCGACCTCGTTCGGGGCGCTGATGATGATCAGGTCGCGGGCTTCCCGCATCTCCTCGCTCTCGCCGATGATCCGGGAGACCCTCGCCTCCATGTACTCCTTCGTGTCCTCGAACCGAGGGTTCCTGGCCCTGACGTCCTGGTACCGGGCGCCGACGCCGTCCTTCCCTTCATAGTAGGAGGCGAGGACGGGGTTCTCCCCGACCCTCTCCGCGCCGCCCTTCTTGAGGAACCATCCCGCCGCCGCATCGAGCGAGGGGAGGCTCAGGCGCTGCCCGAACTCGTCGTAGCCGACGAAGGGGTTCTGGCGGATCGTCTGGTAGGCGGCGTCGGGGGTGCCGAGCACCTTCTTGATCGCCCCCTCGCTCACGATCAGGGGGCGTTTCACCTCGGTGCTCCCGCCGCTCCCGGCGCCGAAGAACTCCCGGCAGCGCGGATGGAGGTCGTTGATGCCGAGGTCCTCGTTCCGGTTGAATATCTCCGCGGTGAGCAGGAGTTCTATGACTCGCAGAACGTCATGCGTACCAGTGTCGCCGGTCATATCAATGAACTGACATATGGGTGCGCGCCATCAATAAGCGTAACTCACCGGGTGGTGACCTCGCACCCGGCCTCCGTGACGATCAGGGTGTGCTCCGCCTGCGAGACGAACGATCCCGGCACGTCGTGCAGCACCGGGAAGGGGTGGAGGATCCCGTTCCGCACGAGGGTGGTAAGGCCGATCTCGACCTTGTCGCCGGGAACCCAGCGGCGGGAGAACGGAAGGCCCCGGCGCGGCCGCGCCGTATCGAGAATCCGCTTTGCCGAGGGGAGACGGGCGGGACGGGCTGCGATCTGCCGGTAGATCTCGACGCGCGTCGCCTCCCCGACCTTGCCCGACCCCGTCGTCGCGAACGGCTCGATGGCAAAGACCATCCCCTCCTCGAGGACGGCCCCGCCGGCCATCGCGACGTTCGGGATGGTGGGTTTCCCGTGGAGGTTGTAGCGGTCGAGGCCGTGCCCGGTGAGGTTTGCGACCGGTTTGTAGCCGTGCTCCTCGATCGCCGCCTGGATGGCCGCGCCGAGCTCCCCGACGACGACCCCCGGCCGGACGAGCCCGATCGCCGCCTCGAGCGCTGCGCGCGATGCCTCGACGAGCGGGCCGTGGTCGCCGAGGTCGACGGTCATCGCGGTGTCTGCGATGTAGCCGTCGATCTCGACCCCGAGGTCGACCTTGATCAGGTCCCCGCGGGCAAAGACCCGCTCGTCGCCGGGCATGGCGGTGTCGTGGGCCGCGGCCTCGTTGAAGGAGACGTTTAAGGGGAAGGCGAGGAGCCCTCCCTCCTCCGTCACCATCGCTTCCGTCGCCTCGACCATCTCAAGGAGGCTCGTCTCCTCCTTCACGAGCCCCGCGCCGCGGCGGAGCACCCTTCGTGCGAGCGCCCCTGCTTCGCGGTAGGCGTCGTAAACCTCATCGTCCATGATCATAGCGTGAGCTCCTCAGCGTATTGGGTGAACCGGTCGAATCCGTCCGGAGTCACCGCACCCATGTCCTCCAGGCGGACACCGCCGATGCCGGGGTAGTAGAGCCCGGGCTCGATGGTGACGACGTTTCCGGCGGCGAGGGGGCCGCCCTGGGGGCCGAGCGACGGCTCCTCGTGCACTTCGAGCCCGACCCCGTGGCCGAGGCTGTGGGTGAACCCGCGCGCGTCGCTCTCGTAGCCGCGGTCGCGGAAGAACTCGACGACGGCGCGGTAGAGATCGGCGCCGACGGCCCCGGCACGGACCTGCGACGCCGCGATTGTCTTGGCGTCCCGGACGGCCTCGTACATCTCCCGGATCTCGGGGGTCGGCTCGCCCTTCACGACCGTCCGGGTCATGTCGGCGTGGTAGCCGGTCCGCTCGTCCTGGGGGTAGATGTCGATGACGATCGGCTCGTCCGCGAGGAGCGGCCCGAACCCCTCGTTGTGCGGGAGGGCGGTGTCGGGGCCGCAGGAGACGATGGTGTCGACTCCCCGGCAGCCGTGGGCGAGGAGGAGGGCGTGCATCTCGCCGCGGACAGTCTCGGAGGTGAGGGGCTCGCCGTCGCGGTGAAGGATGCCTCCCCTGGGGACAGAGGCGCGGATGAGCGCGATCCCCCTCTCAAGCGCCATCTCGGCGACCCGCTGGATCGCACGGATGCGGTCGAGTTCGTCGGGGGTCTTGACCGCCCGGATCCCCTCGACGGCCCCGCGGGTGTCGACGACGACCGGCTGGAACGACTCGAGTTCGCGGGCGAGGGCGACCGGCAAGGTCGCGGGGACGAGGACGGGGCCGCCGGCAAGGTCTGCGATCATGTGGGCGGTCGCCCGCCAGCGCGTCTCCCCGGCCTTGATGTACTCGAGGTAGCCAGCGTCGGCGCGGGTGACGACCGCCGCGATCGATTCCCGGACCGCCCGCTCGTGCTCCATCTGGGAGACGACGATCATTCCGCGCTCGCCGGGCTTCCGGACATACGCCACGGGGTCGGTGGTGCGGAACCGGGTGAGGTAGCGCACGTTGGCGTCCGCGGACGATCCGTACGCCGCGTATGCTGCTGCTCCGGCGTCCAGAATAGCAGATTCCAGTCCGTTCATTCTACCACCTCTTTCGTTGAAACCACAAGTACTTTTACCACCACGTTCAAGTATGAATAATGGATGAGGCAACCAAGCGGGTCTTCAAGGCCAAGTTCATCATGTTGACGGTCATGCTGAACGTCATCATTCTCTGTTTCGCCATGGGTGTCTTCGTCCTCCTCCGGTTCGCGCCCGAGGGAACCATCGGCCTTGCGATCGGCGTCCTCCTCCTCGCCGTCGGGTCGGCCCTCGCGCTCTCGTTCCGGCAGCAGTATACCCGGACGAAGATCTGGCTGCACGAACAACCATAACGATCCGCGTGGGCCTTCAGGGTATCCATGCGGGCGGATGCTATGCTCGCAAAACTCAAATCCGAGATCGAACTCGTCTCAAGGCACCTTGAGGTGATCCGGGCGGTCGTGGAGCACCAGCCCATCGGCATCATGAAGCTCTCCGAGGTCCTCGACCTCCCCTACCACCGGGTCCGCTACTCGCTGCGAATCCTGGAGCAGGAAGGCTACATCCGGGCCTCGCCGGCGGGCGCGGTGGCGACCCCGCTCGCCTCGGACCTTCTTTCGGGCCTCGAGGGCGAGGTCGACGAGCTGATCGATCTCCTGCGGGTCATCAAGCAGGAGAACTCCCGTAATCTTTAATACGGTTCAGACGAGACATTATAGAGCACTTATTACGGTGCCGCCATAACTCAGTTGGTAGAGTGGCTGGCTGTTAACCAGCATGTCACAGGTTCGAGTCCTGTTGGCGGCGTACTCCTTTTTGTTCAGGTTTTTACCTGTTTCAGTGTTTCTTGAGCCCTTGCTCCTCCTTGCAAAGGACGCAGGGGAGATATGTCGGTGCGGCGGGATGCGTGCCGCCCGCCTCGATGCTAAAGCGTCCGCTCTTCGGCGGTGAATGTCGTTTTTGCACCGCCTGCAGACAACCTCATGGAGAGGTCTGTCCGGCAGGCTACTTGCTCCAGGGGGATCGACCCGAGACCAGGAATCTCTCCGGCCGGCGCTCTCTCCGGTCGGCGTCCTGCTTCCCTGCCGCCGCCCGACACTCGGCGCTGCAAAAAGGTACGCCTTCGAGCGCGTTTCGCTCTTCCACCAGGAACGCCCGCCCGCAGTGTCCGCAATAAACAGATTCAGGCATCTGAACTCACCTCAGGATGGAAAAGGTGCGTCAGGTGATATATCTATCCACATGCCCCGGAAAACCGCCTTCGTCGATCCGGCCAGGGCGTTTTCTTCGACGAAATCCGCATAGCTCTGCAGCACGAAAGGGTTATCTCCCCTGCCTGCAGCAATCCCCGCATGGTGGTTGAGATGCCAGTGCAGTCTTTTCGCATCGACATTCCCGAACCGGTCCTGGACGACCTCCGGGAGCGCCTTATTCACACCCGCTTCCCCGATGAGGTCGAAGGTTCGGGCTGGGACTACGGCACGAACCTGAGTTATATGGAAGAGATCGTCGATCACTGGCTGAACCGGTTCGACTGGCGGGCACGTGAAGAAGAACTGAACGGGCACTCTCACTTCCGCACCGAGATCGACGGCGTCGGGATCCACTTCATCCACGAGCGGGGCAGGGGCCCTGACCCGCTCCCGCTCGTCCTGACGCACGGGTGGCCGGATTCCTTCTACCGTTACCTCAAACTGATCCCGCTCCTTACCGATCCGGCCCGGTTCGGCGGCGATCCGGCCGACGCGTTCGACGTCGTCGTCCCGTCGATGCCCGGCTACGGGTTCTCCGACCGCCCGCACGATCGGGGTATGACGTCGAAGCGGATCGGCGGCCTCTGGGCAACACTGATGACGGACGTCCTCGGCTACGAGCGATTCGCCGCGGGGGGCGGGGACATCGGGAGCGGGGTCTCCCAGCTCCTGGCGCTCGCGCACCCCGATCGGGTCGTCGGCCTCCACCTCACCGATCCTGGCTTCTTCTCCCTCGGCGCCAATATCCCGGACCTCTCGGAGAACGAGCGGAGGTACCTGGATGCGATCCAGGAATTGTGGATGCGGGAGGGCGCCTACAGCATGGTGCAGTCGACGAAGCCGCAGACGCTCGCCTACGGTCTGAACGACTCTCCCGCGGGCCTTGCCGCCTGGATCGTCGAGAAGTTCCGGTCGTGGAGCGACTGCGGCGGGGATATCGAGCGGCGTTTCAGCAAAGACGACCTCCTGACGAACATCATGATCTACTGGGCGACCGAGACGATCGCATCGTCGGTCCGCCTCTACTACGAGAACGTGCACGCCCTGCCGTTAGACTTCCTGGAGCAGCGGATCGACGTCCCGATGGGGATGGCGGTCTTCCCGAAAGACTTCATCCCGCCCCCCCGCGAATGGGTGGAGCGGAGATTGAATGTGCAGCGCTGGACCGAAATGCCGCGGGGCGGCCATTTTACGGCGATGGAGGAGCCGGAACTGCTTGCCGAGGATATCCGGACGTTCTTCCGGCCGTTGCGGGCGGAGCACCGGAAGCCCCTGGAGGTGTCGCGATGACGGTGCGGCCGTTCACCCTCGCCGTCCCGGAGGAGACGCTCGACGACCTCCGCTCCCGCCTCGCCCGCACCCGCTTCCCCGACGCGGTCGAGGGCGCGGGCTGGGACTACGGCACGGACCCGGACTACCTGCGGGAACTGGTCGAGTACTGGCGGCACACCTACGACTGGCGGGCCCGCGAAGCGGAGTTGAACCGGTTCGTCCACTATACCGCCGATATCGACGGGACGGAGATCCGGTTCGTCCACGAGCGGGGGAAGGGGCCGGATCCGATGCCGCTCGTCCTCTTCCACGGCTGGCCGGACTCGATCTGCCGTTACCTCAAACTGATCCCGATGCTCACCGACCCGGCGGCGTATGGCGGCGATCCCGCCGACTCGTTCGACGTCGTCGTCCCCTCGCTGATCGGCGATCCCGGCATGTCGCGATCGGATACAGGACAACCGCTTGCAAAAATAGCGGAGATTTCGTATCGGCTGATGACGGAAGAGCTCGGGTATGAGCGTTTCGGCGCCGGCGGCGGGGACGGCGGCAGCCCGATCTCGCAGATCCTCGGCGTGCGCCACCCCGAATCGGTCGTCGGCCTCCACCTCACCGACATCGGCTTCCCCATAATGATGGCGAACTTCCCGGACCTCTCCGATGCGGAGCGGGAGTACCTCGCGAGATCGCAGGCGCAGGGTTTTTCTGAGGGTGCGTATGCGGTGCTCCAGGGCACGAAACCGCAGACGCTCGCCTACGGACTGAACGACTCCCCCGCCGGCTACGCCGCCTGGATCGTCGAGAAGTTCCACACCTGGAGCGACTGCGACGGGGACCTGGAGACGGTCTACACGAAAGACGAACTGCTGACGAACATCATGCTCTACTGGACGGGCGGGCCTTCGGTCAGGGCGCTCAGTTACCGCGAGGAATGGGTGTCGGGTTCGCTTGCACCGGATCAACAGGTCGACGTCCCGGTGGGGCTTGCGCTCCCGCCGAAGGATATCGATCCGATTCCCCCCCGGGAGTACGCGGAGCGCAACTTAAAGGATATCCGGCGGTGGACGGTGCTCGAGCGGGGCGGCCACTTTGCGCCGATGGAGGTCCCGGAGCTGATGGCCCGGGAGATCCGGGCGTTCTTCCGGCCGCTCCGGAACCCCCCGGTATCGGCGGGGGAGCCGGCGATGCCGGGACCGCACCGCAGGTAACCCTATCGAGAGGTATCTCTCGTCCGGCGGGGAGCCTCGCCCCAGGGCGACCGGCCCGAGACCAGGAACCTCTCCGGCCGGCTTTCCCTCCGGTCGGCGTCCTGCTCTCCCGCCGCCGTCAGGCACCCGGCGCTGCAAAACCGCACGTTTCCGTGCGCGGTCTGATGCTCCGCAAGAAACTCCCGCCCGCAATATTCGCAATGAAGAGAACCCGGCATGGCAACTTCACCCGGGGATGGAGGAGGTACGCCGGGGGATAAATCTTTCCACCGTCCATTCCAGGGCTTCCAGTCTGCGTAGAGCCGGTGATCTTCTGCTTCACCCGGAATGTGCCGGCGGTTTCACGCGGCAGTCCTCAGCGTGAACCGGAACGCCGCCCCCTCTTCCGGTCGGCCCGGCACCCTGTCCTCGACCCAGACCTTCCCGCCGTAGCGCTCGACCAGGATCTTCACGAGGTAGAGGCCGAGCCCCTCGCCGACGCCCCGCTTCTGCTGCTCGTAGCGGTGGAAGACCGCCTCCTTCTCCCCGTCCGGCACGCCCGGACCGGTATCCTCGACCGAGACCCGGACGAACTCCCCCGCATCCTCCGTCCGGACAGTGACCGCGACGCCGGGGCCGCCGTGCTTGACGGCGTTGCCGATCAGGTTCGAGAGAACTTCCGCCAGGTGTTCGTCGACCAGAACCCGGCTCGCATGGCCCCGGTACCGGACGGCTCCCGCAGGATAGCGGCCGATCTCGTCCTGGATGACCGCATCGAGATCTGCGGGCGCGAGTTCCGCTTTGCCGAAGTGAATCCGGCGGATCTTGGAGACCATACCCAGGATCTCGATACTCCTCCTGACGCTCCGCCGGAGTTTCCTGGCATAATCCGTCGCCTCTGTCTCCTCCTGCAGGCTCTCGACGAGGAGGTCGGCGTAGAGGTTCGAGACGTTCTCGGTGTTCCCGATGTCGTGCGTCAGGATGTCGAGATAGAGGTTCGCCTCGCGCTGGGCGTATTCGAGGTCCGCGTTCAGCCGGGCGAGGTCCTCGGCGTGGTGCCGGAGGGCCTCGTCCGTCCATCTGCCGTCGGTGATATCCCTGACGATGCACCCGACGCGGAAACCCTGCCGGGTAGGAGTCACGAATACGTTCTGCTGGAGGTGCCGGATGCCCTGCGGAGTCTGGATCTGGACCTCCAGGAGGCGGTTGAGGTGCCGGTACGCCCCGTCCCGCAACAGCCTCTCCCAGATGGCGCGATACCGCGCCCGGTTATCCGGCCCCGCCCACTCCTCGTTCACGACCCGCGAGAGGACCTCCCATGCAGGCATTCCGGAGACGCTCCCGGCGGAAAGACCGGTGATCGCCTCCATCCCCATGTTCCAGGTGGTGATCCTGCCTGCCTCGTCGGTGATGAGAATCCCATCGGCGGAGCTCTCGATCAGGCTCCGCAACTGCTCTTCCTGCTCAAGCCGGGCCTCCTGCGCCCGCTTCCGCTCGGTGATGTCCGAGAAGACGGCGACGCCGTACCGGGGTTCGCCCCCCGAACAGGCTATGGGTGCGGAACTGACTTCGATGAACCCCGTGGTGCCGTCCGCCCGGACGAACCTGATCTCTTCGCCCGCGACCCTCTCTCCTGCGGCGATCGACCGGCAGACCGGCCACTCGTCGGGCCTGTATGGCCGCCCGTCGGGGTGAAGGCCGATCCCCGCAAAAAGGTCCTGCACCCTGCCGGTCGCGGGGTAGCGGTGCTCCAGGATCCGGCTCGCCTGCTCGTTGCCGAGGACCAGTTCTCCTGACGGCGCATCGACGACGATCACGCCGGCAGGCAGCCGGTCGATCGTCGCCCGCAGCATGGCGTGTTCCACTTCGCCCTCCTCTCTGAGCCGGTCACGCTCCTCTTCAGCCTGCCGGGCGCGCTCTTCGAGCGCGTCGATCCGGTCCGCGAGCGCGTCGATGAGGCGGCAGCCGGCAGGATCGGCCTCTTCCCGCAGTATCTGCAGGGTGGAGCGTATCGCGTCGGTTGCCTGCACATCGCCGGATCCGCTCATCAGCGCACCCCGCTCCGTGCTTCACCCTCCGTTGCGGCCCGTGATGGCCGCTCCGCTCCGGGCTCGGGACCTCTCACCCTGCCGGGACCCGCCTGCCGGAGCGAGAAGCGGAACGCCGCTCCGCACTCCGGCCGGCCCGGTATGCGGTCGTCGACCCGGACCTCTCCGCCGTAACGCAGAACAAGCGTCCGGACGATGAAGAGACCGAGGCCCTGGCCGCTCCCCCGCGCCATGCCCCGCTCGAACCGGGTGAAGAGCCTCTTCTTGATCTCGTCAGGGATCCCGGGACCGGTATCCTCGACCGAGACGCAGACTTCACCGTCCCGTGTCTCCGTCCAGACCGTGACCTCAACGCCGGGACCGCCGTGCTTGACGGCGTTGCCGATGAGGTTGTTAAAGACGGTCGGGAGGAGGCCGTCCGCCAGCACCTCGGCATGAGCGCCCTGGTAGCGGATCGAAGCGCCGGGGAAGTTCGCGATCTCCTCCCGGGCGACCGCATCGAGGTTCACCGGCACCAGGCGGTCGGAATCCTGCTGCGTCCGGCGGATGGTGGCGACGTTCTTGAGGATCTCGGTGCTCCGGCCGATGCTCTCCTGCAGTTTCCGGGCATAGGTCTTCATCTCGCCCTCCGCGAGTTCGATGAAGAGGTCGGCGTACATGCTCGAGACGTTGTTGGCGTTCCGGACATCGTGGGTCATGATGTCGAGGTAGATGTTCGCCTCGTCCCGTGCCGCCTCGACCTCCCGGCTCGCCCGGATGAGGGCTTCGGTGTGGCGTGCAAGCGCTTCTTCCCCGCGTTTCCGCCCTGTGATATCCTGGATGAACGTCGTCATCCTGACGTTGCCTTCCCTGTCCGTAAAGACCGCCGACGATATCTCGCCGGGGAAGACGGTCCCGTCTCTGCGCCGGAACCTGAGTTCTCCCTTAAACCGCCCTTTTCGGCCCCTCTCCTCGAGAGCGGGTCGGAGGCGGGGGTCCGCGAGGTCCACGATGCCGTCCCTGCCGGCGCGGATCAACTCTTCCTCGGTCATCCCGAAGATCCGGCAGGCCTCGGCATTGGCGGCGTAGATCGAGCCGTCGGGGGCCGTGAGAAGGACGGCGTCGATGCTGTTCTCGACCAGGTTCCGGTACTTCTCCTCGCTCTCCCGGAGGATCTTTGCTGCCTGTCTCTGCTCGGTGACGTCACGTGCATTCACTAGAAAACCCCGAACAGCCGGCTCTTCGAGAAGGTTGACGCCGATCAGGTCGAGGTGCAGCCAGTCTCCCGAGGCGTCGCGGACCCGGACTTCGAGGGTCATCCTCTCTTTAGGATGAGTGGCCGATGTACGCAAGGCGTCCATCGCCGGCAGCAGATCTCCGGGATGCAACAGTTCGATGATATTTCGTCCGATGAGTCCTTCGGGCGCATATCCCCCGACCTGTCTCACCGAAGGGCTTGCGTACTTGATGTGTCCCGTTGCGTCGAGGACGACGACGATATCCGAGGCATTCTCGGTGAGCAGCCTGAACCTCTCCTCATTCGCCCGCAGTGCCTCCTCAGCCCGCTTGCGGTCGATGAGATCGGCGGCCTGGCGGGCCAGGAGATCGATGGAGCGCAGCTCGTTTTGCGTGGGGTCATGG
Source organism: Methanoculleus caldifontis (assembly GCF_032842345.1). Taxonomy (NCBI): domain Archaea; kingdom Methanobacteriati; phylum Methanobacteriota; class Methanomicrobia; order Methanomicrobiales; family Methanomicrobiaceae; genus Methanoculleus; species Methanoculleus caldifontis. The sequence continues at coordinate 319,110 of NZ_WBKO01000001.1, read as the reverse complement.
GGGCGGCGCCAGTGCGTGGAGAGCATCCCGAGCAGGATGCCGGAGCGCGAGTAGAGCGGCGTCGTCTGGACGGCCCTGATGCCGGCCCGGAGATATACCTCCCGGTCGGGGCTGCCGGCCAGGAACTCGCAGTCCCGAATGTCCGTGACAACGACGCGCCGCCCGGTAGAGAGCGCTTCACCGCATGAACTCCCGGAGTCCGGGCGCACCCACTCCCAGAACTTCGCGGCCTCCTCGGTGAACCCGCGGTGGCCCAGAAGCCGGAGTTCCCCCCCGGCCCCGCGGTCCGGGTGGAGCATCTGGATGCTCGCGAAATCGGCGTGGAGGATCGTCACCGCGGTATCGAGGATCTCCTCGTAGAGCGTCTCGACCCTGTCGGCCTGGATCAACTGCGTGCTGACCTGCTGGAGGCGCCGCGCGGCGTCCAGCTCCTCCGCGAGGGACTGCTCGCTCCGCCGGAGTGCCTCTTGTGCCCGCGTGCGCTCTTCGATCTCGACCTGGAGCCGGGCATTGGTCCGGGCGAGTTCGGCCGTCCGCTCCCGGACCCTGTCCTCGAGGTCGTCGTACGCCCTCCGCAGGGTCTCCTCCGCCTGCTTGCGTTCGGTCAGATCCGTGGCGACCAGGGAGAACGCCCGCATCCCGTCCATCGATAACGGTTGCAGGGAGAGGTGGACCGGGACCCGCCCTCCTTCCCGCCCCTCCAGCGTGCTCTCGCCGATGCTTCCCGAATTGCTTTCGGCTTCAAGCACTCGGCGGAACTCCTCCGCATATGACGGAGCGATGATGGCATGGATCGACTCTCCCAGCACCTTCTCGAGGGGCATCTGCAACAGGCGGGCGAGGCTCCGGTTGCCATAGAGGATGGTGCCGTCGACGGAGAGGATCGCCGCGCCTTCCTGCATCTGCTCGATGAGCACCCGGTAGGGATGCTCGGCGGTCTTTAAGGTGTAGACCTTCTCGCCCTCGTCCGTCGAGACGAGAAAAGCATCGACCTCCCCTCGCCGGATCGCCGAGAGTGTCTCTTCCGCCTCGGCGAAGCCGCCGTAGAGATCCTCGAGTACGCGAAGGAGTTCCTCCTTGCGCGGCAGCCGGGGAGGGTCTGTATCGGGTGATTGTTTCGAACTCTGCATTGCGCGTCACCGGGTGAGACGATAGTAATCCTCTGGAGATCATCGAATGGATCCGGATTTTTCTTATTAATTGCTGTAGAGGGGATCCGTCAAGTTTGTGGATCGACTATCTTTATTATCCCGCACCTTCAGTAATCGGGCCGCGTATGGAGATCCCGTTATGAATCAAGGCTCCCTCCCGCCCCGGCCCCAGGTCGGGGGGGTCCGGCATACCCCCGGCGGAGCCGCCCCGTCGCCGGCACGAAACCAAATCTTCCTATTCCCGGGTGCCGGATTCTATCCATCGACGGGGTGATCGGGGTGCCGAAACTGGTGTTGATCGACGTAGAGACCGGGACGCGGGTCCGGCACCGGATCCGGAGCATAAAGCAGGCCTTAAAGCAGCAGGAGTGGTACGAGACGGTGCTCGGGCGGCGCGTCCGGATCGAGAAGGTGTTTGACCGGTAACACCGGATTGAGCGACCTGAACCCGGGCGAAGAGGCCTGGAGACTTCGTACCGCCTGCGTTCACCTCAGCCACCCCAGTTTATAGAAGATCCACCCGACCGCGAGCATCGCGATGACGGTCCAGACGGTCACCTGCCAGAGATAGAGGTCGAACGGGATGCCGAGGATGTTCATCCCGAGCATCTGCCCGACCAGCGTCGGGATCAGGACGAGGGCCGAGAGGACGGCGATCACCCGCATCGCCCGGTTCATCTCGTAGGAGACGGTGTTGATGTGGACGTCGATCAGGGAGAGGAGGCCCTCGCGGATGTTCCCCGCGGTCTCGTGCAGGTAGACCGTCTCGCCGGCAAGCGCATCGAAGATGCTCTTCTGCCCGGCCCACGGGCCCGTGGCAGGAATACTTCTCGCGATGATCGCCGTCACCTCCTTCTGGTGGAAGAGGCTTGAAGCCAGGGCGCTGCTCACCCTCTTGAACTGGAAGGCGGAGTCGAGGAAGTTCTCCGGCATCTGGTTGTTGGGGATACTCTCAAGCCGCATCATCTCGGCCTCCATCTCCGCAAGGATGCGGGCGTAATCCTCGTTGATCCGGTCGAGGAGCCCGTAGAGCACCCTGGCGGCCAGGGGCTCTCCGGCCGGGGCGCTCCCGTCGAGACCTGCCGGGAGCGGCTCAAAGATCCGTCCCTCTGCCTTTGAGACGGTGACGATCGTCTCCCCCCGGCTCACGATGACGAGCCCGGTGCTCGTCACGACCGGGACCCGCACCCCCTTCCGGACCTGGAACCCCTGCTCCGGCTCCTGCACGAAGATGAGCCGGGTAGCGCCGGCAGAGGTTATCCCGGGGTGCGTCGGTCTCACCAGCCTGCTCTCGAAGTAAGCGGCGGGGAGACCGAAGAGGTCAGAGAGCACCGGGAAGTCCAGCCGGGAGACGCCGGAGATCTCGAACCATGCCCCTGCCGCGGGATCTGCGAGGTATCCTTTCACCTCGGCGGGGGAGAACTCCCTCCCATCGCCTCCGGCTTCCTCCACCCGTCCCCGGATCCGCATCGTCGAGACCGCCGGGGTCGCAGGCCCGGAGACGGCCACTTCCGGCTCGATCTGCCGCTCCACGGTTCTCCCCCCGGCCGCCGCCACCCGGGCCACCCGGAGGAGCCGGAGCGTTGGAGACGACCGGGCGAGGGTCGACCCGGCGAACGGCAGCACCTCGAGGAAGGGGAGCGCGATGATGGCGAGGTCGAGGAGGTGCCAGCGGTCCAGGAAATGGCTCGCCGGGTCCTCGGCAAGGCCCAGTTTGAGGGCGTACTCGAGGACGAAGACGGCGATGATCGTGGTGTCGGCCATATTGAGGAACCCGGCGACCGACTGCGGCAGCGCTGGGACCAGAAGGGGTATGACGACGATGGGGGCCATCACCAGGGCGAGGAAGATCATCAGGCCGTCCGGGAGGAGGAGGTAGACGAGGTCGCGCGCTCTGGCTTTTCGCCCCTCCCCGCCCTTCTCAGTCGCCGTATCCATACTCTCACCCCCGGCAGGCCCCGCGATACCGGGACCCTCCGGGTATCAGTCCTTCTCCGTATATAGCAGGTGCGCCGCTCCCCGGTTGCGCACAGAACCCTGCCGGAAACCCGGGAAAGGCTGATAGCCTCATCCGGCGTACCTGACGATCATGCGCGGCGAAGCGGCGGAACCGGTCTCGATCAGGGAGGCTCTCGCGGCGGCGGAGGTCTCCCGCCGCGAACAAAAGAAGATCCCGGCGGTGGCGGCAGGCCTCTCCCTCGTCTTCAACGGCCTCGGCCAGGCCTACAACGGGCAGTTCGTGCGGGGCGTCCTGGTGCTGCTCGGGAGCCTCCTCGGCCTCTTCGTCCTGATCGTGCCGGGCGTGGCGATCTGGCTCTGGGGCGTCTACGATGCCTGGGCCACGGCCCGGCGGATGAACGAGGGCCTCGTCCCCTACCGGGAGACGAGCGCGCTCATGATCGTCGCGTTTGTGGTTGTCTGGGCGGTGACGATCTTCCTCCTCTCGGCGGCCTCGGCGATGCTGCTCGTCGCGATGGGGCTGGAGGGCATGGTGTAATGGGGGCCTGCGTATAACACCTGCTGCGATGAGACGAAAGGATAAGGAGATCACCGACCCCGCGCTCCTCTCCGCGGTCCTCCGCGAGGCGTTCGTCTGCAGGCTCGGCCTCGTCGACGGAGACCGGCCCTACGTGGTCCCGATGAACTTCGCGCACTCCGGGGGCTGCCTCTACCTCCACTCCGCGGGAGAGGGGAGGAAGATCGAGATCCTGGGGCGGAACAACCGGGTCTGTTTCGAGGCGGAGACCGGCGTGGAACTCGTCCGTGCAGAGAAGGCCTGCGACTTCGGGGCCCGGTACCTCTCCGTCATCGGCGCGGGACCGCGTCGTTCATCACGGACCTCGCGGAGAAGAGCCGGGTTCTCGACCTCTTCATGGAGAAGTACGCCGGGGGCGGGGGATGGTCTTACCCGGAGGCGGCGCTCCGCGCGATAACCGTGATCCGCGTCGATATCGAGACGCTGACCGGGAAGGTGTCCGGTTACACCGAAGAGGAGATGCGCAACCGCCTTGCCGGAGGGGCGGGCGGCCCGTAAGCCGGGGAGGGGTGCGGCCCTCCTCTCTCCGCCTTATCTCCTGAGAATAGCCAGCGCTTCTTTTGACTCCATGGCCGGGTGCATCTCTCTGTAGCCGAGGTCGCTCCAGGGAAAATTGATCTTCATGAGGGCGACCGGGTCGTCCGTCTCGATCAGCCGGAAGACCGTATTCCTCCTGGAGTATAATAGTCTGGCACACTACGATTGCCCTCGCATCCTCTCCTTCACCCTGGCGGCGATCAGCATGGCGGTGACCGCCGAGAGGGTGAGGAGCACGACCGTATACTGGTCGGCCGTCCCCACGATCGCGACCAGGAGGATGGCGGTCAGGGGCGCTCCGAGGGCGAAGGTGAGGGCCGCGACCTCGATGCAGAGGACGAAGATCCCGACCGGGACGCCCGGAAAGACGAGGCTCAGCGCGAGCCCGACGAGCGTGGACGAGAAGATGATCGGAAAGAGCGGGCCGCCGATGTACCCGCTCTTGAACGCGAGCCCGAGGAGGAGGAGCTTGGCGACCGCCATCAGAAGGAGCATCCCGGCCCCGAACCGGGCGGGGTCGGCGATGATCCCGTGGATCTGGGCCTCGCCGGAGAAGAGCAGTTCGGGGATGAGGTAGCCGACGGCCGCGACCACCGCGCCTGCGGCGAGGACGCGGGTGACGACTGCGTCCCCGAAGGCCCGGTCCATGATCTTTCCGGCGGCCTGCATGGATACCCCGGCAAAGACCGCGAGGAGCGAGCCGAGGGCGCCGAGGACGATCGCGTAGAGGATGTGGGCGGGCAGGAGTTCGTGGATCGGCTCAAACGGGATGCTCCTCGCAAAGGACGGGAGGCCGATGAGCAGGTAGAAGAGGAACCCGATGGTGCCGGCGAGCAGGTTCCAGGTGAGGAGCCGGAAGGCGTTCTTGTTGCCGCCGACCTGGAACTCGGTGGCGAAGACCCCTGTAAAGAGGACGCTCCCGACGATGCCGTTGAACGCCGAGGCGAGGGCGGCGACGTCGAATCCGAGTGCGGCCACGGGAGAACCGATCCTGAGTCTCTCCCTGATGAAGGACGATATATACGCGATCAGGACGGTGATGGTCCCTTCCGGGCCGATGCTTGCGCCGGAGAGGAGCGAGAAGAGCGATGAGAGGAGGGCGCCGGGGAAGGTCCGGTAATCGGGCTTTCCCTCCCCGCCCTTGAGCGAGTCCGCGAACCCGCCCTGGATCACGGTCGGGGCGCGGAGGTACCTGCGGGAGAGGCCGACGAGCAGCGAGAAGAGGAGCACCCCGGCCGGAACCGCCCAGGGATTGGCCTGCACGAAGGCGTTCTCGTGCCAGACGGCGTTATTCAGCAGCCCGTACAGGCCCAGGTAGGCGACGGTGAAGGCGATGGCGATTACGGCGATGAGGGCGATCTGCCATATCCTCAGGGTCCCGTCCCCGCCCGGTACTCCCGGCGGCTCCGGGTCGTCCGTGGGTGCTGGCATGGGGGGCACGATGCGGCCAGTGCATGCTCCTCGATAATCTTCCTTGCGGTGGGCCCCCGGCAGCGAGAGGGGGCAGGCCCTGTAGCCCCCAAAAAAAAGATTCCGTTCTGCGAATCCGCTCTCCGGGTTACCTGCGCCGGGGCCGTGTCTCGACTGTCTCCGTCCTCACGACCTCCGGCGGCGGGGCTTCCTGTCGCTTCACGGCCTCCGCCTCTTCCCGGGTAGGGGGCGCTATGGTCCCTGCCGACTGGATCAGGCTGAAGTCCGCCTCTCTCGGCCAGTGGTCCTCGTCGAACCCCCGCTCGTCCTTCAGCCGCTGCTCGTCGATGTTCACCATGAAAGCATCGTCCCCGGCCCGGTAGATCACGGCCTCCGGCGGGATGGCGAACCGCTTTGCCCCGATACCGAGCGTGCCCCCGTACTTGAGCACCAGGTAATGCACCTTGCCCTCGGGGAACGAGACTCGCATGTCCGAGATCTCCCCGAGACTGTCCCCCTGCGGGTTGATCACCTTCTTGTCCAGGATGTCGTCGGCCGACATGAACCATTCCTCGCCGGTCGTCCGCGTCCTGCGTTCCAGAATGACATCTGATCGCTCCTGCATCTCTTTCATCTCCATCACCCCGCGGGAGGCACCTCCCTCTCGCGGGGGTGCAGTGAGTGCCGGGAGTCCTTAAAATGGTTTTGCACCGGGAAGGCCCGGGGTCCCGGGATGTCTCCGTCGGCCTGACGCCCGGCCGACGGTCGGTGTGCGCTCTCTCGGCAGTTGCGTGAGATTGCTGCGCCATTTCGCACCGGGGGGGCGGATAAAACCTCTGGTTTAAATAGATTAAGTTATGTACTGGGTGCGTCAATCCCCTCTTCATGGAGTCCACCATCAGATTGAATCTCACCCGGATCCTCGAGGCGACGGGCGAGCTGCAGCACTTTCTTGACCTCGGCGCCGCCCGCCTGCGAGCGGCGGGGCCGTTATCGGAAGCGGATTCCGAGGCGTTGATCTTCTCGATGGCCGACGATCTCGAGAGCCATCTGCGGGCGATGCGTGCCCGGCAGGGCTCCGCCACCATCCGCGATCTCGGCACCTGGACCCGTGCCTGGATCGACGAGCGGCAGGCGGTGCCTGTCGAAGGGTCCCCGCCGGGCGTGGGCAGAGGATGAGGGTCCGGCCGACCCCATGCTTTATCAGTGACCTGCGCCCATCCGGCCCCGATGCCTCACTTCGACCTCTTCTTCAAGACCGAGGAACTGCGGCGGAGGCTTGAGCCGCACCTCAGCCTCATCCCGCCGTTCTTCCAGTTCACCGTCCGGACCGGGACGCCGGAGGTCCGCTACTTCGACCCGAAGGACCCGATGTGGAAGGGGTTCCCCTTCCCCGTCCCCGACAAGACCGTCTACGTCTTCGACGACGATATCCCTGCCCGGGCGCTCGGGGGCGGGATGCAGAACCGCGCGAGCGTCCGGGTCACGCCGCGGGACACGGACGACGACGCGGTCATCCTCCGTATCTGGCACGAGATCCTGCACGCGGTCGGGCAACCCGCGGACGACATGGCCAGACGGGCGGGCGAGTGGCAGAGCGTCTCCGAACGGTTGATCTGGGCGGCCTGGCAGTCGCTCTCCCGGCCAATGGACGTGCCGTTCTGGCACCGGAAGTTCTACGTGTGGCTGACGGAGCGGGCGGCGAGCGGGGCAGGGGGGAGGTAGAGCCGCCGGCGCCCCTGGTTGGCGGTCGGTGGCTGGGATGCGGCCCCTTCGGCTATCGGGGCTCCAATTGCGGGCAAATCATATATGCAGGCAAAATCAACCTGATAGGATGAGATCTCTTGCGATTTCATTCACTGTCCTGCTTCTTCTTGGCCTGTCTTTGATCTCGGCCGGCTGCATGCAGAGCGAGTCCGGTGCCGCTCTCCTGACACCAGAGACCACCACCGTACCACAGGCACAGTACACCTCGAACGAGACACTCGTCGCCTTCGTCGAGAGCGCGGTTGCCTATGTGAAAGAGAACGGCAAGGAGGCCGCCCTTGCCGAGTTTAACGACCCGAACGGATCGTTCGTCCGGGGCGAACTCTATATCTACGCGTATGACTTCAACGGCACCACCCTCGCCCACCCGGTCAACCCGGAGATGGTCGGCGTCAACCGCTTAAACGAGACCGAGGGGGGTGTGGGGGCGTTCCTCCGCGAGACAGGCGATGCTGTCAGGAACGGGGACGGGTTCGCCCGGATTGCATACATCAACCCCACGCATGATCGGACGCTTGAGTCGAAACTGGTGTACGGGGTGCAGGTGGACGAGGACTGGTGGCTGGGGTCCGGGATCTACACGGGGCCCGCCGATCTGCCCGCGGCGGCAAACCCGGCGGTCCGGGCCGATTACCCCGCGATGATCGGCGTCTGGAGAGCAGATGACGGAGCCGTGTACTTCCTGAACGATACGATCGATAGGGTCCCCGCCGGAGAGAACACGTGGGTGGTCACCGCGCAGAGCGATCGGGTCATCAGCGGGTTCAAGACGTTCTCCCTGCCGGACGGAACGATGGAGAACCAGACGTTTGTCGGCATATTCAACCCGGACAAAGAGACCCTATCGTTCATCGACGGGCCGGGAGGATGGGCGACGGGATCCCTGGCCGATCCGGACACCCTCTTCATCGCCTGGACGAACCCGGGCGGTGCTACGGCAACGATGGCAGGGGCCCTGACCCTGCACCGGGACAATAGCGAATAATATCCTCTTTTTTCCCGATCCCCCGCGAGCGGGGTCTTTGAAGACGTCCTGAGAACATACCGTCCGGGTCGAGACGGCGGGTACCCCCTTCCGTTTCTTCGGGAGGAGTGCACCGGGGCTCCCTGTATGCGCAGTCGGCCTTCTCCCCTCTCCTCTGCGGTATCGGGCATAATACCCGATCCCGCCTCTGAATCCCCGTAATGTCCTATTCGGCCGAAATTTCCCGGACATTTCCGTTAACCCGCGGCGATACATTCCGAAATCCTCAAAACACCTGAGGAAAACCTATATTAGTTGCTGGATGACCCTTGAACTTCTGATTATCCTGCTGTACCTCGCATCGATGCTTGCCATCGGTTTCATCGTCCAGCGCCGGGGAGGCGTCGAGACCTCGAAGGGGTACCTGGTCGCCAACAGAAACGTCGGTCCGCTGCTCATCGGCGGGACGCTCTTTGCCACGTTCTGGGGCGGCGGCACCCTGCTCGGGGGCGCCGGCGCGGCCTACGGGGGCCACATGCTCGCCACCATCGCGGACCCGTGGGCATCGGGCATCACGCTCCTCCTGATGGCGGTCTTCTTCGTGACCATCCTGCGGAAGATGAAGATCGCGTCCCTCGGCGAGATGTATTACCTCCGCTACGGGACGCGGGGTGCGCTCATCGCCTCCTTCCTCTCCCTCCCCACGCTCCTCTTCTGGACCTCGGTGCAGATCCTCGCCATCGGCAAGATCCTCAACGTCCTGGTCGGCCTTCCTGGCACCGAGAGCGCCATCCTCGCAGGGCTGATCGTGATCACCTACACCTACCTCGGCGGGATGCTCGCCGTCATCATCACCGACAACATCCAGATGGTCCTCATCCTCCTCGGCCTTGCGTTCCTCATACCGACGGGGATCGCGTTCGTCGGCGGCTTCGACGTCATTGCGGCCAACACCCCGACGGACTTCTGGTCGATCCTCCCAAGCGACGCCTCGCCGAGCGGGATCGGGTGGACCATCACCGGCATCATGGCCTGGTTCGCCGCATGGTGCGGTATGGGCCTCGGCAGCCTTGCGTCGCTCGACATCTCGCAGCGGGTCTTCTGCGCCCGTGACGACCGGGCAGCGAAGCAGGGGCTCTGCCTCGGCGCCGGGCTCTACTGGGTCGCCGGCCTCGGCCCCATCTTCCTCGGCCTGCTCGGGATCGTGATGGTCAGCACCGGCATGATCGACGGCGCCATCCTCGCCGAGGACCCCGAACTGATCGTTCCCTACCTCGCAAAGGTCCTGCTCTCCCCCTGGATGATGGCCCTCTTCGTCGGCTCCCTGATGGCGGCGATCATGTCCACGGCGAGCTCCGCGATCTTCGCGTCGGCCGCGGTGATCTCGACCACCATCGTGCACGGGGCGGTCTCCGACCACATCAAGGACGATAAGGCGGTCCTCCGGTTCACCCGCCTCCTCGTCGTCGCGATCGGCCTCTTCAGCATCGGGATCAGTTTCGTTGCCCCCGGCCTCTACGACCTGATGATCTTCGGGTTCACCCTGCTCTTCGCCTGCCTCTTCTGGGCGCTTGTCTGCGGCCTCTTCTGGAAGCGGGCGAACGCACCCGGCGCCATCGCCTCGATGCTCGGCGGGCTTCTGACGACGATCGCGGGCGTCGTCGTTCTCTCGATCCAGCAGGGGGCCCCGACCCTCGTCCCGCCGGACAACGAGTGGACGGTCTTCTTCACCTTCGGCCCGACGGTCGTCGCCGGTATTGCGATGTATGTCGTCTCGATGTTGACGCAGAAGACGCACCCGCCCGTGCCGCTGAAGGACACGGACGGGGCCGTCCTGAAGTGGCCGGATCTCGAGACGGCGACCGGCGGGGCGGTGACGGAGAAGGGGTATCCCGTGGTCCGGGCTTCGACGGCGGGCCGCGACGAGGAGTGAGGTGTATTCTTCGATTTGGGGTTCACACCACGAGCCATCCCACGCTTGGGAGCAGTATCACGAGACCGAGCATCGCCGCCACCGCTGCCTTCTGCCCTCTCGTTTCAGCCGTCAGTCCCATCCCGACCAACGCCGGTACGAGCAGTCCGAGCGCGAACCCTCCCAGGTGTGCGTATACATTGACATTCTGGGTGCGCAGGTCGAGGAGGATGACGGCTATTACCGAGATAAGGCAGATGAGCGTCATCGAGAGGAGGACAAATACCGATCGACACGTGTCGCGGTTCGGACTCTGCAGTGTTGTCGTGTAGGCCCAGCTGAGCATCAGAAAGACGAGCAGGCCGAACAGCGCGAAACTTATTCCGGAAAATCCCGAAGACCATGATTTTCCCGTGATTCTGGCGGACCAGATCGAAATCCCGGAGATTGCGAACGGGAGCAGAAGGAAGAAGATGAGGTAGGTTAATAAGAAGAATCTTGGGGGCATCCGGTAGCCGATAGCGGGCAAGACGACCGTGCCGGCGATGAAGACAGCGAAGAGCAGGAAGGCTGTAGTAGAAAGATTGTTGGTTATGTGCGTCGGGTCGAACGGATTGTGCATGTAGTTGCTCAGGAACATGCTGGAAGGATTTGGTGTGGTCATGTTAAGGAAGATATGATCGAGGGTGAAGTCCATGGGGATGAGGTGGAGTATCGAATGCTGGAAAATGATGAGCAACGCCGTTATCCCTACAACTAAAGTGAGAAAGTGGATATACACCGATCCCGGGACGGTTTTAGCGTACCCAAGGACAAAGGCAAACTTCTCGCTGACGGCGACCATTATGGTCGTTAGTCGCCTGACGTCCGGATAAGAGTTTCCTTTTTGGTTATTGGTTGTTTTTGCGTGAAGCACGAGAGGATCGCTTTGTATATGTCTAGATTATTATCAGAGAACGGGTACATTTCGGAGAGAAAAAGGGTGACGTACCCGGTGGAGTGGGGTTAATCCTGATCCCTGGCGAATTCAGAAGGGTAATCCCCTCTTTGGCTATGAATGGGGGTTAATCCAGTTTGAGGCAGTCCATAGGACCTATAATTATCAGTCTTGGACAAAATCTTTTGTAGTTATTCGTAAATCTTATTTTAATGGACTTGTACCCTATAAAAATTCATTTCGCTGGCCATTTTGAATTTCTTATCGCTTAGGGACATTTCAGGTCCTCGATCCTGAATACTTCCGTTGCACCTCTTTTTTATAAATAACCCCGGCGAAATGATGATCGATGAAACTGCCGTACGGGAGTTGGTCCAGGAATAGGGAGGCGGAGATCCCGGTGATCTCGCCGGACGAGTTCTCACGGAACCTTGAGTCCACCCGGGCCGAGGCGGAGAAGATCCTCAATGCGGCAGAGAACGACCTTGCCACCCTTGCCGGGATGAGATGGAGCCTTGAGTATACGTCGCCCATCCTCGGAGCGGCGATCCTGATCAACCTGGGGCTTCTGCTCGCATATCCCGGTGAGTATTACCTCTACTGGATCATGGCGTCCTTCATATTCCTGATGATCAACCCCTTCCTCCTCCTGCTCCCGACCGATACCGGCGATCTGAGGTCCTATGTCCGGTATTTCAACGACCTCAGGAGTCGCGAGAGGAAGGGCCTTGAAGAGATCATCTCCTGGGAGAGCCTCGAGAAGAGCGCCGCCGTCCCCGCCGATGCCGTCGAGGCGCTCAGGCGGCTCACGCAGCAGAGGAACTCCCTCTACGAACTCGGCTGGAACCTGTTCTTCATCAACTGCCAGCCTCTCGCGCCGGGCTTTCTCGTCCTCTTCGCTCTCTCCTCGGTGTTTGCACTTGCGGGCTGGCTCGCGAACGGCGAGTTCGAGGCCTACTCCGCCGTGATCGTCGTCGTCCAGTCCGCCGCAATCATCGTCTTCTATGTCGCGATCGTGTATGTGCAGCCGTATTCGCGTGGTTTCTTCGCGGGGATACTCGGCATGCAGTCCCGCATCAGAGAACGGTATGACGAGGCCTGGAGCCAGGGGCTGAAGTACGCGCTCACCGCCGCCGTCGTGACAACCGTCGCCGGCATCATCTCCATTGGGGCGATCGTCCTCCCGGGGGTGACCTACAACAGTTTCATCTCCGTCGAGGCCGATATCGAGCTCGGGGCCGGCATGTTCGCTCTCATCTTTCTGACGCAGATGATCGTCGTCCGGCACCTCCAGGGTGGTTACAGCCGCACGCTCGTTTACTCCCTCCTCTCGTCCAGGACCGGGACGATCCGCGAGGAGGTGCTGCCGGCCGTCAGAGACCTCGCTTCGGCGTCGCCCCGCGACGCCGTGACCCCCCGGATGGCGGAAGACCTCGAGAGGGTGACCCTTGACCTGGCCCGGTACCGGGCGCTCAAGATCGATTACGCGTCGCTCTTCGGCTACTTCCCCGTCTGTATGGTGACGCCGGACGTCGGTGCCATAATGCGTGTTGCCGGGACGGCGGATGATGGCCGCGGAAGGAGTCGGTCCGGCGAGGCGGCGCCGGGGTCCGTCTAGTTCCTCGCAGATTCCGGGCCCCTGCCGATATTGAAACGGACGAGGATGGCGCTGATCGCCGCGATGATGTAGCCCACCAGCAGCGCGGAGATTATCGTTCCCTCTCCAAGGCCCTTCAGCGTGCCGAAGGCGGCGAGCGAGATCGCTCCCGCAGTGCAGCAGAGCGTCGTGTCGAAGGCAATCTTTGTGTACCCGAAATTCCTGCCGGCTTTATCCGCGATGATCTTCACGACGGCGTCGGCGGGGTGGACGAAGGTGTTCGATGAGACCTCAAGGTAGACCCCGACGGCCAGGACGGCGCAGCCGGCAAGCAGCGTGGCGATCCGTTCGGCATACGCGGCAGGCTCGACGAAGAAGAGCAGGTGCATGCCGATATCGACAGAGACGCCGAGGATCAGGCCCACGAAGATCTGGAGGACCTGTATCTTCTGGAAATCCCTCCGGAGTATCAGGATCTCGAGGAGCAGGAAGAAGGCGCCGAGGAGGAAGGTGAATGTCCCAAACGAGACGGGAAACGCCAGGCAGAGGACGTACGGGACGCTCGAGATCGGGGATGTCCCGAGATACGACTTCGTGACGAGGCTTATGCCGAGGCCCATGAAGAAGAGTCCGGCGATCAGGAGGGCGTATCGTCTCAGTCTCGCTCCGGCTGTCATGGTAAACGGTTTGTACAATGGGGGTTGCCCGGCGATATACGTTGGCCGGGCCGGCCCCCTCCACTTTGAGGTCTACCGGCGGACGCTGTATCCGGCCGCTGTGAGAATACGGATGAGGGCGTCGTCCCATTCCGTGCCGGAGAGTCCGTCGAGCGTCGGTTGCACCTGCTCCCAGAGCCGGCCGAACTCGTCGGTCTCCGGGATCAGCGCAGTCCGATACGTCACGCGTCCGGCTAACTTCCCCTGCGGGTCCAGGACGAGCAGGCGGCAGCAGTATTCGCGGCAGAGGCCGGGGCGAGTCAGGTGGACCGTGCACCACGCCTTTCCCCTATCGAACCTTAAAAAGGAGCAGGCGTTCGGCAGCCCCTCGATGCTGCTCCTGTCCTCAAAGAGAACTATCTTATCCGGATCGACCCGCGCCTCTTCCGCATCCCCAGTGTAGTGGTTGTGCACGACGAACGTGTAGTCGCCGCGCTCCTCGATAACCCTGTGGACGTCCCGCATGTGGGTGCAGCAGGTGCCGCACTGACAGCACTTACCGGGAATGGCGCCTCCCTCCCCGGGAACCGGGCGGTCGGCGTATCGATATGCCCATCATCCGATATTCTTCACCGCAATCGTATAATACCTGCCGGGAACTCCCTCCCCGATCACTCCGCGACCTCCTTGAGCGTGAACCGGAATGCCGCCCCGCGTTCGGGATAACCCGGCACCCGGTCCTCGACGCAGATGCGCCCGCCGTATCGTTCCAGGAGCGTGCGGCAGATATAGAGGCCGAGCCCCTCCCCCCGCGCCCGGGTCCGCCCTCGCTGGAACCGATGGAAGATCGACTCCTTCAGTTCGTCGGGAACGCCGGGGCCGGTGTCGGCCACGGTGACGACGACGTTGCCGTCGAGCCTCCCGGCCGAGATGGTGACGACGACGCCGGGGCCGCCGAACTTGACGGCGTTCCCGATGAGGTTGTGGAAGACCTCGGCAAGGAGGTCGTCCGCCCAGACCCTGTATGAGACCCTCCCGTATCTGATCCCGGCTTCGGGGAAGGTCTTCTGTTCGCTGACGATCACGCCGTGAAGGTCGATCGGCTTCAACGGCGCATGTTCCTGATGGATTTTGCGGATCATCGCAACATTCGCCAGAATCTCCGTGCTTTTATCGATGCTCCCCTTCATCTTCCGGACGTAATTCTTTGGCTCACCTTCGAGGATATCCATCAGCAGGTCGGTATACAGGATGGCGACGCCGTTGGCGTTCCTGATGTCGTGCGTGAGGATGTCGAGATACAGGTTTGCCTCCCGGTTGGCCGCCTCCAGCTGCTTATACAGCGTCCCGCGCAGGATGCCGGCCCCGACCTCCTTGCTGATCGCCTCTATGAGCCATCCGGTGTTCTGCGGCACCCCCTCCTCCGTGAAGCGCCCCGCCGCCAGTGCTCCCACGATTCTCGACTCGGCCATGAGCGGAATCCAGATGAGGGCGGAGACGCCGAAAGCGTCCAGCATGGCCCTCTCCACCTCGTTCGCCTGCGTCCCGGCAGAGATCCGGACCTGCCTGCCCGCGATGAAGATCTCGTCGAGCGGGCGCTGGAAGATATCGATCGCCTGCAGCCCGTCCGGTCGCTTCATCCCCCGCCGGCTCATCAGTACCGCCAGGTTCGCCTCCCGGTCCAGCAGGTAGATCGCGCCGGCATCGAGGTTCAGGAGGGCAAGGGAGGTGTTGAGCGCCGACTCGACGAGTTCGTCGAGCGTGAGGGCCGACGCCGAGACGCCGATCAGCCGGTTCAGCATGGAGAGTTCCGTACTCCGGCGCTGCAACGCCTCCTGCGCCTGCTTGCGTTCGGAGATGTCATGGAAGACGACCATGATCGACGGCCGGCCGTCGTAGAGTATGGGGGCCGCCGTGACCTCGACCCAGATGGTCCGGCCTTCGACGGTCAGGAGCATCTGCTCGAATACCGGGATACTCGTGCCCTCCTGCAGCAGCCGCCGGATCTTCTGGGTAACGGGACCCTGGTAATCGGGGTGGACGAACCGGTCAAGCGACCTGCCCACGAAGTCTTCGGGCCCCTTCCCGCCAGCAATCCGGACGCCGGCAGGGTTCACGTAGACGATGGTGCCGTCGTTCCGGTGCACGACGACGCCCTCCGGCATCAGTTCGACGAGGGTGCGGTAGCGCTCCTCGCTCTCGCTCAGTGCCTTCTCCGCCCGTTTCCGCTCCGTTATGTCGCGGGCCGCCGCAAAGACCCCTCTGACCCCCCCTTCTTCGTCGCGGTAGACGGAGGCGTTGTAGAGCACCGGGATCGTAGTTCCGTCGCGGTGCCGGATCTCCAGCGGGTAGTCCCGCACCTGCCCCTCCGCGAAGGCCTTCCGGTATCCCGCCCTCGCTCCTTCGGGGTCGGTGAAGTAATCGGAGAAGTCCGTTCCTATCAGTTCGTCACGTGCATAGCCTGTTGCCTGTTCGGTGGCGGTATTGACGTCGGTGATCCTCCCGTCGGGACCGATGGTGACGAGCGGGTCGAGGTTGGCTTCAACGAGGCTCCTGTTGTAGGCGTTTGCTGCTCTGAGCCCCTCCTCTGCACGTTTCCGCTCGGTGATATCGATCCCCGACCCCATCACGCAGAGTGGTCTCCCTTCCTCGTCGGTGACGACCGAGAGGGCGAGCTGCATGGGGAAGGTCGACCCGTCCCGCCGTCGCCCCTCCGTCTCCCCTGACCAGGTGCCGGCCAGGAGGAACTCGTCGCCGACCCGTTGCGCCTCCTCCGGGTCGGCCCAGAGCGCCGATGCCGGCTCTCCGAGAACCTCGTCCTCCCGCTCCCACCCGTGCATGACGAGGAAGGCATGGTTGACGTAGGTGATCTTCCCGTCGAGAGTGGCGAGGGAGATGGCGTCGAGCGACGACGCTATCGCCATATCTTTGATCCGGAGTTCCTGCTCGGCCTGTTTGCGTTCGGTGATCTCCTGCGCGAACTCGATGAGGCCCGTCAGTTCCCCGCTCTCGTCGGTGACGGGATACCCCCTGAGGAAGAAGACCCTCCCGTCGGGAGTGGTGATCTCGGCTTCCCGCGGCTCTCCGGTCTCGCGGGCAAGGACTACCGGGCATACGTCGCAGACACCTGTACGGTTGTGCCATATCTCATAACACCGGTGCCCGACCAGATCCTCCGGCTCCCTGCCGATGAATGCGGCGGCGGCGCGGTTGACCCAGAGCACCTTAAGATCCGTGTCGTAGTAGGCGAACATCTCGGCGGTCGAGTCCAGGATAAGGCCTTTCTCCTGTTCTGCCCGCCGCAGGGCTTCTTCTGTCCGTTTCCGCTCCGTGATGTCCCATGCGTTTACGACAAAACCCCTGATACTGGGGTCGTCTAAGAGGTTGGTCACGATCGCCTCGATCACGTGCGTGCCGCGCGGGCCCCTGAAGCGGACCTCGAACTGCACGCTCCCTCCCGGCCTCTCTGCCAGGGCCGATACCACTTCCTTCACCCGCGGCAGATCCTCAGGCTGGATCATATCGAACGCACGCTTCCCGACCAGCGTCTCGGGCGGAAAGCCGTCCAGCCGCTCGATAGGCGGGCTCGCAAACCGGATCTTGAACTGATCGTCGACAATGAGGATGAATTCTGAGCCCTTCTCGATGAGGGCGCGGAACGTCTTTTCGCTCTCCCGCAGGTCGGCCTCTGCCCGGTGCCGCTGGAGGGCAATCGAAGCAAGGTTCCGGAAGACCTCGACGGCCCGGAGGTTGACCTCT
The DNA here is from genome assembly GCF_032842345.1 of Methanoculleus caldifontis. Taxonomy (NCBI): domain Archaea; kingdom Methanobacteriati; phylum Methanobacteriota; class Methanomicrobia; order Methanomicrobiales; family Methanomicrobiaceae; genus Methanoculleus; species Methanoculleus caldifontis. The sequence continues at coordinate 301,884 of NZ_WBKO01000001.1, read as the reverse complement.
CCGCCCTCCCGTCGGGTGAGGATCACCGCCGACCCGAAGATTTCGCCTTTCCAGGCGAACGGGATGCAGTACATTGCCCCGAAGCCGGCAAGATCCTCGAATTTACGGCAGATCTCCTGCGAGATCTGGCCGAGGGCGATCTCTTCCAGTCCTCCTTTCACCTCCTCGATCTCGCCGCGGAGCATGATTGACCGGATATGCGGGGGGATGTCGAGCGAGATCCCGGTGAGGTCCTCCCCGAAGACCTCGACGATATCCGGCAGGAACGGCTCGATGCCGAAGAACGCCCGGGGTGTCAGGGTGCCCGCCCGGATATCGGCGGTGCTCACGATGACGACGGAGCCGGGCGCGAGTTCGTGGAGGAAGGCACCGATGGCGGGGAAGAGGTCGGCTTCGGGCGGCACTGCGGCAAGCTCCGTCGCCGCCCGCGAGAGGAAGGCCAGGTCGTCCGATCTCCGCCGCGCCTCTCCTTCGGCGGCCTCCCGGCGGGTGACGTCGCGGAACCGTATGAGCCAGTCGCCGGTCTCCATCAACCGCCGGGAGGAGAAGGCGTACCACCGCTCCCCGGCGGCCGGGGATACCCTGACCGTGATTCCTCCGGAACCGGTGCGGCTCTGGAGCAGCGAGAGGATCCGCTCCCTCGCGTCCTGGTCCGCTTCCGGCAGGATCCGGTCGGCGACGATGCGGACCGCGTCCGCACCGAGGGCGTCATCGGCGGAGATCCCGGCGAGGCGCTCCATGGAAGGGGTGACGGCGCGGACGTTCATGCCGGCATCGGCGAGGATGACGGCATCCTCCATGGCATCCAGTAACTGTAGTACCTCGGGTCGTACCTCCGTTTCCGGGTCAGCGGTCTGCATACGGCACAGCCCCGCCCGGCAGGATCACCATCGGCAGGGAGATCCTCGTGCAGGGTTCTCCAGGGGGGTAACGTCACGAAAAGTATATAATTGTCTGTCTGCCGGGCGGCCCGTTTTGTGCGGTGGAGGATCTCGCTGCGCCTTGCCCGGGCATCGCTGCCGTGAACTACCAATTTCTACTAAATTAGTAGTTGGGAGATCGGGCCCGTGAGCCGGTTCCCCGGAAGACTGCCCCTGACCCCGGGAGTAGCACCCCGTGTTCGGCCTCTGTGACGCCATAGATGAGGGCGACGGGTGTGCGGTCACGGTCCCGGCGGACGGCGATCCCGACGCTGCCCCCCGGCCCCTGGCGGCCCCCACATAACCGTTGAACGGGCCAATTTTTCATTTATTTGAAGTTTTCTCGGCAGGTAAAACGATCAGGGATATGTATATGAAGAAAAACGGTGAATAGAACCAGTCAAAGACGTATCGAGGTAACTGGATGCCGACAAGCAAGAAACAAATGGAAAAGTTAAACAAAGCAAAGAAGGCCAAGGCAGAAGATCTCGCGCAGCAGGCGGCTGCGGGCAGCGAGGCCGCCAAGAAGAAACTCAAGAAGCTCGAGAAGAAGATCAAGTAAGCCGCCTGGGGTTTCAGACTGTTTTTATCTTTTTAGTTAAGGGCTGATCCGGCGAATATACCCATGCGGGTCGCCATCTCATAATTCTCCAGATCATGATGGCGCACGCCGGGTGGGTCTGGCCAGGGGTGAGTGTTCATGCCGGGACCATCCCAAAATGAGCCGCGAGCGGGTGTACCTCTCCTGGCAAAGGTGTTCCGGGACAATTCCTCTATCACCTCGTTTACGATATCTATCAGAATGTATCAGACTGATAGATGGTGGCAACAATGATCGAAGCAAGGCGGCCCGGAAGCCTGTCCCTCCCCGGGCATCCCCGACCTTCAGATGTCCGAACAGGTGAAGGTCATCGAGACCGGCAGCATGGAAAAGGGCGATCTCATCCGGACGAAAGACTACACCCTCCGCCTCCGGCCGACCGGCGCGATATCAGAGGTATATCCTGCTCTTTTTTGATTCCATCTCCGCGACGGTGATCTTCTCCATCTTCAGTTTCATATCCCAGCTTGCCGAGAGATCGTTGACGGAAAGGGCCTGCTCCGGGCAGGCGGCAACGCACCCAAGGCAGACGATACACCGATCTGGATCTGCTTCCCCTCTTGCGGCATCCATTGCCTCTGCGGGGCAGATCTCCTCGCAGGCACGGCACATGCTGCACTCTCTCCCCGTACGGGAAGGGAGTTCTGTCACGACCCGGAAACGGAATCTCTCGATGGCATCGAGCTCGTCGTCGCTGTAACGCGTTGCCTCAAGGCTGCCGAGAACCGCCTGATCGGTTCCGGCGAAGCGCTGGAGCGTCCGTGCGGCATACTCGCGTGCAACCTCAAGGTCCGACGTGTCGGGCCGCCCTTCCATTGCCTTCCAGCCGCCGAGGTTGAAGGTATGGGGAGCCAGGAATTCGGCGGATGAGACGACGACGAAACCCTGCCCGGTGAGGATCTTCCGTGTCGATTCGTGTGCCGGGTGGATACCGAAGCCGCCGTACGTGAAGAAGGTCGAGCATCGCTTCTGTCTGCCGTCAAGCGTACGGAGCCAGTCCCGGACAACCGCGGGTGCACGCCAGGAGTGGACCGGAAAGCCAAAGACGACGGCATCGTACGGCTCAATTGCAACCCCGTCTCTCCGTACGGCGGGCGGGGTGATGTCGACCTCATCCGCCGTCACCCCTAGTTCGGTGAATCTGGTCCTGAGTTCGTGCGCGATTCCGGCCGTGTTCCCGGTAGCGGAGAAATAGAGGATGAGGATCTTCATGCTCTCACCTACGCCGGTCTTTCGAGCAGCATTGTCCTGCTCAGGGGGAGTGCCGGCCGCTCCACGACCACAAACCCGGCGCGGGCGGCGGCCCGGACCGTTTCATCGAACGCCTCGTCGGTCACGTGGAATACCGGCTCGACGACAAGGTATCTGCTACCCGGTCTGAGGAGGGCGAACACTTCCGAAAAGAGCCGGTTCTGGTCCGGGACCTCGTGCACCATGTAGAAGGAGAGGGCAAAGTCGGCATCTGCCGTGATCCCGAGGCTCTCCGGCAGGCACTGGTGCCAGGTAATCCGTGCACCGGGACCATCGCGTGCGCATTTCTCCTGCGCATGACGGAGCATCTCCGCCTGCAGATCGACTCCGATCACGCTCCCGCGCTCTCCCGCCATCTCGGCCATGGCCCGCGTAAAGTTCCCGGGCCCGCACCCGATGTCGATCACGGTCATACCGGGCCGGATGTGGCCCTGCAGGATCTTTTTCGGGCTCTGGAGCCAGAGCCGGAACGGGTTGTCGAGCATGATCATGTGCCAGAACGAGTATGTGCAGACAGGGTCCGCCTGATTGCGAGATGTGCCGGTTGTTCCCATGTTGTTCACCATTATGTTAAGTTAGTTAACAATTTACTCCACGAAAAAAAATTACTCCTCTTCCCCGTCGTGTTCGTCGACGGCATCTTCGATCGCGGTGAGGAACCGGAGGATCAGGTCAATCTCTGCATCGGAGGGATCCCCGAGTCTCCTGTGCACCTGTGCATAGATCTTTGCATGGTGCTGTTCGTGACCGAGATACGCTACCGTACCGTGGGGAGTGAGCCGGACGAGGACCTCTTTGGCGTTGGCGGGATCCTTTTGTTTCACGACAAGATCCTTTGCTGCAAGCCTCCTGATCATCTGGGTGATGGCACTCCGGGAGATGCCGAGCAGCCGGGAGAGGTTCGTGAGGTTGATGTCCGGGTTCTTCCCGATCGCCATGATGGTGTGGATCTCGGAGCAGTAGAGGAGGTCCCCCGACCCGAAATCCCGGGGGGACTTCTCGTGGGCATTCATCTTGTTGAGGACGCGTATCCACGCCTCCGACAGTCTCAGCAGATCCGTTCTTTCCGGCATCCTTCCTCCGCGTACCCGGTGGGGTGTGCTATATCTTTGTTAAGTTGTTTAACAATAAAGGTTTTGGGGAAGGCAGATCTCTTCCTGAGGATGGGTTTTTCCAGGGGAGTCCTGCACGACCTGATCGCCTTTCTAAAAGGGAGGGCCGGATTCGTGATCTTCTAAGGCAGATGCTCGCGGTTGTCGATCGGGCAGGAAAGTTGCAGCCGGGAGTGAATGGGGGGGGTGAATCGACCCGGAACGAATCCATGTATTAGCAAGTGTCCCCCGGTCATCGCTGCCGCGAACTACTAACAAACTACTAATCTCTACTAAATTAGTATTTCACGGATCGCCGGGATGAGGTTGCTGTCCCGGATAGGCGGTTCCGGTCAGCGCTTCATGCTGCGGTCGATCTCTTCAGCCGCCGCAAACGATCGGTCTGTTGCCCCTTAAGTGCTCGGCCGTAACCTGAAGCGGAACATTGCAGGCGGTTGAAGTGCTATTCGGTGCCTTCCGCATCTGAGAGCAACGCCACGATCGTCTTCCTGAGAGTGGGGACATCACGATTCACGACCGCCCAGACCTCTTCAGGATCCACGCGGAAGTATGCGAAGGCATGCGGCTGCTTCCCCGATGATCTGGAGGTGGTGAATCATCCAGACCTGCACCAGTTCATCCTGCAGGAATGTCTCGCGCCCCCGAACCGCATACCGCTCAATCTCGCCGATCGCTTCCAGGATATCGAGGAGCCGTTCGTTCCCGGCCCTCATAACGGCACTGCCTCTTTGAGTATCCGCTTTTTGTAGCGTTCCTTGAGTGCCGTCTCCGTCACCACGTCCACCCGGCAATCAAGGTCTTCCTCCAGGTCCTGGATGAGCGCGATGTGGTCGAGGAGGCTCCTGCCCGGCTCCAGCTCCACCAGCAGAGGCATTTGCCAGAGATTATCCCCCAAACACTGATATTCAGAAGATCACCTGCCTCAACGGGGACCAGGTGAAACGTCTCATGAGAGAGCTTAAAGATCAGTATCTCCAGATCACCTATGCCGGTAATCGCCGCTCAGCGAAATACTATTATCGGGATCAGTAATCCAAACCCTCTGCTTTCTATCTCATTAGGGTCGATTTGGGGAATCACCCATATTCCTCCCAATGTTCAGATTCTTTGGGATGTGTTTGGGAAAGTACCTATTTCATTCTCAATTGATCCTAAAGTGAGGAAGATAGCATCGAAAATAAATCTCATCTGCTTTTCTAAAATGGAAAAACTGGGATGGTCGCTTTCTACGATGCATGCTCTGTTGATCCCCAGGATGGAGGCGATATTGAGAAGCGAGTATAATTGCGATGATGTAAATTGAAATTCAACATCTTGAAGTGAGAGTGGATGATCCCCTATGACTTCCCAAAATGGATCTCTTTATTGCCTCCATTTATCCAGATTTGACTATGGAATCAGGTGAGGATTTTAAAATCCTGTCGTACGACGAATTCAGTAGTCTGCTGGATGTCTGCAGTCTTTCCGGTGAAATTCCCCGATCACTTGCAAGACTGGTTACTTTGAAGTTGGATGTCCTCGAATTGTCGGTTGATGATAGGAAAAAGGTGTTAGCCAGTATTTGGGACTACTACCCGTTTATCTCCGAAAAACACATTAGAGAGGAACTTTGTGGACGTCTCTCAGAGAATATGATACATGAGATCATGCATGAGAATATGCCAAACAATCCGTCCAATCCGAAATACGACTATCTGATTTACTTACATACTCCAAATTATTACGGCGTAAGGAACGATTATATTTTACAAAAACTCCGAAAGCATAACCCTGCTATCACCTCGATTATGGGATCCGAAGAGGAACTTTTAAAATGTCCTTGCTGCGGTTACAGGACGTTCGATCAACGAGGTATGTATTTTATCTGCGATGTCTGCTTCTGGGAGGATGACGGTGTAGATCACGATGAGGATCTTAGCGGCCCTAATCACATGACGCTCGGTGAAGGCCGAGCAAATTTCAAAAAATATGGGGCTTGCGATGCTCGTTCGATAGACTCTGTCGATCCTGAAGGAAAAATGAAATATACCCAATAAGCGCCTCTCATTTTGTACTTGGTGCCTTACTTGGTGCTTTATTCCTCCCGAAAATGTGGATCCTTTATACTTTATATGATGAAAACTGAGAACTATGTTCAAGAGCTGTTTATTCAGAAATAATCCTGAGTTCATCCCAATACTCTCCGGATGCTGACACTGCATGCCAGGTGGATCAATCCCCGGAATGAGTGTTCATATCGCCCGTATCGGGGAACTATCGTTTTGAACGCCTCAATCCCGCTGAAGAACCGCTCAACTGCATTGTGTTTCTTGTACACCTCAGGACCAAACCAGAATGGCCTCCCTCGTTTCGGATGTCTCCGGGCTCTCCTGTCGACCGGGATATTGCTCCGGATTCCTCGTTTCCGATTGTACCAACGAATTTTCGTGGCACCGTATACTGCATCTGCTGCGATGATCATGGGACGAATCTGAGCCTCTGGAATCTCAAATGCTTGGATGGTTGGTTCATAGAGCCGGGAATCATGGATATTGGCGGGTGCAACCGCGCAGGCAAGGGGGAGACCTTCCGATCGACCAGAACACTCAATTTTTTCCCTTTACCTTTTTATAGCCGTCATAGCCGGTCGATCCCCCTTTTTGCGGGGGATATTCTTGGTATCTGTCGCACAGTGCGAGAGATCGACACGGAAACTGCCCTGCAGTTTCCTGTCAGGAAAATCTCTGATTTTCCGTGTCTTTTGGATCTCGTAGCCGGATCGGAGCAGGTCGAGGAAGATCGCCTGGTACACTTCCTTCTCGTAGAGTTCGAGGTGGTACCGGTAAACCGTCGACTTGATATTGTATTTCTCCGGAACATCGTACCAGGTGCAGCCGGTGGTCAGGACACACAGGATGCCGTTGAACACATGGACGTTCTTTTGTTAGGAAAATCGAAGATTTTCCGTGGGCTGCGGAGGTCACACTGGGGTCGGCGGATGTGTGACTTTGTTGGCGGGAGATATTTCCGGGCAACTTCCCAGAGATCATCGTCAATTTCCCGGAAGGCCATGACCCCAACTTTTATCTGAAGGGTCTTATGATTTTCAACCTCCTGTGATAGTGACTGTCGTGCTCTCTGGGTCAAGCAAGGGGAAATCATGCTGTTTTGATCGGTTCATAGGGCGGAGAGTGCGTGTGATCCATTTAGGTTTTAACCGTCTTCAAAATGCAGCCGATAGCCTTTCGTTAACGAATTAAAGGGATTGCCGAATTCTCAGTTGCCTTCCCGACAGTGCTTGGGCAGTGGGGTCCACTTTCTCTAACCAAAGGCAGGTTTGCTAATCCGTTTAGCCGCTCCACCAGATACATACGCAAAGGGTGTCTCGGTGTGCGTGAAAAAAAGGGAGATAGAAGCTCTAACTGGCGATTCCGCAGCCTAGATGCTATCGACAATCGTCTGCGCCATGGCGATCAGAGCGTCGGCTTCTCCGACAGTCAATTTCTTTCCTTTCTGCGCCTCCACCTGGTTCATGAAGGCATTGAGGGCGTTGCCGGCTGCATTCTCATCACCGTTGTTCAGCGCCGCGATGGCGTTCTCCAGTATGGCTGTGAGCGCATTCTCGATGCCGTGCGGTAAACCGAGGCTCTCCACCCGGGTGATCAGGTTCGATGTCGCTTCTGCAGGAGTTTGCGCCCTCACAGTGATGATTGCGGTATCGGAGTCCGAAGATCCGTCGTTGTCTGTCACGGTCAGGGTGATGGTGTAGGTCCCGGGCGCGGTGTAGGTGTGCGAACCGTTGACGGTGCCCGCACTGTTGGGTCCGGTCACGGTCCCGGCGCTGGTGGTACCGTCACCCCAGTCCCACACCGCGGTGTGGGTGTTGCCCGCATCCGGATCCGTGAAGGTTGCGCTGACGCTGACCGTGGTGTTCACGGGAAGGGGGTCCGCGGGGACCGTGATTGCGGTGATCGAAGGGGGGACATTATCGGGCTGCAGGGCTGCATACTTCAGGTCCTGGGTTATCTCCCCGGAACGAGTTATGTCTTCATAGTAACTGATCCTGGGGTAGCCGGTGGTCGGGTCCAGGGCCAGAGAGGGGGACCCCACTTCTCTCGAGGAATCGACGACCTCGGACCGCCAGACTGACCCGTTCCAGGTAACATACTCCAACCGGTGGGATTCATCGTGGCTGATCCTGGGGTAGCCGGTGGTCGGGTCCAGGGCCAGGGAGATCCTACTTCCCCAAAGCCCTTCGGGTGCAAACTTCTTTATTTGCCAGGTCGACCCGTCCCAGGCAGCATACTTCAGGCCTCCTCCCAACAGGCTATCATCGGAGTAGGCGATCCGCGGGTAGCCGGTGGTCGGGTCCAGGGCCAGGGAGATGCACACCCAGGGCTCCACGGAATCGATGGTCTCGATCTGCCAAGCCGATCCGTTCCAGGCAGCATACTTCAGGTCATAGTTCGTATAGTCATAGTAACTGATCTTGGGGTAACCGGTGGTCGGGTCCAGGGCCAGGGAGAGATCAAGCCCGACATCTCCCTCGGAATCGACGGTCTCGATCTGCCAGGCCGACCCGTCATGGGCAGCATACTTCAGATCACCGGTTGTGTCATAGTAACTGATCCGTGGGTGGCCGGTGGCCGGGTCCAGGGCCAGGGAGGTGAACTCCCCGACATCTCCCGCGGGATTGACGGTCTCGATCTGCCAGGCTGACCCGTCCCAGGCGGCATACTTCAGGTCGCTGTTCGTAGAGTCATAGTAACTGATCCGTGGGTGGCCGGTGGCCGGGTCCAGGGCCAGGGAGGTGAACTCCCCAACATCTTCCGCGGGATCGACGGTCTCGATCTGCCAGGTCGACCCGTCACGGGCAGCATACTTCAGATGACCGTTCGTGAAATCGTAGTAACTGATCCGGGGGTTGCCGGTGGTCGGATCCAGGGCCAGCGAGGTGTGCTCCCCGACATCTCCCGCGGAATCGACGGTCTCGATTTGCCATGTGCCGGCCGACGCCGGTACCATGGCGATCCCTATCAGCAGGAGCAGAGTTAGTACTCCTGCGATCCCATTTACATGCACTTTCATGTTCATGTCTCATTCGATTTCATAGAGCCGCCTGATGGAGTCTATAGCGTTGATGCTTTTCGCGTTTGCATCGTCTTTCACGGGAAAGTGGACGCGAGAGGCAGGCATCTCCCAGATTTGCTTCAGGGATCATGCCGGTCCCAGGTCCATCTCCTGGAGAACGGTCCCGCACCTCGCCAGCTGGCTCTACAGGCGGCCATGTTCAGCTGTACTTCGTGTCTTTTCGAACGAGAGGAGTCCAAAGCGGGGCAGCAGCGGTACGGCTGCGGTTCACCGCCCGGGAGTCACGGGGGGGTGATGCAGTATCGTGATGAAGTAGAGAAAGAGTACTGGAAACGCCTGTTTAGACTAATGATTGCTGATAATGACGGAATTTTCGTTAAATTCAAACTCGATCCTCCCTTGATTCATCCGTCCGTTCTGTAGACAGGGATGGGATGTAGGGCTTATCTTATATATAATTTTGCGTACTCGATTGGGTGAACTATATAAGATGCACATTGTAATTCTTCTTAGACTTGTTTTCAACGTAATGAACGATAGGTGTGCGAAAGTGGCCCACACTATATTAACGGCAGAAAGTGAATGTCCGGAGATGCGGGATCGCCGTCAGTTAGGCTAAACTTCACCATCAGTGGGTATGGTCGAGTGGTACTGACCCGCATGCCCGGGCCTGGGTCTCTAGCACCAACACCGATCCTAGTTGACCGGCGCTGAATTTTCAAGCGAAATCCACAACCCGGAAAAACAGAATGCGAGTGGCAGGATTCGAACCTGCGAACCCCTTCGAGAATCGATCTTGAGTCGATCACCTTTGGCCGCTCGGTAACACTCGCGCCTGTACCAATAGAACCTCCGGCCTAATGAGCTTGATGCCCGGCCGCCCCCCTCACCCCTCGTTCGGCACGTGCCGGCGGACGAACGCCCCGACCCGCTCGATCGCCGCCGCGCCCTCGGGAAGGACCGCCGCGAACGCCTGCCAGCAGTGAAACATCCCCTCCGCGACGTCGAACGTGACCGGCACCCCCTGGAGCCGGGCGGTGCTGACGAACGCACAGATCCCGTCGATCAGCACCTCCCCGCCCCCGGCCTGGACCATCAGCGGCGGCAGCCCGGAGAGGTCCGCGTAGAGCGGCGACGCCAGCGGGTCCGCCGGATCGGCGCCGAGGAGGTAGTCCTCCCGCATCTCGGCGAGGTCCTGCGGCGCCAGCCAGTCCGTCCGCCGGTTCAGGAGGACCGAATCGCCGAGGAAGAGCATCTCGACCGGCGGGGAGAGCAGGACTCCGGCCGCCGGCATCGGGAGCCCCTGGCTCCCGGCGGATAGAAGCATCGAGAGGGCGAGCGTCCCCCCGGCCGAGAGCCCGACCGGCACCACCCGCTCAGGGGCGTAACCATCCATGAGCAGGTGCCGGTAGGCGGCAAGGCAGTCTACCACCGCCGCCGGGAAGGGGTGCGCCGGCGCGAGCCGGTAGTCGACCGAGATGACCTCTGCACATGCAGCATCCGCAATCCGGGCGCAGATATCAAGCGATTCAGCCGTCGAGCCGGAGGTAAACCTGCCGCCGTGGAAGAAGAGGACCGTCCGGTCCGCCCGCGACGCGGCCGTCGTCAGCCGATAGGCCGGGAGCCCGGCCACCGGCTCGACCTCGGGCCGCCGCCGGTCGCCCCTGACGGGGAGACCGGCCCTGATCGCCGAGAGAACCTCTGCGGCCTCCATCACGCCTCACATGAAGTCCGCGAGCCCCAGTTGCCGCTCCGGGGGCTCGCCGAAGGTCGACTCGATCTGCATGAAGAGCACCTCGACCCGCTGCTTCGTATACTCCGATATCGCGTAGGTTTCGCAGATGTTGCGCGACATCTCCAGGTACTTCTTCACCGACCCCTCGTGGACGGTGGGGATGACGTTGCCCCCGCAGCGGGTGCACTTGCCCGCAAGCGGCATCCGCCGGTACTTCGCGTTGCACTTCATGCACCGGACCTTTTGCTTTGAGAACGCGTTGAGGTTGCCCTGGAGGTCGCGGATGAAATGGGTGTTTAAGACTCTCTCCGCGACGTCGTCGGCGTCCACGGCACGGATCTTCTCTGCGAGGTCGAGCTCCGCCTCGAGTTTGTCGAGCATCGAGCCGAGCAGCGTGTAGGTCGACTCGAGCGGCCCCGCCGAGATGTCCGAGGTCGGGTGGGTGTAGAAGAACCCCTCGACCTGGGCCGGGGTGCCGAGTCGCCGCTCCACCCTATCGACGTATTTGTCGAGGTCTTTTGGGTGGGTGTAGGTGAGGCAGCCGTTGTAGACCTCGATCGGGTAGTGGTCGCAGACGTCGACGTTCAGGCTCTCCTTGTCGACCTCCGCCGGGTCGATCCGGGTCGTCAGGACGAGCGGGGCGTCCATCGTCCCGCCTCGCGTCTCCGGGAGGAAGGCGCGGGAGAAGTTGATCAGGCCGTCGAGGAGGAGCATCACGCAGTCCTCGTCCCCGTCGCACTGTCCGCAGAAGATCCCGTTCGCGACCAGGGTATGGTTCTCCGCGACCGTGAGGCAGTAGACCCGGTCGTCGAGCGCTTGCACGGTCTCGCGGCTGACGACCTCGTCGGCCACGACGAGCCCCCCCTCCTCCGCCGGGACCTTATCGCCGATCTTCACCTCGAGCGCCCGGATCTTCTTCAGGTAATCGGTATCCCAGACCAGCATCGCGTGGTCGGGGGTGACCGTGAGGACCTTCCCCCGCCGGGTCGCGAACCGGACAAGGTGCGCCGGGGCCCGGTGGACCGAGACCGACGTGACCTTCTTGATGCTGACCATCCCCTGCGGATCGATGCTCCGGACGTAGAACGGCTGCCGGGGGTCGGAGTAGAACGTCCCGACATGGTCGATCCCCGGTTTCGAGAGATCGAAATTTTCCGTTACGAACTGCCGGATCGGCACCGTCGTCCACCGGCGACCATCGGAGACCGTTATCTCTGTCTCGCCCGCAAAACAGTTCCGCCGTTTCGCCGCGTGGAAGAACGGGTGGCCGTAGCCGACCGCGGCCTTCGAGTAGCCGATCAGCCGGCAGAGGACCCCGGCGCTCGTGTGCGGAGCAAGCGCCATCAGGAGGTGGCCCACGAGGTCGAGCGGCTTCTCCGCCCGGTAGAAGGGTTCGAGCCCGTAGACCCGCACCAGGAGGTCGTCGACGAACTTCGCCACCCGGACCAGCCACTCGCCGCAGTCCTGTGAGACCAGGATGTCCTGGTGGCGGAGTTCCAGCACCTGGTCGGTGGAGACGAGGTCGTTGCCGTAGATGTCCTGAGCGTAGCCGAGTTCCCGGAGCCGCTCGATCGGAACGCCGACCTCGTCCGGCCGGAAATGGGTCAGGGGAAGGTCGATCATATCGTAGCGGACGGTCCCGTCCTTGAAGACATAAAGGTTCTGCAACGCCCGGAGAACCCCTTTCTCGATCGACTCCACCGGCCGCTCGCGGGAGATCAGGCCTTTGACGCCTTTGAGGAGCGGGATCGCCGAGTCGCGGATCCCGAGACGTTCCAGCGCCGCCGCGTACTCGGTCTTGATGTTGATCGAGATCTTCTGGAGGCAGACCGTCGGCACGTTGCACCGGGGGCAGACGTCTTTGCCGACCTCCTTGCTGCACTTCGGGCACCGGAGGACCGGCCGCGTGTGCGCCCCGCAGGTGCAGAGGTTCTTGTAGGTGAAGGTCCCGCAGGTCGGGCAGCGCCGCTCCCCGACCTCGACCTCGACCACCCCGCCGTCCATGTTCGACCGGGGCTTTCCGGCCCTTGCTGCCTGAAACGACCGGCGAGCCCCGCCTTCGTCCCCTATCGGGAAGAGAGAGTGGGGCGGCGGCTTCATCTCCCGCGGCTTCGACTTCCCCGGCCGGCCCATCCGCCCGCCGATCCGGGTGCCCGCCCGCGACCGGACGAGGAAACCCGAGAGGTGCATCACGAGGCCGAGCGAGTTCTCCATCGGGGCGTCCTGCCACGCAGGCTTCTTCTCGAGGTGGAGCGTCAGGCCGAGGCAGGCGAGGAAGACCAGGTGCTCGGGGAGCGCGATATGGTCGCCGGCAAGGTGGTGGGGAACCAGGAGCTCCTCGAGGACCGCCTTCACCTCCGGGGTGTGCGGCAGCATCAGCACCCCGTCCTCGACCCTGCCGCCGGTGCTGACGCGGTCCGCGAGGAGAGCGATATCGGCTGGGGCGACGTCGTCCCACATGTAGGTGTAATCGGGATGGAGGGGTGCCCCGTCGAGCGCGAACTCGATCGCTTCGAGTTCGCTCTCCGGGTGCCGGGGGCCGCCCTCGAGCCGCCACCACTCCTCGCAGTAACTCGGCGGCATCAGCGGGTGGTTGTTCTCCATGAACTCCCCGAAGCTGATCAGGATCTCGCCGACGTCGAGGATCTCCTCGACCTGCCCCGCAATCCGTTTTGCCTCCGCTTTGTCGTCGACCCGCCGCACCTCGCCGCTCCGGAGCTTGACCGTCGGCCCCTGGATCGAGTCCACCGGCACGATTCCGGCCGCCTTTCCGGGCCGTTCGACCTTCATCTGGGTCCCGACCGCGAGGAAGTCCCCGAGGATGTGCATCGTCGCCGGGTTCAGACCCGCCGCCGCAAACCCGGTGTTCCGAGCCCGGCCGAGTCGCAGCCGGAACCCGCCCTTCCGCATCGGGTACGAAAAGACCGGCCGCCCGCCGATCAGGTCCCGGATGTACTTGTCCTTCGGCTTGATCACGGCGCCCGCATCATCGTCGCCGGTCTTGGGGCCGCCGCCGATCATCACCTCGAGCCAGTCCCAGCCCTGCATCTTCATCTTGCGGACGTTCTTCAAGACTTTCGGGGCTTTCAGCGCGAGCCCTTCCGCGACGACGAGCGCCATGCCGCCCCGGACGGTGTTCGTCTCCACCCGCTCCAGGTTCCGGTAGCCGCTCACCTCCTGCTGCTCGGTCGGTTCCCCGTCGATGCAGACCGGGCAGTTCTCGATGATCATCCGGAGCTCTTTTTCGCTCGGGAGATACTGGAGGCTCATGATGTTGTTGTACTGCCGGATCTCCTCGATGTAGCGCTCAACCTCCTCGGGGCGGGGGATGTAGCGGTTGATGCCGAGCGCCTGGCGGACGTAGTCGCCCACCAGGACCGAGAGCGCCTGCGCCGTCCCGCCGGCGCTCCGGATGGGGCCAGCGTAGTAGATCTTTAAGTATTCGGTCCCGTCGTCGTTCTTGCCGAGGCTGACCTTCCCGATCCCCTCCGTCGGGGCGGCCACCACACCTTCGGTCAGGAGCGCCATCGCCCCCCGGATGGCGTGGTCGAGGATCTCCTCCGGCGTGGTCTCGCCAAACTTCCTGGCCACGAAATCGTCGCCGATCCGGAGCGCCGCCTCCTCACGGGACATCTCCTCCTCGAGCTCCCGGATCCGGGCCGCGATCCCTTTGTAGCCGAGGAGCGCCTCCACGCGGTCGGCAAGATCGCTCGCGATCGGGATCTCGATCTCCATCGTCGGATCGAGCCCGCGCGTCCGCGCGGCGGCGGCAACCTTCATCGCGGCCTCAAGCTCCTCGGTCAGGCCGTCGAGGTACCGGGCGAGGAAAGGTGAGACCTCCATGCAGGGAGTATGGGTCGTTCACCCATTTAGAAACGTCGGGGGCGGGGGCCGGCCCCCTCAGAGGGTGCCCGCGATCCGGATGATCTCCTCCCGGATCTCCTCGGGCGGGAGCATCCGGTCGACCCGCCCGGTCTCGAACGCGGCGCGGGGCATGGCGTGGATGGCGCAGGTAGGAAGGGCCTGCGCGAAGGTGGCCCCCCCGATGGCCTTGATATGACGGATCCCCCCGGCACCGTCGTCGCCCATTCCCGAGAGGATCACCCCGACGAACCGGTCGGCGCCGTTTGGCTCAAGCGACGTCATCGCGATGTCGATCGAGGGCCTGGCGTACCGGACCTTCTCGTCGTCGAAGAGAGCGAGCCGCCGGTTGCCGACGAACTTCAGATGGACGTCGCTTGGGGCCACGTAGATCGTGCCGTGCTCCACCGCGTCGCCGTCCTCCACGACCCTGACCTCCATCCGGGAGGTCTCCGCAAGGTGCCGGCAGAGCCCGCTGTTGATGTAACGGGGCATGTGCTGGACGACGACGACGGCGGCATCCACGAGCGGGAACCGGGAGAAGATCATCTCCAGCGTCCGCGGGCCCCCGGTCGAGGCGCCGATGACCACGATCGTCCGGCGGTCCCGGGGAGTCGGTGCGGCGTTCTCCATGCGCGTCCCCCCTCACCCGAGGTAGTCGAGGTAGCCCTTCACGACGGTCACGATCTCATCCGCCTCGAACGGTTTCGTGATGTAGTCGATGACGTGCTCCTTTAAGTAGTCCAGCTCTCCGTCGGGGATGTCCTTTGCCGTGAGCATCGCGACGACGTTCCCCTCCATGAGGTCGCGGTCGATCATCTCCGCGATCGTCTCCCAGCCATCCTTTCCGGGCATCATGACGTCCATCAGGACGACGCCCTTAAACCCTCTCTCCAGCTCCCCGATACAGGCATCGCCGCTCTCCGCGGCGACGACCCCGATCCCCTCCGGTTCGAAGAGTTCTTTCATCACTTCGAGGATGAAGACGTCGTCATCGACGACCATAATCCGCCGGCACGGTGCTTCCGCCATCTTGCCCCTTCCCCGGACCTCCCGGGTCCCTGGTAGTTCTCTCTCGAACTGTGGTACATATAAGGTTATGGATCCCCGTCACGGCCCGTCGATCGCCTCGAGGGTGAATATGATGGTCGAGCCCCTCCCTTCGCCGTCACTCTCGGCCCAGATGCGCCCGCCGTGCCGCTCCACGATCCGCCGGCAGATCGTGAGACCGAGTCCCGGCGACTCGAGGTCGTGCCGGGAGGTGTCGGCCTTGTAGAACTCGATGAACGCCTTCTCGAGCTGCTCGCGGGTCATGCCGATCCCGGTGTCCCTGACGGAGACGAGCACGGTCTTCCCGTCGCGGGCGGCGTCGACGGTGATCGTCCCCGTCTCGTTCTGCATGTACTTGACGGCGTTCGCGAGCAGGTTGTTGAAGACCTCGCCGAGGAGGACCCGGTCGGCCCTGACGACGAGCCCCGGCGGGACGTTGTTCGCGAGGGTGATGGCCTTCGCCCTGGACGGGGCCGTATAGTTTCGGATGGCGCTCTCGAGTTCGGCCCGGAGGTCGAGGGGCTCGAGGTCGAGTTCGATGTAGAGGGAGTTCATCCGGGCGAGCTGCAGGGTCTTCTGGACCAGGTCCTTCATGTAGGTGACGTTGTGGCCGGCGATCTCGAGAAGGCGCCGGAGCGAGGGGTCCTGCTCCCGCTCGATGATCCTCGGCATGAGCGCGACGAGCGGGGTCAAGGGCGTCTTGAGGTCGTGGCCGAGCTGCGATATGAACTCGTCCTTCTGGGCGAGGAGTTTCTCCACGTCGGCGGTCCGCTCCCTGACCATCTCGTCGAGGTCCTGGTTGACGACGCAGAGCTGGCTCCGCAGCACCTCGAGTTCCCGGTTCTTTGCCTGGAGGTTCCCGGCGATCCCTTTGAGCGCCTCTTCCGCCTGAACCCGCTGGGTGATGTCGACGCCGAGCTGGAGCATCAGGTCCGTCCCGTCCGTGTCGGTGAACGGGTAGGCGTGGACCTCGTAGGTCTTCCCGTTCGCAGTGTGGTCCCACTCCCACCGCTGCGGGCTCCTGAGGGTGAAGACCAGCGTCCCGCGGCAGGGGTTGCAGGGCCGGCGGGAGCCGCGCTGCACCTCGTAGCAGGGCCTGCCCTCCGGGTCGCCGAAGGTCTCGCGGAACGCCCTGTTGGCGTACCGGAAGGTATGGTCCTCTCCGAGGAGGATGACGTATGCGGGGAGCGTATCGAGGACCGAGAGGAGGCGGCGATGTTCGGCCTTTAAGGCCGCCTCCACCTCCCGGTAGCGGGTGATATCTCCGGCACGGCAGAGTATTGTCTCATCGTCGAGAGAGCGCCCCGAGAGGATGAACCTGTGCAAGACGCCGTCCCGGCCGACGAACCGCGTCTCGACGACCGCGGTCTTCCCGCCCGGCTCCGCGAGCCCGAGAAAGCGCGCGCGGTCGTCGGCGTAGGGCCAGATCTTCGAGACCGGGAGGTCCTGCATCTCCTCTCCCGTGTAGCCGAGGTGTTCCGCGAACTCCCCGTTCGCGTCCTCGATCGCGGCGTCCCTGCGGCTGAGGAGAAACGCCCCGCCCGGAGCCAGTTCAAGGGCTTCCCGGCGGCGGACCCGTTCCCGCTCGACCGAGTAGCCGAGGGTCGATGCGAGCGACGCGAGGGCGATCATGGCGGCGAACGGGAGGATTATGGCGGGGTTGGGGTCGGGCCGCAGGGCCACGATCCCGATCGAGGCGAGGCCGAGCACGGCGGCAACGGCGATCCCCTTCTCGCGGTAATGGTAGCCGGCGAGTGTTGCAGGAATGAAAAGGAGGGACCAGAGAACCGCGTTGGTGGCGGGAGCCTCCAGGAGGAAGGCGGCAAAGACGCCGGTAGCCGACGTCCCTGCGACCAGAACTCTCATCGGTTCCCCGATATCCCCGTCCCGCAGGAGCCGGCGGGGAGTCTCTGCGGTATTTGGCGCCATCCAGACCCTTACTGATCTGATGGCCGCCGGATCATTTATTGTTCGCGGATCGGCTGCCTGCCACGAGCGCCTCCGTGAGCGGCGTGGCCCCCGTCTCCCCCATCTTCCAGAGGAGGAGTCCGGCCCGCTCCTGGGTCCTGGGGTCCGGGCTCTTCATCAGGCGGAGGAGCGGCTCGACCGCCGGCTTGCCGATCCGGGTGAGGGCCATCGCGGCGAAGGGCTGGAGGGTCGGGTCGGCGCGCTCGATGACGCCGACGAGGGGTTCGACGGCAGCGTCGCCGATCCCGGTCAGGGCCGCCGTGGCGTACCGCCGGAAGTCCCGGTCCTCCTCGTCGCGCATC
This sequence comes from Methanoculleus caldifontis, assembly GCF_032842345.1. NCBI lineage: Archaea > Methanobacteriati > Methanobacteriota > Methanomicrobia > Methanomicrobiales > Methanomicrobiaceae > Methanoculleus > Methanoculleus caldifontis. The sequence goes on along the minus strand of NZ_WBKO01000001.1, from coordinate 284,014 downwards.
GCCTCGAGGAGGGGACCGACCGCGGGCTCGCCGATCTGCACCAGCGCACGGGCGGCGTACCACCGGACGTCGTTGTCGCTATCGAGCATCGCGGCGATCAGGGGCCTGACCGCCGCCTCTCCGCTCGCTCCGAGCTCGGCGGTTGCTCTCCTGCGCACCTCGAGAGGGCCCTGCCGGAGGCCGGCGACCAGTTCATCGATCCGGGTCTCGTCAGTCATAGCCTTCAGGTTGCTCCTTTAGAGGTGTTATGTCTTCCTGATGCTGCCGAGTGCCTGCCGCGCGGCCTCGCGCACCTCTTTCTGGTCGTCCTGGAGCGCCGCTATCAGGGCGTCGACCGACCGGGGGTCGCCGATCTCGCCGAGGGCTGCCGCCGCTCCCGCACGGGCCCGCCGGTCCCCGGAACCGAGCGTTGCCATGAGCGGTCCGACCGCCAGTCTTCCCATCAGCCCGAAGGCGGCGACCGCCTCCCGCCGCAGGTCCGCCTCGTCGCTTGCGAGCGCCCCGATGAGGGAGGGGACGGCCGCTTCGCCGATATCGCCGAGCGCGCTCGCGGCACGCCGCCTGATCTCCGGGTCGGGATCTCGGAACGCACCGACGAGCGCCGTAACAGCGCTCTCTCCCCCGATGCCGCCGAGGGCGAGGGCCGCCCCCCACCTGACCCGCCCGTCCCCCCGTGGAGGGCCGCGATGAGGCCCTCCCGTGCGGGCTCGCCGATGGCGCCGAGCGCGAGGGCCGCCCGGCTCCGGACATACGTATCCTCATCCTCGAGCGCCTCCATCAGCGCCGGGATCGCCGCGGGGTCGCCGATATCGCCGAGAGCGACCGCGGCCATCCACCGGACGTCGGGGTCGTCGCTCTGCAGGCTCTCCGCGAGCGGCCCGACGGCCGGGGAACCCAGTCTACCGAGCGCCTCCACCGCCTTCCAGCGGACGCCGCTCTCCTCATCCTCGAGGAGGGCTGCGAGCGGTCCGACGGCGGCGGGATCGCCGGCATCGCCCAGGCACCCGGCCGCCTGGTAGCGCGTATCGGGGTCCCGGCTCGCGAGCCGGGAGATGAGCCTCCGGATGTTCCGGTCGCACGCGGGAGCGCCGGGTTCCTGCTCGCCGATACGGAAGTGCAGGCGGTCGGCACGCCGGCCCGCGAGCTCGAAGAGGTAGCCGAGCAGGTATGCGGCGGCGATGAAACTCCCGGCACGCGCGAGCGCATCGGGACCGACGGTCCCGGAGAGGAGATATTCGACGGCGATATGGATCGCCGCGAGCAGGAATCCGACGGCGGCCGCCTGCCGCCCGTACCAGAACGCGGAAAGGGCGATCACCGCGTAGAAGAGGTGCGGGTAGACGGTTCCGGCGCCGAAGGCGAGGTCGGCAAGAAGTAAGAGCGCCGTCGAAAGAACGATACCTGCAGGCCTGCCCCATGCCCGTGCGTCCTCCGACAGACCTGCAGGACTCATCCTGAAGAGGAGGTGCGGGCCGCATCCATAAAGAGTTTGTGCGGCGGGTTTTTCCGCCTCACCGCTGCTCTGCGGCCGCGGGCCTCGCCGTCTTCCCGCCGCCGGCTTCCTTGAGTTTAGCCAGCGACGCCTCGATGAACGCCGGGATATCGTCGGGCTGGCGGCTCGAGACCAGGTTGCCGTCGATCACCACCTCCCGGTCGATGTACTCCGCGCCGGCGTTCCTGATATCCTGGGCGACCGACTTCCAGCCCGTCACCTTCCGCCCTTCGAGCACCTGCGCGGTGATCATGAGCTGGGGCGCGTGGCAGATGGCGAGGACCGGTTTGCCGCTCTCCATGAAGGCACGCACGAACTCCACGGGCGCATCGTGGGCCCGGAGTTTGTCGGGCGAGTAGCCGCCCGGTATGAAGAGCGCGTCGAAGTCGTCCGCCGAGACGTCGGAGGCGGCCCGGTCGATCGCGACCGGTGTCCGGTCCTTCTTCCCGTGAACGGTCTCTCCCGCGGAGAGGCCGACATGGACGAGGTCGTGGCCGGCCTCCTGGAAGGCTTTTGCGGGCTCTGTGTACTCGACATCCTCAAACATATCCGTGATCAGGACCGCTATTCTGCTCATTGCTGTTCCTCCCCGGGCCGACACGCGGCCCGGCCTCCATCAGGCGGGTCGGGAGATATAATCCTGTCGGAGACCGTCGAGGCCTCTACCTTTATGTAGGCGATCGCCGGAACCGGGGGATATGCACGTGCCGCCTCGACCCTCGCCGGAGCAGGGTGCCGTCACCGGGAGGGAATCCCCTGCCTGACTGGTGCAGCCTCACCCCCGACGATGTCCGGCGCGAGCTCGATACCGGCCCCGAGGGTCTGAGCGAGGAGGAGGCGGCCGGACGGCTGCAGCGCTACGGGGAGAACGTCCTCCGGGCGGAGGAGAGGGAGACCCGCCTCCAGGTCTTCCTCAGACAGTTCAAGAGCGTCCTCATCGTCATCCTGATCGTCGCCGCTGCGATCTCGTTCTTTGTCGGCGAGCCCCTGGACGCCGCGGCCATCCTCGCCATCGTCTTCTTAAACGCCCTTCTCGGATTCTCCCAGGAGTGGCGGGCCGGGGAGGCGATCGAGGCCTTGAAGAAGATGCTCGTCCAGCGCGCCGCGGTCGTCCGGGGCGGGGAACGGCAGGAGATCGATGCGTCCGCGCTCGTGCCGGGAGACCTCGTCCTCCTCGAGATGGGGGAGCAGGTGCCCGCCGACCTCTTCATCGTCGAGGGGACGTCGCTCGAGGTGGACGAGGCGCCGCTAACCGGGGAGTCTTCGCCCGTCGACAAGGCAGAGGGCACGCTCCGGGCCGGGACCGCACTCGCCGAGCGGAGCAACATGGCCTTTGCCGGCACCATGGTGGTCAACGGGCACGGGCTGGGCTTCGTGGTCGCCACCGGGATGCAGACGGAGTTCGGGCGGATCGCCGGCCTCTCCCAGCGGGTCGGGGACGAGACGACGCCCCTTGCCCGGCAGATGGACCGTCTCGGCCGCGACCTCGGCCTGATCGCCCTCGGCATCGCGATCCTTGCGGTCGCCGTCGGCATCCTGCAGGAGCGGGGGCTCCTTGAGATGTTCCTGGTCGGGGTCTCGCTCGCGGTGGCGGTCATCCCCGAGGGCCTCCCGGCGGTCGTGACGCTGACGCTCGCCGTCGGCATCAAGAGCATGATGCGGAGGAACTGCCTGATCCGCCACCTCCCGGCCTCCGAGACCCTCGGTGCGGTCTCGGTGATCTGCACCGACAAGACCGGGACGCTCACCCGGAACGAGATGACGGTCGTCCGGGTGCGGACGCCCGACACGGAGGCCGAGGTCACGGGGGCCGGGTATATCCCGGAGGGTGAGTTCCTCGTTGAGGAGAAACCCGTCGATCCGCTCGCCGACCGGGGGCTCCGGCGATTCCTGCGCACCGTCCTCCTCTGCAACCACGCGACCCTCTCTCCCGGAGAAGAGGGCTGGCGGGTCTTCGGCACGCCGACCGAAGGGGCGCTCGTGGTCGCGGCGGCCAAAGCCGGCCTCTCCCGCGAGGGTATGCCGGAGGCGGCACAGGAGTTCTCCTTCAACTCCACCCGGAAGCGGATGACGGTCATCTACCGGGAGGATGGGGGAGACGTCGCCTACGTGAAGGGGGCGCCGGAGGTCCTCCTCGCCCGCTCGTCCCGGCTCATCGCTGCAGGATCGGCCGTCGTGCTCACGACCGGCCGCCGCGAGGCCATCCTCCACGAGATCGAGGAGTACGCGTCCCGGGGGCTCCGGGTGATCGGGGCGGCCTGCCGCCCGCTCCCCCCCGGCATCGAGCGGACCGCGGAGGCCGTGGAGGACGACCTGACCTTCCTCGGGTTCGCCGGGATCGTCGATTCGCCGCGGCCCGAGGCGGCGGAGGCGATCCGGCTCTGCCGGAGCGCCGGGATCGACGTCGTCATGATCACCGGGGACAACCCGCTGACCGCCTGCGCCGTCGCCCACGATCTCGGCCTCGCAAGCGAGGGGGCGCTGACCGGGACCGACCTCGAAGCGATGGCCGACGACGAGATCGCCCGCCGCCTCCGGAGGACGAAGGTCCTCTCGCGGGTCACGGCGGAACACAAACTCCGGGTGATCGATATCCTCTCGCGGGAGGGGGCGGTCGTCGCCATGACCGGCGACGGCGTCAACGACGCTCCGGCGCTGAAGAAGGCGAGCATCGGGATAGCCATGGGGATCAAGGGGACGGACGCCGCCAGGGAATCGAGCGACATGGTCCTCGTCGACGACAACTTCGCGAGCATCGTCGCCGGCGTCGAGGAGGGGAGGCGGGAGTACGACAACATCGCCCGGTTCACCCGTTACCTCCTCTCCTCCAACGTCGGCGAACTCGTCGCGATCGTCGGCGGGCTCCTCCTCGGCCTGCCGCTGATCCTCATCCCCGTCCAGATCCTCTGGATCAACCTGGTCACCGACGGCGTCACCGCCCTCGCCCTCGGTCTCGAACCCGCCGAGCGCGACATCATGCAGAGGCGGCCGCGGGACCCGGAAGAGGCCATCCTCACGCGGAACGCATATCTCGTCATCCTCATCCTCGGCGCATGGCTCGGTATCCTGACCCTCTACGCCTTCTCCGGCATCTACGAGACCGACCTCGACCGAGCGCGGACGATGGCGTTCACCGGGCTCATCGTCTTTGAGCTCTACAACGTCCTGAACTTCAGGTCGTTCCGGTTCCCCCTCCACCGGATCGGATTCTTCTCGAACCCCGCCCTGGTCCTCGCGATCCTCGGGAGCCTCGTCCTCCAGGCGCTGGTGGTCTACGTCCCGGTCTTCAACGCCTTCCTCGGGACCGCACCGCTGACGCTCGCCGACTGGGGTCTCCTCGCCCTGCTCGGCCTCCCGGTGCTCCTTGCCGGGGAGGCTTACAAGATCCTCCTCCTGCGGGTCCGGGGCGGATCTCCTGCGGCTGGCTGAACCGGGCCGGTTCGCCCGGCAACCCCGGGTTTTACGTGCCGGGTGCCCCGGTTTCATTCTCCCTGCGTTGAGTCGACCGGCATGATTATGCAGGGGTCACGCGTATCTGAATTCAACAATTCATTCTTTTCGGGGAGTTCTATGTCCATATCCCAGTCTCTCTTGACGTGCCTCAACTGTCGGGGTGGCGGAGCATGATCGTCGGCCCGGAACTGATCGCCGTCGCGGTCTTCCTCTTCACCTACGCGCTCATCATCGACGAGCGGATCCACCGGGCGGTGGCGGCGATGCTCGGCGCCTCGATCATCGTCTTTCTCCATATCGTCCCCTGGGAGAAGATCCCGGAGTACATCGACCTCGGCACCATCTTCCTCCTGATGGGGATGATGATCATCGTCAACACCGCTCGCGGCAGCGGTCTCTTCGAGTACATCGCGATAAAGACGGCAAAACTCGCAAAAGGGAGTCCGATACGGGTGTTGCTCCTCTTCTCGGTCGTGACGGCGGTCACGAGCGCGTTCCTCGACAACGTCACCACGGTCCTCCTCCTCACGCCGATGCTCCTCTACATCGCGAACGTGATGCGGATCAATCCCCTGCCCTTCCTGATCGCCGAGATCTTCGCCTCGAACATCGGCGGGGCGGCGACGCTCATCGGCGATCCGCCGAACATCATGATCGGTTCGGCGGCGGGCCTGACGTTCAACGAGTTCATCGTCAACATGGGGCCGATCATGGTCGTCGACCTCATCGTCGTCATGGGGATGCTCTTCCTGATCTATAGAAAGGAGCTCCGCGTCTCGGCCGCGGAGCAGGAGGGGATCGCAAAGACGCTTGCCGACTTGAACGAACAGGAGGCGATCCGCGACCGGTCGCTCTTCAACAAATCGGTCGCCGTCATCGCCCTCGTCGTCGGGATGTTCTTCGTCCACGACCATCTCGGCCTGGAACCCGCCCTTGTCGCCCTGATCGGCGCCTCGATCTTCCTCTTCTGGAGCCGGCAGCCGCCGGAGGAGATATTTGAGAAGATCGAGTGGCCGGCCCTCTTCTTCTTCGGCGGGCTCTTCATCGTCGTCGGCGCCCTGGTCGAGACCGGGACGATCGCGGCCGTCGCCGGTCTCGTCGTGAACAACGTCCACTCGGAGGGCGAGGCCATGCTGATCATCGCCTGGTTCGCCGCCATCGCCTCGGCGATCGTCGACAACATCCCCCTCACCGCCACCCTGATCCCCCTGATCCAGGATATGGGCGTCTCGATGGACACCTATCCGCTCTGGTGGGCGCTCTCGCTCGGCGCATGTCTCGGTGGGAACGGCACGGCTATCGGGGCGTCGGCAAACGTCGTCGTCCTCGGGATCGCGGCGAGGAACGAGATCTCCATATCGTTCGTGGAGTTCCTGAAGGTCGGGATGCTCGTCCTCTTCGTCACGGTCGCGATCGGCACCGCGATCCTCTGGCTCAACTTCGTCGTCCTGTGAGCCGGTCTCACCAGGTCTTCGGGAGCCTGGACTCCAGGCTCCCCCGGGTCGCCTCGACCTCCTCGATCCGGCCGACCACCCATTTGTAGGCGGTCGCGGCCGCTTCCCGGGCCGAGACGCTCGGGTCGTCGCTCCGCATCTTCTCGAGCGGCTCCTTTGCCACCGGGTCGGCGATCGTCCCGAGCGAGAGGGCCGCCTCGGCCCGGACAAACTCGTCGGCGTCGCCGAGCGCCTGGATCAGCCCGTCGACGTCCCGGGCATTACGCATCATATCGATATCGTCCAGTGTCGCCATAACAGTCTCCTGGTCGTCTTTTGCAGTGCACGCCCCCGGCGCATATATGCCTTTCCGCGTCCCCGGGATCCCTTTCGGCTACGTCCCGCCGGGCCGTCTCTCCGCCGCCTTCCTGCCCGCGACTCTCCCCGCCGTCTGGGCGTGGGCAAACGACGCGGCCCGCCGGACGCCCGCGTCCGGGTCCGAGAACTTCAACCGCTCGAGCGGCTGAAGCGCCCGTTCGTCGCCGACGGTGCCGAGGGCTTCGGCCGCCGTCAGCCGCACGATCGTGTCCGGGTCCGATAACGCCCCAACCAGGCCGTCGATCTCCCGCTTCCGCCGCATGGCGTCGATATCCTTCCTCTGCGTCATAATCCTCCCCGGCCGGGCCGGTACGGGGCATCTATGCGGCTATGGCGTTAAGAACATTGTGGGATCGGGCAGATCGTTCGGTGTATGGCAGAGCCGATGAACCTGTCTCTCGATAAGAGCGGGGCGGTTGATCAGGCCGCCCGATCCGTTCCGGCGGGTCTTTTCTCTCGAAGGGGGGGTCCGGGGGTGTCCTCCCCGGGCTCCCGGCAGTTGCTGCAAAAAGGGGGTTAGTACATCGCGAGGTAGCGGTCGAGCTCCCAGGGGTGGACCGCCGTCCGGAAGGCGTCCCACTCGGCGTTCGCGACAGTCGTGAGCGCGTCGACGACGTGGGGACCGAGCGCCTTGCAGATGAGATCGTCGGCGAGGAGGGCCTGGTGGGCGTCGTAGAGGCTCCCCGGCAGGGTCGGGATCCCGTCCTGGTTCCGCTCGGCGGCCGTCATGTGGAAGATGTTCTTGTGAACGTCGGTCGGGGGTTCGATTCTGTTCCGGACCCCGTCCATGCCGGCGGTGAGCATCGCGGCGAAGGTGAGGTAGGGGTTGCAGGTCGGGTCGGGGCTGCGGAACTCGACGCGGGTGCTGTTGCCGCGTGGCGCCGGGACCCGGACCTGTGCCGACCGGTTGCTCGCGCTCCAGCAGATGTAGCAGGGCGCCTCGTAGCCGGGGACGAGCCTCTTGTAGGAGTTGACCGTCGGGTTCGCGACCCGGGTGATCGCCGGCGCGTGCTTGAGCAGCCCGCCGATGAAGTGCATGCAGGTCTCCGAGAGCTGGAGAGGGGCGTCAGCATCGTAGAAGGCGTTCTTCCCATCCTTCGCGAGCGAGCAGTTCACGTGCATCCCGCTCCCGTTGATGCCGTAGATCGGCTTTGCCATGAACGAGGCGTGCAGGCCGCGCATCAGCGCCATCGTCTTGGTGGCGAACTTGAACGTCACGACACGGTCGGCGGTCGTCAGGGCATCGCTGTACTTGAAGTCGATCTCGTGCTGGCTCTCGGCGACCTCGTGGTGGGACGCCTCGATCTCGAATCCCATCTCGGTGAGCGCGAGGACGATCTCCCGCCGGACATCCTCGGCGAGATCGGTCGGGGCAAGGTCGAAGTAACCGCCGCCGTCCTGGAACTGGGTGGTCGGCCGGCCGTCGACCATCCGGAAGAGGAAGAACTCCAGTTCCGGTCCGGTGTTGAAGACGTAGCCGTCTTTTGCCGCATCCTCCATCACCTTCCGGAGCACGTAGCGCGGGTCGCCCTCGAACGGCTTCCCGTTCGGTTTGCAGACGTCGCAGACGAACCGGGCGACTGCGTTCTCGTGGGGGCGCCAGGGCAGGATGGCGTAGGTTGAGGTGTCGGGCTTGAGCACCATGTCGGACTCTTCGATCCGGGCGAATCCCTCGATCGACGACCCATCGAGTCCGATGCCGTCGGTCAGGGCCTTCTCGGCCTGCTTCGCCGGGATAGCGACGTTCTTTGGCATGCCGAGGAGATCGGTGAACTGCAGCCGGAGGAACCGGACATTGTCCTGTTCGATACGCTCGAGCAGCGCTGAGGTGATGTCGAGAGACATGTAGAAGGAAACTTCCTTCCAATTATATTTATATTTGGCGGATCAATACTGATCAGAGCGTTCCCCTACCCCCCGGGAGGTGCGGGGCGGGGAGCGGATCGACCGTGATGGCAATGTGCGGCATAATTGGCGTAATGGACAGAACACGCCGGACGATGGACGGTTCCGGCATCCGAAAGGCCCTCTCCATGATGAACGAGCGCGGCAGCGGCGAGGGGGCGGGGTACGTAGCCTACGGCATCTACCCCGATTACCGGGACTACTACGCCCTCCATGTCTTCTTCGACAACCTTCGCGAGAACAAGCCCGCTCTCGATGCGGCGCTCGCGCAGTGGGGGACGGTCGAGTACGACGAGCCGATCCCCACCCACGACCTCCCGAACCTCCGGGCGGTCCACACCCCCTGGCGCTACTTCTTCAAGCCCGATGCGTCCCTCGCGGTCCCCGGCAGCGCCACCCCGGAGGACGATATCGTCAGCGCTCTCACGATGCGGATCAACGCCGCCCGCCAGGGGGCTCTCATCTTCTCCTCCGGCAAAGACCTCGGCGTCTTCAAGGCCGGGGGCTGGCCCGAAGATGTCGCGGACTTCTACCGGATCCAGGATTACGAAGGCTACCTCTGGCTCGCGCACAACCGCTACCCGACGAACACCCCCGGCTGGTGGGGCGGCGCCCACCCGTTCAACCTCCTCGACTGGAGCGTCGTGCACAACGGCGAGATCACCTCCTACGGGACCAACCGGCGCTACATCGAGAGCTTCGGCTACACCTGCACGATGTTTACGGACACCGAGGTCGTCGCTTACCTGATCGACCTCCTGGTCCGGCGGCACGGCCTCGACGTCGATCTCGCGGTCAGGGCGCTCGCCCCTCCCTTCTGGGAGGAGATCGACCGGATGCCCGAGACCACGCGGGAGTGGAACTGCGCCATCCGGCTCGCCTACGCCTCCGCGATGATGAACGGGCCGTTCGCGATCGTGGCCGCGAACCGCGAGATGATGGTCGGGTTCACCGACCGGAGCAAGCTCCGGCCGATGGTCGTCGGCGAGTGCGGGGATCGCCTCTACATCTCAAGCGAGGAAGCGGCTATCCGGGCGATGGAGCCCAAAGTCGAGTCGATCACGACGCCGGCCGCAGGCGAGCCGGTGATCGGGAGGGTTGTCGCATGATGATCGGGAGCGTTCCTCCGCGTTACCGGATCAGCATCGATAGGGTGCAGTGCATGGAGTGCGGGCGGTGCGTCGAGAACTGCCCCTACGGCGTCTACCGGTGGGACGGCGATAAGATCCTGATCAACTCCCGGAACTGCACCGCCTGCCACCGCTGTATCGCCTGCTGCCCCCGCGACGCCATCCTGCTCCAGGAGCAACCCTGCGACTACCGGAGCCACCCGCTCTGGACCCGCGAGACCCGGGAGGCGATCTACAACCAGGCCCGGACGGGGAAGATCATCCTCGCCGGGATGGGCAACGCGCTCGACTACCCGGTCATCTTCGACCGTCTTGTCCTGGACGCCTGCCAGGTCACGAACCCCAGCCTCGACCCGCTCCGCGAGCCGATAGAGCTCCGGACCCATATCGGGAAGAAGCCGGCGAAGCTCGATCTCCGGCGGCGGGAGGGCGGCGACGTCGAACTCCGGACGGCGCTCACCCCGAACCTCCGCGTCGAGACCCCGATCATGATCGGGCACATGAGTTACGGCGCGATCAGCCTCAACGCCCAGGTGGCGATGGCCCGGGCGGCAAAGGAGGCCGGGACGTTCATGGGCACCGGGGAGGGCGGCCTGCACCCGGCGATCTACCCCTACCAAGACCGGATGATCGTCCAGGTCGCCTCCGGGCGGTTCGGCGTGAACATCGACTACCTGGAGCGCGGCGCCGCGATCGAGATCAAGATCGGCCAGGGCGCGAAGCCCGGTATCGGCGGGCACCTGCCGGGCGAGAAGGTCAACGAGGAGGTCTCGAAGACCCGGATGATCCCGATAGGGAGCGACGCGATCAGCCCCGCTCCGCACCACGATATCTACAGCATCGAGGATCTCTCCCAGCTCGTCCGGGGGCTCAAGGAAGCGACGGAGTGGAAGAAGCCGGTCTTCGTGAAGATCGCCGCCGTCCATAACGCGGCGGCCATCGCCGCCGGGATCGCCCGCTCGCCGGCCGACGCCGTCGTCATCGACGGGTTCCGGGGCGGGACGGGCGCGGCGCCGAAGGTCTTCCGCGACCACGTCGGGATCCCGATCGAGGCCGCGGTCGCGAGCGTCGATGCGAAACTCCGCAGCCAGGGGATCAGAAACGAGATCTCGGTCATCGCGAGCGGCGGCATCCGGGGGAGCGCCGACATCGCGAAGGCGATCGCTCTCGGTGCTGACGCGGTCTACATCGGGACCGCGGCGCTCGCGGCGATGGGCTGCCGGGTCTGCGGGAACTGCTACCGGGGCCTCTGCCCCTGGGGGATCGCCACCCAGCGCCCGGACCTCGTCGCGCGCTTGAACCCCGACGAGGCCTCGACGCAGGTCGCGAACCTGATCCACGCCTGGACGCTCGAACTCTCCGAACTCCTCGGCGCTGCCGGGATCAACAGCATCGAGAGCCTGCGGGGCAACCGCGACCGGCTCAGAGGCTACATGCTCGACGAGAGCCTGATGCAGGTCCTCGACGTCAAAACGGTGGGGGCGTGAGTTTCTAACTCTCACCTCCACTTCGCGTGAGTTAACGCGTTCGGATAACGGTAGATTTCGGGCGAAGGCGTGAAGGAAGTTGCGGGCACCCGTATACCGAACTTCGCATCCTTCGCGGCGTCGCGTGAGCTTGACGGTTCATGAGCAGTGATACGGCCTCACGCGAAGGCGCGAAGCCGCGAAGGGAGTTACAGGTAACCATGCTGAACTTCACGTCCTTCGAGGGAAGTCAGTGGTTTGACCTCCAGGGGACCTCTTTAAAAACTGTAGTGGGGCAGTGAGAACCGCCCTCAAGACGTCGCGACCTCGACGCACTCTCTTCTCGTCCCGATCCGGGCGAGCGCGCCGCACATCCCGGGCACGTAGGCGAAGGCCTTGCCCGAGTCGACCATAATCGATGAAAATTCGTCCATCCGGGGCGAGACGACCATGCAGGTGTCCGGGATCACCCGGGCGCCGCTCTTCTCGATCGCGGCGACGAGATCGGCGTTCTCCGCTGCGACCCCCCGGGCGACGAAGATGTAGAAGGGTTTCGTCGTCGTCTTTCCTCTGAGAAGTTCCGCAATCTCCCTCAGTTCGTCCGCCGAGCAGTGCGGGCAGCCGACCGCGACCGCCTCGACCTCCTTCTCGGCGAAGAGCGCCTCGATCTCGTCCCCGCTCACCGTCACCCGGTCGAGGTCGCCGGTCGAAAACTCAAAGACCCTCGCTTCGGGGGTGATCTTCTCGACGTGGAAGAGCGCGACCGCCCCGCTCGCCGCCATCGCGGCGCCGAGGGCTTTGAGGTTGTCGCGGCCCGGCCGGATACCCTCAAAGATCGGGATCCGGTTCCCCACCTTCTTCCCGGCGAGATACCCGATCGCGCCCCAGTGGTCGGCGTGGAGACCCGCGCCGCTCTCGACCTCGACGACGACCTGCGGCCGCCGGTTCTCGACGATGTGGAGGCCGTAATACGGGGTCTTTCCGATGATCGCCGCCGCAAGCGCGCTCGGCCCGCCTTCCCGGTTCGTCCGGGCGCCGAGGACCGAGTTCGCGTAGGCGACCGCCGAGGACTCCGACCAGGCCAGGTGCTCTCCATACTCCGTCATGCGGAGGTAGTAGGGGGTGCAGGTGCACTCGAGTTTGATCCCGAGCCGCCGGTAGGCCTCGACGACCTCCGCCTGGCGGGCGGCGAACTCCTCGGCGATCCCGAACTCCTGCCATCCCTCCCGCGGCATCCCGATGGGGTTCAAGACCGCCGGGACCGCCGCCCGGGCGTCGAGGCTTCTGAGCCAGGCAAGCCCCCACCTGCCGATCGTCTTGTAGGACGCACCGCTCACCTGGGCGCTCGCGATCGGGACGAGTTTTTCGGCCCCGTAGACCTCTCCCAGCGCGACCAGGATCTCCATCATCTTCTGGCGGGTCTCGCCGAACTCGCCGGCGAGCACCCTCTCGTCATCCTTCTCCAGGTACATCTACGGCCACTCCGCTCTCCTGAATTCGTCCTCTTTCCCCATCACCATCGTGGCGTCGACGCCGACCTTCACGTTCGTCCCGTCCCCGAGGCGGGTCGGGTCGAGCGACGAGCCCCGGACGCCGGTGACGACCATGATGTCGGTATCGCCCCGGACCCTCGTTGCGATCGCGTACTCGACGTCGTGGGGGTCGCGGATATCGATGTCCTCGTCCACCACGACGATGTGTTTCAACGACGTATGGGCGGCGAACGCCGCCATGATGGCGTTCTTCGCGTCTCCCTGGGTGTTCTTCCGGATCTGGACGACCGCGTGGAGGTAGCCGGCGCCGCCCTTCGTGAGGAGGACGTCACGCACCGTCGTCACCTCGCCGACGGCGCGGTAGATCTTCGGCTCGTAGGGCGCTCCCATCAGGAGTTTGTGCTCGTCGCCGGCAGGGAGGATACCGTGGTAGATCGGGTCCTCCTTACAGTACATCCGGGTGAACTCGATGACGTGCTGCTGCCGTATGGGGTCGTAGGTGCCGGTGATGTCGACGAACGGCCCCTCCGCCGCTTTCTCGGCGCTGATATAGCCCTCGAGCACGATCTCGGCGTCGGGGACCCGGACGCCGTTCCCGCACTCGCGGACGGAGAGTTCCCCGCCCATCAGCTCCGCCGCGTAGGCGAGCTCTTTCCCCTCCGGGACGCGGGTGCAGGCCGCGAACGTCACGAGGGGGTGGGTCCCGATCGTGACCGCGACCGGGAGCTTCTCCCCGCGTGCGAGGGCTGCTTTCAGCAGCGTGTGGGTGTGCCTTCCCTCCACCAGGCGGGCGACGACACGATGGTCGTCGAGGACCATCATCCGGTGGACGGAGGCGTTCTCGACGTTGCCGTAGCGGGAGAAGACGATCCCCGACGTGAGGTAGCGTCCGGCGTCTCCCGGGAAGTGCTTCAAGATCGGGAGGCGGGAGAGGTCGGCGGCGATGCCGCCCTGCAGCCGTCCCGCGTCCACGATGCGGCCGCCGTAGTTCATGGCGGCCAGATGCGGCACCAGGTCACGCTCGCCGACGCCGAGCGCCGCTGCAAGCGATTGCCTGTCGCCGAGGAGGTTCATCACCGCCCGGTGGCCATCGAGGTCGTGGAAGAAGAGGATCTTATCGGTCCGGCTCGCCATGCGGGGAGCCTCGTACACGGTCGAGCAAGGGGTCTCGATCTCCTCGACCCTGCCCTCTTTTCGCATCAGTTCAATGAATTCGCGCAATTCTCATCCGCTCCATCGGGTGCCGAGGCTGTGTTCCACCTTCATGTGGTCGAGCACGCGGGCCACCACCATATCGACGAGGTCGTCGATGGTCTGTGGGTGCTGGTAGAAGGGGGGGCTTGCGACCATCACGGTCGCGCCGGCCTCGTCGGCGGCAAGCATGTTCTTTAAGTGAATCCGGGAGAGGGGCATCTCCCGGAGGAGGAGGAGGAGGGGGCGCCGCTCCTTGAGGCAGACGTCCGCCGCCCGGCCGATCAGGTTGTCCGCGAGGCCGTTGCTGACCGCCGCAAGCGTCTTCATGCTGCAGGGGACGATCGCCATCCCGTCGTAGCGGAACGAGCCGCTCGCGATATCGGCCGCGAGGTTGCTGTTCTCGGCGTATATGGCGTCGAACCCCGTAAGGTTCACACCCTCGATCCCGGCGATCTGCCGGGCGGTCTCGGATATGACGATATGCACCGTTGCCTGATCGCAGAGCACCTCGAGCAGCCTGCGGGCGTAGACGACCCCGCTTGCCCCGGTGACCCCGACGACGAATTCCTTTGTCATGTGCTCCTCAACTGTTATGCAACTACAAGCTTATCCTGCTTTGTCGCCCGCTTCACCCGGAGGATCTCCGTCGCGGCCTGCTCCACGGCGTCGCGGTGCTCCTGCGTCGTGTAGACGCCGAGGCGCCACTGCTGCCGCCGGGTATCGTTCATGGTATTGATGAGGGGCGAGACCTCCTCGAGATCCAGCATCGCGTGGCTGTTCCTGACCCGGACCTCCATCGAGAGCGCCCCCGGGAGCGGGGGGATGTCGACCAGGACCTCCTCCGCCGGGATACCTGCGATCTCGGCGATGGCGATGGCGATCTCCCGTTCGCGGGCGGGGCCGGGGTCCTGCCGGAAGGCGGCGGCGTTCACCCGGTCCTCGCCGACATAGAGCGCCCGCTTGTAGAGGTCGCGGTAGTAGACCCGGCGGGCGAGATCGCGGGCGATCGGGCAGGACGAGTGCTTCAGCCGCTCCATGCAGGCCGCGTCGTCCATCCGCATCAGTTCCCATGCGTCCGTGCCCGGCACGTTCCGGACCTCCTCGCGGAGGGCGTGGACGAACATGCTCGTCGCGATCCTGCTGACATGGTGGAAGTAGACCGCCGGTCGCATCAGGGTCCGGGCGATGAGGAGCGACTCGGCGGCGTTGATCCCGCCTTCGTGGAGCGCGATCCCCGACCCGGTGAGGATCGTGCACCGGATCAGCCGGTGGGCGTCGACCGTCCCGTAGGGGACGCCGGTGTAGTGGGCGTCCCGCATAAGGTAGTCCATCCGGTCGACGTCAAGGCTCCCGTGGATGATGCTCGCGAGAGGGTGCTCGCCCGAGACGGCGGCGCAGACCTCGGCGGGGTCGATCCCCTCCGACTCGAGGATGCCGGCGATCGCTCCCTCCCCGACGAGGTGGCCGATCTCGTGGTGGCTCCGCCCGGTGAACTCCTCCATCACCGGCTCGGTGACGTGGGAGAAGGGGCCGTGGCCGATGTCGTGGAGGAGGGCGGCGGCGGTGACGAGTTTCGTCTCATCGTCGTCGAGGTCGAGTTCCCGGCACATCAGGCCGGCAAGGTGCATCGTCCCGAGCGAGTGCTCGAACCGGGTGTGGTTTGCGCCGGGGTAGACGAGGTTCGCAAAGCCGAGCTGGGAGACGTGGCGGAGCCGCTGGACGGCCTCCGAGTCCAGCAGTCTGAGCGTCGTCGCGTCCGCCTCGACGTAGCCGTGCACCGGATCCTTGATGATCTTCATCCGTTCAATTAAGAATCTTTGGAGAGAAGTGATAAAGGTATTTGAGAGCGCGCGGGGTGTGAAATTGTGGCGCCCGGGTGGGTCCTGGTTCTCCTGTGGGGGCTGTGGCGCTCGTGCGGCGGTCCGGGGCGTTCCGGCAGCGAAAGGCCGGGCAAATCGATTTTTTGATAGGTGAAGCTGCGCGTACAGCTCCGGAAGAGATTAGAAACGTCTGTGGGTTCTCCAACAATGCCGAATATCTATACTAGAATCCATAGAGTTCAGCAAGGCTGCGCTCGCAGAAGCGCCTTGCCGGTTTGTAGATCTGCTCGATGTTTTTGAAGAAGTCTATGTCCCACCCATGCTCGTTCTGTGCAATCCGTCCCTTGAAGACGCCCCCTGCAATCTTCTCCAGTCCTTCTTCAATATAAATTGCAGCCGGCTGATCTTCCTTTATCCCATGTTGCATTAACGTGCTTAAGCGCTGGAATTCCATCGAAACCGACTGAATAAGATAATGCTCATCCTGGTTTTCTTTGACGAAAACAAAGATGTGAATGGAACCCTCATCCATCAGCAGGTCGCTGAGTTTGATATCCTTTATGGGTCCGTCTTCGGTCCCGGGATCCAGCCTCTCAGAATAATCTTCAGAGATCCTGGCGTTGAGGTAGCCATTTGCCCGCAAGTACTCCCTCAATGCGAGCAGGTCTCTCTTCCGTGACTGCTGGAATGAGCCATAGATCGCGATGTTGGTATGTTCCTTGAAATGCCTGTATAACTGAACCCTGTCTGCGCTTTCGTCGGGTCTCAGCACTCTATGGCTCATTTGACAGGTTTTCGTCTGCGGGATACATAACGATGGGGGTTGCTGTAATGTAACTTATTCGTCAGGAAAGATTGATATAAGTTACAATAATAGAACTATTCTAAAGGGGTGTTGGCATGGACCGGACAACTGTGGAGGCTCACTTAAACCGGGTACCTGTTGAGGTTCGTGAGTCCGTGATGGAACTCTCGACGGATGCCAGATGGGCCGTATACATAGCGCTTACCCTCGGGAAGGAGATGCATTTCAACGAACTCAAGGAGACCTTCGGGGCGAACCCGAGCGAGATGGACCGCATCCTGAAGTCTCTGGTCGATGGGGGCCTCATCGCGAAGAAGGTGAGAACGCTGGAGGATGTCGGCGACCGGAGGAAGGTGTATTACACATCGACAGACTATGGAAAAAAGATGTTAAACGCCCTGTGCGACGTGGTGCTTCCTCCCGAGAGCCTGGTCAAGCAGTATAAACCCACCTCGAGCGATAGCGGAAACTCCTGCACCATGTATCCGGGAACTGTGAAGAGAAGCGGTGAGACCGATCCCGAGAACTGGCGATTCGACCGGACACCTGCCGGAAGGGACGCCTTCAATACGAAACCGACAATCACCGGCGCAAAACAGGCAGAGACCAGGGTGTGAGTTCAACATGGCCGCAAAAAACCCGGAGCAAGGGTTGAAATTTGAGATAGTAACGGATCCTGAGTTCAGGACGGTTCACATCGACGGCGCTATCGTGACATTGAACCCGAATTTCGGCCAGTTGGCGTTGACCTACGATCAGCCTGAGTTCAAAATCAATCAGAATGGCGATATTTACACGGATAAAGTTCAAAAACGGGTGATACTGGATGCACGACTGTCGCCCGAGGCGTTCAAAGCGCTCGCCTGCACCATGATGGAGCATGTGCAGCAATACGACGAGTGGCTCAAGCAGCAGAAGTGAACTGCCCCGCCCTGAGGGCGGGGCTGCTTCCTGCTTCATCTCCCCTCTATTGAGGCAGGTCCACGGGCTCTACGGCGCGTCCCGCACCTGCCAATACGCCGACAGGGTTCTGCGGTTCTGCTCTTGTACAGCGAACAGGTTAGATTACTTTAGCAATCATTTGAATGAGGTTATAGTAATTCCCGTTTTCAGCTTTCCTCATCTTTATATCTTCCTCGATACCTTCCCAATGCGCGGTATGCCATTCATCCCACGTCTGGTTACAGCAGAGCATCTCGCGAATGTCAATTATTTCAATGCCCTTTGCCCTGCTCCACAGTTCCTTCCACCAGTCAAGAGAGTGTATGGTCCTTGCCACCTCATCATTCCAGAACGGCTTCATTTCGTCGGGGACATTCTCCCCGAATTCATACTTTATGCCGGGAATCGCCACGGCAATATAGCCGCCTTTTTTCACAAAAGGAATGAGCGACGGAAGCATCTCCTCCGTATCGCCAAAATGATGGTAAGCGTCCACGGTGAACAACAGATCAAAATATCCGTTTGCGAAAGGCAGCCCCTTGGTCGCGTCTACGGAGATCGGAACGGCCTTATCATCAATCCCGAGAGATTGAAAACGCTCGTAGTTTTCAGTCGGCGAGATCCAGAGGTCGGCGGCGAAGACGGACGCGCCATATTTTTTCACCAGAAACAGCGTGGATAGACCCTGCCCGCAGCCGAGGTCAAGGATTCGCATATTCTCATTGATCTTCAGGTGCGACGAGAGTTCCTCTGATACCCGCATGGCGTTTGGCCCCATCATTGTGGCTTTCAGGAACTCGACATTTTCAGCGCTGGACATGAACCGGTCTGTAAATGGATACATGGTATTCTTCCGTTCTTGTTTTCGCCTTATATCTTAATCGTATTTTAACCACTCACCTATTCCGGCTCCCGGTGCACCTGGACCCCGTAGATGGGCGCCCCCACGGCCGGCACTGCGACGCGGATCGCCGGGAACCATGTCAGGGCGAGAGCCCGGGACCCTGAGATCGAGAGCATCAAGACTCAACCCCCGGCAATATCCCCCCACGCCCCGGCAGAATGAAACTGTTAACCCCCCGGACACCCCACGTACAAAGACACACAACCATGATCACCTTCCTCTCGGCCGGGCCCGGAGCGTCCGCCCTCATCCGGGGCGCCCGGCAGATCCTCTACGATTCCGAGATCACCGTGGTCGCGTCCACCGCCGGGAACTGCACGGTATCGGGGAGCCACTTCGCGCCCGAGATCGACACCGCGGTCTACTTCTTCGCCGGCATCCTCGATACCGGCCGGGGGTGGGGGATCAAGGGGGACACCTACGCCACCCACAACTACCTCCCGAAGGTGGGGGGCGGCGAGCCCTTCCCGGTCGGCGACCGCGCCCGGGCCGTCCAGATCGCCCGGGCGGCCCTCCTCTCCGGGGGGAAAAGCCTCACCGAGGCGGTCGGGGTCCAGAGCCGGGCGCTCAACATCGGGGCGACGGTCCTCCCGGCGACCGACGCCGAGGCCTCCCTCCTCGTCGACACCGGGACCGAACGCCTCCCGCTCTTCTTCTACCGGATGGCCGGCAGCGACACCGAGGTCCGGGAACTCGTCCGCACCGGACCCGCTCGCCCCCCGGTCACGGACGAGGTCCGGGCGGCGATCGAGGCGAGCGACGCCGTGGTGATCGGCCCGGCGCATCCGGCCGCAAGCGTCCTTTCCATCCTCGACTGCGAGGGGATGCGGGACCTCCTTCGCGATGCGTTCGTCGTCGCGGTCTCCCCCTTCCGGGGGAGCGCCGCGCCGGACCCGAAGGACGCCGCCCTGATGTACGCCGCCGGCGAGAAACCGACCTCTCCGGGGGTCTTCCGGCTCTATCGGGACTTCGTCGACGTCTTCGTTCAGGACATCCACGACCCGGACGAGGTCAAAGGCTCGCTCCGCCTCGAGACCCGCCTCCTCCACGAGCGGCAGGCGGAATCGCTCGCCTGGGACATCATGGCGGTCATACGACACGCCGTTTCGTAAACCTGGGGCGGTGTACTTCCCGGCATAATTGATAAATTACATATACAGCCGGGCCTGATACGCTAATTATCCAATGATAACCTTCCTATCGGGCGGCACCGGGACCCCGAAACTCCTCCGCGGCATGCGGGAGCTGCTGGACGAGCGGGAGATCGCGGTCGTCGTCAACACGGCCGAGGACATGTGGCTCTCCGGCAACCATCTCTCCCCCGACGTCGACACGGTCATGTACCTCTTTGCGGACCTCCTCGACACCAACAAATGGTGGGGGATCCGCGACGACACCTACATCACCCATGACCTCCTCGCGAGGCTCGGCATCGACGAGTTCATCGCCGTCGGAGACCAGGACCGGGCGGTCCACGTTGCCCGGGGCGAGATGCTCCGGGGCGGGATGAGCCTCACGGAGGCGACCGGGGCACTCTGCCGGAGGCTCAATATCAGGGCGACCGTCCTCCCCATGACCGACTCGGAGGTGACGACCTACGTCCGGACCGACCGGGGCGAGATGCACTTCCAGGAGTACTGGGTGAAGCACCGGGGCGACGTGGCGATCGAGGGCGTGGTCCGGCGGTTCGACGAGCTCCCGGTCGCGACCGACGAGGTCCTCGCCGCGATCGAGGCGAGCGACGCCGTTGTCGTCGGGCCGAGCAACCCGGTCACGAGCATCTCGCCGATCCTCGAGTGCGCCGGGGTGCGGGAGGCGCTCCGGGAAAAACGCGTCATCGCCGTCAGCCCCTTCATCGGCGATACCCCGGTCAGCGGCCCGGCGGCGGCCCTGATGCGGGCCTTCGGAAAAGAGCCCTCGTCCGCCGGGACCTGCGACCTCTACGAGGATTTCATCGACGTCTTCATCCAGGACGTCCGCGACCCCGCCGGGATCGAGCACGCCCTCCGCCTGGACACGCTCATGGTCAACCGGGGCAAAAGCCTGGACCTCGCAAAGACCATCCTGACCCTGATCTACCGGTGCTAGGCGGCCAGACCTCGTTGCCCGCACGCGAAGGCGCGAAGCCGCGAAGGGAAGTCGTCAACAACCGTAAGCCAGACTTCGCGTTCTTCGCACCTGACGGTGCTCATGCTCCGTTCCTGCGGAACGTCGCACTTCGCGGCTTCGCGTGAGACGCACCAATACCCGGTAGAGCCATGGGCTCTTACTTACCCTTCTGCTTTCCCCGGTAATCTTCGATCGCCGCGTGGAGTGCGTCCGCCGCAAGGTTCGAGCAGTGCATCTTCTTTGGCGGGAGCCCCTCGAGTTCGGTCGCCACGTCGTCGCGGGTGATCTTCAGCGCCTCCTCAAGCGTCTTCCCCTTCGCCATGTCGGTCACCATGCTGCTCGTCGCGATCGCCGAACCGCACCCGAACGTCCGGAACCTGATGTCCTCGATGACGTCGTTTTTGACCGTGATGAAGATCTCCATGATATCCCCGCAGACGGGGTTGCCGACCTTGCCGTAGCCGTCAGGGTTCTCGATCACCCCGACGTTGTGCGGGTTCATGAAGTGTTCCATCACCTTCTGGCTGTAGCCTACCTGGTCCGCCATGTTCTCTACCTACAGCGGTGTAATGGCCCGGAGACGTTTAACTGTTTCTCTCGCGGCCTCGACGATCCGGGGCACCTCTTCCATGCTGTTGCTCCGGCCGAGCGTCGCGACCATCGACCCGTGCGCCTCGGCGTGGGCGAGCCCGATCGCGAGGAGGACGTGGGAGGCCTCGAGCGTCCGCGAGGTGCATGCCGACCCGGTGGCGATCGCGATCCCGAAGGCGTTCATGGCGAGCTGGATGCTCTCCCCCTCGATCCGGGAGAAGCGGAAACTCGCGTGGTGCGGCAGCCGTTCCGTCGGGTGGCCGGTCAGGAACGCATCCTCGACCTCCGAGATTCCGGCGATGAGCGCATCGCGGATCGCGCGGAGGCGCTCGTTCTCCCCCGGCATCTCCGCCGCCGCGAGCCGTGCCGCCTCCCCCATGCAGGCTATCCCGAAGACGTCCTCGGTCCCCGGCCGGAGACCGCGCTCCTGCCCGCCCCCCACGAGGACCGGCTGAACCCGGACGCCGGGGCGGACATAGAGCGCCCCCGTCCCCTGCGGCCCGCCGAGCGGGTTTCCGGAGAGGGTGAGAAGGTCGACGCCGTCGCGCTCCACGTCGATCGGCATCCTCCCCGCGGCATCGGTGGCGTCGACGTGGAGGACCCCTCCCCGGTCGTGGACGATCTCCGCGACTTCCCTGATCGGCTGAACCGTCCCGATCTCGTCGTTCGCGTACTGAACCGAGGTGACGACGGTCTCCGGCGTCACCGCCGTCCCGAGCGCGTCGAGATCGATCGTGCCGTAGCGGTCGACCGGGATCTGCGTGAAGGCAAACCCGCTCTTCTGGAGGTCTTTTGCCGGGTTCAGGACCGATATGTGCTCGACGGCACTCGCCACGACCCCCTTCCCGGACCTCTTGTTCCGGAGCGCCGTCCCCCGGATCGCGATGTTGTTCGACTCGGTCGCCCCGCTCGTGAAGACGATCGCGCCCGGATCGCTCGCCCCGACGAGCGCCGCGACCTGCTCGCGGGCTCGCGCGACGGCCGCCTGTGCCTCGAGGCCCTCGCGGTAGATCGTCGAGGGGTTGCCGGCAAAACCGTCGAGGAATCGCATCCCGAACCGGAGGACCTCCGGGCGGACCGGTGTCGCCGCCGCGTGGTCGAGGTAGATCCGCTCTGCCATACCCTGCCCTCCCTAGAACGTGATGACCGCTTCGGCATCGACCGCGAGATCGTTCAAGGTTATGGCGCCGACGACCTTTCCTTCCTCGATGAAGTCCCCCCGCTCCATACCCAGGAGCTGGGTGCTCTGCTCGCAGATGTAGATCTTCGCCCCCGCGGCGATCGCCTGGTCCCGCATCTCCGAGAGTTTCGGGAAGTTCCCGACCTGGATCTTCTCGGCCGCCCCTTTCTTGACGACCGTCACCCCCTTGATCATGAAGTAGATGTCGGCGTCCATGTCCATGGTGCGCGCCGTCATCGCGAGGACGAACGGTGCGTACAGCCGTTCGGGGGTATCGGTGCCGCTCGTCTGAATATACAGTATCCGTGCCATACTTCAGCCTCCTTTCCGGATGGAGAAGGTGGTCTTCTCCCCGGCCTTCTCCTCGCCCACGATCTCGTGGCCCATCCGCCTTGCCCAGACCCTGACGTCCTCCTCGGTCGGTGCGTTGTCCACGTCGACCTTCAGGACGCCGCGTTCGGGAAGGTTGTCCATCCCCTCCTTGAGCAGGATGAGCGGGGCCTGGCAGTAGGTCCCCCTGGCGTCCACGTAGCCGTCGGCGTCCATCCGATCACCTCGCCTCTGCCGTGACCGCCGCTCCCTTGCGCAGGATGAGGGTGGTCACGCCCGAGGCGACGAGTTCCTCCTCGATCGTATGTCCCTTATCCGCGGCCCAGGACCTGACCGTCCCGACGAGGTCCGGTTTGTCGGTCGTCACCTGGAGGATCTGTCCCTCGTCGAGCACATCCATCTCGGTCTCGATCGAGAGCATCGGCGACTGGCAGATGCCCACGCAGTTCACGGTCTTATCCGCATACATCATGTTATCTCTCATCTCACTTCACCTTCCGAATGAAGAATCGCAGGATTCCGTCATCCTTCTCAAACTTCACGATCTCGTGCCCCGTCCGGTTCGCCCAGCGCTTGATATCCTCTTCCGCGGCAGGGTCGTCCGCCTCGACCACGAGCACCTCGCCGACGGCGATCTTCTCCATGCCTTCTTTCGTCAGCGCGATCGGCATCGGGCAGTAGAGCCCGAGACAGTCTACGACCGCCGAAGGTTCGATCTCCTGCTGCATCTTCGTCCACCTTCCGTTGTGGGGCGCGCACGGGAATCCGGGCGCCGGCCCGCTCCCGGCTGCACCGGGTTCCTGCACCATCACTAATAAGCGTTCCTCCGGAGGAGCGCCTGCGGCATCTGGTGGAAATCAGTGGCTTTCCGGGCTTCAGGAGAATATCAGAAGAATTATACCCCATCTTCTGCCACATACCATCATCGGAGAAGACCGTTCGTTCGGAGAGTGTGATGATGGGACTGTTGAGCAGGTTCGGGATGCGCAGGCAGGAGGAGAGTGCCTCCCCACCCGCGGGTGGAGAAGAGGATGCCCGGGTGGCGGAGCTCGCGGAGTCGTTTGAGAGCGGGGATATCATGACCCGGTGGAGAACGGTCCGGGCGTTCGGCGAGTTCGGGGAGGCGGCTGTGCCTTCGCTCGCAAAAGCGCTCGAGGACGAGGACTGGTGCGTCAGGTGGGCGGCGGCTGAGGCTCTCGGGAGGATCGGGCCGGCGGCCGTCCCCCACCTCATCGGGCTCCTCTCGCATGCAGACGACACAGTGCGGGAGGACGCTTCCCGTGCGCTCCGCCTGATCGGGAGCCCGGCGGTGGAAGCCCTGGAGCAGGCGGCGCACGACGGCGACGGGAGGATCCGTTGCGCCGCTCTCGCGGCACTCGAGGCGACCGGGAGCGGCCATGCCGCGGATCTCTTCCTCGCGGCTCTCGGTGACGTTGATCCGCAGGTGCGGAGGTGTGCGATCGCCGGGGTGAGGCGGTCCCGCGACGGCCGCGGCGTGGGAAGCCTGGTCGGGCTCCTCGGCGACCCCGACGAGCAGGTCCGGTCTCTCGCCGCCGATGCGCTCGCCAACTTCGGGGAGGGTGCGGTCTCCCCCTGCATCGAGGCGTTCGGGAGGGACGATGACGATGTCAGGCGGCGAAGCGCTGTGGTTCTCACCCGTATCGGCCTCCGGGCGGCCGGCCCCCTGGCGGCCGCCCTCCGGGACGAGCGGCAGGCCGTGCGCAGGTGGGCCGCGTGGGTGCTCGGTGAGATCCGCTCCCACGATGCGATCGAGCCCCTCATCGAGACGCTCGGCGACCCCGACCGGGAGGTCAGGCGGTATGCCGCCGGTGCGCTCGCGGGCATCGGTGCGCCGGCCGTCGGCCCGCTCGTCCGGGCTCTCGGGAACGACGACGAGGCCGCCCGGCACCGGGTGATGGAGGCGCTCTGGCGGGTGGGCGAGGCGGCGACCCCCGCCCTGATCGATCTCGCCGGCGCCGAGGACGCCGGGACCCGGTGCCGGTCCGCGTTCATCCTCGGCGGGATAGGCTCCGCCGGTGCATCGGGAGCGTTGCAGGCCCTCCTCCAGGACCCCGACAGGGACGTCCGGCGGGGGGCGTTCGAGGCGCTGGAGGCGATCAAGACATACGAAGGTCTCGACTGACGGGCGCGTTTCGCCTCCCCTCATCCGGGCAGGGAGAGATCCTCCCGCGTGACATGCCCGGGAATGATCCGGCTGCAGGTCGTTTTGCGGGAGGAGAACGGCGGGCTCGCACCTGCCTGAGGGCTCCGTTGCGCGCCTAAAAAACCCTCGATTTTTGACCGTTTTGCTATTTGCCAGTATGTTCCTCTCCTAATGTCAGAATGGGCGGAAATTCGGCCCCTTTCTTAATTTGTGGCTGTTATCACCAAAAATTTTAAAAAAGTCAAGCGATAAGAAGATCCCTAATGTTCGTTCCGACCAAGTGTTTCTTCACGAAGGGTGTGGGCATCCACAAAGACAAACTGGCATCGTTTGAACTGGCTCTCCGGCAGGCGGGCATCGAGAAGTACAACCTCGTCTACGTATCGAGCATCTTCCCCCCGAACTGCCAGCTGATCTCAAAGGAGGAGGGTCTCGAACAGCTCTCCCCGGGGAGCATCGTCTACGTCGTCATGGCCCGGAACGAGACCAACGAACCAAGCAGGCTTGTCTCCGCCGCCATCGGCCACGCGATGCCCAAGGAGAGCAATGCCTACGGCTACCTCTCCGAGCACCACGCCTTCGGGGAGACCGCCGAGGTATCGGGTGAATACGCGGAGGACCTCGCGGCGACGATGCTCGCGACGACGCTCGGGATCGAGTTCGACCCCGACAAAGCGTGGCAGGAGCGGGAGCAGATCTACAAGGCGAGCGGCCGGATTATAAATACGACCCATACCTGCCAGTCGGCGAAAGGGGATATGAGCGGCCGCTGGACGACGGTCCTCTCGGCAGCGGTCTTCGTCTAAGGCCATAGACCCGGGCGCCCCCTTTTCCGCGGCCGCCCGGTCCCGGCCGCACCCGGCCGCCATGTGGTGCGCTCTCCCGGTGAGGAGCGCAAAACAAAATACCTCCCGGGGCCCACACTGTATCCAGGTTTTTGATATGCGTCTACCAATACGGGCCGTAACCCCGGAGACCGAATCTGCCGAGATCGTGGGCTGGGTGCACGAGGTCCGCGATCTCGGAGGGCTCGCGTTCTTCCTGATCCGCGACCGGACCGGCATCATCCAGGTGACCGTCCCGAAGAAGAAGGTTTCCGCGGAGGTCCTTGAGACCGTCCGGAACGTATCGAGAGAGTCCGTGGTCCGGGTCCGGGGCCAGGTGAAGGCGATCGAGAAGGCTCCCGGCGGCCGCGAGCTCGTCCCCGAATACCTCGAGATCGTCAGCGTCGCAGAGAGCCCGCTCCCCCTCGACGTCGCCGAGAAGGTGCCCGCCGAGACGGATACCCGGCTCGACTCCCGGTTCCTCGACGCGAGGAAGCCGCGTGTCCGGGCGATCTTCTTCATCCGCTCGGCAGTGACCTGCGCCGCGACCGCGTTCCTCGCCTCGAGAGGCTGCGTCAACATCACCACCCCGAAAGTCGTCGCGGCGGCGACCGAGGGCGGCACGGAACTCTTCCCGATCGCCTACTTCGAGAAGGAAGCGTTCCTGAACCAGAGCCCGCAGCTCTACAAGCAGATGATGATGGCCGCCGGGTTCGAGGCGGTCTTCGAACTCGGCCCCATCTTCCGCGCCGAGGAGCACAACACCGTCCGGCACCTCAACGAGGCGACCTCGCTCGATGTCGAGGTCTCGTTTGCCGACCACAACGACGTCATGCAACTTCTCGAGGACCTGATCGTCCACGTCTACGAGTATGTCCGGGAGAACTGCGCCGGGGAACTCGCGGAACTCGGCGTCGACCTCAAAGTCCCGGCAAAGCCCTTCCCCCGGATCCCCTATACCGAAGCGATCGAGATCGCAAATAAGACGATCGAGGAGAAGCTCACCTTCGGCGCCGACCTCTCTCCCTCGGCCGAGCGGGCTATCGGGGACTCTATCGGGCAGCACTACTTCATCGTCGACTGGCCGACCGATATCCGGCCCTACTACGCGATGCCCTACCCGGAGAAGCCGGAGTTCTGCAAGGCGTTCGATATGATGCACCCCCGGATGGAACTCTCCTCCGGCGCCCAGCGTATCCACGACTACGACCTCCTCGTTGAGCGGATCCGCGCCAAGGGCCTCTCCCCGGAGAGCTTCGAGTTCTACCTGAGGACGTTCCGCTACGGCATGCCGCCGCACGCCGGATGGGGGGTCGGGATCGAGCGCCTGGTGATGACGATGCTCGATCTGCCCAACATCCGCGAAGCGGTGCTCTTCCCGCGTGACCGGCACAGACTGACGCCATGACCCTGATAAGCAAGCGTCTCCCGACCACGGTGGTCGGGAGCTACCCGGTGGTGAAAGGCTCGGGGCTCCTCGCCCGCATGGACCCGCTCAAGCACGCGGTGGAGACGGCTGTCGCCGACCAGGTCGCCGCCGGGATCGATATCATCTCCGACGGTCAGGTCCGGGGCGACATGATCCGGGCCTTCACCTCCCACCTCCCTGGCATCCGGGGATCGTCGGTCGTCGGGAAGGTCCAGCCCGCCCAGCGGCCGATCACGCTCGCGGACACGAAATACGCCCTCTCCCGGCACCCGAAGGTGAAGGGGATCCTCACCGGGCCGAGCACGCTCGCGCACGGCCTCTCGATCGAGACGACGTTCTACCGGAACAAGGACGAACTGGTCCTCGATCTCGCGCAGGCGCTCGCGGTCGAGGCGAGCCACCTCCAGGATGCCGGGGTCGCGCTCATCCAGATCGACGAGCCCATCTTCTCGACGGGGGCGGCGAACATCGCCGTCGGCCGCGAGGCGGTGAACGCGATCGCAGGCCGGCTCCGGGTGCCCGTCTGCCTCCACGTCTGCGGGAACCTCACGGCGGTCATCGACGACGTCCTCAGGACGAACGTCGCCGTCTTCGACTTCGAGTTCGCAAACAACCCGCAAAACCTCGAGGTGCTCTCGGCCAAAGACCTCCGCGGAAGGATGGTCGGCTACGGCTGCGTGGACTCGGCCGATCCCGGCGTCGAGAGCGTTGAAACTATCAGAAAACGGATCGAGGCCGGAGTCGAGGTCTTCTCGGCCGAGGCGATGCTTCTTGACCCCGACTGCGGGATGCGGATGCAGACGCGGGACGCGGCATTTGGAAAACTGAAGAATATGGTTGTTGCGGCCGGGCTGGTCCGGGCCGAGTATACGGATTAGGCTGTTATAGTCCGTTGTAGTGTCTCACGCGAAGGCGCGAAGCCACGAAGGAGATTCAACACCTGCCTACCATTCTTCGCGCCCTTCGCGGCTTCGCGTGAGTTAATTGATTAGGATAAGGGTACAGCCTCACGCGAAAGACGCGAAGCCGCGAAGGGGAGTTGCATACCCCTCTACTGGCCTTCGCGTGAGTTGACCTTATTTGGGCTCTGTTGAAACCCTCTCCCGGAGATCGAGTCCATTGCAGGATTATCCATACATCTTGACTCACGCGAAGCCGCGAAGAACGCGAAAGAGGCTGTCAACACCCATTTCAGGCTTCGCGCCTTCGCGGCTTCGCGTGAGGTCACACCAGTACCCTCTCCACGTAACTGAGTGTTCTCTAGAGGGTGTAGACCATTTCAACAGAGCCCTTATTTGAACAACGGGCCGGGCGTCCGGCCTAGACCACCCGGCTCGTCGTCGAGAGCTCGATGCCCTTTGCCAGGATGTTGTAGGGGATCACCCTCGACGGCACGTTCCCGTCTCGTAGTTTCTCGATCGCGAGCGTCCGCTCGAACTCGTTGCCGTGGACCTGGTGCCTGAGGGAGATGAAGATCTCGGCGGCACGCATCACCCGCGCCTCCTCGCGTGGGGTGTGGAGATCGCTGTAGAGGAGGTAGACGATGGTTGCCCCTCCCTCGACGGCCTCGCGGGTATCCTCGACGACGAACTTCACGGCCGCATCGATCCCCCAGGCGGCGATCAGCGAGGAGAGGGAGTCGACGACGACCCGTTCGCCCTGCACCGCACCGGCGAGCGCTGCGGCGTCCATGCCCCGTGCGTCGATCATCTTCTCTCCCGGCACGGCGTCGATCATCAGGTAGGCGCCCGTCGCGTTCCCTGTCTGCCAGAACTGCTGCGCCATGAGGTCAAGGCCGCTCAGAGGGGACCCTGAGACGACGATGCGGGCGCCCGGCGGGAACCCCCCGCCGAGCGCGAGGTCCAGTCCCGCGATTCCTGTCGAACGTCTGGTGGTGTCTGCCACGTGTGTACCTCGGAATGTATCCTCAGAGAGGATCTATACGCTCCTCTCTCCTTAATAACTACTCTTACGCGCCGGCGGCGCCGCAATACTCCTCCCGGAGACGCTTCCGGAGGAGTTTCCACCCGTTGACCCGGGGGAGCTCGGCCGCCAGGATGACCCGGCGGGGGACCTTGTAGCCGGCGAGGCGCTCGCGGGCGAAGGCGAGAATATCGTCGGCGGCGACGTCCTTCCCGGCGGGGACCACCACCGCCACCGGGACCTCGCCCCGGTGCTCGTCGACGCACCCGAAGACCGCCGCGTCGCGGACGCCGGGGTGCTGGACGAGGACGTCCTCGACCTCGGTCGGGTAGACCTTCCAGCCCGACATGACGATCATGTCCTTCTTCCGGTCGGTGATGTACAACATCCCGTCCTTATCCAGGTGGCCGACGTCGCCGGTCAGGAACCAGCCGTCGGGGAGGAAGGCGGCGGCGGTCTCCTCCGGCATCTGCCAGTAGCCGAGCGCCACCCCCGGTCCGCGGAGGGCGATCTCCCCGTCCTCGCCGGCGCCGAGTTCCCGTCCGGGGTCGTTCGCATCCACGATCTTCACCTCGGAGAACCCGACCGGGGTGCCGACGCTCCGGAACTCGTCGGCGGTCGAGTAGTGCTCCGGGCGGATGGCGGTCCCGGTCCCGACGACGACCGTCTCGGAGAGGCCGTAGGCGTTGACGATGGGGATACCGAACCGCTCGTGGAAGGGTTTCCAGACGCCGGGGGTCAGGGGGCCGCCGCCGCTGATTATCGCCCGGGCGGTGGCGAGCGCCGTCTCGGTCCCCGGCGGGGTCTGCACGAGGGAGTGGATCACCGGCGGCATCCCGGCGACGATCGTGGCCCGGTATTCGCGGGCGAGGTCGAGGTAGCGGGAGAGATCGAACCGTTCCATGACGACGTAGGTCCCGCCGGCCCGGAGGGTGGCGATCCCCCAGCTCACCCCGACGTGCCCCATCGGGTAGATGCCGAGGTAGACGTCGGCGTCGGTGATCCGAAGAACGTCCCGCTCGGCGTCCATCGCCGCGATCCAGTTCCCGTGGGTGAGCATCGCGCCTTTGGGTTTCCCCGTGGTGCCGGAGGTGTACTGGATCTGGCAGAGGTCGTCGAACCGGCAGTGGACGGCACGGCGGCAGGGCTCTGCAAGCAGGAGGCTCTCCCAGGGGACGGCGTCCGCGGCCTCCCCGCCGACGGCGATTATGTGCCGGAGCGCCGGTGTCTGGTCCCGGATGCCCCCGACGAGGGCGGCCCCCTCGACGTCGGTGACGACGGCGACGGCCCCTGCGTTCCGGACGGCGTAGAGGACCTCGCTCTCCTTGTATACCCGGTTCGTCGGGACCGCGACGGCCCCGATCCGCCAGAGGGCAAGGTAGGTGATGAGGTACTCCGGCGAACTGTCCAGGTAGATGCAGACCCGTTCCCCGCGCTCGATGCCGAGGGCACGAAGGCCGCCTGCCGCCCGGGCGACCCGGTCCCGGAGGTCGGCACGGGTGTAAGACTCTCCCCGTGAAGGGACGACGAGAGCGATCTTATTGGGGTTACAGGCGTTGGCATCGAGGAACGTGGTGCAGTTCGGCATGGGGGGGGCTCCATCTCGCAGGGTTGCGCTTTGATGTATATGCTTGTGCATAGTGCTGTAAATAGGTTCTCCCGGAGGTACGGGATCGATCGCGGCCGCCGGCCTTCGCCGGGCGAAAGGCAGAAAAAAGGCTGCGAGTGCCGGGCTCTCCCCCGGATCTTCGGATGGCCGCACAAAATCCGAAGAATCTTTTGTTCCCCCTGCCGGATCCGGAATTTCTTCGGAGCGGGATTATACCGGCCGAATAAGAGAGATTGCTCCATGGAAAGATCAGATGCAACGGATCGCACGCCGGTTACCACGCTCGATCGTATCGGTCCGGCGTGCCGGTGCCGTGTCGTCGCCGTCCGCGCCTCCGGGGCTCTCAGGAGGCGCTTGCTTGCCATGGGAGTGGTCTCTGGGGCGGAGGTGGAGGTCGTCCGGGCCGCCCCCTTCGGCGACCCTACGGAATACCTGGTGAAGGGATACCACCTCTCGCTACGGCGTGCCGAGGCGAGCCTCATCGAGGTCGTTTCGGAGGGAAGATAGTGGCCGGCGTCTGTCCGCTCGCTCTCCTTGCCCCCGGCACCGGTGGGGCGGTCGCCGAAGTCCGGGCCGGCAGAGGAATGCAGGCACGTCTCTTCGGGATGGGGTTCTGCCCCGACGCCCGGGTGACGGTCAGGTCTGCGGACCGGGGCTCGATCATCGTCTCGGTCGGTGATGCCCGGTATGCCCTGTCAAAGGGCGCGGCGATGAAGATCCTCGTCCGGTGCAACGGGGAGGCCGCGTCATGAGGGAGATCCGGGTTGCGCTCACCGGCAACCCGAACGTCGGCAAGACGACGCTCTTTAACGCCCTCACCGGCTCGCGGCAGCATGTCGGGAACTGGCCCGGCGTGACCGTGGAGAAGAAGACCGGGCGGGCCAGCCGCAGCGGTCACGAGTTCGAGGTCGTCGACCTCCCGGGGACCTACAGCCTGACCGCCTACTCGGCGGACGAGGTCGTCGCGCGGGATTATATCCTCGACGAGAAACCCGATGTCGTCGTCCAGGTCGTGGACGCGACGAACCTGGAGCGGAACCTCTACCTGACGACGCAGCTTGCCGAGCTCGGCGCCCCGATGGTCATCGCCCTGAACATGGTCGACGCGGCCGAGGCGCGGGGCGACGCGATCGACCACGAGAGGCTCTCGGCGTTCCTCGAGATCCCGGTCGTGCGGACGGTCGGGACCCGGGGCGAAGGGCTGCAGGACCTCCTTGACGCGGCGATCCGGGAGGCGGAGACCTCGCCGCACCACGAGCATACCGTCGGCTACGGCGAGGACGTGGAGATGGCGATCGCCTCCCTCGCCGATGCCCTCGCGGCCGATACGGATCTCGCCGGGAGGTATCCTCTCCGCTGGCTCGCGGTCAAGCTCCTCGAAGGGGACGAGAACGTCCTCGAAAAGGTCAGAAGAGGCGCAGCCTCCGCCCGCGTGGAGGAGTTCCTCTCCGGGATCGATACCGACGAGTACGAGGCCATGATGGCGGACAGGCGCTACGAGACGATCGCCGCCATCCTGCCGCAGGTCCGGAAAGGCGATCCGGGGAGCATGAGCCCCTCGGATATGGTCGACCGCGTCGTCACCGACCGCTACCTCGGGATCCCCATCTTCCTGGCCCTGATGTGGGGAGCGTTCCAGCTCACCTTCACGGTCGCCGCCCCCTTTATGACCGCGATCGATGCCGGCGTCGCGTGGCTCGCTGAGTTCGTGGCCGGCTCGATCGAGCCCGTCTGGCTCGCTTCGCTCCTCGGCGACGGGATCATCGGCGGCGTCGGTTCCGTCCTGATCTTCCTCCCGAACATCTTCATCCTCTTCCTGATCCTCGCGATCCTCGAAGATTCCGGCTACCTGGCACGTGCCGCGTTCATCATGGACCGGCCCCTCTACGCCCTCGGCCTGCCCGGAAAGGCGTTCGTCCCGATGCTCGTCGGGTTCGGGTGCAACGTCCCCGCGATCATGGCGACACGGTCGATCGAGGGCGAGAACGACCGGCTGCTCACGATCCTCGTAAATCCGTTCATGTCCTGCAGCGCGAGGCTGCCGGTGTACATCCTCTTCGCGGGGGTCTTCTTCCCGGAGCAGGCGGGGAGCGTGGTCTTCTTCCTCTACATCCTCGGGATCGCCGTCGCGATCGCTTCCGCGAAGCTCTTCAGGAGCACCATCCTCCCCGGAGAAGCTTCGCCGTTCGTCATGGAGATGCCGCCTTACCGGATCCCCACGCCGATGACGGCTCTCCTCCATATGTGGAGCCGGGGGTCGATGTACGTCAGAAAGGCAGGTACGATCATCCTTGCCGGCGTCCTGGTTGTCTGGATCCTCGCCTCGTTCCCGTTCGGCGTCGAGTACGGGAGCGCGGAGAGTTTCGCGGGCATGATCGGCCACGTTATCGAGCCGCTGGTGGCGCCGCTCGGATTCGACTGGAAGGTCGCGGTCGCCCTGATATTCGGGTTCATCGCAAAAGAGATCGTCGTCGGGTCGCTCGGCACCCTCTACGGGGCCGGGGAAGAGACGCTTCCGACGGCCCTCCTTGCCGACCCGTCTCTCTCGGCGGCAACGGCCCTCGCCCTGATGGTCTTCGTGCTGCTGTATACCCCGTGTGTCGCGGCGCTCGGCGTCATCAGGAAGGAGACCGGGTCGTGGCGGTGGACCGGGTTCTCGGTAGCCTACGGTCTCGCCGTCGCCTGGCTGCTGGCGTTCATCGTCGGGCACGCTGCCGGGCTCTTCATGGGAGGCATGTAATATGAGCGATACAGCGAAGTTGATCTTCGGAGCGGCGCTCGGCGCACTCTATCTTGCCGCCGGCTCTCTCCAGGTAATCCGGGCCGTCGTCGGCCCCATCCCCGGTCTCGAGTTCCTCTCCCTCACGGGCGACCCCTTCGGTGGGTTCGTCCTCCTCGTGGTCGGGGCCGTCTTCGTCGCCGGCGTCCGGAAGTTCTCTGCAGGCGCCGGGGAGGGTGCGATCTTCGTCTCCGTCGGGATCCTCCTCTCGGTCGCGTTCGGGCTCGTGGACCTCCTCGCCCTCGGTGCGGCGGGGATCGACGCCTATCTCGTCGGGGAGTGGGCCGAGTGGTCGGCCGCGGATCTGGTGAGCCACCTCCTCTACCTCGGGGTCATCGGGGCCGCCGGATTCCTGGCGTGGGAGAGGGCGTTCTTCCGGGGGCTTTCGGCGGCATGATCCTGACGATAGCACGGCGGCTCATGGACGGGGGGTTCATCCTCCCGTTGCTTGCAGCCGAGCTGAACCTGCCGCCGGATGCCCTCACGGAGCGGCTCTTCATGATGGAACGCCTCGGCTTCGTCGAACGGAGCGGGGAATGCGGGGAGCCGGCCGGTGAAACGGCGCCGTCCTGCTGTTGTGCGGGGTGCTCCGGGTGCGGCGGGACCGGTTCTCCAGGGGTCGTGCGGTATACCCTGACGGAGAAGGGGAGGCGGCTCGCGGGGGCGGAACCCCGGCGGTGAAACCAAAAGAAGATTACCGGAATGGTCGATTGGGGTATATGCAGAGCGCTACCCCGCTCGTTCGCCCGGCCGTCTTCGAGGACCTCGACGCCGTCCTCTCCCTCTATACGCATATGCACGACGCCGACGAGGAAGCCGGCGACCATGCGCTCCGGAAGGCCTGGCAGGAGATCCTCGCCGACCCCCGGACCCGTCTCTTCATCCTCGAATACGGGGGCGTGCCCGTCTCCACCTGCGTCTTACATATTCTTCCGAACCTCACGCGGGGCGCACGGCCCTACGGGCTCATCGAGAACGTCGTGACTCATCGTGAGCACCGGAACCGGGGGTTCGGCACGGCGCTCCTCGCCCATGTGCTGGACCATGCGTGGGAGCAGGGCTGCTACAAGGTGATGCTCCTGACCGGCCGGCAAGACCCGAACGTCTTCCGGCTCTACGAGAAGGCCGGGTTTGTCCGGGGCGTCAAGGAGGGGCTCGTCGCGTATCCGCCGCCGAGCGGCCGATAGCCCTCACAATTCCGCTGTTGGGCACTCCTACCGTCCGGCAGCCGCCTTTTGCCCGCGAACGCGCACACCGGACGGGAACAAAACCTGCAGGTATATTGCCCCGCACGTGAGACGGTGATTCATGAGATCCCCCGCTCCTGGGCACCCTTACGACCCCCGCTCTCCGTCGACGGCGCGACGGGAAGTCATCGTCTTTCTGGTGCTTGCGTTTGCCCTGAGCAGTATCGGCTGGCTCTTTACGACCCGGAGCACGGCGGTGGAGGCGCTTCTCCTCTCCACCGTCTTCACGATGTGGTGTCCGGGCATCGCCGCCGTCGTAACGCGGCTCTACTTCCAGCGTAACCCGGGGGGATTCGGGTTCCGGGTGGGAGAGGGCCGGTGGCTGGCGGTCGCAGCCTTCCTCCCCATCCTCGTCGGCCTCCTGATATTCGGCCCGGTCTGGGCGACCGGGATCGGGTCGTTTAATCATGAGGGGGCTGCAATGGTCTTCAGCACGGGATTCATCCCGGTCTTTCTCGTCTCGATCGTCTTCAGCCTCTTCGCTGCCGCAGGAGAGGAGATCGGGTGGCGCGGGCTCCTCGTCCCGGAGATGGCGAAGTTCATGGGGTTTACGAAACTCGCTCTCCTCTCCAGCGCCATCTGGGCCGTGTGGCACTTCCCCCTGATCGTCTTCTCCACCTACCACGGGGCGGGCCCGCTCTGGTACTCGCTCGCGGTCTTCGTCCCGTCGGTCATGGGCGCAGGGATCATCCTTGCCTGGCTCCGTCTCCGGTCGGGGAGCATTCTTCCGGCCGTCCTCTTCCACGGGTTCTGGAACTACTTCATCCAGCAGTTCTACCCGCTCCTCACGATGGAGACCCCGGAGTCGGTGATGATCACCGGGGAGTTCGGGTGGGCGGCCGCGGCGGTCTACATCCTCCTTGCTCTGGTCTGCTGGCATTTCCGGGGAATTGTCGAGTCAATAGGGGCGGGATCGCCCTCCGCGGCCGGCAGGGAACCGTTGCAGTCCTGACGGGGAAGAGGTGCCGGGCTGCACCTCCCGGAAGGAAACGCAAAGGCCAAATTCCGCCGGAGAAGATGAATCACTGAGAAATATCATGTTTACCGAACCTTTGAGCCGGACGGTGGCCGGGATGACCGTCCTCTTCCTGCTCCTCATTCTCGTGGCGCCGGCATCCGCTGGCCTCTACACCGACTCGTGCGGGATGGTATGGGCGGACGCCTCCATCCCGTTCGAGCGAAACAACGAGACGGCCTACGACGAGGAGATGATGGCGTCTTACGCGCCCATCATAGCCAACCTGACGGAAGAGGTCCCCGACTTCAGCAATATGTCCTGGAGCGACGCCTTCCGCGAGACGTGCGCCTACATGGAAGAGCGTTACGCCTTCACGGAGTGGCGCGGCGTCGACTGGGGCGGGCTGTATGCGAGATATGCGCCGGAGATCGCGGAGGCCGAGAGGAACCGGGATAACGCCTCCTACTACCGGACGCTCCGCGAGTTCGCCTACGCCATTCCCGACGGGCACGTCATGGCCGCCGCCCGCGATGATTTCGGGGCGAAGTATGCCGATATCGGCGGTGGCTACGGGCTCGCCGTCGCAGGGCTCGACTCCGGCAGGGTCATCGTGGCCTACGTCGCAGACGGGAGCGATGCGGAGCGGGCGGGGATCCGGTTCGGCGACGAGGTGGTCTCCTGGAACGGCCGGCCGGTCGGGGAGGCGATCAACGCGACCTCGATCATCTGGGCCCCGGTCAAGCCCTCGACCGCCGAGGGCTTCCTCCTCCACAGGCTGCGGTTCCTGACCCGGGCGCCGGTCGGGACCAACGCGACCGTCGGGATTGCCGGCCCGGCGGACTCGGCCCCCCGCACGATCAACCTGACCGCGGCGGACGACGGCTACGACACGCTCACCCGGACGAGCATCTTCCTCGGCCGCGAGGTAAACGACATCGGGGCCGGATCGTCGGCCGATCGCAGGGCGATGATCACGAACGATACCGTGACCTACCGGACCCTGCCGGGAGGCATCGCCTACATCGCCGTCTACGAAGAGTTTTATGACGTCTACCAGCCCTTCAGGGCGGCGGTGAAGGACGCGATCGCGAAAGGTGCGCCCGGTGTCGTCGTCGATCTCCGGTACAATATGGGCGGGGACGACAACCTGGCCGCCGCTTTTGCCGGGTGGTTCGTGAACCGATCGGTCTTCTACGAGTACGGGACCACCTACGACCCCGGGACCGGGGAGTTCCCGGTCCTCTGGGAGTCCTGGACGGAGCCCCGGCCCGACCGCTACACGGGCCCGGTCGCCCTCCTCGTCAGCCCCTACACCATCAGCTCGGGCGAGGGGCTCCCGAAGGTCTTTGCCGAGTCCGGGACGGGCGCGATCGTCTCGTGGTACGGGACGAACGGGGCGTTCGGCATGGAGTCGATGGGGCCGGTGCTCCCCCTCGGTATCCTGACCGCCTTCCCGACGGGCTCGTCGCTCGATGAGAGTGGGAGTATTCAGGTGGACAGCAACGCGTCCCTGCTCGGCGGGGTCGCCCCGACGGTCCGGGTGCCGCTCGACGAGGAGACCCTGGCGCGGGCGATGGCCGGGGAGGACGTCCAGCTCTCGTATGCGGTCGACTGGATATGGACGCAGGCGGAGAGCACGACCGCGGAGCCTTCGGCGGTGCCGACCCGGGCGGCGGCCGGGTGGGTAGTGCCGCTCGCGGCGCTTATGGGCCTCGCGGTCTGGTTCGGCCGGCGGTGAGGGTTAGAAGGAATCCTCACGCGAAGCCGCGAAATGCGCGAAGTCCGGGACCTGTCACCTGTAACCCCTTTCGCGGCTTCGCGGCTTCGCGTGAGCCTTTGCGTGAGATTACTCCGGGCCGGAAGAGGCGGGATGGTTCCCGTATAAAAAAGAGTTCTCCGGGGAAACTCCCCGGAATATCCGCTTACTGGTACTCCAGCGGCTGGACTTCCTTCGGCAGCCCGCCCTTGAAGTGCTGCTGCACCTTCCCGTAGTACTGCCGCAGCCGCTCGTTCATCGTCGCGTGCACCTTCTCCTTGGCCCGGTCGAAGTGCGTCTGGTTCACGACCGCGACGCCCTCCCGCATCGCGAGCATGGCCGCCTCGCGGCAGAGCGCCTCGAGGTCCGACCCGACGAATCCCTCGGTCTCGGCCGCGATCGTGCTCATGAGCCGGTCCCGTGCGGGGTCGTCGAGGGTCATCTTCTGCTGGCCGAGGAGGTCGACGATCCTCTTCCTCCGGAGGTAGCGGGGGAGGCCCTCGCCGCCGTCCGTCGCGACCGCGGCACGCTGCTGCCTCACGTCCTCGACGCTCACACGGCGGTTGGCCCCGACACTGAGGATCATGTCCTCGATCCCGGTCTCTGTGAGCCCTTCGGTCATCGCCACGAGTTCCTCCATCGTGGAGCCCTCGAGCGGCATATACCGCGTGTGGATGGAGAGGATCCTCTCACGGTCCATCCGGCCGGGCTCGCCGATGTAGACGAGCCGGTCGAACCGGCCGGGCCGGAGAAGCGCCGGGTCGACCATATCCGGCCGGTTGGTCGCTCCCATCACCACGACGCCCCTGAGTTCCTCAAGCCCGTCGATCTCGGTCAGGATCTGGTTTAAGACGCTCTCGATGACGTGCGACTCGGACCCGCCGCCGCGAGCGGTGGCAAGCGCGTCCAGTTCATCGAAGAAGATGATGGACGGCGCCACCTGCCGGGCCTTCTTGAAGACCTCGCGGACCGCCCGCTCGCTCTCGCCGACCCACTTGGAGAGGAGCTGGGGACCCTTGACCGGCACGAAGTTCGCCCCGGTCTCGGTTGCGACCGCCTTCGCGATCAGGGTCTTGCCTGTTCCCGGCGGACCATAGAGGAGGACGCCCTTCGGGGGCTGGATGCCGAGGTCCTCGAACCGGTCCCGCTGGGTGAGCGGGTACTCCACCGCCTCGCGGATGTCCTGCTTCGCATCCTCAAGGCCGCCCACGTCTCCCCAGGTGGTGTGGGGCACCTCGAGCAGGATCTCCCGCATGGCGCTCGGCCCCACGTCGCGGAGGGCGTCGCGGAAGTCCTTGCCCTGGACCTCCATCTTGTCGAGGATCTCGGGGGGGATCTCCTCGGCCTCGAGGTCGATCTCGGGGAGGTAGCGCCGCAGCGCCTTGATCGCCGCCTCGCGGGCGAGGGCGGCAAGGTCGGCCCCGACGAACCCGTGGGTCTGCTGGGCTATCGAGGCGATATCCACGTCGACCGCGAGCGGCATCCCGCGGGTGTGGATGTGGAGCACCTGGACCCGGTCGTCCTCCGGCGGGACCCCGATCTCGATCTCCCGGTCGAACCGGCCCGGTCGCCTGAGGGCGGGGTCGATCGCGTCGAGCCGGTTCGTGGCCCCGATCACCACGACCTGCCCCCGCTCCTCGAGCCCGTCCATCATCGTCAGGAGCTGGGCCACCACCCGCCGCTCGACCTCCCCGGTCACCTCTTCGCGCCGGGGGGCGATCGAGTCGAGCTCGTCGATGAAGATGATCGCCGGCGCATGCTGCCGTGCGTCCTCAAAGACCTCGCGGAGCCGCTGCTCGGACTCGCCGTAGTACTTCGAGATCACTTCGGGTCCCGCGATCGAGATGAAGTGGGCCCCGCTCTCGCTCGCGACCGCCTTTGCGATCAGGGTCTTTCCCGTCCCCGGCGGGCCGTAGAGGAGGACGCCCTTCGGCGGCTCGATACCGAGCGTCCGGAAGATCTCCGGGTGGCGCATGGGGAGCTCGATCGTCTCGCGGACACGCTGCAGTTCGCCCTTCAGGCCGCCGATGTCCTCGTAGCTGATCCTCTTGACACCCTCGAATCCTGCTGCCGGCTTCTCGGAGAACTCGACCTTCGTGTTCTTCGTGATGATCACGGCGTTCTCCGGCTCGACCACCACCGCCTTGAACGCGACGAGCTGGGGCTGCATGAACGGGAGCCCCGCCTGGATCGGCACGGAGTCGTTCTTCACCACGGGAAAGTCGATCAGCTTGTTGACGACGCTGCTGTAATTGATGGGCAGCTGCTTGGGGAGGTCTTCGGGGGGGGCAAGCACGACCCTTTTTGCCTCGACCTCCTCGTCCAGCGTCTTGATCTTCACCCGGTCCCCGATGCTGGCACCGGTGTTGAGCCGGGTAAAATTATCGATGCGGACCTTACCCTGGTGCCAGTCGTTCACCATGGCACGCCAGACCTTGGCCACGGTGCGACGTTTGCCTTCGATAGCCACCAGATCCCCGGGGCTGAGCCTGAGCTGCAGCATGGTGTCAGGGTCAAGCCGTGCCTTGCCTGCTCCCTGATCCTCCGGATAAGCGCTATCTACCTTCAAGTATATCTCGGGCATTACCTCTAGTTCTTATATTCCGGGGATTTATAAGTACTGGAGGCGCATGAACACACTTCTCTTCGACCCGTTCAACGGTGCCGCAGGCGACATGATCATCGGTTCTCTCCTCGATCTGGGGGCCGATGAAGGTCTTGTGCGGGCAGCGATGCGTTCGGTCGTCGGCGAGCCGACGATAGAGCGGGTGGACCGCTCCGGGATCCGGGCAGTCCGGGTGAGAGCGCATGCCCCGGTCGAGCACCGCACCCTCGAGGAGGTGCTCGACCGGGTGGCCGGGAGCGATGCACCCGCCCCGGCACGGGAGATGGCCCGGCGGGTCTTTCTCCGGATACACCGGGCCGAGGAGAGCATCCACGGGCCGGGGGCCCACTTCCACGAGGTGGGTGCGGACGACGCCGTCGCCGACGTGGTGGGGGCCTGCACCGCCCTTCACGCCCTCGGCGTCGGGGGGGTCGCCGTCCACCCGGTCGCTCTCGGGAGGGGATTCGCGGTCGGTGCCCACGGCACCTTCCCCATACCGGCCCCGGCGACCGTGGCGATCCTTGCAGCATCGGACCTCCGGACGGTTCCCGGCAACGAGGAGCGGGAGCTCTGCACCCCGACGGGGGCGGCGCTCCTCGCAGAGTTCTCGACGGTCCGGCCCGAAGACCTCGGCCCGGCGACCATCCGGGCAGTCGGCTACGGGGCCGGGAGCCGCGACCCGCCGGGACGGCCGAACGTCCTCCGCTCGATGCTCGTTGCGACGGAGGAGCGGGGCCACGGCGACCGCATCGACATCCTCGAGACGAACGTCGACGACGTCACCGGGGAGGCCCTCGCCTACACGATCGGCCGCCTGATGGAGGAGGGGGCACGGGACGCAAGCGCCATTCCGGTGGTGATGAAGAAGGGGCGGAGCGGCCACCTCGTCCGGGTAATCTGCCGGCCCGACGCGACTGACAATCTTATAGGCGTGATGGCCGCCGAGCTCGGCACGCTCGGGATCCGCTGCATCCCGATGGTCCACCGGGCCGTAGCCGAGCGGACGATCGAGCCGGTCACGGTGACCCTCCGGGGCCGGGAACTGACGATCGACGTCAAATGCGGCTGGTGCGGTGGGAAGATCGCCTCCTTCAAGGCGGAGTACGAGCAGGCGGCGGCCTCTGCCCGCGACCTCGGTGTCCCCCTCAGGGAGGTCACCGGGGCGGTCGAAGCGGCTGCACGCCGGATCTTCATCGAGCGGGGTGTGCTCGAACCATGAAGCAGGACAGGGTCAGCACGGGAAATCCGGCCCTCGACGACCTGCTGGGCGGCGGGCTCGAGCGGCGGACGATCACCCAGATCTACGGTGAGCCCGCGAGCGGCAAGAGCACCTTCTGCCAGATGGCGGCGGTCGCCTCCCTCCGGGCAGGGAACTCGGTCGTCTACATCGACACCGAGGGCTTCTCGGTCGAGCGGTTCACCCAGGTCGCCGGGGGGCGTGCCGCGGAGTTCGCCGACCGGCTCTACCTCTTCGAGCCGCTCGACTTCGCCCAGCAGGGGACGATGCTCGCCGACGCGGAGGGGCTGCTCAGGAAGCGGGACGGCAATCCCGTCGATCTGGTCGTGATGGACTCGGCGACCGCCCTCTACCGGACCGAGCTCGATCTCGGCCGTGAGGCGCTGCGGCGGCTCTCGCACCACATGATCAAGCTCCTCGGCCTCGCGAAGAAGTACGACATCCCGGCCCTGATCACGAACCAGATCTACATGGACGTGGAGCGGGACCGGGTGGCGGGGCTCGGCGGGACGGCGCTCGAACACCTCTCAAAGGCCATCATCAGGCTCGAAAAGAAGGACGGCGGTGTCCGGCGGGCGATGCTCCGGAAGCACCGGTCCCGGCCGGAAGGCCTCTCGTTCGATTTTGTGATCACCGAGGACGGGATCAGAACAGTATAACGCCGCCAAAGACCGTCTCGGCGGGGCCTTCCATCGTGACGGCCTCGCTGATGCGGATGACGAGCGGGCCGCCTTTCGTCTCGACCCTCACCGCGTCCCCTGTTTTGCCGAGGTGATGGGCGACCGCGGCGGACGCGGTCGCGCCGGTGCCGCAGCTGAAGGTCTCGTCCTCGACGCCGCGCTCGAACGTCCGTATCCGGAGCGTGCCGTCGCCGGCCTCTTCGACGAAGTTGACGTTCGCACCCTCGGGGAATGAGGGGTGGTTCCGGATGGCCGGGCCGACGACGGCGATATCGACGGCGCCGATCTCTTTGACGAAGACGACCGCGTGGGGGACACCGGTGTTTGCGGCGTAGACGGTGAAACCGCGGATCTCTTCCTTGTACTCGCCGTTCCCGGTTGCCGGGATGCCGCTCCGCTCGAATTTCGGTTCTGGCATCGTGATCGTCGCGGTGAACTCGTCCTCCGCGTAGCCCATCGTCACGGAGACGATCCCGGCCCCGGTCTCGACCGAGCAGGACTCCTTGACGTAGCCGGCGTCGTAGGCGTACTTCGCGAGGCACCTGATGCCGTTCCCGCACATATCGGCCTCGCTCTCGTCGGGCTGCAAAAGCCGCATCCGGACGTCCGCCGTCTCGGATGCCTGGAGGAAGAGGACGCCGTCGGCGCCGATGCCGAACCGGCGGTCGCAGTAGATTGCCGCGAATCCTCCCTTCATCTCCTCGGGGATGGCTTCCTGTTCGAATTCGTCAATCAGAATAAAGTCGTTGCCGTTTCCCTGCAGTTTGGTGAACGCGATCTCCATGGTGTAGCCTCTCGCTCGTAGGTATTGGGAGCGGCGGGTGATAAACCGTGGGGGTTTGGGGTGGGGGATTCGGTTCTTCCATGCGGTCACCGGTCTTCCCGGCAGGGAATGATCGTGCTCTCCGACGGTTCCACCCACGTTCAGAACCTCCGGTACACCTTGCTCCGGTGTCCGACCGCGATAACATGGATCACCAGGAGGTCGTCTATGATCGAGAGGATCGCCCGGTAATCCCCGATCCGGAGCGAATAGAACGGGGGGTTGCTCGCTCCCTTCAATCGTTTGAGATGCTTCTTCGGCTCGGTCTCGCCGGCGAGTGATACAATCTCTTCGCCTATCTTGACTGCTATAGGTCTTGGAATGCTCCTGAGATCGTGACGGGCCGCTGCTGTGATGACCACACGGTAGGTCATTCCTCCTTCAGCTCCGCCATGACCTCCTCTAAGGTGTAGACTCGTCCGGCCCTGAGATCCTCAAGCGATTCCTCGATTCGCCGGATCGTCTCTTCGCTGAGCGGCTCTTCGTCGATCGCTATCTCGACCAGACGCTCGATCACTTCGTTGTACGACTCCCGGGGATGGACCTTCAGGGCGTTGAGCCGGTCCCTGAGTTCTACGTCGATCTTGATGGTGGTGCTTGCCATACTGAGGTATACTCGGGTTTACCTGATGAAGGTTTGCGTGGGTGTGTGCGGTTTCCTGCAAGGGATGTCCAGGGTATCGGAGATCGTTGCCAGGGATGGCCCCTTCACCGCAGTTCCTCGATCTTCCACCCCAGGTAATCCCTTATCACCGTGAACGCGAGCCCCGGCGGGATCGCCCCCTGCTCGGTGACGATCAGGTCGATGTACTCCGCGGGCGTCACGTCGAAGGCCGGGTTCCTGACCCGCACGAAGGGGAGCCTCTCCGCCTCCTCGCGGGGGAGCACCTCGTAGGGGTCCCGCTCCTCGATCTCGATCAGTTCGCCGAGGATCGTCCTCGGAGCAAACTTATAGGTCTCGGCCGCGACGATGACGTTCGTCCGGGCCTCGTGCGCGGCATGGGCGATCTGGGCGGTCCCGATCTTGTTCACCACCGCCCCGTTCACCGCGATCGCGTCGGCGCCGACGAAGACGAGGTCGACGTCGTTGATGAAGTAGCGGACGGCGGAATCGATGATGTAGTTCGTCTTGATCCCGGCGTCGTTCAGTGCCCTGATCGTGACGAGGCCCTGGCCGCGAGGGCGCACTTCCGTCGCGTAGACCTCAAGTTCCTTCCCCTGCCGGTGGGCCTCGAGGATGCACGAGAGCGCCGCCTCGGAGTTGCAGTGGGTCATCAGGACGTCGCCGTCGGAGATGTGGCGTGCCCCGATCGCCGCTATCCTCCCTATCGCG
This sequence comes from Methanoculleus caldifontis, assembly GCF_032842345.1. NCBI lineage: Archaea > Methanobacteriati > Methanobacteriota > Methanomicrobia > Methanomicrobiales > Methanomicrobiaceae > Methanoculleus > Methanoculleus caldifontis. The sequence continues at coordinate 240,022 of NZ_WBKO01000001.1, read as the reverse complement.
TGCTCGGACTCCTCCACGAACGCCGCCGCCTGCCGGACGACCGCGCTCCGCCCGGCCTCGACGGACTCAAACGAGTCCAGAGCCCGCATCACGTAGCGCACCGCGTTCGGGAGCGAGACGGCCGTCGGCCGGGTCCCGGTGAGCGTATCTGCCGCGTTCCGCATCTCACGCCGGAAGACGTCGGGGTCGGACGTATCGAGCGTTCCGGCGTAATCGGCCAGCGCAAGGGCGGCCGCCCGGGCGATCCTGCCGGCGCCCCGGATCTCCATACTCTTTATGCGTTCTGCCGTCTCACTCAGTACCATAAGTCTTCATTGAAGAGACGACCAGAAACTACATAGACCTGTTGGCGTGGGCTCGAATGTCGGTTGCCGTTGTTTTTGACAGTGCGGGCACGCTTCTTAGGACCTACCGCGTAGCACGCGATCTCCTCCACGACGAGATGCTGATCGAGGTCGAGACCACGACGCTCACCTTCGGCGACGAGGCGAGGGTGCTCGTCGTCCTCCACCTCCACTCCCGCGACGTCATCGAGGCGCCGGAGGGCCAGCTCCTCTCGAAGTTCCTCGTCGAGCGGTCGGTGGGTTTTGGGGTGGCCTGTTCCCGGCGGGTCATCCCCGCCGAGGAGGTCGGTGCCCTCCTCTACTCGGAAGGACATGCCCGGATCGCCGACCTCCAGGCCTGCATCCGCGAGGTCTGGCGGTGCTGCAGGCGGGAGTCGATCGTCACCATGAACAGCGGCGTGATCCTGAACATGGACCTCTCCTGCATCGAGTTCGCGGTGACGACCGGCGGGAGGCCGTTCGACGGCGCACGAGAGGCGATCAGCGAACTGCACCGGCTCGGCGTCCCCGCCTACATAGCCTCCGGCGACCGGGTGGCGAAGCTCGAGCGGATGGGCGACTACCTCGGCATCCCCCGGGAGCGGGTCTACGGCGTTGCCACGCCCTCGATGAAGGCCCGGATCGTCGAAGACCTCCAGGAGCAGTACGACAGAGTCGTCATGGTCGGCGACGCCATCAACGACCTCAACGCCTTCCGGAAGGCGGATCTCGCAGTGCTGACCGAGCAGCAGTCCGACCGGAAACCCGAGATCCTCTATACCAGCGTCGACCGCGTGATCCGGAACGTCAGCGAGGTGCCCGGCATCGTGGAGGAACTCCTCAACGGCACCGAGGCGCCCGGAAAGAAATGCAACAATATAAACTCTAATATGATACCACGAGAAGACTAGTTTAGCGAGGAGCTCAATATGACCCCACTCATCACGGTAAAGGACCTCTGTATGGAGTTCAACGGGACCGTTGTACTCAAAGGCATCAACTTCGAGGTGGCGGAGGGAGAGACTGTCGGCATTATCGGGAGAAGCGGGGCCGGCAAGACTGTTCTCATGCATCTCATGCGGGGTGTGGACCAGCCCCCGACACGGGGATCGATCGTCTACCACGTCGCTGCCTGCGACCGATGCGAATACATCGGTGTCCCGAGCGAGGTGGGGAAGCCGTGCCCTGCGTGCGGCGGCGAACTCAAGCCCGTGGACGTCGACTTCTGGACGGAGGAGAGCGAGGGGATGAAACGGCGGATCATGCGCAGGACCGCGATCATGTTCCAGCGGACGTTCGCCCTCTACGGCGACGACCGGGTGATCGAGAACATCCTCCGGGCGCTCGACGACATCGGCTACCCCCCGGAGAGGGCGGTCAGCAGGGCCGCGGACCTCATCGACCAGGTCAGGCTCTCCCACCGGATGATGCACATCGCCCGCGACCTCTCCGGCGGCGAGAAGCAGCGGGTGGTGCTCGCCCGGCAGCTCGCGAAGAACCCGTTCATGCTGTATGCCGACGAACCGACCGGGACGCTCGACCCGGAGACCGCCACCCTCGTCCACCGGATGCTCATCGAGAGCGCCGAGCAGAACGATATGGCGATGGTGATCACGTCCCACTTCTCAAACGTCATCAAAGACGTCGTGGACCGGGCCATCCTCCTTGAGAACGGGGAGATCAAGTGTATCGGCGCCCCCGAGGAGATCATCGGCCGGTTCATGGAGAACTACAGCGATGCCGAGCAGCACGAGGTCACGGAGGTCGGCGAGAAGATCCTGGTCGCCCGGGACGTCGTCAAACGCTACCTCTCGGTCGACAGGGGCGTGGTCCGGGCGGTCAACGGCGTCTCCTACGACGTTGGCGAGAAGGAGATCTTCGGGATCATCGGCAAGAGCGGTGCGGGGAAGACGACCCTCTCAAGGATCATCTCCGGGATCCTCGAGCCCACCAGCGGCGAGATGAACATCCGGATCGGCGAGGACTGGATCGATATGACCAAACCCGGCATCGAGAACCGGGGGCGTGCGAAGGGCTACATCGGCCTCCTCCACCAGGAGTACGACCTCTACCCGCACCGGACGGTGCTCGACAATCTCACCGACGCGATAGGCCTTGAGTTCCCGAAAGAACTCGCGATGCGAAAGGCGATCATCACCCTCGGGATGGCAGGGTTCACCCCCGAGAAGAGCAAGGAGATCCTGGAGCGGTATCCGGGCCAGCTCTCCGAGGGCGAGAAGCACCGGGTGGCGCTCGCCCAGGTCCTCATCCGCGAGCCCCTGCTGATCGTCCTCGACGAGCCGACCGGGACGATGGACCCCATCACGAAGATCGACGTGAAACACTCGATCCTCCACGCCCGCGAGGAGATGGACGAGACCTTTATCGTGGTCTCTCACGACATGGAGTTCGTGCGCGACATCTGCGACAGGGTTGCCCTCATGCGGGGGGGCAAGATCATCAAGATGGGGCCGACGGAAGAGGTGCTCGCTCACCTCACCGAGGAAGAACGAAAGGTGATGGGAGGCGGCGGCGCCTCCTGAGGTGAATGATGGAGATCCACCTGGACGGAAAGCGTGTTGAGGTTCCAGCGGGTTCCCGGCTGGGGGATCTCCTCCCGGAGTGGGACTTCCGGTTCAGTGTCGCCGTCATCCGGCCGGCGCTCGAGGAGGATGCGGCGGAGTCGCAGGAGGTCAGGTTCGTCACCACGGCCGGCGAGTTCGTCGTCGAGGTGGCGGATCCGGCGTTCACCGCCCGGCTCCTCCGGCCCGGGCTTGCCGACCGGCTCAACCTCCACTGGCAGGACCGCTACGCCGCCGCTCTCGGCCCGTTCGAGTCGAACATCCGGCCGGCACGGGCACCGGGGCGGTACGAGCGCGGCGACGTCGTCCTCGGCTGCGGGGGCTACGACCCCGCTCAATCCTACCTGATCTTCGCCCGCATGAGGCATACCGCCGACTACGGCGCCCCGGCGGACGGCGGCGTCATCGGCAGGGTCGTGACCGGCCGGGGTTTGCTCGACCGTCTCGGCGAGGGCGACCGGGTCACGGGGCTCGAGCGGATCCTCCGCCGTGCCGACCGTTCTCACGCGACCATCACCCGCGACGCGGAACTGCCGCTCGAGGACGGGATGCAGGTCGTCACGTTCGTGGAGGCGGAGGTCCAGGGCGCCGGGGAGGACGGGTTCGATACCCGGACCGCCCGGAGCGTCGAGCACTTCCTCCTCTCCGTCCAGGGCGGCCGGTTCCGGGTGGGCCGCTCGAGCAGCACCCATATCCTCGACCCGCACCTGGTCCCGACGAAAGTCCCCCCGGAGTTCTCCGGGCCCCGGCTCGAGGGGACCGTCACGGTCAGGACCGCCGGGAAGTCGACGGGAGCCGTCTACATCTACACGCAGGGGGTCTCGGCAAGCCCGGTGCATACCGTCGTCGGGAAGGTCGTCCACGGCCTCGAACTCGTCCGGTTCGCCGGGGAGGGGGACCTCCTCGCCATCCGGGCGAAGCCGGAGCAGTTCGACCTCGTCGGCCTCAGCCTTGCGGAGGCGGGGGAGGTCGCCGCCCGGCGCGGGATCGCTTTTGCCGCGGACGGGGATGAGGGCGACCGCGTGGTGGTCGGCCAGACCCCGGCGACGACCCTCGAGGTCCTCGCCGCGGGAGCGGTCCGGGTCGCGACGGAGCCGTCCGGGTCCGTCGTCAGCATCACCCTCGACGAGGCCGCCGCGCCCCGGTCGGTCACTATCTTCCGCGAGGTGACCGGGCTCAAGCACCACGCCGTCGGGAAGATGCCGCTCGCCTTCCAGTTCGAGGACGTCTTCCTCTTCAAGCCTAAGATCGCGAAGGGCGTCGGGATAATCCCGGAGAACACCCCGACAGGCGAGGTCCCGGCCTACACCCTCGCGATGACGAACGACTCCCGGCGGGGTGCCGGCATGGTCGGCATCCGGACGACGCCGAACGCCGAGTTCGGCCCGACCTCCGAGCCGCTTACAGGGACGAACGTCATCGGGAAGGTCCTCGATGCCGGAGACCTCCCGAAAATGCGCGAGGGAGCGACGATATACGTGCGAGAGGTGAAGTGATGGCTGATTATACCCCCGACTACGTCGGCACGGTGACCAAATACGTCTTCGTCGAGTCGCCGACGATGACCGCGGGCGAGCTCGCCCTCAGAGCATACGAGGCCTCCGAAGGCGTCCTGATCAAAGAGACCTGTTTCGGGCTCCAGGTGACCGGCGAACCGGAGGCCGTCGAGAAACTCATCGAGGAGATCCGGACCTTCGACCCCGTCCACATCTTCGTCAAGGACCGGGGGTTCCCTCCGGGCGACCCGAGACGCTGCCGGGCGAACCTCGGCGGGGCGAGGCCGGGCTACCTCGGCCATGAACGGGAGTTCCGGGTCCTCCGCTACATCACCCGCGGCCTCGAGGAACTCGACCGGCGGGGCGAGGAGCCTGAGGAGCCGGAGAAGCCGGCGGTGCCGCCTGCACGCGGGAAGAGACCGCTACTCGATATCAAACGACTGCAAGAACTGATAGAGACAGAGGAGTCCTGAACAAATGGCAAAGGTGTTTATCTACCCTGCAACGAGCCTCATCCTCTCCGACCTTGTGGCCCGGTTCGGGCATAAGCCGCTCGGTGCAGCCCTCGGTATCCGGGAGCGGATACAGACCGCCGGGGTCGACTCCCCGCCCCTCCAGATCACGCCCGAAGACCCCAAGCGCGGCCTGAAATATGCTGCGGTCGAGGTGCCGTCCGGCGTCCGGGGCCGGATGGCGATCTACGGCCCCCTCATCGAGGAGGCTGAGGCCGCGATCATCGTCACCGACGCAGACCTCGCGTTCGGGTGCATGGGCTGCGCCCGCACCGACGAGTTGATCCTCTTCTCCCTGCGCCAGAAGGATATGCCGATCCTGGAACTGAAGTACCCGACGACCGACGAAGAGGGCATCGAGTTCGTCGCCGCCGTCAGGAAGTTCCTCACGAGCCTCCCGAAAGGAGGCGAATCATGAGCCGGAAGGTCCGGATCGCCCAGCTCTCCTGCGGGCCGGAGTACAGCGGGATCCAGAAGGAGATCTACGACGCCGCCGAGTCGGTGGACGCCGAGGTCTTCTTCCCCGACATCGCTCTCGCCGACGTCGAGCGGGCGGTCGACGCCTTCGGCCTCGACGTCCGGAGCGCCGACTTAAAACTGATGATCGCCCGGGGCAAAGCCCTGGTCGACGGGAAGGTCGACGCGGACGGGGTCTTCATCGGCACCTGTTTCCGGTGCGCCGAGGCGGCGATCGTCCGAAATGAACTCCGGCGCTACATCCACGAGCACTCCCGGCTGCCCGTGGTGAGTTACTCCTTCACCGAGCGGACGACCGCGGGCACCCTCCTCACGAGGATGGAGGCCCTGACCACCATCGCCCGCCGGCGGGCGCTCCTCGCCCGCGAGGAGCAGACCGGGATCACGATGGGCGTCGACTCGGGTTCGAGCACCACGAAAGCGGTCGTGATGAAGGAGAACAAGATCGTCGGCACCGGCTGGCTCCCGACGACCGAGGTGATCGCGAGCGCCGACGGCGCCGTCGCGCAGGCGCTCGAGATGGCCGGCCTCACCCGGGACGATATCCAGGCGATCGGGACCACCGGCTACGGCCGGTTCCTGATCGGCAAACACCTCGGCGCCGATCTCGTCCAGGAAGAACTGACGGTGAACTCGAAGGGTGCCGTCTACCTCGCCGGCCACCAGCGGGGCGCTGCGACCGTCATCGATATCGGCGGGATGGACAACAAGGCGATCAGCGTCATCGACGGGATACCCGGCACCTTCACGATGGGCGGGATCTGCGCCGGCGCGAGCGGCCGGTTCCTTGAGATGACCGCAAAGCGCCTCGGCGTGGACATCACCGAGCTCGGCCCCCTCGCCATGAAGGGCATGGGCGCGAACGTCCCGATGAACAGTTACTGCATCGTCTTCGGGACGCAGAGCCTGGTGAACGCGCTCGCCGCCGGGTCCTCGCGGGAGGACGTGGCGGCAGCGGCCTGCCACAGCGTCGCCGAACAGGTCTTCGAACAGCAGTTGCAGGAGGTCGACATCAAGGAGCCGGTGATCATGGTCGGCGGCACCTCGCTCATCGAGGGCCTGGTCTACGCGATGGGCCGGCTCCTCCAGACCGAGATCGTCGTCCCGCCGTACTCGCAGTACATCGGCGCCGTCGGGTCGGCCCTCCTCGCGTCCGGGTTCATCAAGGGGGAGTAGATGCCCCCGCTGAACTACTTCGTGGTCGAGTCGCCCGACAGCGTCGGGAGAGAGGCCTACGAGCGGATCGCGGCCGACGTCCTCCAGGACCTCGATCTGGTCAAGGTGATCGACCGGCTGCACATCTTCGTCGACCCGAAGGTCCCGATCTTCGCCGCCGCCGGGCTGCTCCGGCATATGCCGCGGGCGATCCGTGTCGGCGATTTTGCGAACGTCAACTCCGGCGAGAAAGAGATCGTCCTCGATATCGGCGACGAGACCTACCTCGCGCCGCTGCTCCGGGTTCTCTGGGCCCGATACGGGAAAGAGAACGTCGACCAGCCCGACCGGTTCACCGTCGTCCTCCCGGCGGGGCTTGCCGGGGAGGAGGAGCTCGACCGGCTGGTCGTGGCCGATCCGGGCGAATCGCTGCATAAAGACGTCATCTACGCGCTCCAGTACATCGCCCCCGAAGGGTTCAAGGTCCGCCGCCAGTACATCCGGGACGAGAAGTTTTACTATGTGGCAAGCGAGGATACCCTGCCGGGCGACATCGTGGAGAAGGTTGTCGCCCCGCTCTTTACAAAGATGGGGGTGACGCTGTGACGACGCTGGTGCCGGTGACTTTCAAGGGCGGCGTCTACCGGCACGACGAGATCATGGACCTGATCGACGACCTCGGCGGCTACATCGTGCAGAAGCACGTCATGGCCCAGGACGTCGTCCTCCAGTCGTTCGTGCCGCGCGACGATATCGAACTGATCCGGGAGATTGCAAAGCCGCTCGCAGGCACGGTGACCGAGGCGCCGCTTGTCGGGACCGAGATCGCCGTGGTCAGCCCGAGCCTCGAGATCCACCATCTCCCGCACACCTCCTGCGACCTCGCCGAGTATCTCAGGCGGTCGGGCGCGAAGACCAACATGATCGGACTCTCGCGGGGGTTCGGGAAACGGATCGCAAACTTAAACGACGAGGAGCGGGACGTCATCAACGAGCACGACCTCGCCGTCTACACCCTGGGTAATTTCGAGGAGTGCATCCGGCAGAAGTTCCCGGTGCTCCGGCAGGGAATCCACGTCCCGATCGTGGTGACCGGCGCCCCGGACCGCGAGACCCTGGTCCGGATCGTCGACCCGCCCGTCGAGGGCTACGTCGGAGGGGTCGGGCGGATCATGCACCGGTTCAAGCGCCCTGAGGAGCTTGTGAAACTCGACGAGCTGGTCGACGAGGTCTCCCGCACCCTGGACGCCCGGCGGGACGCCCTCGCCCGGGACCCGCTCTCCGTCTTCCCTCCCCGCCTGATGGCGATCATCGAGGAGCGGATCCACGAGATCAGCATGCTGACGCACCCGACGCCGGTGACCGCCCAGATGGAAGGCCTCCGGGTGAAACTCCCCTACGACCCCTACGCCCCCGCCATACGGTCGCTCGAGGTCGTCGACGGGATCACCATCGGCGATATCGCCGACGTTACGCCGTCGCGAATGCGCAATTACATATTGATACGGATTAAACCCTTCTCGGAAACCAGGATCTTGGTGTAGTTGTGATGGACTTTGAGAAGGTACTCACGAAGATCGGGGAGCGAGGATCGGACGCGATCGCGAAGGAACTCCTCAAGGAGATCGAGGCCGAATACGGCAGGGTCCCCCTGATCTTTGAACGGATGGCGGAACGGCCGGAGATCCTCATCTCGCACCTGCTCTACAAGGGTGCCGTCGTCGAGACCAGCCAGCTCGAGCCGAAGGTGATCGAGCTTATAAGCCTCGCGGTGGGCGCCGCGCTCAAGTGTAACCACTGCGTGGAGTACCACATGCAGTCGGCGATGGCGAAGGGCGCGACCCGGGCCGAGATCCTCGAAGCGATCCTGATCGCGGGACTGCTCGCGAACTCCGCGGTCCTCGCGGACGCTTACCGGGTGGTGAACGGCGCGGCCCCCTGCCCCTCCTGCGACCTCAACGGCACGGGCCTCGATAAGACCTGTTCGGATAAATGATCGGTCCCTTCTGAGCATGTGCGGTGTTGCCGGGCAGTATGCCCTGAACGGGGGAGAGGCGGACGCGGTCCTCGTCGGGGCCATGGCGGAGCGGCTCGCCCACCGGGGTCCTGACGGCGAGGGCACCTTCCTCTCCGGCCCGATCGGCCTCGCCCACCGCCGCCTCGCGATCATCGACCTCTCCGACGAGGGCCGGCAGCCGATGGCAAACGAGGACGGGTCGCTCCAGATCGTCTTCAACGGCGAGATCTACAACTACCGCGAGCTCCGGGAGGAGCTCATTGCCGCCGGGCACCGTTTTGCCTCCGCGACCGACACGGAGGTGATCCTGCACGCCTACGAGGAGTGGGGGAGGGACTGCCTTGCCCGGTTCAACGGGATGTGGGCGTTCGCCATCTGGGACGGGCACCGCCGCGAACTCTTCTGCGCCCGGGACCGCCTGGGCGTCAAGCCGTTCTATTACACTACAGCGGCCGGATCGTTCCTCTTCGCCTCCGAGATCAAGGCGCTCCGGGCGCATCCCGGGGTGGGAGGGAGACCGAACGACCGGATGCTCATGACGTTCCTCGCCTGGGGGGTCGCGGACCATACGGCGGAGACGATGTACGACGGCATCTTCCAGCTCCCGCCGGCCCACCTGCTCGTCGTTTCGGAAGGGGGTGCCGGGGTCCCTGAGCGCTACTGGGACTTCGCCATGAACGGTGCGTCGGGGGGTGCCGACGACGATGCCGCCGCAGAAAGAGTCCGCGACCTCCTGACCGACTCGGTCCGGCTCCGGCTCCGGAGCGACGTCCCGGTCGGGACCTGCCTTTCGGGGGGGATCGACTCCTCGACGGTCACCGCCCTGATCAACGACCTCCTGCGGGCCGAGCACCCGGAGAGCGTCGGGAACCGGCAGAGGACGTTCTCGGTCTGTTTCGACGACCCCCGGTTCGACGAGAGCCGGCATATCGACGTGGTGGTCGCGGCGACGGGCGTCGCGAGCCGCCGGACGACGCCCGATACGGAGGGGCTCTGGGAGGATATCGGGAGGCTCCTCTACATGCAGGACGAGCCGTTCGCCTCGCTCTCGATCTATGCTCAGTACTGCGTGATGCGGCTTGCACGTGACGAGGTGAAGGTGGTCCTCGACGGTCAGGGCGCCGACGAGCAGCTCGCGGGCTACATCGCCTACCAGGCCCCCTATATCCGCGGCCTCCTCCGCGGGGGAGAGGTTGCCCGCGCCCTCCGGGAGGGGTTCGGGAGCGCGAAACGCCATGGCTCGTTCCTCTCGTGGGCGGCCCGCCAGTTCTTCGTCAGGTCGGAGCGGAGGGGGCTCCTCAAGGGCCCGGCGCCGGAGGTTCTCCGGTACGCCGGGTCGCTCGACGAGGTCCTGAAACGCGAGGTCACGGCCTCGAACCTCCCCCTCCTCCTCCACTGGGAGGACCGGAACTCGATGGCCTTCTCGATCGAGGCGCGGGTCCCGTTCCTCGACTACCGGCTCGTGGAGTACCTCGCCTCCCTCCCGCTCGACCAGAAGGTCCGCCGCGGCGTTACGAAGCACGTCCTCCGGCGGGCGATCCGGGCCCTCGTCCCGGACGCCATCCGGTGCAGGATGGACAAGATGGGGTTCGTGACCCCCGAGGAGGCCTGGATGAAGGATGAACTCGCTCCGGAGATCCTCGCTCTCTTCTCCTCGCCGGAGTTTGCCGGCCGGCCTTACTGGGACGCGGAGCGGGTGCTCGGGAACTACCGGGAGTTTCTCGACGGGAAGAGCGCGTACTCCACCGAGTTCTGGCGGATTGCCTGTGCTGAACTCTGGCTGAGGCAATTTGCGACGGGCCAGAGGGCCGGAACAGGAGCACCGTAAGGTGCGACTCGCGATGGTTTGAGAAGACCGAAGTCCGGAGCGGGAGCACGATACGGTGCCTCGCGCGAAGCCGCGAAGTGCGAGCGTAGCGAGCTTGAGCACCGTCAGGTGCGAAGAACGCGAAGGGGTTGTTTAATCGTCCGGACTTCGCGACTTCGCGTGAGATCCTGTGAACTACTACAACCTCACTTCTCACATCTTCACTCCCCCTCCTCCTGCGGACAGACCCCGGCTTTATCCCGGAGGCGTCCTCCTGCATACACCGCGAGCAGGACCGCGAGGACTCCGGTGATGAAGATGCCGTCGAAGATCCCCGCCCCTCCTATCGAGAGGACCGTCGCCCTCCCCCCGGCGAGCGCCGCAATCACCGCCGGGTCGACGAGGTTGAAGATGTCGGCGCCGAGCAGAGTGCCCATCGTCCCGCCCGCGTAGGCGAGCCCCGGCGCGGTGCGGCAGCCCCGGGCGAGGAGGAGGCCTGCTACGGCTCCTGCGAGGGGGGCGACGTAGAACGGCATCGTGATCCCGACGCCGGGAACCGGGGTCGCGAAGGTGTAGGCGACGAGCGAGACGGCGACGACGGCCGCGAGGGTCTTGTAGTGCGATATCCGGCCCCGTCCGACCATCCCGGCGGTCACGAAGAGGGGGATGACGGCGCCGCCGACATTGACCGCGATGGTGGCTTCCCCGATAGCGACGAGCGGGATGTCGATCAGGCTGCCGATCAACGCCCCTGCGGTCACCAGCACCCCCTGGTAGAACCGGAGGCCGATCGACTCGAAGGCCTCTTCGCTCGCGAGAAGCAGGTTGAATATGACGAGCGCCGGTATGAGGACGGCGAGGGCGATGAGGATCTGCTCCGGGCCGAAGAAGATCGGCAGAACCGCGATCCCGGGCAACTCGGTCTCCATGGGCCGTATCCCGGGTGGGCCCATGCCTTAAATACCTTCAGATGGCTCCCCGGAACGGAGATGCCCCTCTCACCTGTTGCCCCGGTAATGGGCTCTGAAATAAGGACTAATTGGAAAAGGGCATCTATTAATATATCAATCGACCAAATCATGTTTTTTATGGCCGATAGGAAATAGAAATATTCATATGTGGTAAAAAAAGATACGATTATTCAGCAATTCTTTCCCCGGATACGATAACGGGGAAAGATCCGCACCTCACTGTGCGGGAGAGCACGTACCGGCCGCCTTTCCGGGAATCCCGGGTTTATTTATCGGGGCCGCATGTACCGTGGTAGTAGGTGATTGAAAACGACTCCGTCCTATCCGATCGGTTGTATTTCAGCAGAGAGCCATGAACGCCTTTACCGTTGAGGACCTGATCCGGCACCTGGAGCGGTTGCAGGCGCGGGGTCCGATTCCGCTCGACGTGAAGGGCGGGGAGGTGCTGGGCGTCCTCTGCATCAGCGGCCAGGGCCGCCGGACCCTGATCTCCATCCTCATGACGATGCTCTTCCCGGTATCGGGATTTGCCGAGCGGTCGCCGCTTGCGATCCTCGGAAACCTCGGGGACGTCCGGCGGAGCATGGGTATCGTCCTCCAGGAGCCGGTGCTCGACCCCGCACTGACCGGCAGGGAGAACCTGGACTTTCACGCACGGCTGCACGGGCTGGACGGCAGGACACGGACCCGGAGGATCGCCGAGGTCATAGACCTCTTCGGGCTCCCGGAGAGCGCCGGGGCGGTGGTCGGAACTTACTCCCCGGCGATGGTCCGGCGCCTCGAGATCGCCCGGGCATTCCTCGCGCACCCCGGCATCCTCTTTCTTGCCGAACCGACGGATGGTCTGGACGAGCCCGGCCGTCGGGAGATCTGGAGCCTGCTCCGGCGGCTGAACCGCGAGAGGAAGGTGACGATCGTCTTCACGACGCACGATGTGGGTGAGGCGGCGGCAGTCTGCAACCGGATCGCGGTGGTGGACGGCGGAGAGGTTGTGGCCCTCGACACGGCGGAGACCTTCCAGGCGTTCATGGTCACCCGGAATGGGATGCTGGAATCCGACGGCATCTCCTGACCTCCCCGGTCGTCGGCCGCAGGCAAAACCTCTTTATTCCTGTCGGCCATGAGATGAGTATATGGTCGACCTCGTGCTCGTGCTTGCCGTTGGATGCATCATCGCCGCTGTCCTGATCGGCGGCTGTCTCGGGAGTGGTCCGGCCCCGGAGAACGGGACCGTCAGAACCATCCCGCCCGTCGAGGCGTTCGCCCTGATCGAAGAGAAGAGGGGCAGTCAGAACTTTACCGTCATCGACGTGAGGAGGCCCGACGAGTTCGCCGGCGGACATATCGCGGGTGCGGTCAACGTCAACTCCGCGACCTTCTCGGAGCGTATCGGGGACCTCGACCCGGCCGGGACCTACGTCATCTGCTGCCAGCGGGGCGGCCGGAGCGCCGGCGTCCGCGAGATGATGCGGGAGGCCGGGTTCCGCGAGGTCTACGAGGTCGAAGGCGGGATGAGTGCCTGGACGGCCGCCGGGCTTCCGGTGACGAAGGACTGATCCTCACTCTTCGGATTTCACGTAGGTGACGCCTTCCGGCTCTTCCCTCTCGCGGGTCTCGATCACGATGGTGTTCGAGATCCGGTTGAAGAGCCTCTGTTTTGAGCCCGGCATCGCGAGCCAGCCGATCAGGCAGTCGGGGACGAGGAGAAACGCTTTACCGATGCTCTCTGCTGCCGCGGCACCAAAGCCGATATCCTCCCCGGCACGGCCGGTGACCCGGATCTTCAACGCCATCTTGCCTATGGACTGGCCCCGGTAGCCTTCGAGCAGCGTCCAGTAGAGAAAGAGGACGACGGAGGAGAGGCTTATCGAGATGAGGCCGGGATCTATCGTGAACCTCCAGGCGGGCGGGAGGTAATCGGAGAGCGCCCAGAACGGCAGCCCGATCAGGATGATATCGATGAGCCAGGCCCAGAACCGGGTCTCCCAGCGGGCGAGGTAGATAGTGGCCATAATGACTCTCTGTCGGCCTTTCCGGGTCTTAAGGATTCGCGTCGACCGGTGCGGTCCGACTGCAGAAAAAAAGGGGTGTTACCCGATATAGCTCAGTTCTTCCCGGCCCTTCGCTTCCTCGGCTTCCTGGATATTGGCGATGATCTGCTCCATATCCGCGGCACGCTGCTGCAGGGAAGTATGGTCGACCTCGATCCCGGTCAGGCGGGAGAGGACGGAGAGGAGGCTGTCGGCGCTTTTCGGGTCGACGATGTAGCCGCTTGTCTCTCCCATGAGACAGATCCCCTCGATGCCCCGCGCCTCGCCGAGGCCGAGGAGGAGCCCGGATGCCCCGACGATCATCCCGCCGCTCGCGGCGTTCTCAAACGACCCTCCTGCCGCCTCCACCTCGGCCCGGAGGTGCTCCATGTTGACGGCCGAGAGGACCCGCGGCCTCTCGACCAGGTGGCCGACACCGTAGCCTCCGAGAGCGTAGACTCGCCGGACGCCGAGTTCTTCGGCGATATCGAGGTAACTCTCGGCAAGGATGTAGTGGCCCTCTGCCGAGTTGCTCTGGAAGTCCCCTACGAGGAAGAGGGTCGCCTTCCCGTCTCTCTCGTAGCGGTAGATCTCGTTATTGACGAGGTGGGTGATGCCGTGCTCATCGACGATCACGTGGGGCGGGAAGTGGAGCGAGGAGATCTCTGCGACCTTCTCGGCCTTTAACTCGTGGATCAAGTGCTCCGCAACGAGTTTCCCGACGTGCCCGATGCCGGGCAGGCCCTCGATCAGGACCGGGGCGTCGAGGTCGTCGTCGCGCAGAAAGTTCACTGTGACGTGTTCCATCTCCGTAACCCCTTGCGGTATCTGCAATACCTGTCCTGCGGTGAAAAACGTGCCGGGTGGGCCGGCCCTGTCGGCCCGCCGCAGACGGGGCAGACCGGGGAGAGCGTATATCTGCGGTCCACCGGACAGCGACGAATACGGCTGCTCATACGGCTTTATCCGGCTTTCTGTTTCCGGATAAACTTACCGGATCCGCCTGCCCGCTCGACCACACCGACGGCGGCGCCCGCCGCCTTCTCGATCGCCTTCTCGGCTTCCTTGTAATCGGGTGCGGTCACTTTTATCCGGTATTTCGGGGCTCCGATGTAGATCAGGTCGATCTCTACATCCTCGACCTTCGGCTGTGCGCTCCTGAGCGCCCGGCGGATCACGTTGACGCCGTCGGGCCGATCCGACGTCAGGATGAGGTGCCCGGTGATGGTCACCTTCGAGACCTTCACGTTCTCGTGCGCGATGGAGACGAGGGATTCCCTGACCGGCGCATCGAGTTTCAGCTTCTCGGCCGCTTCGCCGCCGGTGGCGACGAGGTCCTCGAAGGCCGGGTACAGCACGCCGTACTCCCGGTATATGGCCTCCTCGATCACCGCCTGGTCCACTCCCGTCGCCTCGGAAGCGAACCCGATCCACTTCATGGCTTTCTGCTCGTTCTTCCACTCGTGAATCTTCTCGCGCCGCTGATGCTCGTTAACGTCCTTCAACGAGAGATCGATGTGGCCGCGGTCGGCATCGACGTTCAGGACTTTGCAGACGACCTTCTGTCCCTCCCGTACGTAGTCCCGGATATACTTGATCCAGCCCCGCGCTATCTCGGATATCGGTATCAGGCCTCGCCGTCCGTCGTACTCGTCCAGGGTCACGAACGCTGCAAAGTCCTTGACGTCCGCGACGGTGCAGACGACGAGTTCGCCTTCATCGGGCCACTCTCTCTCGTGCATGTAATACTCACTCAAGTACTGCCAGTATTTCAGCCTTTATATCAGCTTTCCCACCGTGGGGCTCTGCAAGGATCCTCCCGCAGACGCTGCACTCCACGACGGTACTCGCTCTCTCAAAGACTATCTGTTCATTCTCACAGTCGGGGCACTTTACCCGGAGGAACGTGCTCCTGTTCTCTCTGTTCAGCCGAACCATATTGCATCACTCCGTAAGTTCAAACTTGCCGAGCCGGAATCCAGCCCGAAGGTGCGCCTTTCCGCAGACCGTGCACCGGTATCTGACGTTGATCCTCTTCGTCGGCTTGTCGCCGCCGGGCACCTTGCTGAACTTGCCCATGTTGCCCACAGTGCTCCTGCGTCCCTTCTGGCGGTCGATCCAGTTGAAGTGGCGCACTTTGCCCTTCTTCACCTTCACGACCTCGTGGGTCTGGTGGTTCCTGCAGAATGGGCAGTACGTCTTGAACTTTGACGGCATTTTCATGATAGTAACCTCTATTCGATTGATTCGAGTACCTATATTACTTGTTAAGCCTAATATTTAAGGCTATGTCGTGCTCGCAGAGCACGTCCGCGTTGTTTTCCGGCAGGGTGACGATATCCCCCCGCTTCAATGCGTATGTCCTGCCGTCCACTCCCATGAACGACTCCATATCGGAGCGGATGTGGACGAGGGCATACGGGGAGAGGACGGGACGGGGAGCGGCGGCGACCGGTGCCCCCGCACCGGGTTCCGGCAGCACCGCTTCCTGCTCGTCCCCGTTCTCGAAGGTTGCCGCGTTGCCGCCGGCAAAGGGGTACTCTCCTCCGTGGACGAGAGACTCCCGGCAGCCCTCGATGGCGTCGAGGATCTGCGCATACATCGCCCGCTCGGCAGGAAGCATCTTCCTTGCCTCCTCCTTGTCGACGTACTGCCCCTCGACCTGCTGGAACGCGAGGTCGAGGATCTGCCTCGTCCGGAGGGCGAAGATCTCCTGCACGGTCTCGGTGACGCTCCCGATCTCTTCGATGAGGAGGCTTCCCGCCCGGCTCTCGAGAGGGTTCTGCAGACTGTAGTAGTCTGCCTTGCGTTTCTCGATGTAGGCCCTGGCGTCCTCGTAGAGGGCGGGCTCGATATCGGAGAGCCTTCCGGAGTGATGCATGTCGAGCAGCATCAGCCGGAGCCGTTCGAGGAGGTCGGCGGCCATCTTCACGCACCCCCGGTGATCTCGGCCATGTTCCGGCAGCAGAGGAAGACCGCGAGCGCTTCGGGGACGGCCGCGGTCCCGGCTTTGAGCGTGTAGGTGTTCCCGAGGAGGGACGTTGAGAAGTTCGCCTTCATCTCCACCCGCACCTCCCGGTCGCCGAAGACCACGGCGTCGACGAGCGGGTCGAAGTCCGCGAGGTCCCGGATCTCGAGCGGGACCACCCGCATCCCGCTGCCGCCGTGCAGCGACCCCGGCGCCCGGATCAGCCGCTTGATATCGGTCGTGACCGGCTCGTCCGCACGCGCCCCGGCGTCCCGGAGCCGGTCCGCGAAGTCGGGCGCGGCCGCGATCGCCCGGACGACCGGGTTCTGGAGGAGTTCCTCCGGGCTCTTCTCGAGGAGAGCGTCGAGGCCCGCGTGGAACTTGCCGGCAGCCGCCTTGCTGACCCCCGGCACTCCCGCGAGGCGGTCTTTCGCCCCGGCAGGATCAAGTCCCTTGATCCAGAGGAGGTGGGCCCGGAGGGCGTCGGCGTAACGCCCCCGCCACCCGTTCCGCGGACCCGCTGCGAGCATCACGGCGGGGTCGAGTCCGATGCCGCAGACGTAGTCGACGACCTCGCGCCGCTCCGGGCTTCCCCACCCCCGCACGGCGATATCGGTGATGTGGATATGGTAGCCGCGCCCTCCTGAGAAGGCGATCCGGATATGGTTCCGCGAAAAGCCGAGCTCGTCGACGAGCATCCCGACCAGTTTCACGGTCTCCTCTCTCACCCGCTCAAGCATCATCGTGTAGGAGCCGCGGATGATATGGTCCGCGTCGAGGTCGAAGATCAGGTCGGCACCGGCCCAGCGCTTCTCGTTCATCGTCGGCGCCGACGGGGTCTGGTAGTAGGCCGTCGAGTAGTAGACGTGGGCGGGCGTCATGTTCCTGACGTAGGCCGAGAGTTCCAGCGGGTCGGAGAACGCCATGTGCCGCCGCATCCGGATCTCAGCCGCGGCGTCGAGGTAGGCGAACCCCCACTCGCGCTGCTCGAGGGATGACGGAGCGGGGAGGTTCTGCTTCCGGTAGTACTCGGAGAACCTCTGCTTCACAAACTCGAGCGTTGCGGGCCTCATGGAAACGTCTTGATCATATATGGGCCCACTCGTTCATATCCCTGTTTCCTGTAGTAGGGCCGCACCCCGACACCGCTCATCACCGCGAGCCGCCGGTAGCCCTGCTCAAGGGTCTCCTCCTCGGCGGCAGAAAGGAGCCGGACGCCGAAACTGCGGTGCTGCCACTCGTCGGCTCCTGCCTGCGCGTTGAGGGGGACCACGCCCCCGTAGACGTGGAGCTCGCGCAGGAGCGCGGCGCCCTCAAGCTCGCTCCGGAAGGGCCGGTGGGGGAACCGGAGCCGGGCGAACCCGACGAGGGTGTCCCCGGAGCCCGCCTGGATGAACCGCTCCTCGCCGCCGCAGGCCTCGTAGGCCAGGGTCGAGATCGAAGCCTCCTCCGGCGCGACCGTCCTTCCCACCTCGCGGCACCGGATACACCTGCACCGGAGCCCCTGCGAATGGAGGCGCCCCTCGGCAAGCTGCCGGAAGTTGCTGTGGCGCGAGCCCGCGACGATCAGTTTTGCCGGGATGTCGCGCTGGATCCGCTGGAGGCGGACGTACTCCGGGAGGAGCGATTTGGCGTAGGCCACAAGGTCTATCAGTTCCTCCTCGGTGTAGGGCCGGTACTCCTCCCGTTCCCAGAGGGCCTCGATCTCCGAGCCCGGCGTCACCAGGGTCGGGTAGATCTTCAGGAAGTCCGGCCGGAACCGCGGATCGGAAAAGAGTTCTTCAAACATCCGCCGGTCGTCCGCCATGCTCGCGCCGGGGAGATTCGGCATCACGTGGAACCCCACCTTCAGCCCGGCGTCCCGCAGAAGGCAGTTTGCCGCCGCCGAGTCCGCGACCGCGTGGCCCCGCCGGTTGTAGTCGAGGATCCGGTCGTCCACGTGCTGGAAGCCGAGCTCCACCTTCGTCACGCCCATCGCGAGCATCCGGTGTATGTGCTCCTCGCGGCACCAGTCCGGCCTCGTCTCGAAGGTGGTGGCGACGCACCGGACCCTCGAGGACTCGTTCGCGGCAAAGACCGCGTCGAGATCGGGTCTCTCCTGAGGGATGCCCGCGCGGGGGTAGTCGTTCATCGCCTGGACGGCGGCCCCGACGAACCACTCTTGGTATTCGATCGGCCGGGCGGTCATCGTCCCGCCCATCACGATCAGCTCCGCCTTGTCGACGTGGTGGCCGAGCATCTCGAACTGGGCGAGCCGTGCCTGCACCTGGGCGTAGGGGTCGAACGCGTGTTCGCGGGCCCGGAGCGCCGCCGGCTCCTCTCCCGTGTAACTCTGGGGAGACGCAAAGGGGTGCTCCGGCCCGCCGGGGCAGGGGAGGCACTTCCCGTGGGGGCAGGGATGGGGAGAGGTCATCACCGCGACGGGCGCCACCCCGGAGATGGTCCGGGTAGGCTTGACGAGCAGAAGCGGCCGGAGAAGCGTGCGCTCCTCCGGCGTGGCTGCGGCAAGGACGGCCGAGTTTTTGGGCATGTTGGCGCTGTAGGCCCGGCAGACCTCGAGTTTAATCTTCTGAACGCCGGCAGGGTCCGGCTTCATAGAAAGGATGCGGGAGATGATCTCCCGGCAGGTATCGGTATCGTTCATCGTTTAATGTTCGGTTGCAATCTGTTCGGACGAAAAATCGGCGTGGTATTCGATGTATGGGTTGTGGTTCGTGCGGATGTGCTGGACGATCTCGTTTCCGAGGGTCAGGATGGCTTTTTTGTGCGTCACCTTATTCTTATGGATGTGGACGGGTGAGATGCGGAGAGTATTGTACTGGTCGGTCGTGACGTCCTCGCCTGTGGTGCTTTCGTAGTACTTTCTAATGTGGACTAATAGCATGTGTAGATGGAGCAACTCTTCCTTTTGCACAATATCACCTTTCCTCGAAGAATACTACTGTCCGCGGGTAAATATAATTTGTTGGTGATCTTTTTTATATGCAGAAGGTGCGGGCGGTCGGAGCGTTTATCGGGCTCGCTATCGGGGACGCCATGGGCGCGCCCCTGGAAGGTCTTCCTCCGAGGCCGGTTGCCGTAACGGAGATGTCCGGAGGCGGCGTTCACAACACCGCGCCGGGGCGGTATACGGACGACACCCTCCAGGCGTCGGCTCTCGCGGAGACCCTGGTGCGGTGCGGGGGGTTCGATCCGGACGATTTTTCCCGCCGGCTGGTCCGCGCATATCACACCGCCCCGCAGTTCTTCGGGCCGACGTCGCGGGCGGTCCTCGACCTGATCGAGGGGGGTGTCGCGCCTGCGGCCGCTGCGCAGATGGTGCACGAGGCGAAGGGTGCGAGCCGGAGCAACGGGAGCGTGATGCGCGGGATCCCTATCGGGATCTTCTACCCGCCCGAGGAGGTGCGCGAGGCGAGCCTCGCCGCATCCCGCGTCACCCACTTCGACCCCGTCGCCGGCGAGGCCTCGGCGTTCGTCAACCGGATGGTCGGCGGGCTCTGCCGTGGGGAGGAGGCAGAAACGGCGTTCGGCCGGGCACTCGCCGCATGCCGCGACCCCGAACTCCGGGGACTGCTCGACGACTATCGGGCGCACCCCCTCGTGCCTTCGCTCGACGCCGTCCTCGCCACTCACTGCGCCGTCAGGGTCTTTATGGAGGCCACGTCGTTTCGTGATGCGGTGGTCACGGCCGTCAACCTCGGCGGCGACGCCGATACCGTCGGGGCGATCGCCGGCGCCCTTGCCGGGGCGCGTTTCGGGTGCGGGGCGATTCCGGAGTCGTGGCTCGCGGCGCTCCAGGGCCGGGAGGAACTCATCGACCTTGCCGGCAGGCTCTGGGCGGCAAGCAGGCCGTAATGCTCTAATTGTCATACAACGAGGACGCGAAGTTCGGTGACTGGATGCTGTAACTCCTCTTCGCGCTCTTCGCGTGAGGCCGTGTCACTCTCCAGACGAGTACCTCACGCGAAGCCGCGAAGCCGCGAAGGAGAGTGTCAATGCCCATGCCGGCCTCGCATGAGATAACCGTGCAGGGATAAGGTCCTATGCAGCAGCCTCAGACCGGCCGCAGTTCCACCAGTTTCAGCGGCCGGCCCCGTTCGCAGACGTCGGGAGCGTTGCCGAGGACCTCGCCGATGACGTACTTCGCCCCCTCGATGATGCCGTCGGGGCGGCAGAGCCGGTAACTCCGGCAGCCCGTCCGGGGGCACGAGAACTCGTAACTGATCCTCGAGTTCGCGATCGCCATATCGGCGCCGATCAGCGCTACGATCGCCGCCTCCGCAACGTCGACCGCGACCGCCGCCCCGTGGTGGACCGGGCAGTCGTGCCGGGTGTTGGTCCGGATCGCGACGACCTGGTATTTCCTGCCCGGTTGCAGGTTGTGGCAGGTCTTACGCACCCTGCAGCCCTCGCACTCCGTGCAGGCGCTTCCCTCGTAGATGAACTCGAGCCCGACCTTTGCGAGCGTCGACCCGATCAGCGTCACCTTTGTCTTCTCTTTTGCCATCTCGTCTCACTCCCGGTAGAGCATCTTCACGAGGTCCCGTGCGGACTCCCTCGTCAACCCCATGTCGAGGATCGTAAACCGTTCCGGTCGGATCGTCCGGGCGGCGAGCAGCGCCTCCACGGCCGTCTCGTCGTCGACGCCGATCCCGGCAGGGGTGGTCGGCGCACCGACCTTCTTCAACGAATCCCGGATCCCTCTCCAGTCCCCGCCGTGGAGATACATCGTGATGATCGCCCCGATACCGCACTTCTCCCCGTGCAGGCCCTTCTCCGGGGCGAGCCGGTCCAGTGCGTGGGAGAACTTGTGTTCGCCGCCGCTCCCGGGCCGCGACGACCCCGCGATGCTCATCGCGACGCCTGAGGAGACCAGCGCTTTCGTCACGATCCAGGCGCTCTCCTCGGAGTGTGGTTTGATGAGGTCGGCGTTCTTAAAGAGGATCTCGGCGGTCATCCGCGAGAGCGTCAGCGCGTACTCCGAGAGCGGCTCCCCCCTGAGGCGGTGGGAGAGTTCCCAGTCGAGGATCGCCGTATAGTTTGCCATGATATCCGCACACCCGGCCGCGAGCAGCCGGTGGGGTGCCGATGCGATGACGGCGGTATCGGCGATGACGGCGACCGGCGGTTCCGCCGCGAGCGAAACGTTCCCGTCGGCGGTCGGGACCGAGGCCCTCGACGAGGCGATGCCGTCGTGGGATGCGGCGGTCGGGACGCTGATGAAGTGGCGGTCGGTGTTGTAGGAGGCGATCTTCGCCATATCGATGACCCGGCCTCCGCCGACGCCGATGACGAACGCGGCCTCTGCCGCTGCGGCCTCGGCCTTCTTGATCGTCTCGAAGGGGTCGCCGCCTCCGGCGGCAAACGTCGTGACGTCGTAGGAGGCGGCAAGGAGGGCCTCGACCCTCTTCCCCGCGATGTCCCGTGTTTTATCGCCGGTGATGACGAGCGCAGAGTCACCAAGGGAGAGGTCCTCACAGACCGCAGGGATCTGCTCGATGACGCCGTGACCGATGACGACGTCGCGGGGGAGCTGCATCCACTTCGATTTGTCGAAGACCTTGGCTCTGAGTAGGTTTATGCCGTCTGCGCTCATTCAGATCAGTAATGATTAGGGAGTTCCTCTACAAATACTACATCGATCCCATCCGTTACGGTGAGGCGTATACGCTTGTCGATACGCTGACCTATGCCCTGATCCTCATCGTTGCGGTCTATCTCGTCTACCGGGGGCTCCAGCGGTACAGGATCGCCGTCGACGGCGAGCTTGTCCTCGCGACCCTCCCCTTCGTCGTTCTCGGCGGCCTCCTCAGAGTCGTCGAGGATACCGGGATGATCACCTCCGATCTCCGGTTTCTCCTGATCACGCCCCTGATCTTCTTCACGATCTTCGCGATTGCGGCGATCGCCCTCTTCACCGGGAAACTCGCGGAGAACGCGGGGCTGGTCGCCCGCTACAGCCGGGTCTACGGGGGAGCGGGCATCGTCGCCTGCCTCCTCTCCGGAGCGGCACTCGTCTGGTTCGGCCTCACCGAGTCGACGATCGCGCTCGACGTCCTCGCCATCATCCTCGTCCTCGCCACGGTCACGTCGGTTGCCTTCTGGGCGTTCCTGGTCTACGTGCTGAAGTGGGATTACGCCTCGAACATCCTCTACAAACTCCTCATCTTCGGGCACCTGCTCGACGCGAGCGCGACCAGTTACGGTATCGACATCCACCCCATTCAGTATGTGGAGCAGCACGTCGTGGGCGGCGCCCTGATCGAGGCGACCGGGACCGCGTTCTCGATGTTCCTCCTCAAGATCGCAGTCCTCCTCCCTGCAATCTACGTCCTCGAGCTGTACCGGCGGGAGGGGAATTCGGGGCTCTGGCACCTCATCCTCCTCGCCATGATCGTCGTCGGCATGGCGCCCGGGATCCGGGGCCTGATGCGGATGGTGCTCCATGTCTGAGGACTCACCCCTCCGGGCCGCGGTCTTTGCGGCTGCGGTCTTTGCCGTCTCGGTCGGGATCGGCGTCGCCGTCGTGGCCGGTAATCCCTCGATCGGTGCGGAGATGATGACTCTCTTCAGCGAGGAGGTCGTGGCCGGCCTCCTCTCCGACTCCGCGGCGGTCCTTGCGGGGAAACTCTTCCTGAATAACCTCGGCGTCTGTCTCATCCTCTTCCTCGGGGGAGCGTCGTTCGGCGTGGTCACGGGGCTCGTCCTCGCGGTCAACGGGCTCCTGATCGGCATGGTGACGGAGGTCGTCCGGCAGGAGCACGGTCTCCTCTACATCGCTGCGGCGCTCGCACCGCACGGGATCTTCGAGATCCCCGCCTTCCTCGTCGCAGGGGGTCTCGGCCTCCTCCTCGGGAAGGAACTCCTCGCCGAGTGGTACGGGAGGGGCGACGCCGCCGGTCGGGCGGTGCCTCTCGCCGGCCTCTTTCTCCGGACGGTCGTCCCTCTCCTCGTGCTTGCGGCGGTCGTGGAGGCATTTATTACGCCGGCAGTCCTAAGTATGATAGCTTAGGGCAATAGTCACAATTTTTGAGGTACGAGACGGATGGAAGAAGATACAGGCGTACTTCCCCGGAAAGAGAGTTTTTCCGAGTGGTACAACGAGGTTCTCTGGCGAGCCGAGATCATGGACGTCCGCTACCCGGTCAAGGGGCTCTACGTCTGGTATCCCCACGGGTTCGGCATCAGGAAACGTGCATACGGGATACTGCGGGACCTGATGGACCGCGACCACGCCGAGACGATGTTCCCTCTCCTGATCCCCAAGACCGAGTTCATGAAGGAGGCCGAGCACATCAAGGGCTTCGAGGACGAGGTCTACTGGGTCACTCACGGCGGCACGAGCGAGCTCGACGTGCCGCTCGCCCTCCGCCCCACGAGCGAGACCGCCATCTACCCGATGTACTCGCTCTGGATCCGGTCCCACACGGACCTGCCCCTGAAACTCTACCAGATCGTCAATACGTTCCGCTACGAGACGAAGCACACCCGCCCGCTCATCCGTCTCCGGGAGATCACGTCGTTTAAGGAGGCGCACACCGTCCACGCGACATGGGAGGAGGCGGCGGCCCAGGTCGAGGTCGCGCTCGACCTCTACAAGGAGTTCTACGACAGCCTCCGGGTGCCGGTGATCATCTCCCGCCGCCCGAACTGGGACAAGTTCCCCGGAGCCGACTACACCATCGCGGTCGACACCATCATGCCCGATGGAAAGACGCTCCAGATCGGGACGGCGCACATGCTCGGCGACCACTTCTCCCGCACCTACGATATCACCTATGAGGACGCGAACGGGGAGCGGCAGTACGCCTATCAGACCTGCTACGGGATCTCCGAGCGGTCGATCGCGGCCGTCATAAGCATCCACGGCGACGATAAAGGGCTCGTGCTGCCGCCGGAGGTTGCGCCGATCGAGGTCGTCATCGTCCCGATCATCGTCGGGAAGCGGCGCGACGAGGTGCTCGCGGCGGCGAAGGGACTCGAGGAAGAGCTCCGGAACGCTCGCTTCGCCGTGAAACTGGACGACCGGGATATGCGGCCGGGCGCGAAGTACTACCACTGGGAGATGCGTGGCGTCCCGCTCCGGGTCGAGATCGGGCCCCGCGACATCGACGCGAACACGGTCGTCGCCGTCACCCGGACGGGCAAAAAGATCACGCTCGATCGCCGCGGCGTCGTCGAGGGAGTCAACTCCGTCCTTGCAGAGTTCGGCGAAGAGATGGGCCGGGCGGCGCACCAGGCGATGGCCGATAAGATCGTCGTTGCGGCGACGCTCGAGGAGGCCGCGGCAGCGGTGAAGACAGGCGTTGCGGTCGTTCACTGGTGCGGGTCGCAGGAGTGTGCAGAAAAGATCGAGGCGGCGGTGGATGCGAGCATCCTCGGGTCCGATATCCGTTCGGACCTGATCACCGTCTCGGACGGCCCGTGCATCGCCTGTGGCGGGAAGGGCACGTCGGCTCTCGTCGCCCGGACCTACTGATTCAGCAGGACGGGCAGGTATACGTTTTTGGGTGGTCGGGGGACGAGATGTCCCCGGAGATCACCGCTTTTCCGCCGGAGAAGAATATCCGGCCGCATTTTGCGCACCGTTTCGGGACCAGCCGCTCCCAGCGGCTCATGGGAACTTCCAGAGAGAACTGCATCGTCTCCGCGTCGGCGGGGTTGCACTGGGTGAGCTCCTCGTACCGGGAGAGGACCTGCATGACCTGGAACGGGCTTGCTCCCCTGTTGCAGAACCGCTTGAAGACGAAGAGCTGGAAGATCATCCATCCCAGGTCGGAGCGTTCGAGGGTCTCCTCGTATTCGCTGCACGTCCCGTCATCTTCATCGAGGGAATACCCACAGAGGGGGCAGCGCCCGCCCACGAGTTCGTCCAGGAAGACCTCTTCATGGCAGCTCGGACAGGTGGTGTGGGGGGTATGCATTCTGGAAGTCATGGTTGTAATAGCCTCATAACCTTCTACCCTTCGGGGGCGCCCGACCTGCGCCGGGCACCTCCGAAAGTATTCCACGCCGGATGCGCGGTCTCTACGATGTCCTGAGGTTTTACTACGTATTGCGCTCGGTGTGCTCTTATACGTGTCGAATGTGGCGTCCGGGTCGCGCCTTTCTGCGGCGTTCGATCTCCTGCGCGTCCGGGATGGCGGGTGCGCCGGTGCCGGTCTGCGGTCCTCTCTCCCCCCGCAGGGCGCCGTTTCCCGTACCATCCCTGCCCGCCCTCCCGCGCTCCACGGGGGAGGAGGGCCGGCGGGACCCGCGGCCCCGGCTCTCCTCTCCGTGGAAGTGCAAATCCCTTGCGCCAGCCGCGTTTGCTGCATCGGGGCATGATACGGGCCGGGCAGCGTTCAGTTTTTATATCTTGGCGGGGCACTCTGCGCGCATGGCATCTCCAGCGGCATCTGAAGTCTACATCGTCGAGGCATCCGATCGCGATCACGCCGCGAAGGCGCTCTGGAGCGAGGCGGGGTTGCCCTCGCTCGACGGAAAGGCGGTCGCGGTCAAGGCGAACTTCAACAGCGACGACCCGTTCCCCGCGACGACCCACCCCGAGATGCTGGAAGCACTCCTCGGCCGGATCCGCGATGCCGGTGCCCGGTCGGTCCTGCTCGGCGAGCGGAGCGGGATGGGAAAGACCGCCGCGGTGCTGAAGAACCGGGGCGCTGTCGATCTTGCAGGCCGGGCGGGGGCGGAGGTGGCGGTGCTCGACGATCTCGGCCCTGAAGGGTGGGAGGCGGTCCCGCCGGACGGGCTCCACTGGGAGCGGGGATTCCTGGTCGCCCGGGTCTTTTCGGAGGCGGATGCGGTGATCCAGACCTGCTGCTTGAAGACTCACCGTTTCGGCGGGCATGTCTCCCTCTCCCTGAAGAACACGGTCGGGGCCGTGGCGGCGCGGGACCCCGCGACCGGCTACAACTACATGGCGGAACTCCACTCGTCGCCGCACCAGAGGAGGATGGTCGCCGAGATCAACCGGTTCGTTCCCTGCGACCTCGCCGTCATGGACGCGACGGAGGGGTTCTCGAAGGGGGGGCCCGAGCGGGGCGAGCGCATCGCCCCGAACGTCATCCTCGCGAGCACCGACCGCATAGCCCTCGACGCCGCCGGGATCGCCCTCCTCCGGCTCTACGGCTCGACGCCGGAGGTGATGGGAGGCCGGATCTTTGAGGCGGACCAGATCGCCCGGGCCGCCGAACTCGGCATCGGGGTCCGTTCGGCAGAGGATCTCAGGCTGGTCGCGCTCGACTCCGAGAGCAAAGATCTCGTCCTCGATATGCGGCGGATCCTCGACGAGACCGTGTAAGCCTCAGAGGATCTGGTGCTCAACGAGGATCCGGAGACCGATCCCGATCAGGATGATGCCGCCGAAGATCCCGGCTTTCCGCCCCAGGAGGCCGCCGAACGAACTCCCGATCAGGACGCCCGCGGCGGAGATGGCAAAGGTTACAACCCCGATCGTGACCGCAGGGACGAGGATCGGGGTCTCGAGGAAGGCGAAGGTGGCGCCGACGGCGAGGGCATCGATGCTGGTCGCGACGGCGAGGAGGAGGAGGACGGCCGCTCCGTTCTCGAACCGGACGCTCTCGCCGTCGCCCCGCACCGCCTCAACGATCATCTTCCCGCCGATGAGGGCGAGGAGCAGAAAGGCTATCCAGGGGGCGTAGGCCTCGGTGAACGAGGCGAGGCCCGTCCCGCCGAGCCAGCCGAGCACTGGCATCCCCATCTGGAACCCGCCGAAGAGCGCTCCGATGACGAGCGCCCACCTGACCCGGCCTTCCCTGATCGCGGCCCCGCCGCTGATCGAGACGGCCAGCGCATCCATAGCAAGCCCGACGGCGACGAGGAGGGTTGTCGCGAAATCCATTCTTCCCGATAATTGGAGGCGGTCCGGGATAACGGTATGCTCATAGGTTGCTATAAAACGCTGAAGTGCCCTACGGATACGGAGAGATGATGGAGATGAGCACACAGAAGATCGGCCTCATCCAGGCGGCGGTGGGCGACGACCCCGACCGTAACCTGGCCCACACCCTGGAGCTTGCGCGACAGGCTATCGCCGGGGGTGCCCGGATCCTCTGCCTGCAGGAACTCTACCGGGTCCCCTACTTCCCGCAGTACGAGGATACCGACGCCTCTCGCTATGCGGAGACGATCCCGGGCCCTTCGACGGAAGCCTTCGCGGCGCTCGCCCGGGAGCACGGCGTGGTGGTCGTCGTCCCGGTCTACGAGCGGACCGGGTCGGGCGAGTATTACAACGCGGCGGTGGTGATCGATGCGGACGGGCGGCTCCTCCCGGCCTACCGGAAGGTGCATATCCCCTTCGACCCGCTCTTCTACGAGAAGTCCTACTTCCGGGCCGGGGACCATTACCGGGTCTACGAGACCTGTTACGCCCGGATCGCCGTGCTCATCTGCTACGACCAGTGGTTCCCGGAGGCCGCGAGGGCGGCCGCGCTCAGGGGTGCAGAGATCATCTTCTACCCGACCGCCATCGGCCGGATCGCCGGGGAGGAGCCGCCCGAGGGGGACTGGCGCGAGGCGTGGGAGACGGTGCAGCGGGGCCACGCGATAGCAAACAGCGTCCACGTCGCCGCCGTCAACCGGGTGGGCGACGAGGGCGAGATCCGGTTCTTCGGGAGTTCGTTCGTCGCCGACGCCTTCGGAAACATCCTCGCCCGGGCGAGCGGGACCGACGAGGAGGTCCTCGTCGTCGAGGTCGACCTCTCGATGAACCGGAGCGTCCGGGAAGGCTGGGGCTTCTTCCGGAACCGGCGGCCGGAGACCTATGGTGCGCTCACCCGGAGGCTCCCGCCGGGCAGGACCCCTGCGGGGTCCGGCTATCGTATGCCGGCGGAGTGGGAGCCGCACGACGCCGTCTGGCTCTCCTGGCCCCACGACCGCGAGACGTTCGCCAACCTCGCCGGCGTGGAGCGGGCCTACATCGAGATCATCGCGGCGCTCCGGGGCTCCGAGACCGTCGACCTCCTCGTCACCAATGAAGCGATGCGGACCCGGATCGAGGCGATGCTCGAGGAAGAGGGCGTCGATACGAGGGGCGTCAGGTTCCATATCGCCGACTACGTCGACGTCTGGTTCCGCGACTACGGGCCGACGTTCGTGGTCAACAGAAAGACCGGAGACCTCGCGATGGTCGACTGGACGTTCAACGCCTGGGGGGAGAAGTATCCCGAACTCATGAGGGATACCGGGATCCCGCTCTTCATGAACCGCGAGATGGGTCTCTCCGTCTTTTCGCCAGGGATCGTCCTTGAGGGCGGTTCGATCGAGGTGAACGGCTGCGGCACGGTGATCGTGACGGAGGCCTGCCTCTTAAACCCGAACCGGAACCCGCACCTCTCGCGGGCGGAGGTCGAAGGCTACCTGGAGGCCTACCTCGGCGCCGGCCATATCATATGGCTCAGGCACGGCATCGCCGGCGACGACACCGACGGCCACATCGACGACATCGTCCGGTTCGTGGACGAACGAACCGTCCTCTGCGCCGTCGAGGAGAACGAGGACGACGAGAACTACGCCGTCCTGCAGGAGAACCTCGCCGTCCTCCGGTCCTCGACCGACCAGGACGGCAACCCCCTCAGGGTCGTCCCGCTCCCGATGCCGGGGAAGGTCGGCGGCGAGGAGCGGCTGCCGGCGAGTTACGCGAACTTCTATATCGGCAACACTGTCGTGCTGGTGCCGGTCTTCGGACACCCCAACGACGAGGTCGCGCTCGCCCGGATCCGGGGGTTCTTCCCGGACCGCGAGGTCGTCGGGATCGACTGCACGGCGATGGTCGAGGGGTTCGGCGCGATCCACTGCATCAGCCAGCAGCAGCCGTCGGCCGTGCCGGACCTCACCTGCCCTGCGGCAGAAACACCATCACGAAGGGAATGAGCGCGTAGAGCACCGTGCTCCAGGTCCAGCCGGCGAGGGCAAGCAGGATCGCGACGGCGGAGACGGCCGGGACCACCGCTACCCGCTGGTTTACGCGCATCACGTCGGTGCCGGACTGGACGAGCCGCCCCCTGTTCACGGCATACCACCACTGCGCGGCGAAGAACAGGCCGATGAGGAGGAGGTTTGCCTCGAAGACGACCGCCGCGAAGGGCTCGTCAGGGTAGTCGCCGATGAGGTTGACGGAGAAGGGGACCAGCGTGACGAACATCAGCGTGGCGATGTTGAGCCAGAGGAAGCGGCGGTCGATATGCCGGAGCCGGTCCACCTGGGCGTGATGGGCTATCCAGAAGGAAGCGAGGATGAAGAACGCGAGGAAGTAGTGGTAGAGGTCGGGAGCAAGGTCGGCAAGCATCGCCACGACGGTGATGTTGGAGGAGTTCTGGATGCCTGCCGGGACGTCGAGGCTGAGGACCAGAAGAGTCATGGCGATGGCGAATATCCCGTCGGTGAGCGCCTCCATTCTGTTCTTCGGAAAGCCGAATGGTGAACCGGCTTCCCGGCCGGTTTCGTCTCCCTGCTCCGTCTGCACGGATCCCTGTTGGAGGGCCGGCCTGATAAGGGATGAGCATTTGCGTCCGGCAGAGGGAGCCGTCACCAGGCGTTCCGGTGGACCCGGTCCTCGCGATAGCGGTCGATAGGCGGCAGGCGTACGGCCGGGTGACCGACGGTGACGAGGGCGAAGGGTGCGATCTCCCTCTGGGACGGAGCTTGAGCACCGGCGCCCGGGAGCGAGAAGAGGTTTGCGAACCCGAGCATCCGGTCGGGGTCCGGGTAGACGGCGGTCCAGACGGCGCCGAGACCGAGGGCGTGGGCGGCGAGGAGGAGGTTCTCCGTCGCCGCGGCGCAGCCCTGGACCGCAAGATCGGCCCCCTCCGGGAGGTGCAGGTCGGCGCAAACGAGGACCGCGAGCGGTGCGGGGGTGCGGACCTCCACGTAGGGGCTGATCGCCGGGACGGCATCGAGGATATGGGGGTCGTCGATGACGATGAAGTGCCAGGGGGGCTCGCCCCCGGCAAACGGGGCCTGCATCGCGGCGGCGAGGAGTTGCCTCACCGTCCCGGCCGGCACCGGGCGGTCGGTGTACTCCCGCACGCTCCGCCGGGTCATGATCACTTCGAGGGTGTCCATGTGCCGCCCTCTGGCCGGCCGGTGACTTCAATCATTCGCTGGAGTTCCGTTCGCGGCTCCATATTGTGAACGGTATATTTGCATGGTCAACCTCACGCGAAGCCGCGAAAAGACGCGAAGTCCATCGTTAGCAGTCACACCCTTTCGCGGACTTCGCGGCTTCGCGTGCGCTGATCCCTCAAGTCCCCGGACCGGGGTGCCCCACCGGCATGAGGTAGAGCGGCACGGTCCCTTCGGGGGGTGCGAGGATCTCCCCGACCTCGCCCTCGTCGAAGGCGGCGATCGCGACGGTACCGAGTCCGAGCGCCTCAGCCTGGAGGTAGACGTTCTCCGCGGCATGCCCAACCTCCATCTCGACGTAGCGCATCCCCCGCTCACCGTACCTCTCAATCGTCCTGTCCGGGACCGCGGCGATGACGATGGTTGCCGGTGCATCCCCGACGGAAGTCTGGCTCGCGGCCGCCGCCTGGAGATCGGCCCGCCGGTCCCCGTTGCCGACCCGGAGGAGCAGGTGCTCGCCGGGCCGGTAATGGTAGACCCCCGGCTCAATTCCTTCAACACTGCCCGCGACGACATAGACCTCCAGGGGGTAGAGGGCGCCGGCGGAGGGAGCGGTCCGGTGGCCCTCATCATCCGTGACCCCCTGTGCCGCCCAGAGGAGCTGGCCGACGTCGGCGAGCGCGAGCGGCAGGTCGGCGTAACTCCGGACAGACCGCCGCTCTCTCAGCGCCTCCTCGACGGAGACGCCGCTCTCAAACCGGGGCTCCGGGAGGGTGACTCCTCCCTCCGCCGTTCCCGGCGTGCTGTTCCCGTCGAGCGTCCGGAAAGCGCCTGCGCACCCGGAGACGAGCACCCCTGCGAGGAGTATCGCGACGGCGAGGCCCGCGATCCAGCCCTTCCCGCCCATGATCCTGTTCACCGGTACGGGGCTATGGATGGCGGGGGCATGAAGGTATCGGAGCGCCGCCTCTCCCTACCGCCGCTTCTTCCGCTGGCTCCTGAGAGCCGAGAAGGGGAACTTCACCAGGTCGCGGAGGCCCCCGGCCGGGGAGAAGTTCCGCATGTCCCGCCTGACTCCCGCGATCAGTTCGTCGACGACCTCCTGCTCCTTCGCCTCCCCTTCCTCCTGCACCACCGTCAGGCGGTGGAGCGAGTAGAGGCCGAGGAGGAAGGCGAAGAGGAAGAAGAACTCCCACTGCTGGATGTCGAGGGTGACGAAGACGAGTTCCTGCACCGGGTCCCTCCAGATCAGGGTCCAGATGAGTTCCCGCTCCGCGAAGAAGTCCACGAAGAGCCCGCCGAGGATCGGGGCGACCCCTGCGGCGACCGAGTTGACGAAGGTGCTCGCCGCAAGGTAACTGGTCGCCTGGCCCTGCGGGGCCATCTTGAGGCTGATGTTGCCCGAGGCGAGCGAGACCCCCGCAAGCGAGATCCCCATCAGGATGTGGATGAGGATGAGCAGCGGGTAGGTCAGGGCGTAGATCCCGGGAAGGGTGACGAACATCCACGCGAAGATCGCGAGCATGAAGAGCGGGCCGCTCACCGCGAGGACTGATTTGTTGGAGAACCGGTCGGAGACCCGGCCCCATGACCGGTAGAAGACGATGTTCATGACCTGGCTCAGGACGCCGAGGATGACGACGACCGAGATGTCGAGCCCTATCCGTTGCAGCATGTAGACCGTGAAGAACGGCGCCGCGAGGTTGACGGCGAAGTTCCAGGAGCCGAGAAAGACGATGAGGTTCTTGAAGTTGAGGTCCTGGAAGGGTTTTCTGATGGCGGCGATCAGGCTGTCGTCCCCGCCGTCGACGATCATCTCCGGTTCGGGCGTGCGGGCGAGGAAGATGATCCCGATGAGCCCGGCGATGAGCCCGAAGAGGAAGAGGACCGAGTAGCCGTAGGCGGAGAGGTCAGGAACGACGACGTTCCACGTGTCGATGAAGAAACCGGCGACGAGACTGATGACGAGGGCGATCACCGTGGAGAGGGTCAGCCGCCGGGAGAAGAAGTCGCCGAGCCGGTCCTGCGGTATCAGGTCCCGCATCCACGAGTTCCAGCCGCAGTGGGATATCGCCGAGAACGATGCGTAGAGGGCTATCGATGCGACGAGCACGATGATTCCCTGTCCGGGCGAGAGGAAGAACGGTATCAGGATGATGGGGATCCAGCAGAGACGCGCCGCAAGCGATGCCGTGACGACGACCAGCCTGCGGCTCTGGATGCGGTCGACGATGTAGATGGAGGGTATCTGCAGGAGTCCGGCAAGCGGCGGGATGGCGGCGAGCAGGCCGATGACGGTGTTCGACGCGCCGAGCTGGAGGGCGAACGCTACGAGAAAGATGCCGCCGGTCAGCGTCACCATCGCCTGGGTGGCAAGGCCGTCGCGGATGACGAGTTTCAGGCCGTGGGCGACCTCTTCGTCTGTCAGACTCTCTTTTGCCTCAAAGACCATGCCTTATCGCGCCTCTTCCACTGCTCATGGAACCGTCCCTCGCAGAGACTCCCGTGCCGGGACTCCCGGGGGCGGGC
Source organism: Methanoculleus caldifontis (assembly GCF_032842345.1). Classification (NCBI taxonomy): domain Archaea; kingdom Methanobacteriati; phylum Methanobacteriota; class Methanomicrobia; order Methanomicrobiales; family Methanomicrobiaceae; genus Methanoculleus; species Methanoculleus caldifontis. The sequence goes on along the minus strand of NZ_WBKO01000001.1, from coordinate 207,073 downwards.
CCGGTATCGAGCGTCCATTTTTAGGGGTTATTGTATAAAAATAGAATTATATTAATTTGTTTGAATAAATTGGGGGCATGCCGGGGATTCCGGCAGGAGCCGGTGCGCGATCCCGGTGGTTTGCGGGGGTCCCGCCCCGCGAGGCCGGGCGGGGTTCGCCCCTGCACCTCCTAACTCCCCGACGACCACGGCGTCCGGAAACCCGGGTAGAGGGTCAGACCGCCGTCCACGTAGATCGTCTGCCCGGTGATGTAGGCGGCCTCGTCGGAGGCGAGGAACGCGAAGACCGCGGCGATCTCCTCGACCTCTCCTGCCCGCCCCATCGGGATATTCTCCTCGACGAGCGCCTTCTTCTCGGGGTCCTCCGCCCACTCCTTATTTATCGGGGTCGCGATCGCGCCGGGGGCGACCGTGTTGACCCGGATCCCTTCCCCGGCGTACTCGAGCGCGAGGGTCCTCCCGAGCGAGCCGAGCCCCGCCTTGCTCGCGGCGTAGGGGGCATACTGCGGTTTTGGGATGATCTCGTGGACCGATGTGTTGTTGAGGATGATGCCGCCGCCCCCGCGGTCGAGGAAGTGCCGCACCGCCTCGCGGGCGCAGAGGAACGCCCCCCGGAGGTTCACCGCGAGGACCCGGTCGTAGTCGTCGGCCGTCATCTCGTGGGTCGGGCTCGCGGTCTGGATGCCGGCGTTGTTGATCAGGATGTCGAGCCGCCCCCAGGCGTCGAGGACCTCCCGGAAGATGCGCCTGACGTCCTCCTCGCGGGAGACGTCCCCCTGGACCAGCATACCCTCGCACCCCTTCTCCCGGGCGAGGCTGCAGGCTTGCCTCGCCTCCCCAAGCGTGATCTCCGCCTCCTTCTCGCCTGAGTGGTAGTTGATGGCGACGTTTGCGCCCTCGTCCGCGAACCTGATCGCCGTCGCCCTGCCGATGCCGGTCGAGCCGCCGGTGATGAGGACGTTCTTCCCTTCCAGTCGCTTCATCCTTCTCACTTCCCGGGCCCGGGCAGCCTGCCCGGACCGGCCCTGTGTGATCCAGAGGAATTATGAAGGTGCCGGGCGGGGAGCATGGGGCCGGGCAGGTCCCTTCCTTCTGATGGAGTATCTCAAAAACAGTAAATAACCCGGGTCCGATATCATTATGCGAGGCCATCGCGCGTGCGGCGGAGCCGGGAGCGGCTGCGCGGCAGGGGCGGGCAGGATGTATAAGATGACCGGAACGGGTGAGGAGACACGGATACTTGTCGTCGAGGACGACGGCATCATCGCACTCGACATGGTGGCGCGGCTCGAAGATCTCGGCTACCGGAGCGTCGCGGTGGCGACGACGGGTGAGGACGCCATCAGGGAGGCCGAGCGGGTGCGGCCGCACCTGATCTTCATGGATATTACGCTCAAAGGCAGCATGGATGGCATTGAGGCGGCGCGGATCATCCGCGACCGTCTCGGCCTCCCGGTCGTCTACGTAACTGCCTACTCGGATCAGTCCGTCAGGAGCAGGGCCGAGGCGACCTCTCCTGCCGGATATGTCCTCAAACCGTTCACCACCGGGGACCTGATCTGCGCGATCAGGCACGCTCTCCAGCCGACGTAACTTCGGGGGGAGGCGTGAGGAGCTCGTCTCCTCCGAAGGTTATCGTCACGATCGTCCCACTGTCCCGTTCGATCGTGATCCGTCCGTTGAGGTACCGCTCGACGAGGAGCCGAACGGTGGAGAGGCCGGGGTTGGTTGTCGCGGCGATTGCGAGCCCGTCCGGGATGCCCACCCCGGTATCCCGGACTCTGACGGTGTATGCGCCCGACTGCTCGCGGTCGATCGTCACCTCCATCGTCCCGGTCATGCTGCCCGGGAATGCGTGCTGAATGACGTTGGTGATGAGTTCGGTGAGGAGGAACCCGGTGAACTGGGCAAGTTCGAGCGGCATCTCGATCTCCGGGGCGCGTACCGTCCAGGCGATCTTCTCCGGGGACACGCCGTAGGTGCCGATGAGGGTGCCGGCGAGGCGGGTCAGGTACTCCTCCATCCTGACGCGGTCGGAGTTCTGCGAGAGGTAGAGGTCCTCGTGGGCGAGGGCGAGGGCGAGGATCTGCTGTTCCGTCGCGCGGATCGCCCCTCTGGCGACGGGATCATTGAGCTGCGAGGTCTGCAGGTGCATGATGCTTGAGGCCGTCTGGAGGGTGTTCCTTATCCGGTAGTGAATCGCGTGAATCAGCGCCTCCTTTTCCTCAAGGGCTTTCTCGAGGCTCCGCGCCGCTTCGACCTCGCGGGTGACGTCCTCGAGAATGACGGTCACGCCCGGAGCTCCGTCTTCGAAGACCACGGGGACGAACTTCGCGCGGAACTGCACGCTGGAACCGTCGCTCTCCCGGTGAATCTCGCATCTGCCCTCATGCCCCCGGAGCGCGGTCCCGGTCATCTTCTCGATCTCCCGGGGGAGGGAGCGTTCCGGGAAGAACACCTCAAACGAACGGCCGGTGATATCGATCCTGCGGGGACAGAATGCAGCCAGAAACGCACCGTTAGCGAGCACGACGCGCAGATGCCGGTCCAGCACCACGATCAGGTCTGAGGTCAGCCCGAGAAGCGCGGAGACCGGTACCCGGTGCGCGAGGGTGTAGAGTTTCGCCGCGGCGACCCGGCGGACTTCGACCTGGCCCGCGGCGTAGAGCATGCTCAGGTACTTCGCAGTCACGTTCCTGCCGATCTCGAGTTCCCGTGAGATCTCAAGGATGCTGAGACCTCGTGGTTCCTGGCGGAGGAGTTTCTTGATCTCTTCAAGCTCCGGTATGGTGTCAGGCATTAGGACTTCCCCTTTTCTGTAGCCTTTCTCTCCTGTTTCCCATAGGGGTGTATGGGACCCCCGGGGTTGGGATCGATTCGCAGAGTCCCGGATCTGAAATATCACTATTCCGGCTGAATATTCAGCTGATCCGATCGACTCCGGGTGGGTATCAATTCACAAGTCATATATATAAAATGAAGCCTATCTGCGATAAGCATACGCACACACATATGCATGCATATGAGCGATGCAAAGCAGGCCAGGCTCTCAGCACTCACCCATACCCACTGACGGCAGAGCAGAGTCGGATAGACTATCCTTACTTCTGAGGCAGATCGCCGTTCCGCTCCCGTACGAGATACTCCTGACCCGTACAGATGCTGCCCGCCCCGGGGCGACATATCGATCCGGGGAGAACCCAAGAAGGATGATCACGATGGAGAGTACGCCGGAACTGTCTGATAACGATACCCTCGACTATGGCAAAGAATGGAGAATAAGCGCCGACCTCATGCGCCTGCTCAAGAGCGCCGCCGGTGGAGAGTTTGAGCCCGGGATGCTTGCCGGCGGGCTTGCCGGCGGCGAGCTGGCGGAAGTTCTCACGAAGATTGCCGATACCCGGGGTTTGATCGACAGGAACCCCCTGCCCATGATCACCGTGGACCGCGATCTCAACTTCATCGACCTCAACAACACGGCGCTCGAACTCTTCGGGTGGAGCCGCGAAGAGGGCCTGCGCCTGAACATCAAGGCCCTCGAGATTCTGGAACTGAAAGGCGAGAGCGTTGCCATCTCCATACGCGAGAAACGCCTCACCTCCGCCGAGGTGAAGATAAGGTGTCCGAAGGGCGTCCTGATCCTCAAGGAGTGGGCAGCACCGCTGTTTGACGCCGCCGGCAGCGTCAGGGGGGCGCACATGGAACTTGTGGACGTCACCCGCGAGAAGAAGGCGGCTGCAAACGTCGCAGCCTGGTATGAGTCGATCCTCGATGCGGTGCCGTTCCCGATCTCGGCTACCGACCTCGATATGAACTGGACGTTCATCAACGAAGCGGCGGAGAGCCTCATCGGCAGGAAGAGGGCGGACGTCCGTGGCAAGTCATGCGCCACCTGGAACACGGGGATCTGCAACACCAAGGACTGCGCCGTCGCCTGCGTGCGGCGGGGCGAGAGCCAGACGTTCTTCGAGATGAACGGCGGCAGGTACCAGGTCGACATATCGTACGTGACGGACGCGGACGGCGAGCCGATGGGCCAGGTCGAGATCATCGAGGAGATCACTGACCGTGCCAGGGTCTCGGAGTACATGGAACGCGAGGTGGATCGTATCGCCGGAAACCTGGAATTGCTTGCCCGCGGCGACCTCAACTTCAATCTCGCGGTCGCCGAGGCTGACGAGTATACTCAGGACCTGCGTAGAAACTTCACTAAGATCGCCGGGAGCCTGGAGAAGGTGAAAGGGGCCATCGGGCTCGTGATCGCCGATACGGAGCGACTGACCCGTGGCGCCGCCGCCGGAAAACTTGACGCCCGCGCTGACCTCGCCAGGCACCAGGGGGACTACCGCTCGATCCTCGAAGGCGTGAACGAAGCTCTCGATGCTTTCATTGATCCGATCGAAGTGACAGCGAATTACATCAACCGGATAGGTCGCGGAGAGATCCCTGAAAAGATCACGGCCGATTACCGGGGCGACTTCAACAAGATCAGGGAGAGCCTGAACCAGTGCATCGACGGCCTTGCCGGACTTGCCGAGGCGGACCGCATCCTGCAGCGGATGGCCGTCAACGATTACACGGTCCGGATGGCCGGGCAATACCAGGGTATCTTCGCGGAGGTCGCCACCGCGGTCAACACGGTCCAGGACCGGGTCAACCATATTGCCGAGATCGTCGAGCGGATCAGCCACGGCGACCTCTCCGACCACGCTGCCCTGGTGAAGGTCGGCCGCCGTTCCGAACAGGACCGGCTTGTCCCGGCGTTCGTCCGGACCCTTGATACGCTCCAGGCCCTGACCGCCGATACGGAACGCCTGACCCGGGCGGCGAAGAAGGGCGACCTGGCTTTACGCGCCGATGCGGCGAAGCACGAAGGGGAGTACCGCAATATTGTGGAGGGAATCAACGAGACGCTGGACACCGTCGTCGTCCCCTTCAAGAAGGTGCAGGGCGCCATCATCCAGCTCGAGAGCAGCACGCAGGACACGAGCAAGAGTTCCGACGAGATCGCGAAGGCAGCCGAACAGGTGGCGGTGACGAGCCAGAAGTGCGCAGACCTCTCAAAGAAGGTCCTTGAACAGATCGAGAATATCGAGGGCCAGATCGCCGACCTCTCCGCCTCGAACGAGGAGATCGCGGGGACGGCGCAGGAGGTGCTCGGTGCGACCAACGAGGCGACACGGAACGGGAGGGAGAGCCTGGAACTCGGTGAGGCCACGAAGAAGAAGATGGCGGTCGTCGAGAAGATCTCGCGGCAGAGCATGGACGAGATCGTCCGGCTCAACGGCCAGATGGCGGAGATAGGGAAGATCGTGAAGCTCATCAACGATATCGCCAACCAGACCAACCTCCTTGCGCTGAACGCCGCGATCGAGGCGGCCCGGGCCGGGGAGCACGGCCGCGGGTTTGCCGTCGTCGCCGGGGAGATCCGGAACCTCGCCGGGGAGTCCAAGCGGGCGAGCCACAACATCGAGGACCTCATCACCTCGATCCTCGACAACAGCAACCAGACCGCAAAGAACATGGAGCAGGTCTACTCGGAGATCGAGAGCGGCGTCGAGAGCGTCAACCAGACCATCGCCGAATTGAAGAAGATCGTCGCCGGAGCCGAGGCGATCAGCGGCGACATGGGTGAGATCGCCCGGGCGATCGAGGGCCAGGCGAACGTCGCGAACCGCGTCGTGCAGGCGATGGACGAGGGGGCCCGCCTGACCAAGGAGACTCAGGCGCAGGTGGAGGACCTGGCGTCGCTCTCCGAGGAGGCGAGTGCTTCGACCGAGGAGATCGGCAGCGCCGCGCACGAGCTCAACAGCATGGCACGCGACCTCAAGGAGACCATGCAGCGGTTCTCCTTCTAGGGCAGGTGTCGCGAATGGCAACCATGGGTGTTGTTGAGTTCCAGATCGGGGGTTCCCTCTATGCCCTCGATATCGGCCTCGCGCGGGAGATCGTCGAGATGATGCCGATCACGCCGCTGCCGAGGGCGCCGCCCTACCTGGAAGGGATCATGAACCTCCGCGGCGAGATCACGAACATCGTCAACCTCTCGGAGATGCTGGGCCTCTCCGGGCAGGGGGCCGGCGAGAGCCAGAAGATCATCGTGCTCGCCCCCGAGGCCTCCGGCGGGTCGAACGTCGGGATCGTCGTCGACGACGTCCACAGCGTCATCCAGGTCACGGAGGCCGATGTCGAGCGGATGGACGAGGCGATCTCCAGAGAGGCCTACATGAAGGGGATCATCAAGCTGCAGGGCAGCGATAGCCTCGATAAGGAGAGGAAGGCAGACAAAGATCTCATAATCTGGATCGATATCCAGAAAATCCTTGACGACCTACTGAGATGCAGGGATGCTTGATTGAGGGAGATGGGGCAGTGCCGGTCTTCGGGTGGGCCGGAGGCTGTTCCGGGTTCCCTGACCTGAGCCGACGTTGGGGTGAGCCGGAGATGATGACTCGGACCATGCGGAGGCGGACCTCCCCCCGACTCCGGGCGTACATGCAGTTTCTTGCAGATGCGACGGAGATCGTTTCCTGTGGCGGCGAGGAGGATGGCCGGATACAGACCTTTATCCGGCGTCTTGGCAGGACGGCAGGAGCGAGTAGCGCCTGCTTTGCCGAGATCGTCCGCATACCGGAGACGGGCGGGGTCTGCCTGCGCGTCCGTTACGAGTGGGTCGACGGCGAAGGCCAACCGCGCGGTGAAGGACGGTCCCTCTCCTGCGGGGCTCTGCCGCCCGGCTCAGCAGAGGAGCTCGCGGCAGGGCGGCCGGTCGTGGGTCTCTCTACGCCGGCCCTGGCCGTCCCCGTCTTCTTCGGGTCCGGGTTCCAGGGTGCCCTCGTGCTGTACGGACCCGAAGGGCGCGCGTGGCACCGGTTCGAGATTGATGCGGTCTGGGCGGCTGCAGGTATCCTCGGTTCGATCGCGATCTCCCGGTCCGGGGAACTGGATCCTGCCGGCTCCCCCTATCGCGTCATCGTCGAAGACCTGACCGACCCCCTCTGCAGGCTCTCGCCTGATGGAAGGATAGTGTACGCAAACAGACTGTTCTGCTCCCTCTGCTCCAGAAGACCCGACGAGATGGTGGGAATGCCGGTGCTCTCGGTCCTCCCGCCTGATATAGCGAAGAACTTCTCCGTCCCGGCTGACCTGCCCGGCACGGAAAATCCTGTCGTCACCCATGAGTTCAGGGTCGGTGGGGGGGGCAGCGCCGAACGCTGGTACCGCAGTGTATGCCGGGTGGTCCTCAATGGAGGGGGTGCGGTCTGCGGATACCAGGTCGTCGGCCACGATATCACGGAGCGTAAACGGTGGGAAGTTCGGAACAGGCGCATGAACGACCAGAGACTGGCTCTTCTGGCCGATGCCGCATCCGACGCGATAGTCGTGATTGACGATTTCGGCAGTATCACCTACTGGAACTGTGCCGCCGGAGATCTCTTCGGGTATCCTGCGAAAGAGATGGTCGGCAGGGATGTAAGCATCCTGTTTCCGCCCGGGTACTTCTACCATCCATACGTTGAGGGTGTCAGGCAAGCCGTTGCGGCTGCGTCTGGACGGGTCCTCCGCCTGCGGTTCTCTGACGTTATGTTCGCCCGGAAACAGGGCTCCGTATTCCCGGCAGATCTCTCGATAGCCGCGGTCCGGACCGGGGACGAATGGTACAGCGTCGGGATCATTCATGACACCACGGTGCAGAGAGCACGGGAGCAGGCGCTTCACGAGGAGATGGAGCGGACCGGGACACTGCTGCGGATCGCGTCGCGGCTGAGCGGCAGCATCGCGCTCGATGCCGTACTCGATGCGCTCTGCGAGGAGGCGGCCCGGGCGCTCCGGGCCCCGGCGGCGGTCGTCTTCCTCAGCGATACCTGCCGTGATCTGCTCGTCCCGGCCCGGTCGTTCGGGGTGCCGGAAGATGCACGGGATTATGTACCCTGCGTTCCCCTGGAGATTTACGAGCGCGAACTTTCGAACCAGGGGTCGGTCTTTGTCATCGGGGACCTGGTCTCCCGGACGGGCGAGGTGATCCGGGAAGGGCACCTCGAAGATCTCCCCCGGACGCTTGTGTCTGCTGCAATTTTCCACGAGGGAACCCTTATCGGCAGTCTGAACCTGGTGGCGCCCGGTGCCTCACGCAGTTTCTCCCCGGAGGAACTCGCGCTCCTGAAAGGGATCGCCGATCAGGCCGCGCTTGCGATAGTCAATGCCCGGCTCTTTGAGGAGCGGAGAGCGTACGAGCGCCGGCTGCAGGCCTCGCTCGAGGAGAAGACGGCGCTCTTAAAGGAGGTCCATCACCGGGTGAAGAACAATATGCAGGTGATCTCAAGCCTCCTCTCCCTGCAGGGCCGCCTGATCGAGAATGCCGCGGCACGCGAGTGCATCAGAGAGAGCGGGAACCGGGTGAAGTCGCTCGTGCTCGTCCACGAGGACCTCTACCGGTCGGAGTCGTTTTCCGCCGTCGATATCGGCGCTTACACCCGCAGGCTTGCAGGTGACCTGGTCCTGTCATATGACCTGCAGGACTCTGTCTCCGTCGCCGTCGAGACGGCAGGGGGGGTTACGGTCTCCGGCGATACGGCGATCCCGATCGGTCTCATCCTCAACGAACTTATCTCCAACTCCCTCAAGCACGGGTTTGCCGGCAGGGATAGGGGAGCGATCGTAGTCCGGATCGCCCTACTGCCGGACTGTTGCCTCACCATCGATTACCGTGACGACGGCGTCGGCATGTCTCCCGAAATCATCGATCAGCCGCCGGCAACCCTGGGGTTGCAACTGGTCCGGGTCCTTGCGGCACAGGTCGGAGGGACCATCGACTTCCGACGGGGAGATCCCGGAACCGTTGTAGAGATCATCGTTCCCGACAATCCCGCGAACGGGAGGAAGGATCGTGGGTAGCCTGACCCCTCTCAACGTCCTCCTTGCAGTGCCCGACAACTCCGCGGCGGGAACGCTCTCCACCTGGTTGCAGGAGCGGGGGCATACGGTCGTGGGCGTTGCCGTACGGGGCGAGGACGCCCTTAGAGCCGCAGCCGCGTCACGGCCCGGGGTTGTCGTCCTCGATGCCTCCCTCCCCTGCCCGATGAGCCCCCTCTGGATGGCCCTTGCGATCCGGGACGGGCTCGGGATCCCCATCCTCCTCGCGACCGCAGATCCGCACGATACGCTTCCGGCGGGCGGGGAGGCGGCCCTCTCACCGCAGGAGATCCTCGCGGTCCCCTTTGGCCCGGAGAGCCTTGCCGCTGCAGTAGAGACCCTGGTCGCCTGCGAGCGGGCCCGGGGTTCCGGGGGGCGTTGCACCGCCCTCACCTCCTGCCTGCAGAAAGAGGTGTTGCAGCAGCTTGAGACGAACATCGAGCAGCTCGCGACCTTGAACGACCGTATCCGCAACCCCCTCCAGGTGATCACGGCATACGCCGGATTGATGGAAGGCGACGCCCGCGACGCGATCCTGCTCCAGGTGGCGGCAATTGACGAGGTCGTCCGGCAGCTGGACCGGGGAACCCTTGCGTCGGTGGCGGTCAGGGAGTACCTCCGCAAGCACCGCGAGATCCCGGGATCATGAGGGCGCCGCCCGGTCTCACCGCCGCTCCTCGATCACCTTCCTCACAAGCGCCCTCCTGTCCGGCCTCCCCGCCGTGAGCGCCTGGAACTTCTCCTCGTAGGTCGGCCTCTCGACCGAGTAGAACGTCCCGAGCGCGATCGGCGCCTCCCGGTCGTAGTCCCACTCCCGGATCTTTCCTAGAGCGCTCTCGAACCTGCCCGTATCGACCTCGCCCTCCGCGAGCTCGTAGGCGTGAGCGTTGTAGTAGTCGGTCAGGTTGAAGTAGGTCGCGCAGATCTGGAGGACGTCGATGAACGAGAACCCCCGGTGCATGATCGCCTCCTTGAAGAGGTCTTTTAGGTGCCGGACCTTCTTCGTGTAGCCCCGGGCGATGTGGGTCGCCCCGGCGGCGAGCATCAACTCGAGCGGGTTGATCGGGTGCTCCGTGATCCCGCCGGGGGTGGAGCGGCCCTTGAAGCCGGTGGGGGATGTTGGGGTATACTGCCCCGTCGTCAGCCCGTAGACCCGGTTGTCGTGGACGACGACCGTGATGTCGCTGTTCCGCTTGGCCGCGAAGATGAGGTGGTCGAGGCCTTCGGCGTAGATGTCCCCGTCCCCGACGTGGCAGATGATCTTGAGGTCCGGGTTGGCGAGGCATATCCCGGTGGCCGCCGGGATCGAACGGCCGTGGATGCCGTAGAAACTGTTGACGTTCAGATAGTCGGTCAGTTTTCCGTGGCACCCGATCCCGCCGACTATGACGAAGTTCTCAAGGGGTATCCCCTCCTCCTCCGAGAGTTCTGCGATCGCCGACTTCATCATATGCTCGATCGAGAAGTTTCCGCAACCGGGACACCAGGTGTTCTGCGCCGGGCTGATGAGGTCGCCGGCCGGCCGGCCGGGGGGCCGGGTCGGGGTCATGAGAAGACCTCCGCGAGCCGTGCCTCAAGTTCGTCGACCGCGAACGGCCGCCCGTCGTATTTCAGGACCGATCTCCCCGGTTCAAAGCCGTGCTGCCGGAGGAGGCGGGCGAGCTGCCCGGTGGCGTTGTTCTCGACGCAGGCGACCCTCCCTGCCCCGATCATCGCCTCCTTGAAGGCACGGGTCGGGAACGGCGCGAGGACGAGCGGCTGGACGACCCGCGCCCCGAGCTTCTCGGCCGCCTCGATGCAGGCCCACTTCTCCGAGCCCCAGCAGACGATCGTCGCCCCGGCGTTCCGCTCGCCGTAGGACCTCACGACGGGATAGCCGGCAAGCTCCCGGCTCAGGCTCTCGCCCTTCTCAAGCATCTTCTCGCGCAGCCGTATGGTCTCGTCCACCGCCTCCGTGGTGAACCCGGCCTCGTCGTGGACGTAACTGTTCGCCTTGACGACGGCGCCTTCCCTCCCCGGGAAGGCAAGCGGCGAGACGCCGCCCCCGGTCCGGGCGTAGCGCCGGTACTCGCCCGTCCCGTCCCAGAGCACGGGCTCCTGGTCGGGGTGCGGGGCGACTGCGTCGATATCGAAGGAGAAGGCCCCTTCCGCGAGGGTCTTGTCGGTCAGGACGATCGAGGGGACCTGGTACTTCCAGGAGAGCATCAGGGCCGTCGCCGACCAGGCATACGTCTCGTCGAGGTCGCCGGGAGCGACGACGAGCCGGGGGAACTCCCCCTGCCCTGCGTTCAGGACGAAGTGGAGGTCGGCCTGGGAGGTGTAGGTGGGGAGGCCGGTGCTCGGCCCCGGCCGCTGGCCCATCACGATCGTCACCGGTATCTCCGCCATCCCGGCGAGGGAGAGGCCTTCCGTCATCAGGCAGAACCCGCCGCCCGAGGTCCCGACCGCCGCCTTCTCGCCGGCGTAGGCGAGGCCGAGAGCCATCAGGATGACGCTGATCTCGTTTTCGGGGTGGAGAACCTTGATCGCGAGGCCTTCTGCGTGGTTGGCGAGGAAGTGCAGGACGTTCGAGGTCGGCGTCATCGGGTAGGCGACGTAGGATTCGAGCCCGCCGTGGACGAGGCCGAGCCCGGTGACCTCGTTCCCCGTCAGGACCGGGAGCGCCGGTCCGCCGAGGGGTTCGACGGAGAAGACGCGATCCGCGCCGTCGTAGCCCCGCCCGGCGACCCGGAGGTTCGCATCCAGGTGCTTTGCGGGGACGCTTTCGCGGAGGACGTCCTCGAGGACCTCCCGGCCGATCCCCGCGACCCGGGCGAGCGCGCCGAGCATCGCGGAGTTCCCGGTGATCCGGGGTGCTTTCTCCTCGTTGAGGATGGTGTCGAGCGGGAGGCCGTAGCCCTCGGCCTCGACGACCTGCGAGGCGTCGTAGATGACGGTCGTGCCGCTGTGGATTCGCTCCCGGTGGTTATCGATGCTGTTCTGGTCGAAGGCGAGGAGGACATCGACCGGGGTGCGGTGCGCCCCGATCGCTCTTGCCGAGGCCCGGATGATCGCGAAGTTGTGCCCGCCGCGGATGAGCGAGGGATAGTCGAAGTACATGTAGGTGCGGTAGCCGAGGCGGGAGAAGAGAGCGGCGATCGAGAGACCTGCCGTATTGATACCTTCGCCGGCCTTCCCGCCGATCAGCACGGAGTATTCGCCCATGATTATCAGACGTGCCGTAGCCCGCCTGTGGGTAAATAGGTTATGCACCCCGGGGCAGTCGTTACCCGCAACTCGCACCTGACGGTGCTCGAACTCCGGGCCCGCACCTAGCGGTGCTCATGTTCCGGCCCTTCGGGCCATCGCACCCTCCGGCCCGTCGTTCAGCGCACGATCGGCGACGCCGTCTTGTTGAACGGGTTCGTCCGTATCGCGAGCGAGAAGAGGTACGGGTAGTTACGCTGGAGGTACTCCATGTAGGCGAGCCACTCCCTGACGAGCAGGCCGTAGACCCGCTCGACGTCCCCGGCGAGGTGCCGGAGATCGCTCTCCGGGAGCCCGGCAAAGTCCCCCCGGCGTTCGAGCTCCTCGGTCAGGTGGAAGACCGCTCGCAGAAGGTTGGTGAACGACTCGTGCTCCATGAGGACAGGGTTCTCGAGCAGCCGCAGCAGGAAGCCCCGCCGCTCCGTGAGGTACCGGCAGAGCTCCTCCAGATCCGCGGCCTCGACGGCGACGCCGCAACGGTGGCCCCGGAGGCTGTCGCGCGCCCCGGAAAACTTCTCCGGCGTCCAGGCCTCCGTCACGACGAGTTCCTCCCTGAGCCGGGACAGGCCCGGGTCCCGGTCAGAGACGAAGGTGAGGAGCCCGGTCCCGACCTCCGAGAAGAAGGTCCCGATCACCATGTTCAGTTTCTCAAGCCTCTCGCGCTTTGCCCGGACGCTCAGGAGCTGGTTCAAGATCAGCGTGACCAGGAGGACGTTGATCGGCAGAAAGCCGAGCGCGTTGAAGATGTAGTGGTAGGTGTTCTCCGGATCGCCGAGCACGAGGTACTTCACGGTGTAGATGACCGCCGACGAGGCAACCAGGACGATCCCGAGCCGCACTTCCCAGGTCCGGAGGTTGAGAGGCATGCGCAGGGGAATGTACGCGTGCCGGGAGAAATAAAGGTTGGGCCCCGGCCAGCCCTTATACCCGGAGGCTTGACGGCACCGTGGCGCTGACCGGCGAAGGGACCTTCTGCCGCCGTGCGATCTCCGCCTCGACCCAGGCGGTGAGTTCGAGCAGGCCCGCCTCGAGCGGGACCTCCGGGGCGTAGCCGAGCACCTCGCGGGCCTTGCCGATATCCGCGATGCAGTGGCGGACGCCGCCGACCCGGCCGGTCCCCGTGACCTCGGGCGCGAGGTGCTGGCGCCGGGTCATCGTCGCGAACAGTTCCGCGATGGTCCGGAGCGTGTGGGAGCGGCCGCTCCCGATGTTGAGCGTCTTCCCGGCGGCGGCCGGGGTCTCGAGGGCCAGGCGGAAGGCCCGCGCCGCGTCGTAGACGCTCACGAAATCGCGCTGCTGGCCGCCGTCCTCGGGCAGCCGCACCGGGAGGCCCTGGAGCAGGCGGGACGCGTACTCGGTCAGCATCCCTGAGTAGGGGTTGGCGTACCCCTGGTACGGGCCGTAGACGTTGAAGAGTCTGAGGACTGTCGTCGGGATGCCGTAGGTCCCGCCGATCATCCTGCACATCTCTTCCTGGTCGTGCTTGGAGAGTGCGTAGATCGAGCGCGGCGACGCCTCCTTCGTCTCCGGCGTCGGGAGGGGATAGAGCACCTCGCCGTCCGGGCCCCGGGGCTCCCAGTCCCCTCTTGTTGTCTGTTCGGGTGAACGCCGGACCTTCGGGTGGACAATACCGTTGTAGGAGTTGTAGAGCCCCTCCCCGTAGACGGCGGCGCTCGAGGCGACGATAAGCCGCTCGACCGGATGTTCCAGCAGCGCCTCCAGCAGGACGGCGGTCCCGGTGGTGTTGACGCTCATGTACTTCTCGATCCGGTACATGCTCGGACGCTCACCGACGACCGCCGCGAGGTGGAGGACCGTGTCGACCCCCTCGAGAGCCTCCTCTAACCGATGCGGGTCCCGGATATCGCCGACGAAGACTTCAGCCCGCCGGTCGAGGTGGGCGGGTCGCTGCCGCTCCGGACCGTGCACCTGCGGCGTCAGGTTGTCGAGGATGCGGACCCGGTAGCCGTGCTGCAGCAGCTCTGCGGCAAGATGTGACCCGATGAATCCCGCCCCCCCGGTGATGAGGAGCGTCGGATTGGTATCCGTTTGCATGGTATATCAGGCACACCTGATGGCGCTCTTCGCATTAAATATTATCGAGAATGCGAAATAATTTTAAAAACGAGAGACCCGGGGGATCCGCTCCACTCCGGATCGCTTTCTCCTATCCTGCGATCCGTCCCGTCAGGCCGGTGCATACGGCCGTGAGGGGAGGTGGAGGGTCTCCCCCTGCCGGTACCGCTCCGGTGCTCAGGAGTCGAGGATCGACTCGGCAGCGTCGCGGTAGGCCCGCATGACGTAGGGGATGCCGGAGACCGCTTCCGCCTCTTCGGTCAGCGCCATCAGGTCGCTCCGGGAGACCGACTTGAGGCTGAAGTTCCGCGACCCGGCCATGACCTGCTGGAGCCCGGTCCTGAACTTCTGGGCGTAGGTGTAGATACCGAGCGCCCCGAGCGGGATCTCGTTCATCCGGCCCTGGTGCTTCTCCTTGAGCTCCTCGTAGCAGACGAAGATCTCCTCTACGCTGCTGCCGTACTTCGAGACGGTCTTGGGGAGTTCGCCGTTTGCGAGCCACTTCTGGATGTTCTTCCCGACCATGCCGGGGATCATCAGGCCGCGGCCCATGCAGACGGCCTTGACGTAGGGGCTGCCCATGGCGATCGCCTTGAAGGCGTTTGCCTCGTCGGAGAACCCGCCCGCGATCGCGAGGTCCGGGACGCGGATGCCCCGTGCCTTCAGCCGCTCGGCGAACTGGTAGGCGAGGGACTCGATGTAGAACGTCGGGATACCCCACTCGTTCATCATCGGCCAGGGGCTCATGCCCGTGCCGCCGGGGGCGCCGTCGATGGTGAGGAGGTCGATCTTGGCTTCGGCGCTGTAGCGCATTGCCATCGCGAGTTCGACGGCCGAGTAGGCGCCGGTCTTGAGGGTGACCCGCTTGAACCCGATGTCGCGGAGCCGGTCGACTTCGTCAAGGAACCCTTCACGGGTGACGAAGCCGAGGCGGGAGTGCCGCTCGAACTCCTTGATGGCACCGTCCTTGAAGGCTGCCTGGACCTCGGTGGATCTCGGGTCCGGGAGGACGATGTAGCCACGGTTCTTGAGCTGGTTTGCCCGGTCGAGAGTGTTGACCTTGATCTCGCCGCCGATGCACTTTGCGCCCTGACCCCACTTCAGCTCGATGGTCTCCAGGTTGTGCTTCGAGGAGACATACTCCGCGGTTCCAAGCCGCGTGTCCTCCACATTCAGCTGCACCAGGAGTTCGCCGTAACTGTCATGGAACCTCCGGTAGGTCTCGATCCGGCGGTCCATCTCGGGGGACTTGCTGACCTTGCCGTTGTGGTCGAGCTCCAGCTTCGGGTCGACGCCGCAGACGTTCTCACCGCAGACGAGGGTGATCCCCGCTATGGCGGCTCCGATCGCGAAGTGCTCCCAGTTGGCCCGGGCGATCTCGGTCGAGCCGAGCGCTCCGGTGAAGATGGGGACCCGCAACGGGACCTTGATGTCCCATCCGTACTCGGTCGTGGTATCCACTTCGGAGAATACCGCGGTGTCGGGGTTTGCCTCGACGCCCTCGGGCAGCCCCTTGGCGCCCTGTGCGTATCCCTGGATGTTTAAGTGCGAGTAATCGATCGGGTAGTCCTTGTCGGCTCCGGCGGTGATCTCGCCGAACGGGCCGGGGTAGAGAACTTCTCTGCCACGGAAGGAAGAGAGCCAGATCTCACAGGACCCCTTGCAGCCGTCCACGCAGCGGGTGCAGATGCCCGACATGGGCACGACGTCCCGGGAACGGTTGGTCGTTCCTGTTGCTTCGTTAGCGTTGGGTCGTTTAAGATTCATGCTTGTACCTCTATGGGTATAGATAGAAGTTTCCTTCTCGCAGTCATAAATATTGTGTATTTGTAAGCCTTCTGCCCCGCTCTATTTCCTGCTATCTTCTGGCCCGGATTTTTATTCGCTTGGTTTAACCCGGCTTTTCGTTCCGGTCTCGATACTGCGGCGGAACCCGGTATTTATATCGCTGCATTCCCGGTATCTCGCGGACACGGCGAAAGGGTAAAATATCTTCGTGTACATGGAGGTTTATGAACTTCAGGTTACTGTCTTCTCTCATCGTGCTGCTGATTGCGTGTTCGCTCTGTGCAGCCTGTACCGGCACCAGCGAGACGCCCGGCCCGTCCGCGACACAGACTCCGACGGTTACGGCGACGCCTGTTCCCGCGACGCCGGCCTCGCTGACTCCCGGCCCGACACAGACGGCGCCGCCGGGAAAAGAGGTTGAGTTCCAGATCACCGAGAACTACCCCTCAAGGGTTACAAGCGATCTCACCATCACCTTCGTTGGCGGTGCCGGCCAGAGTTACGTAACGGGCATCGATCTGCGCGTCACCAAGGCAAACGGTGAGGTTGTCACCAGCCCGATGCAGCCGATCACCAGAGAAGAGTTCACCGTCAACAACGCAAAAGGAGAGAACCGCGTTGAGATAACCGTTGCCTTCGTCACGGGAGGTTCGTACAAGGTTGTAGACCGAATTGTGAAAGTTCCGTAACTTCACTATTTTTCAGAAAAGTCGTAATTTGCCGGGTTTACCCCGGCTATCTCTTCTCCACGCCCCATCGTATGAGGAGCCCCTCGTCGAGGCGGACGGCCTCGGTGAGGCGGAGACGCGGGAAATCCTCCTCCCGGAGGAGACCGGGGCCGTCGGCCGGCGTGGGGGCGTCCTCTCCGCCGATGACGATGTTGCCGACGAACGTCTGGAGCTCGTCGACGAGCCCGCGGGCAAAGAGCGCACCGATCAGGGTTCCCCCTCCCTCGACCATCAGGCGCCCGACGCCCCGGCGGTGCAACTCCTCAAGGAGCGCCGTGAGGTCGACGGTCTCCTCGCCGGCGACGATGACCGTCGCGTACTCTTCGAGGGCCTCGAGCTTCTCGGGCGGCGCCTGCTTTGAGACGGCGACGATCCGCCTCCCGGTCCCCTTATGGAGGATATCCGAGTCCAGAGGAATCCTTCCCCGGCTATCCACCACGACTCTGATGGGATGCTCGTCCCTGCCTGCCGCTCTCCGTTCGGCCCTGAGGTCCGGCGACTTGACGGTGAGCGAGGGGTTATCGGCGAGCACGGTCCCGATGCCGACCATGATGGCGTCGCTCTCCGCCTTGATCCGGTCCACCCGGGAGAAATCCTCCTTGCCGGATATTCGCACCTGCCGCCGCTCCCTCGTTGAGATCTTTCCGTCCGCGCTCATGGCGATGTTGACGAAGACAAACGGGCGCATATTTCAGGGTTATGCGGCGATCGTAATATATGCTCTCCTCCCGGAGGCGCTACGGGCGTCTGCTGCGGTTCCGGACTCCCATCGGGGGCGGGGGAAAATATCTGTCGCGAACCCCCGGACATGGGCTATTTTTGTTGAGTTTCTGGAAATATTCTCTATCTTGCGTCGCAGAATTCCGAATAGCATATATAGGCCCACCGGATAACTCTCTGTATCGTCTATGTCCCCAAACCGGTGTCGTGCGAGCTGTTTCCGGGAGGATCTCTTTACCGGGACCGACGTTGTCAGGATGATCGTCATCGTGTCGTTCTCGGCGGTCTCGCTCATGCTGACGGCAGCTGCACCGGCTGACGTTCACCTTATCTGCCCCCTCACCTACTGCATCCCCATCCTCCTTGTCGCCATCTGGTTCCCCCGCCAGGGGTTCCGGGTGACCGCACTCCTGGTCGCCGGGTTCCTGCTCATCCTGACCTACGTCTCGACCCTGGGCTTCGCCGTCGACCCGGTGATGACGGGGCTCCACGCAACGCTTTTCCTCTGGGTCTTTGGGGCCACGGTCCTCTTTACGCCGGGCACCCGCGGCCTGGTCGACTCGCGATGCCGGGAGATCCTTGCAGAGACCCACGACGCAAAGTTTCTCTGCGACCCGCAGACCCTTCGGCTGCTCTGTGCGAGCCCACGGTGCGCCGAGATCCTCGGCTACGCCCCGCAGAACCTTGTCGGGGTTCCGGCGGAGAGGCTCTGGGCGGACGAGGGCGGCAGGACGCGGTTCGTCGAGAGCATGAAGCGGGAGAGTTACATCGGAAGCATGGAGGCGACGCTCCGTGCGCAGAACGGCGATCTCCGGGCAGTCCTCCTCTCCGGCCGGGCGCTGGTTCCGGAGAATCTCTACGAATGCACCATCGTGGATGCAGGCAATCTCCGGGACGGGAACACGGACCTGGTCAGGTCGAACGAACGCCTGCTGCAGCTCATCCAGCAGTCGAACGACATCTTCTTCGTCCAGGACGCTGAAGGCCGCATCCTCCACTTCTCGTGGCTGCGCGCTCCCGATTACGGGATCTCACCCGACGACCTGATCGGGCGGGGTGCGGAAGCCCTTCTTCCCGGCGACCTTGCGGCCCGGCACGCTGCATGGGTCCGGAAGGTGGTCGACGAGCAGAAGACCGTCCGCTACGATCTCGACCTGGAGATCGGAGGCGCCCTTCACATCTTCTCGGTCATGATCGCTCCCTACCACGGGGCGGACGGCAGCTTCATCGGGGTCGCCGGCTCGGCGCGCGACACGACCGAGATCCGGCGGCAGAGGCTCGCCTGCAGGCAGATGGCCTGGGAGATCGACCAGTGGAAGGGGCTCGTCGCCACCCTGTCCCACGAGCTGCGCACACCGTTGCAGCCGCTCATCGGCTACCTCCAGATGATCGTGGAGGATCCCGCCTACTCCGGCATCAACGGAGAGACGGAGAAACTCCTTTCGACCTGCCTTGCGTGTGCGAGGCAGGAGCGGGCGGTGGTGGAGAGGATGGTCGAGTTGAGCCTGCTCGCGAAGGACGATGCCGACCTGACCGTCCAGGATATATCCGTCCGTCAACTCGTCGACTCCGTCATCTCCTCCGGCGAATACGGCCTCGAGACTGAGATAAGCAATGAAATCCCCGAGAACGCCTGCATCTGGGGGGATGGCGGCCGGCTGCGCCTGGCGGTGGAATGTCTGGTATCGAATGCGGTTAAGTATAATGACCCGCCAAGGAAAGTATGGATCCGCTATGCGGAATCAAACCAGAACCATTATATCATGGTGTGCGATAATGGCATCGGTATCCCCGCAGATCGCATCGCATCGATCTTCGGGTCGTTCTCTATCGGGGGCGCCGGGCAGCCGAACCGCAACGGCTGGCGTATCGGGCTGGGACTCTCGATCGCGAACAAATATGCCCGTTTGCACGGCGGGGAGATTACCGTGACGAGTGTGGTGGGCGAGGGAAGCACGTTCACCATCAGGATACCAAGGGAGGTATAAACTGTGGGAAACAAGATCATGGTCGTCGACGACGACCTGCCGACGCTGGAAGTAATGGAACTGCTGCTCAAGAAGATCGACCGCGAACCGCTCCTGGTCCACAACGGGTGGGACGCTCTCCGGGCGATCAAGAAAGAGAAACCTGCGCTCATCATCCTGGATGTGATGATGTCGCCTATCGACGGCTGGCAGTTCCTTGAAGAACTGAAGAGGAGCGAGGAGCTCAGGGATATCCCGGTGCTGCTCTTTACCGCAAAGCACGTCTGGCCGGAGGAGTATTCCCGGTATGCGAACGATATCGTCGGTGTCCTGGAGAAGCCCATCTCGCTTGCCGAGTTAAAGACGGCACTGGAGAGAGTCCTCCCCAGGGATGCCTCTTCCCGTACGGGGAACGACAGCACCCGTCATACGCCGCAGATCCGAAGCGGGTAACCCCTTTTAGGAGCATATCCCGCCGGCACCCGGTTACCGGGGCCGCACGCTCCCCACCGAAAGGCATTTTATCAGCCGAAGGCGTATCACGGGCAGTGAGACCCTTATGATCGTGACGGATCTCCCCGGTCTGCCCTCGCTCAGGGAATACCGACAGATTATGGGAGCGGAGCAATTCCTGGCACTCGAGGAGATGGCCGGCCGCCTATCGGGCGTCCGGATGCAGGAGATCAACTCGACCCGCCACGGGGGGGGCGTGGCGGAGATCCTGATCTCCTACGTGCCGTTCCTGAACGCGCTCGGTCTTGAGACGACCTGGAGCGTCATGGAGGCCGGGCCCCCGTTCTTTGAGGTCACAAAGACCCTCCACAACTTCCTCCAGGGCCGTGACGGGTTCTCATCCGAGATGGTCGAGACCTACTGGGAGGCCCAGCGGCAGAACGAGGGGCTGATCGAGGACGATTGCGACGTCGTGACCGTCCACGACCCCCAGCCGCTCGGCCTGGTCGAGTTCCTGACCGCAAAGGAGCGCGAGCGAAAACGGCTGCTCTGGCGGTGCCACGTCCAGCTGGAGACGGTCCCCACCGCGACCGCGGGCAGCATCGGGAACATCCTGCGAAGGCTGGTCGAGAAGTACCACGCAAGCATCTTCTCGAGTTTCCAGTACCTCCCCCTCTGGAACGTCCCGAGTTTCATCATCCCGCCCTTCATCGACCCCTTGTCCGAGAAGAACCGCGACCTCCCGGCGAGCGAGATCGACGCCGTCCTGAACAAATACGGCATCGACCCGGAGAAGCCGATCGTCACCCAGGTCTCCCGCTACGACGTCTTCAAGGACCCGGTCGGGGTTATCCAGGCGTTCCGGAGGGTCCGGCAGAAGACCCCCTGCCAGCTCGTCCTCGTCGGCGGGCGGGCTTGCGACGACCCCGAGTGTTACCTCGTCCTGCGCGAGGTCCGCGGGGCGGCCGAGGACGACCCCGATATCCACGTCCTCGACCTCCCGCCCGACAGCCACCGGGAGATCAACGCGCTTCAGCGGGCTTCGGACGTGATCATCCAGAAGTCCATAAAAGAGGGGTTCGGGCTGACGGTGACGGAAGCGCTCTGGAAAGGAAAGCCCGTCGTCGCCGGGGACGTCGGCGGCATACCGCTCCAGATCCGCGACGGCTGGAACGGTTATCTGGTCTCGACGGTCCAGGAGACCGCGGACCGGGTCCTCCATCTCCTCCGGAACCCTGAGAAGGCGGCAGAGATGGGGACGCGGGGACGGGAGTTCGTCCGGGAGTACTACCTCCTCCCCAGGGGCGTGCAGGATCACCTCGCCGTCGTCGACCAGGTGGTCAACGGGAAGATCACCGCCCGCGACAGCGTCATCTGTTACCACCCGCAGGTGGTGACGACCCGGATGGCAACCTGCTCCCCCCGGTACTGATACCTTCCTCTCCCGTGCCGGGTCCGGGACCCGTCACGTGATTGGGATCTCCCGTCCTCCGGGCTCCGACCGGCGCCTCATCTTCGCGAGGCGCACCTCAAGGACGCCGTTCTTGAAACCGGTCACGGCCCCCTCGCTCACCACGCTCGCCGGCAGGCGTATCAGCCGGCTCAGGATGCCGTTCCCGCGCTCGTGGATGGCGTAGTTGCCGGACTCCTCCCCGGCCGGCCCGCCGCGCCTCGCCGTTATCCGTATGGTCTGGGGGTTGAGCAGGGTGATCGCGATCGCGTCCTTCTCCGCGCCCGGCAGTTCGGCGACCACGATCACCTCGTTCTCGTGGTCGAGGATGTCGACCCTGAAGTCCGCAGCGAGGCCCGGGAAATCGTGGCTGCCCCCGCGGGCGAGCGGCGGCGGCCTGCCTGCCGGGATATCGCGGGTGTTCGGGTCGCTTGCTCTCTCATCCGTGCCCCGCCTTCCGAAGCCGGCGGGGTCGTCTTCTCTTCCAGTCATGGCCCTGTACCTCCTGTTCTCCGACGGCCCTCGGATGGCCCGTCCGGCGATCTCTCTTGAGCCGGTGCATTTAATCCTTTGCGCAGGAGAGATGGACGGCGGGCAGGCTCCACGAACCGGCAGACCTGCCGCGCCACCCCCTCGTTGAGTCCGGCCGGGCCGGCAGGTGTGCGTCTGTCGGCCGGGGGGTGCACCACCCGCTCTGAGCCCGTAATGCGTCCGATTCCCCTCCTCCCGCAGAACCGTGCCTCCTGCGGTGTATACCTTGGGGTCTCCCGGCGGTCCGGCCCGGTGCCGGACAAGAAATCTCTCCGGGCATCGCCGTCGATACCGGCGATGCACCCGCGATATGGGTTTCCCATGCCTTTTTCACTGTCCGTCAGGTTTTTCTGGCGTGACCGGTATGGTGGGGAACCCCCGGTTCTCCCGGGTGCGGGGTTGATTGGAACGGCTCGCCGCCCGTGCCGTCATCCTGCCGGCAATGCCCGTACCGGCGGCTCTGCGGGGGTTATGGAGAAGACTGATATGGCTCAATTCAGACCGTTTGATATGGAGGGCATGCCCGTCGAGGAGCAGCCCATGAGCTGGAAGGATATGATCAAGGCTCCGTACGACAAGAAGTCGGTCGACGCCTACACCCGGACCCGGATCATCCTCATGAACGGCATCGAGAACAACGCCGTCATCATGTCGCACGCCATCGAGCGGATGCACCCGGATCCCGGGGTGAAGAAGTCGATGGCCATGATGCGGCGGATCGACTCCCAGCAGCAGGAGACGATCAACTGGCTCAACCCGGCGGACCAGTCGGTCATCGAGACCACTCTCGGCTACGAGCAGGTTGCGGTCGACCTCACCGCGAACCTGGCGCAGAACGAGCCGGACCCCTACGTGAAGCAGACGCTGGACTTCGCCCTGCTCGAGGACTTCGATCACCTCTACCGCTACAGCTGCCTCTACGACTACATCGAGGGCGGCGACCCGGAGGCGATCGTCCAGGGCAAGACCGAGGTGAAGCCGGGCCGGCCGACGAGCATCGAGCACCGCCACCCGGACGAGTCGATGCGGAAGCACTACGACAAGGACACGGCCGACATCAAGACGAAGATGAACTACATCACGATCGTCGCGGGAGAGCAGCAGACGATGCTCTACTACCGGGGGCACGGATTTATGTACCCCGACGAGATCGCACGCCACCTGTATGCCGAGATCGCGGAGATCGAGGAGCAGCACGTCACCCAGTACGGGCTGCTCGGCGACCCGAACGAGACGATGCTTGAGAAGATGGCGATGACGGAACTCAACGAGGCATATCTCTACCACTCCTGTGCGGCGACCGAGAGCGACCCGAGGATCAAGGGGATCTGGCAGATGTTTGAGAAGATGGAGATCACCCACTTCAACGAGTGCGCACGGCTCATCAAGCAGTACGAAGGGCGGGATATCCACGACCTCGTGAAGGCCGACGTCATCGAGCCTCTGGTGGTCTTCGAGCAGAACAAGGACTACGTCAACAGCGTCATCGAGAACCAGCTCGATCTTGCGCCGAACAACATGGAGTTCGTCCGGATGCGGGACCTCCCGGACAACTGGGCGACGTTCGGCTACCAGCGTGTCATGAACGCAAAAGGCGTCCCGAGCGAGGAGATCGTCTCCAAGGCGGGCCGGGACCTCGCGGAGCGCGATCAGGCGGAGAATATCCGGAAGGTCAAGCAGGAGATGGCCCGCCGGGTGGAGAAGGGCATGGCGGCGGTGCCCACCCGGTGATCATTTTTTTGGATGCGAGTGTCTGCTACGCCTCCCGTTCGGGAGGCTCGCCGTCTTCAACTCTTCTGAGGGTGAACCGGAAGGCCGCCCCCTCCTCGGGCCGGCCGGGCAGGCGGTCCTCGGCCCGGATGGTGCCGCCGTAGCGGGCAAGGAGCATCCGGCAGATCGAGAGGCCGAGGCCCTGGCCGCTCCCCCGGGCTTTCCCCTGCTCGAACCGGGCAAAGATCGCTTCCTTCACGTCGTCGGGGACTCCGGGGCCGGTGTCGGCGACGCTGACCCGGACCGTCCCCTCGTCCGGTCCTTCCTCGACGGCGATCGCTATCTCCACGTCCGGCCCGCCGTGTTTTGCGGCGTTCCCGATGAGGTTCGTGAAGACCTCGGGCAGGAGATCGTCGGCGAGGACCGCGACGGCGAGGCCGTCGTAAGTGATACGGGCGTCCGGACGGTGAGCGATCTCCTCGCGGACCACCCGGTCGAGATCGACCGGGACGAGCCCGGCCCGGCTCTCGCGGATCTTCCGGATGGTCCCGACGTTTGCGGTGATCTCGATGCTCTTCTTGATGCCCGCCCGGAGTTTCTGCAGGTACTCCCGCTCGACCCCGGAGAGCGTCTCGTCGAGGAGGTCGGCGTAGCCGAGAGTGACGTTCTCGGCGTTCCGGATATCGTGGGTGAGGATATCGAGGTAGAGGTTCGCCTCCCGGTTCGCCGCCTCGATCCGCGGGTAGAGCATCCCCCGGAGGATCCCGGCCCCGACTTCCCGGCCGACCGCTTCGAGGATCCGGCGGGCTTCCTGCGGGATCCCCTCCCCGCCGGTGCTCCCGAGGACGAGCGTCCCGATGACCGAGGACTCCGCGACGATCGGGATGAAGGCGAGGGAGGAGACGCCGAGGGCGGCGGCAAGGTCCTGCCGGGCGGGTGCCGTCTCCCCCGCCTCGATATACCTGGGCTCCCCGGCAGCGAAGAGGTCGTCGTAGGGGGAGAGAAGGGCGTTGAGGGTCCGGTAGCGGGAGAGGTAGCGATCGGGCATCTCCCGGTGACAGCGGAGCACCGCCTGCTGCCGGTCGGGATCGAGGAGGTAGACGGCGCCGACGTCGAACTCCATGTGCTCGAGCGTGGCATCGAGCGTATCCCTGAGGAGCTCGTCGGAGGCGAGTGCGGATGCAGATGCCGCGATGATCCGGTTTAAGACCGCGAGTTGCTGGTTCCGCACCCGGATCTCTTCTTCGGCGCGCTTCCGGTCGGATATGTCCACGAAGCTCTCGATGAGACAGGGCCGCCCCGAGAGATGCACTCTGGCAACCGATTTCAGTACCGGGACCTCTTCTCCATCGGCGGTGAGGACGACCCGCTCGGACCTGTCGAACGTGCTGCCCTGATCGGTGATGGGGCAGTTCCCCTCCTCGGCAGGGCAGATATGGTTATGACAGCACTTCCCGACGACCTCCTCACGGGGGGCCTTGAAGAGTGCGAGCGCTGTGGGATTCGCGTCGAGGATCCGGTGAGTCGCTGCATCGACGACGACCACGCCTGTCGGGAGAGACGCGAGCAGCACCTTCAACTCCTGTTCCCTCCGGCGCAACGCCTCGACTGAGCGTTTGCGCTCGGTTATATCGCGTGAGGTGGCGAGCAGCCGTTCGGGGACGCCCTGGGGATCACAGATCGGAGTGACCACAACTTCCCAGTACCTCATCTCTCCCGCCGCCGTCCGGCAGGGCGCTTCAAACTGCCCTCTGCCGTTCCGCCGTGCCGCTGAAAGGGCCTCCGCGACCATATCCCGGTGCTCCTCCTCCCAGAAACACAGAAAGTTGGTGCCGAGATAGGGCGTGATATCGGCGATCCCGAGTTCCTGCAGCCCGTACGGGCTCATCGAGATGAGATTTCCGTCCAGGTCGAGCACCTTGATGCACTCGTGGACGCTCTCGAATATCTTTCGGTTGAACTCCTCGGACTCCTGAAGTTCTTCCTCTGCCGCTTTCCGCCGCGAGACGTCCGAGAATGTCATGACGCCATAGCGCACGACCCCGTCGGGGTCCCGGACCGGTGCGGCGCTGATGCAGACGTGGCCCGTCGTCCCATCGCCGCGGAGGATCTCGATCTCGTCGTCGATGATGGCCTCTCCGGTCCTGATGATCCGCGAGAAAGGGTATTCATCGATCTCGTAGGGCCGCCAGCCCAGGCGGACACCTTCGCTGCTCCCGCCCGGGCAGGGTTCCTCCCCCTCCGGAAGGGAACACGGCCAGATCTCCCGCATCCTGTCGTTTGCGAGGACCAGCCTGCCCGAGGGGGCCTCGGTGAGGATGACGCCGCAGGGCATCTGCTGGAGCACTGCTTCGAGGCGCTTCCTCTCCGACTGGATCTGCCGCATCAGGCGTGCGCGTTCCTGTTCTGTCCGCTTTATCGCGGTGATATCTTCGACCAGGCAGCCGAACTTTCCCCGCTCCGGACAGAACGCGATGATGTCGAGGTACTTCTCCAGCACCGGGTTATAGTGCTCGAAGCGCACGGACAGACCCGTCTGCGCCGCCCGGCCGAGAGATGCAATAACCTCGCCTCCTATATCGGGCAGGATCTCCCGGATCGTCCTGCCGACAAGGCAGTCCCGGCCTATTCCGGCAAGCGCCTCAAACGCCGGATTGATCTCGAGAAACCGGTAGTCGGCGGGCTCCCCCCGGTCGTCGCAGACGATCTCGCAGTAGGCAAACCCCGTGGCCATCGACTCGAAGAGTGCGCGGTACCGATCCCTGCTCTCCCGGAGCGCCAGTTCAAGGCGTCTCTGCTGCGAGATGTCCCGGCATACGGCGAAGATATAGTCTACGCTGCCCGAAGGGCCGTAGAACGGATTGATCAGGTAGTCACAGACGCTCTGGCTCCGGCCGGCCGTACCGGGCGAAAATTCGCCGCGTAAGGCGATTCCGGTCGTGAAGACCTCCCGGGCATGCCTGAGAAACGGGTCCCATCTCCCGGCGGCCCGGCCGGCCGGATCCCGCAGGTCCATGACGGGTGCGTGTGCGTAGACGCAGGCGAGGTTGCGGTCCAGGATGAAGATGGAGTCGGGCAGGTTTGCGAAGGCGGCGTCGAGACAGGCGGTATCGCACCCAAACCCCGGGCCCGGCTCCGCAGGACTGCCCGTTTTGGAACGGCGATGGCTGTGGGCCGCGTTGCGCGCCTCGCGGATCGCTCCCGAACAGGTATCGAGGGCTTTCTGGATCGCAACCTCATCCGCGCCGCTCCGGCCGCTCTCAGCCTCCAGGCTCTGGAGTTCTTCGATGATCTCCTGAATGGACCGGCGAATGGCGTTATTCATGACCGTCCGGTCTTCCCTCCCTGCGGCATTCCCCCTCATCCTAGCGACGGATCTCCAGACCGACGAGGACCTTCTCCCCGTCGGAGAGATCGCCTATGAGTTTTCTCAAGGGAGGAGGCAGTTGCCGGATCAGGGTGGGTATCGCGATGATCTCTTCGCGGCGAGCGATCTCCGGGTGATCGAGAAGGTCGACCACCTCGATCGAGTACTTCCCGGGAAGGTGCTCCTCGCAGATCCTCCGGAGGTTCTCGATCGCTCTCCTGGACTTGCTGGTTCTTCCTGCCACGTAGAGCCGGAGTTGCCAGAACTCGCCGGCGTCGTCCGGGGCCGTGATGCCGTTGGATTCAGGGTTCAAGAACTCTCCTCTCCGTCCCGGTCGCTCTTCAATCGGCTCTCCGCCGCGTCGCCATCTCTCTGCGGTACCCGGCACGGGTCTCGTCGTCGAGCTCCAGCTGCCGGCGGTACCGGTCGAACTCGTCTGTTTCCGCTTCAAGTTCCGCTTCGAGTGCGGCTATCTGCGCCTCGACCGCCTTCTGCCTTCTCTCGAGTTCGATCCTGCGCTTTCTGAGACTCTCCGCCCGTTCGCTCGCCTCGGCCCTTTCTTTAGCCTCCTGAACATGGCGTGCCGAACCGGTCAGGACGCCGGCCGGGCCGAGGTAGACGTCCACGAGGTCGATCCCTTCGTCGGTGATGACGAACTCGCGGACCTGGTTGGAATGGGCCATGCCCCGGGACTTCAGGATGTGGAGGACGCGGTTGCGCTCGCCGCTGGAATCGACGTTCTTGAGGAGGATCCAGGTATCCATCAGCGACGAGATCCCGATCGTTGTCTGATCGGAAGACCCCTCCGCCCCCGGGGTCAGATCGGTGAAGAGCCCGGTGACGTGGCGGCTCTTTAAGTGGTCGATGAGCCGGGTCAGCATCGACTTCGTGTCGATCTCCTCCCCGACGGCGATCAGGCTCGAGATCGGGTCGACGACGACCACGTCGGGCGCGAGGTCCTGGACGGCCTTGATCATCGTCGCAAGGTGCGTCTCCAGGCCGTAGGTCATCGGCCGGGAGGCGTGGATGGTGAGGAGCCCGGCATCGATCAGGGGGGCGAGGTCGATCCCGATGGACCGCATGTTCCGGACGATCTGGCCTGGCGACTCCTCGAAGGTGAAGTAGAGGCATCGCTCGCCTCGTTGGCAGGCGGCCCGCGCGAAGACCGCGGCGAGGCTCGTCTTGCCGGTGCCGGGGGTCCCGGAGACCAGGACGCTCGAGCCCCGGTAATACCCCTCCCCGCCGAGCATGGTGTCGAGCCGGGGTATGCCGGTCGGGATACGCTCGTCGAGGGCTTCGTGCGTCAGGCCGAGGGTGGTGACCGGCATGATGACGAAACCTTCGCGCTCCGTGATCAGGAACGGGTACTCGTTCGTGCCGTGGGACGAGCCGCGGTACTTGACAATCCGGAGCCGGCGGGTCGAGATCTCGTTCCGGATCCGGTGGTCGAGGAAGATGACGGCGTCGGAGACGTACTCCTCGAGACCGTGCCGGGTCAGGCTGTCGCCCGAACCGCTCTCGCCGGTCACGACGGCCGTGACACCCTTCTCCTTGAGCCAGAAGAGGAGCCGGCGGAGTTCGGCGCGGAGGATCCCCTCGTTGGTGAGACTGGCAAAGAGGGTCTCGATGGTGTCGAGCGCCACTCTCTTCGCTCCGATAGAGTCGATCGCGTAGGCGAGCCGGATGAAGAGTCCGTCGAGGTCGAACTCGCCGGTCTCCTCGATCTCGCTCCTCTCGACCCGGATGTATTCGAGGGCGATCTTCTTCTCCGCGATGAGTTGCGGGAGATCGAAGCCGAGCGAGTGGACGTTCTTCACCAGGTCCTCTTCCCTCTCTTCGAAGGAGACGAAGACGCCGGGTTCATTATACCGGACTGCGCCGTTCACCAGGAACTGCATGGCAAAGAGCGTCTTTCCGCTCCCCGCTTTCCCGGCGACAAGCGTGGGCCTGCCCTTCGGGAGCCCGCCGCTGGTGATCTCGTCAAGCCCGCTGATCCCGCTCGCGGTCTTGAGAAGGGCATTCTCAGTATCCCCCGACTCTGCCGCGACACCTGTGGATGGGTACATTCGTTAGAAAGTTCAGCGGGTCTTGATATTATACCTGCTTATGGTGGTAGCTGCTCTCCGGCCCCCCCGGAGCCTCCAGGGGCCGGAGAACAGCTCGATCGGACCTTACGGGGCTCCGGGGGTATCCCTGAAGTCGTGTACGGGGTTTTTTACCGGTTTCGCACAGGTGCCGTCCCCGGGCATGGGCGAGGTCTCTTCCGTACCGGTGCCCGTGGCCTCCCTGAGGGTGAACCGGAACGCCGCGCCCTCCTCGGGCCGGCCGGGCAGGCGGTCTTCCGCCCGGATGGTGCCGCCGTAGCGGAAAAGAAGCATCCGGCAGATCGAGAGGCCGAGGCCCTGGCCGCTCCCCCGGACTTTCCCCTGCTCGAACCGGGCAAAGATCGCTTCCTTCACGTCGTCCGGGACCCCGGGGCCGGTGTCGGCGACACTGACCCGGACCGTCTCCTCGTCCGGCCCTTCCTCGACGGCGATCGCTATCTCCACGTCCGGCCCGCCGTGTTTTGCGGCGTTCCCGATGAGGTTCGTGAAGACCTCGGGCAGGAGGTCGTCGGCGAGGACCGTGACATGCAGCCCGTCGTAAGTGATGCGGGTGTCGGGGTAGTGAGCGATCTCCTCGCGGATCACCCGGTCGAGGTCGATCGGGACAAGCCCGGTCCGGCTCTCGCGGATCTTCCGGATGGTCCCGACGTTTTTGGTGATCTCGATGCTCTTCTTGATGCTCGCCCGGAGCTTCTGCAGGTACTCCTGCTCCGTCCCGGAGAGCGTCTCGCTGAGCAGGTCTGCGTAGATGTTCGCGACGTTGTCGGCGTTCCGGATATCGTGGGTGAGGATATCGATGTAGAGGTTCGCCTCCCGGTTCGCCGCGTCGAGCCGGTCGTATAACATCCCCCGGAGGACTCCGGCCCCGACCTCCCGGCCGACCGCCTCGAGGATCCGGCGGGCTTCCTGCGGGATCTCCTGCCCGCCGGTGCTCCCGAGCACGAGCGCCCCGACGACCGAGGACTCGGCGACGAGCGGGATGAAGGCGAGGGAGGAGACGCCGAAGTCCGCGAGTGCGTCCCGGTCGCGGGTGGAGGCACTCTCCGTCCCCTCGACGAACCACGGCTGCCCGGCGATGAAGACCCGGTTGTAGGGCCAGTGGCGGACGTCGAGGGTCCGGTTCTGCATAAGGGCGAACTCCGAGACCCTCCGGTAGCACCGGATGACCGCCTGCATCCTGTCCTTCCCCTCCAGCATGTAGATCGACCCGACGTCGAAGCCGAAGGTGTCGAGCACCGCATCGAGCGCGTTCTCGATGAGTTCGTCGAGGGTGAACGCCGAGGCCGATGCCGTGATGACCGCGTTCAGGACGGCGAGCCTCCGGTTCCGGATACGGATCTCCCCCTCTGCCCGTATCCGCTCCGTGACGTCGGCGAGCGAGAAGACCAGCCCCTGAACGGTTCCCGCTGCGTCCTTCACCGGGACGAGGCTCCAGTCCCAGTGGGTCGTGCCGCGCTCGGGCTGGCTCTCGTAGACGAACGGTTTTGCGTATATCCGGAACGCCTCCCCGGTATCCCGAACCCGCTCGAAGATCGCCTGGTTCTCCGGGTTCGGGAAGAGGTCGAAGTGGCCCCGGCCGAGGAGTTCCTCCTTCGCATACCCGGAGCCTTCCGCGTAGGCCGTGTTGACCCGGACGAACCGGAGATCGGCGTCGAGATAGGCGAGGTGAACGTCGGTGTGCTCCATGACTGTCCGGAGGAGGTCGCGCTCCTCCGCGAGGTCGGCCGCGAGCGACCGGTTCTCGCCGAGCAGCCGCTCCCGCTCCGCGTCCGCCTGCTTCCTCCGGCTGATGTCCCGGGCGAGCCACCGGATCTCGACGAGGCTCCCCCGGTCATTCCGGACTGCCGTGGCCGAGAGGGAGACCGGGACGGGCTTTCCGGCCGCCGGCTGCATCCAGACCTCGATCCCCCGCAGGGGTTCGGGGCCGCCGTCCTCCAGCCGTGCGATGAGCTCCTGGTAGGCCCCTCTGGACTCCGGGACGATGTGCGACAGGCCGGGTGTCCCGATCAGGCTCGCTTTCTCTTTGCCGAGGAGGAGCGCTCCCGCCCGGTTCACGTCGAGGATCGACCCTGAGGGGTCGCAGACAAAGTAGCCGTCGGGAGCGAGGTCGAAGAGCTCCCGGTAGCGGCTCTGCTCCTCGCTCTCCCTGCTCGCGGTGACCTCGCTGACGAGAAGAGCTACCGTCCCGTTGCCCGGTGTTCTGACCGAGCACGCCACCCGTCGGCCGGGAGCGATCCGGCACTCGAGCCCGGAGAGCGGTTTCTCTGTCCGGATCGAAGCGAGCAGGCGGGCGGCTGCCTCCGCGTCGGCGATGAGCGGTGCAAGATAGGTGCGGACGAGCGCCGTTCCGTCCGCACCCGAGAGGTCCCGGTCTTCCGGCACCGGCACAAGGCGGCGAAAAGCCTGGTTGACCTGCACGACCCGTCCGTCGGAGTCGAGCAGGAGCAGACCTTCACTGAGGTCGTCGAGGACGGCGTCCGGGACGGCTGGCATCGGCGGTGGCGTTGCATGCATGGTGGGTCGAGCTCCCGGATCACCTGACTATGTTGAGAAGAGATCTCTCTGGTACGGATGGTAATAAAGGTGGATGGGATGGATTCCGGCACAATCGGTCATCCTGCCCGCGCGCATGTGTATCGGCATCTCTTACCTGACAGATCCCATAAATACCTTGTCGTCCGGCAGAGCGGCTCTCGCCTCGCGGGCGAATGCCAGGGTCCTCTCCGGGTTGCGGACACCGTCTCTCTTGATCCCGGTGTGGACGTCGACGCCGTACGGGCGGACTATCCGTATCGCCTCCGCGACGTTCTCCGGCGTGAGCCCTCCAGCGAGCAGAACGGGGATTGTCGAATTCGCGACTATCGTTGCACTGATCTTCCAGTCGTGGGGGATCCCCGTTCCGCCGATCTTCTCCGTGGTCCTGGTGTCGAGGATGAGCGCGTCGGCATAAGGCTCGTAGCGCTTTCCGGCCGTGATAGCCGACCTGTCCATCACGTGAACGGCTTTGACGATCTTGAGGTGCGGGAGAGCGTCGCGGATGGCATCCATCTCCGCCGGTTCGATGCTGTCCTGGATCTGCAGGGTCGTGCAGTGCGAGTCTCTCACCAGCCGAATAAGGTCTTCAGTCTCCTGCAGGTGGGTGACCGCGACCGGTTCGATGAACGGCGGGAGGTGCCGGATCATCGCTGCGGCATCTTTGGGCGTCACAAAATCGCTGCTCTGGTAGGTCACGCCCATGATGAAGCCCATGGCGTCGCAGCCTGCATCGATCGCACACTGCATATCCGCAAGACCGGCCGTTCCGCAGAATTTGACACGCATCAGGTCCTCCCTGCCGTTGTGGTGGATTGAGAATTATATGGCGTTAAAAATCCGGTCTCACGGTCGAATGCCGCTTATTAGGCCGTGATACGTAAGCCTTCGGCGGGAATCGAACCCGCGACCTCGTCCTTACCAAGGACGCGCTCTACCGGCTGAGCCACGAAGGCGCTATCTCCATAGATACTTCTGAAGCAAAAGTCCAGGAAAGTTGCTTGAAGTGCCCCCGCCCGGATTTGAACCGGGGACAACCAGATCTTCAGTCTGGCGCTCTCCCAGTCTGAGCTACAGGGGCTGCTGCCTTACAATGTTGTCTGTTGTCCCTAATAAACCCTATGCCTCCGGGGTGTCCCGCACCCCCGCCGGTTGCGAGACGGCGGTGGGCAAAAACCGCCTGTTTATCTCGTCGCACGCCGATGTATGAAGAATGGGCCGAAGCGATCCAAAGTCGGATGCCCGGAGCGCGAACCTGATGCAGGCGCTCTCCGGGCGGACGGAACACGTCGTGCACCTCACGCACAACGACCTCGATGCCGTCGGGAGCGACGCCATCCACCGGAGGAAGTACGGGGAGGTCTTCACGGTCTGGTCTTCGGTCGGCAAGTTCCTCGCGAACTTCGACGCCGTTGCGGGTTCTCCCGGGCGGGGCGACCTCCTCAGCATATCGGATATCGGCTACCAGCAGGGTGTCGAGCAGCGGCTCGCGAAAGCGCGGTCGAACGGGTGGCGGATCGAGTGGCGGGACCACCACCGCTGGAAGGACGAGGAGGTCAAGGCCGTCGAGAAGAAGACGAGCCTTCTCAGGGTCGATGTCTCCACCTGCGCGACGGGGCTTGTCGCCCGCGACCTCGCCGGCGGCGATCCGGTGGCCGAGGAGATCGCGCGTGTCGTCTGCGACTACGACCTCTGGAAGCACCAGGACCCCCGGTCGAAGGTCCTCGGCCAGGTGGTGATGCAGAAGGGCTTCCGCGAGTACGTCCGGGACAATCTCGTCCGGGGCACGATCCTTGACGCGAAGATCGAGGGCGAGTACGAGCGGATCGTCCGCGATATGGAGCGGGATATCAGAAAGAGCCTCCGGCACACCACCATCATCGAGAACGGCCGGTACCGGATAGCCTTCGCCCCGCTCTACGGCTACCCGAGCGAGACCGCCCACGCCATCCGCGACGAACTCAAGACCGATATCGAGGTGGTCGTCTCGGATAACGGCCGGTTCTCCATCCGCTCCGTCCCCCCGGTCAGCCACCTCATCGCCCGTGCCTTCTCCGGCGGCGGCCACCCCCACGCGTCGGGAGGGACGTTTCAGTTCGGCCTCATCGACCGCCTCCTCTTCTGGCTCCTCAAACGGAACCGGCACTACCGCCTGCTTGCAGAAGAAGCGGAGTCTATCGAGTGACGAACGCCCGGTCGAGGAGCCTCTTCCAGTACTCCGGGCAGCCGTCCTCGCAGTAGCCGCCGACGTCGAGCATATCCGGGTCGGCGAAGGCCGTTGCGGCCGCGAGGTCTTCCTCTCGGGCGTCGAGCAGGATGAGTCTCCTGACCCGGAACCGCTCCATCAGGTCGGGGGCCCGCGAGAGGTCTTTTGCCGGGAGGACGAGATCGCCCTGGTACTCGAGCAGGAGTTCGAGGTCGAACTCTCCCGGGCTCCGGGGGTAGAAGAGGATCTTTCTTGATGCGAGGACCTCGAGTTCGATCGGGTCCGCCGTATCCGCGACGAGGACGTGCCCCCGGACGCCTGCGTCCCGCATCTCCCGTGCGAGCCGGGCATATGCGCCCGCGACCGTCTCGCTGAACTCCTCCTCGTCCCCGATGTAGTCGTCCTTCAGGTCGAGCATGTGCGGAGCGGGGAGGGAGACCCGGGCCTCTTTCGACCTTGCCCGGATGAGACGGGCATCGGCGACGACAGCCTCCGGGTCGGTCCCCGGCTCGCCGACGAGCACCCCGTCCTTCATCCCGATGAAGGCTTCCCGCCACCTCTCACCGTAGAAGAGGCCCCCGGCGGCAGGCGCCGTCACGCCCTCCTGGGCGTCGAGCGAGCGGGAGAGCCGGTAGCTCGTGAGGTCCGCCTCCTCTCCCCTCACGCCTTTCAGCCACTCCGCGAGTTCCGGTACCCCGGGCATCCCTACCTCGGAGCCGAAGGACCGGACTTGTATTGGAATCCGTCGTGCCATGCGCTGGTATCTTTATTAGCATCGCAACCAGAGTAGATAAGGATGAGTGGTAAGCCGTTGCTGGTAACGTGCGGGCTCCCGTATACGAACGGTCCCTGCCATATCGGGCACCTGCGGACCTACGTGCCGGCGGACTTTTATGTCCGGTATATGCGCCGGTCCGGGGAGGAGGTCGTCTTCGTCTGCGGTTCCGATAACCACGGAACCCCGATCGTGATCAGCGCCGAGCAGGAAGGTTCGACCCCCCGCGTCCTCTCGGAACGCTATCATCAGCACTTCTACGATACGTTCCGGAAGATGGGTGTCGTCTTCGACCGGTTCGGGATGACCGACGACGCCATGAACCACGAGACCACCCGCTCGATCGTCGATCGGCTCATCGAGAACGGCTACGTCTACGCAAAGACCATCAGCCAGAGTTACTGCCCCCAGTGCGAGCGGTTCCTCCCTGACCGCTACGTGGAGGGGATCTGCCCCCACTGCGGAGCGGTCGCCCGGGGCGACGAGTGCGACCAGGGGTGCGGGCAGCACCTCGAGCCCGGCGAGATCAAGGACGCGGTCTGCAAGGTCTGCGGCGGGAAGGCGGAGTACCGGGAGCAGGAGCACTACTTCTTCAGGCTCTCGGCCTTCCGCGAGTTCCTCCTCGAGTACCTCCCCGACCTCCGGGGGACTTCGACCGCCCGGAACTACGCCCTTGGCTGGGTAAAGGAACTCCTCCACGACTGGTGCATCACCCGGACGCTCGACTGGGGCGTTAAGTTCCCGGGGAACGACGACCTCGTCGTCTACGTCTGGGTCGACGCGCCGATCGGCTACATATCGTTCACGAAGGAGTGGGCGGAGGCGGCAGGCGCCGACTGGAAGGAGTACTGGTGCGGCGACGAGACCCGCGTCACGCATTTCATCGGCGGAGACATCATCTACCACCACTGCATCTTCTGGCCGGCCCTCCTCAAAGGAGCGGGCTACGGTCTTCCCCACGCAGTGGTCGCGAGCGGGATGGTCACGATCGAGGGGAGGAAGTTCTCAAAGTCCCGCGGCTACGTCGTCTGGACGAACGACGACTACCTCGATCAGGGCCTCCCGGCGGACTACCTCCGCTACTACCTCCTCTCCTACACGAACCACACCAAAGAGTTAGACTTCTCCTGGAAGGTCTACGCAGAGAGGGTGAACAACGAGATCGTGGGCACGCTCGGGAACTTCATCTACCGGACGATGTACTTCGCCGAGAAGGAGTTTGCCGGCGTGCCGGATCTGGCCCCGCGGCGGGAGGTCATCGAGGAGATCGAGCGGTCGCTTGCCGTCATCGATGCCGGGATGCGGGACTATGACTTCAAGAACGCCGTCGACTCGATGATGGCGCTCGCGTCGTTCGGGAACTCCTACATCCAGAGCAACGCACCCTGGAAACTGATCAAGGAGGACCGCTCCGCGGCCGAGCAGGCGATCGCCGACTGCCTCCAGATCGTCAAAGCGCTCGTCCTCGTCTTCCAGCCCCTGATGCCCGATGCGATGCAGCGGGCCTGGGCGATGCTCGGCTACGACGACGAGGTCGCGGGCCACCCGATTGCGGAAGCCACGGCGCCGATAGGAGCACGGGCACTTCCAAAGCCCTCCACCCTCTTTACGAAGATCGAGAAGGAGCAGGTCGCCGACCTTGATGCGACCCTCAACCTGCGGGTCGAGAAGGCGAAGGCGGCCGCCGCACCGAAGATGCCCGTCGTCTCGATCGAGGAGTTCGGGAACCTCGATATCCGGACGGCGAAGGTAGTCTCGGCCGAACCGATCAAGGGCTCGAAGAAGCTCTACAAACTGATCGTCGACCTCGGCGGCGAGAAGCGCCAGGTCGTCAGCGGGATCGCCCAGTTCTACAAGCCCGAGGAACTCGTGGGCCGGGACGTCGCGATGATCGCAAACCTCGCGCCGGCAAAGATCTTCGGCGTCGAGAGCCGGGGGATGATCCTCGCCGCCGGCGACGAGGCCTCCCTCCTGGTCCCCCTCCGCCCGGTCAAGCCGGGGACGAAGGTCCGTTGACCGGGACGACCCGGTCAATCCTGTTTTTCATCGAGCGCCGGTCGTAGACGACCACCCGCCACTCGCCGCCGGGCGAGAACGGACGGACGCCGGGGTGGTGGTTGGCCGTAAAGACCATCTCCGGCTCGTCGGTGATCCAGTAGCCTGACGCCGCCGGATCGTCTATAGGGAGGTAGAAGATGTATGCAGCCCTTCCGTCGTCGAGGGCCGCGTTCCCGAGTATCGCGGTCTCCACGTTGTGGAGTATTCCATCAGGGCCGGTGAGATAGACCCGGCACTCCGTGAGGTTGACGGCGCTCGCGGTTATCCGTATCACCGGCGCCCCGCCGTAGCCGGCGACGGCCTCGACCGGGGAATGAGAAGGGAGGCCGAGGCTTGAGATCTCCCCTCCGTCGCCGGGAGAGAGCAGAACCCCGGCTACGACGGTCATCATCACTGCGGCCATGACGATGGCGCAGACCGTTGCCGTTCCGGTCGAGATGGGGCCCTGCTTCACGAGCAGCCAATGGACATCACCCTATATTTGAAACTATGGGTTGAGCGGGACCGGAGGGGCCCGATACCGGTATTTCGCAAGAACGGAGATCAAATTCTTGAATTCCTTTTGAAGCCCGGCGTTTTCTCAAACTCCGGCCCAAAGGGCCATCATCTTTCGCGACTTCGCGGCTTCGCGTGAGGTTCTATCACCCCTCTATGCTGAGAACTCACGCGAAGCCGCGAAGAACGCGAAGGGAAGTCGATGGCTTAACCTTCTGAGAACGGTCTGATTCTAGCGAAGTACTAGGTTTGAAAGAGCGAGGGGTCAGTCCGGACACTAGAGCCGGTCGAGCGCTTCTCTCCCGGTCATGCCGACGGCAACGCCGCGGTCGGATGCACACCTGTTCGCCCCCTTGATCTCGCCGCGGAGGAGGTCCTCGACGGTCTCGATCGAGGATGCGCCTCCTGCGGGTTTGACACGCGCCGCGGGATATCCGAACTTCTCGAGCGCATCGACGTCGAACGCGCCGCAACCGACCATGCCTGCGTCGGTCACCACCGCCACGAGGTTCACCGGGCCGAGGGGGATGACGTACCCGTCGGCATCTTTGCCGGTCAGTCTGACCGTTTCATGCTTCATAGCATGAGGTTAGCCAGACACCGTCATCAATCTCGCGCTTTTTGCCGGGGTGTCCACTAACAGGGGGTTGAGGGCATTTCCCGGTATCGAGGGGGTGCCGGACCCGGACGCTCCTTACGCAGGCCTCGCGAGCTCGGGGGCGATCGGCGGGATGTCGGCCGAGTGTACGTGCAGCGCCTTCACGTCGG
The DNA here is from genome assembly GCF_032842345.1 of Methanoculleus caldifontis. NCBI lineage: Archaea > Methanobacteriati > Methanobacteriota > Methanomicrobia > Methanomicrobiales > Methanomicrobiaceae > Methanoculleus > Methanoculleus caldifontis. The sequence goes on along the minus strand of NZ_WBKO01000001.1, from coordinate 169,185 downwards.
GGGGAGAGGCCGTATACCGCTCGATATCCTGCACGGCCTCCTTAAAAATGCTCTCCCTCGATGCCTGCAGCGACTCCTCGTCCTCCCAGAGGGTGATGAGGATGGCGGCGTCCTGGTCTTCGGGCGACATCAGGAAGAGGTACCCGCGGAACCCCTGCATCCTCTCTGCATCGTCGCCTTTCTTCGAGATGACCTCAAGCGCGGCATCGCGCTGGCCCGGCCTGAACTTCCAGGTAGACATTCGTGCAACAGCCATGGTAACCGGGGCCCCGAATGGTACCGGTAGTGATAAACTTTGTCCACCCCGGAGATCGAGAGGGCGGCCGGGTTCAGGGAGGAAGTATCCTCCGGAGGAAGATGACGGATCGCAAAAACGGACGGGCCTGGAGGGATTCGAACCCTCGACGTCCGGGTTAGAAGCCCGGCGCTATGTCCTGGCTAAGCCACAGACCCCTGTGGTATTCCCATACATTTTGGTTGTCCGGGGATATTAACCCTTTGTGGGCCGGGCGCGGGTCGCACCTGACGGTGCTCGAGCTCCGGCCCTTCGGCCCTTCGCACTTCGAAGACCTTCGGTCTTCTCGAGCTCCTTTCCCTTCGGGAAAGTCGCTAAAAAAAAGAGAGCGTATCATCCGGCACGATAACACGCCGACCTGATGATCTCGACCTTGGTGGGATCGCCCCACTTGTGTCCGTCGACGCCGCTCGCGATGGTCGTCCCCCTGAACTGGACCTTGATCCGGGCCGACATCTGCTCACGCTCCTCGTAGAAGAACGGGTTGACGAAATCGACGACCCGTTTCATGCCGATGTTGAGGACGAGGAGGTCCGCCATGATCCCCGGGTCGCCCGGCGAGAGATCCTCCTCGCTGATCGACGTGATGAAGATGCACTCCCCCGGGGCGGCCTCGGTCAGGGTGATGATGTTGTGGGCGCTCTTCAATTCGAGGGTGCGGGCCTTGCCCGTCTTGAGTTCTGCAATGACTGACGGCGAGATTCCGGTTAACGCTGCATACTTCATGGTTATCACCCGTACATCGGCAACTGATCTCTCCGCGGCGTGGCCTCGGTCTTCTGCACCTGTTCGGCGATCTGGGCCATCGCCGCCTCGATCTCCACCGCCTGCTCAAGCAGCGGCTGGACATCCAGGTTGAGGCCGTAGATGCGGTTCAGGACCTCGATCGTGGCCGCAGAGGACCGCGGGTCGGGGGTGTTCACCGTCTCGCCAAGGAGCCCGAGCCCCGGGATCCCCCGCGTCTTGCACTCGGTGAGGAGGCTTGCCGCGATGCCGGAGATGCTCCCCATGGGGAGGATGATCGTCTGCTCCTCGATGCGCTGGAGGACGCCGCTGCTCGTCGCCACTCCAAAGACTCTCTTCTCCGGCTCGTTCGTGATGATCCCCGCGATCGTCGCTATCTCCTTGATATGGAACTGGGTGAGCCAGTTCATGATCCCGTTCGCCACCTCGTAGCAGATCGCCGGGTGGATGGGGACGTCGGAGATGATCGCCGCGAGGCTGTCCTTCTCGTAGAGGCGGACGGGCACGTTGATCACGCCTTTCGTCATCAGAGCGACCGGCGGGAAGTATTTGCTCGTGATCGCCCCGATCTGCTCGAACTCCATCTGCTCGACGAGGTATTGCAGCGCAATACTCCCCACAAGCCCGCTGCCGGGAAACCCGATCAGCACCGTTTTTTCAGCGCCGGCAAGCGCCCTCGATATCACCTTTATATCGTCCATACGATCAACCACTCGTTCCCGGATTAGTTTAACATAGAAGGATGTCCCTTAAAAATATTATGCAGGAATACCAGATCAAGCGCGGATACACAAAAACTCTTGCAGAATCGATGGTACAGGCCCTTCGCGACCAGTTTGAGGCCGAACCCACGGCGGCGGAGGACGGCCATTATATCGTCACCTACGGAGCACTCCGGCGCCTTGAGGTCTGGTGCGGTGCGGGAGGCAAGACCCTGGTCGTCGATACCGAGGCGAACAAGGAGGCCGACGACGAGGCGATCATCGATACCAACCGCCGGTTCAGAAACTATCTCCAGCAGGTGACCGGGTATACCGCAAAAGAGCGGGCGAAGAAGGCCCAGCAGGCCCTGAAGGGAAACGAATAACCGGACAATCGTCGCCGGCAGGCGGTATGAAGTGGATACCGCTTGCTTCAGGCTGAATCTCCGGTTTTTCTGCTTTTCTTTCCGGGTTTCGGTGCGGGGAGTGCGGCACAGGTGATCCGTGTCAACTCTTTCAGGAACTCCCGATCGTCCAGTTCGGTCATCAGGAAGTACGGTCTTGCGCCTCCGTAGGGAGGAGCGGTCTCGCAGTCCGGCATGAACGCCTTTCCGGGCTCGGTGATCTTTACAAAGAACTGGTTGTCGCAGACACAGGCGAAGAATACTCCATTGCAGTAAATCCCGTATTCGCCGAAGATCTTCCTATAGGTGATATCGCCTGCGTCGCCGAGCTGTTCGACCACGAACTCTACGAACTCCGACGTCGATGCCGTATGCATCGCCTCCTCATTCTCCACACCATGCTCTGCACTGCTCGATCCTTCTTCCATCGTCACCCTGGTTCTCGTCGAACGCGAACTGCACGAGCCGCTCGCAGGGGAACTCGTTGCATCGGCCGCAATTATCGAGCCCCTTTACCTCGCAGCAGGCCTTCAGCGGGCAACTCTCGCCCCAGAACGGCTTCTCTATCACCGTGCATCCTTTACAGCCCGTCTGTGCCCGGTACTCGCACTCGCCGCAGAGTATTCCACACCTTGACTCGATCATCTTTTCACGCTCCGTCGGCTCCCATTGCCGCATCCTTGCAAACAGCCCGCAGAAGGCGGGCACCGATGTATTCACGGTCTCCGGAAAGGGTGATATATCTAACTCCCGCAGGGCGAAAGTGAATCGGAAGCTTACAGGCCCAGTATTTCGCTAACACGTTTGAGACCGTCTTCAGGAGTTCAAACCATCGACTTTTCTTCGCGTTCTTCGCGGCTTCGCGTGAGCTAACCCGCGAGGATGTTATACGGCCTCACGCGAAGCCGCGAAGCCGCGAAGAACGACCTCCCCGAAGGGGAGGGAGTTTGAGCACCGCAGGTGTGAAGTGCGACTGCCTGCAGGGCAGGAGCATGAGCACCGTCAGGTGCGACTTGCGAGCATAGCGAGCATGAGAAGCCCTCCAGGCTTCGAAGAACAACATTCCGTAGGAACGGAGTTTGAGAAGACCGGAGGTCTGCGAAATCCGGTGTCCGGGTACTGCCAACTTCTCGTTACGGTGCCATATGAGACCACATCACTCAATGTAGGATGCCAAAACTAGTGAAGTGCCGGGGCTGTATCAAAAAAGAGAAGGAGATTATTCGATCACGATCGCCGGCTTGAAGGGCAGGGCACCCGACGCCTTTGCGTGCGTGCTCTCTCCGGCGTCCTGGACCGTCACCGGCACGCGGAACTCGTGCTCCAGGAACTGCCGGGCACCCTCGAGGATCGCCTGCTCGTCGAGGGTCGACTCCAGGATCTGCTTCACCAGTTCGGGGGGGAGTTTCAGGACGAGTTTCGTGATCTGCTTTGCGGCGTCCGTCGCCTCGCGGCCGCGCTTGCGCATCCCTTCGTTCTGCATGATCTCGCGCATCACCCTCGTCTTGTCCGTCGAGGCCGCGATGATCCGGAAGGCCTCGTGCTTCCAGTCGGGGGCGACGAAGAGGCTGATGGACTTCGGCTCCATCGGGATGAGTTTCAGGATGGACTCGATATCCTCGACCGTCCTCTCCAGGAGCTCTTCCGCAAGCTCGATCTCGGGGCTGATCCTGCTCTCGTCCACCGCCGGCCAGGGGGCGAACGATGCCAGGCCCTCCCCGCCGATATCCTTCCAGAGCGACTCGCAGGTGAAGGGGATGATCGGCGCGAGCAGCCGCACCCAGGTCCGGCAGAGGTCCTGCATCACGGCTCCGCCGGCCACACCCTCGGGCAGGCGGCGGCGGTACCACTTCAGGTCGGCCTCAACGCCGAAGAACGCCTCCTGCAGCGCCTGCCGGGTCTGGAATGACTCGAAGGCTTTCGTGGTGCTCTCGACGCGGCGCTGGAGCCTGCTCGCGAGCCAGGCGTCGATGTCGTAGGCGCCTTCCGCCTGCCTTGCGTCCGTGACGGTGTTCCAGAACCGCTCGATCTGTTTCCTCGTCGAGGAGACGAGTTCGTTACGCCAGTCGAAGTCCTGCCAGGGCTCGGCGCTCCCGACCAGGAACATCCTGACGGTATCGGCGCCGAACTCCTCCACGGCATCCTCGAGCAGGAAGACGTTGCCCTTGCTCGAGGACATCTTCGCACCGTTCAGGAGACCCATGCCGAAGACGACCATGCCCTTGGGCTGGAAGTCCTGCGGGAAGATCGCCCGGTGGTGGAAGAGCTGGAAGGTGAGGTGGTTCGAGATGAGGTCCTTTGCCGAGAACCGGTAGTCGTAGGGGTACCAGTAGAGGAACTCGCTCCGGATCGCATCGAGGGTCTCGCGGTCGACCGTGGTCGGGTTCCCTTCGCCCTTGAAGATGTACTCAAAGACCTCCGGCGTCAGGTTCTCCGGCGGGATGGCTTTCAGGTGGTGGGAGATCGTGTAGTAGGCCATGTAGACCGTCGAGTCGGAGAGCGGCTCGATGATCCAGGTCGGGTCCCAGGGGAGCTTGGTGCCGAGCCCCACCCGCCGGGTGCAGGCCCAGTCCTTCAGCCAGTCGACCGTCCGGTCGAACTCCGCCCTGACCTCGGGCGGGACGAGCGACATCCGCTCGAGCTGGGTCTTCACCTGCTCCTTCCAGCACGGGTCGCTGTACTCCAGGAACCACTGGTCGTGGAGGATCTTGACAAAGACCCTCCCGCCGCACCGGCAGATCACCTGGCGGTTGTCGAACTCGTACATCGGGATGGAGCCGTAGCGCTCCATCATCAGCGCCGCAACGTCGTCGCGGGCCTCGCGGACCGGTCTGCCGCCGTACTTCTCAAAGACCTTCCCGCGGGAGAACTCGGCGCTGTAGACCTCCTGGGTGAGCGCCTCCATCCCCGGGTCGTTCTGGTCGCGGATGCCGGCCCGTTCGACGGCGTCCCTTGCCGGGATCTCGCCGTACCCCTCGACGGAGATGAGCGGGATAGGCCGGAGGGACGTGTACTTCCCCTGCTGCTGCAGGTCGCGGAGAGCGATGTAGTCGAAGGGCGCGTGGGCCGGGACGCTCATGACGATCCCGGTTCCCATATCGGGGTCGACGAACGTCGCCGGGAGAACGGGGACGTCGCCGGAGAGCGGGTGGGAGACCGTCTGGTCGATCAGGACGGTGCCGGGGATCTCCTCGGTCACGGTGACGTTGTGGTCCTGGAGGTTCAGTTTCCCCGCCGCCTCGCGGCTCAGGATCCACTCCTCGCCGTCGACCATCGCCCGCACGTAGGTGACTTCGGGGTTCACCCAGAGGTTCGTCACGCCGTAGATCGTCTCTGGCCGGAGCGTGGCGCACGGGATCTTCGCACCGTTCCAGGAGAAGACTACCAGAGTGAACCTGATGATCTCGGCCTTGTCGCCCTCGAGAAGGTCGTGGTCGCCGACCGGGTTCTCGCACTGCGGGCAGTACTTGACCGGATGGGCCCCTCTGACGACGTGCTCGTCCTCGTGCAGGTGACCGTACTGCCACTCGATGAACTTGCTGTACTGGGGGTCGACGGTGATGAACCGGCGCCGCCAGTCGATCGAGAGGCCGCACTTCTGCATCACCCGCCGGTACTCCTCCGAGAAGTGCCGGACGATCTCCTTGGGGTCGGTGAACCGATCAAGGATGTCCTGCGGCACCCGGTAGAGGTCGCGGTAGAGCCCGACCGTCTTCGCATCGCCGTTTGCGATCCGCTTCGAGATCCCGATGACCGGGGTGCCGGTGACGTGGAACGCCATCGGGAAGAGGACGTGTCTCCCCTTCATCCGCTGGTACCGGGCAAGGACGTCCGGAACGATGTAGGTCCGCCCGTGCCCGACGTGCATCGCCCCGCTCGGGTAGGGGAACGCCACGGTCAGGTAGTACTTCTCTTTGCTCTCTACCGGATCAGCCTCGAACGCGTGCTCCCACCGGGCTCTGCACTCCCGTTCGTTGCCTTGCATATCTAATCCGCTCACTATAAGCCTCCGAATCCTGGATTACTCATCATCCCATCTGCATCTCATACCGGCCGCAGCCGGATCGTCTCGCCCTCGTTGTAGCGCTTGAGCATCTCCTGGGCGATGGTGCTGTTCTTCGCGAGGAGGATATCCCCCTCCTCGTTGACCGTCGCCGTGAAGAGATACTCCTTCCCGGCGAAGACGTCGACGATCTTGCCCCTGTTCTCCGTCGAGACGATGGTGAGCTGCTTCTTGTCGATCCGGATCCGGATCCCGCCGGCAAGTTGCATCTCCTCCTCGGCGGGCTTCTTCGTCTCAAGCTCGCTCCGCGGCCTGATGTCGATCCCGATACCGAGTTTGTTCACGATCGCCGAGACGTTCTTGCCGCCCTTCCCGATCGCTGCCGGGACGTCCTTGTCCTCGATGTAGACGACGGCCTTGTTGTCGCTGATGATCCGGACCTCGACCGGGCCGCTCGTATACCGCCCGATCTCCCGCTGGACCTCCTTCTCCGCGACCTTCCAGGAGACGTTCTCCCCGGCCTCTGCGGGTGCCGCTGCGGGAACTGGTGCGGGTGCTGCCGCGACGGCAACCGGCGCCACCACCGGGGCGGCGGCCGGTGCTGCGAGTTCTCCGGTGTTCTTCCGGACGATCGGCATCACCAGGGTCTCTCCCTCGTAGCGGAAGATCTCGATCTCGGGCTCCCGCCGGGAGTGCTCGCGGACGACGATGACCGGCCGGATGTGGGTCTCCCCCGGCATGCCCTCGGGAGCCTTGATCGTCAGTTCGAGATCGTAGATCTTCATGATCCTGCCCTGGACGACGTAGATGATGGTGTTGACGATCTGCGGCAGGACGCTGTAGTCCACGCGGTCGCAGAACCGCCGGAGGCAGTCGTGCACCTCCATCGCGTGGACCACGCCGACCATGCCCATCCCTGCAAGGCGCATATCGGCATAGACTGCGAAATCCTCGTTCTTCCGGATCTCGTCGAAGACCACGTAGTCGGGCCGGACGAGCAGGAGGGCCTCGGCGGTGTTTGCCATGCTACCTTCAAGCGCCGTATACTGGGTGATGTGGTCGGGCACCTGCAGGTCCCGCGGCGCCTCCATCGTCTTGACGATGAAGTCGTGGTCGGCAAGGAACGTCGCGAGGCTCTGGGCGAGCGTGGTCTTCCCGGATCCGGGAGGGCCGGCCACCAGGACGCCGCGGCGGTTCCCGAGGATCCGCTTCTTGATCTCGGGCGCCATGTCGTAGTCGTCGAGCGCGAGATCCACGAGCGGCCGGACCACCGTGATCTCCATCCCGTCGGAGAACGGGCGGCGGGCGATCGAGATCCGGAGCGACCCGATCTGGACGACCGTGATCCCCCGCTTCTCGAGCTCGATGAACCCGTCGGGATCGCGCTTTGCCCGCTCGAGAAGTTCCTGCGCCATCGACCGGAGTTCGTACTCCGACATCGGGGCGTCCCGGAGCATGACGAGCCTGACATCCCGGAGTTTCCCCTTCTTTGCCATCGGCGGGGCCCGCTCTTTAAGAGTGACCGCGATCGTCTCCTCGTCGAAGTACTGGTCGATCGAGAGCGGCGAAAAGTCCCCTATCTGGGGTTTTAAGTAGGTGACGTCGAGGCCTTTCGCCTTAGCCACCTCCGCCTGGACGAGATCGCTCGTGACGAACCGGGCCTCGTGCTCGATGGCGACGTTCCGGATCAGGGCGTCGATCTCGCCGCCGCTTGAGAGTTTCACCTGGTCGAGGCTCGGCCGGCCCCCGGAGTACTGGAGGGAGATGACATCTTCTTCAGACATCCTGAAAAGTTCCTGGAGTTCGTTCAGACCAGAAAACCCTATCTCCCGTCCTTGATTCGCCTGTGCCTCCAGTTCGGCGACGACGGCTTCCGGTATGATTATTGTTGCGCCTTTATATTCGCCGGTTTTTATCAGCGATGTTATGCGCCCGTCTATCACGACGCTGGTATCGGGTACAATTTTCATAAAAAATCACCATAGTAATGAAGTCATTCACCCTTATTAGCGTATACCTTCTCCGGATCAAAGACTGTTCCGGCGATCTCTTCTCCATCGGCCGTCCGGTAGAAGCACGAGGCATGGCCGGTATGGCAGGCGGCACCGGTCTGTTCCACCTCGTAGAGCACCGCATCCTCATCGCAGTCCACGAGTATGCGGCAGACCCGCTGGAAGTGCCCGCTCTCCTCGCCTTTCTTCCAGAGCTTCTGCCTGCTCCTGCTATAGTAGTGTGCGTATCCGGTGGTCCGGGTGAGTTCCAGTGCCGTAGCGTTTGCGTAGGCGAGCATCAGGACCTCACGGGTCCGTCTCTCCTGCACGATGACAGGCACCAGTCCGTCCTTGGTAAATTGTATCTCCATATTTTCACATTCCTGCGAGCGTCTTCATGATGACAAAGAGGATATCTCCCATGAATAGTGCGGTCAGGAATCCCGCAGTGATCGGTATGATGAACGGAATGCCGTAGGATATCCAGACCCTGCCGGCCTTCCGGTAGAGGGCAATCTCCTTCTCGTAATCTTTCGGGTGCATCCTGAGATCTTTTGTGTAAAGCCGCCGTTCCCCTCGCGTCATGCGTCCGAGCGATTCGGTAAAACCGACGAACCGCCTGACCAGCCTGCCGTCCTCTTCTGTTATATCTTCCATGACGAAACCGAACTCGTTCTGGATCGTTTTTCCGTCGACGGGAAAGCCGAGAAAGAGGCACGGCAACGGGGCCCTGTTCCCCTCCAGCAGATTCTTTGCGAATATTGCAACGGGTGCCGCGATATTGATGAGCACGGCGTTGGTCAGCACCGTGAACGGGAAGAATCCTGTTGGCGAAATGCCGAAATACGGCTCCATCGGGAAAAACGGGACGCATGCGGTGATGATGATGAGGGCATACGCGTCTGCCCCTCCAAAGAGGTTTGCAGCCTGGAAGAAGTAGAAGAATCCGCAGAAGATTGCGACAAGGACAAGATATCCTGCCGCCATTCGCCAGTCTGCAAGGAGGGTCAGTCCGTATACCCAGAAAGCCGCCGGGACCGCGACTGCGAGTGCGGGGCGCCAGGTCCTGTGGGGCACCCGCCGCTCCCGTGCGTCGAGGATCGATGCGTAGATGAGCGTGACTCCTATCGCGGCCGCTGCAATCATGAGCGGGACGGCTGCCACGGGCGGAAGAATCATGGGCGAGTACTTTATCCACCTTTCATCTCTTATTTCTGGCGATCTCGCTTTGTCGGGATCTCCGCCGTCATGTCCTGCTTTTAGGCCTGATAAACCTTTCCGTCGCTCGCTGCACCCTCGAGACGCCTCTTCCTCCCGGCCGGCAGTTCTCGCGGTTGTCCGGGGCATTCTGGAGATCGCCACCGACACGCTGCCTCATCGGATTTTTTGTACCGGGTACTTTCAGTTCAATTTACACGAGAATCCGTTCCGACTCATCACAAGGTATTAATAATAGTATACTGATGTGGTATAATGTGGTTGGGGATAAAATCCCCGTTCTGGCATAAAAACCACTGAAATACCATACCTGAAGATATTCATGGACATAAACGACCTTATAGGCCAGATTCTCAGGCAGTCGGAGTACGAAGGCCGCTTTACGCTCGACGAGTTGTTGCACTACAGCAGCGTCCATTCCCTGACCGGTATCGGGGTCTCGCGAGAGGGGACGCACGCATTTTTCCTGGTTCTCTCCGGGGGCGAACCGGACGGCGCGATACTTGTCGACGAGAAAGGGACGCTCTTTGGCGACGCGGCGGTCCTGCACCTGAACGGAGGGGAGACGTTCGAACTCTCCCGGGTGACGCCGCAGATCACCGAGGCGCTGATTTCGCGATGCAGGGTCTACGAGAAGAGCCATCTCAAGAAGAACGGCCGTCTCGAGATCCCGACCATCGGCACCCCCGTCCGGCAGCGGGTGGGGGTGCTCTGCCTGACCGTCCGCAGCGGCGGGGAGCCCCTGGGTGGAGTTCACGTCTCGATCCGGAAAGGAAAACTCGTCACCACGAGCGACGTGACGGACTCAAAAGGCAGGGTCCGTTTCCGGCTGCTGAACGGGCGTTATATGTGCGTGGTCTCGGACCGGAACACGGAACGGACACGGTGCATCATCGAATTCCATGAGCCTCAGGTAGAAATGTGCGTAAATATTGGGGGCACAGAGGATGAGAGCAAATGAGGATGAAGAACGTGAATTGATAGCAGCGGTCAGGAACCTTCTTACGCAGCCCGGGAGACCGGAGGACAGCGGGGCAGGTACCGTGGCGGAGGACGGGGATGTTGCCCCGCCGTTCCGGCCTGTGGAGGAGGAGGCCGGGGAGGAAGTATCCCCGGATGTCGACACCTCCGACCCCGAGGTAGAATGCGAGACGCCGGAGCCGTCCGACCAGCAGACACCGCCGAAGAGGGCGGGCATCCGCTCGCTCATCGACTCGGTGGCGAGATCCGGTTCTTCCGGAGGGCGGCAGGCAGGCGGCGAAGACCCCGTCAGGGCGCTCCTCGACCGGATCGAGCAGCGCAAGGCGGACGACGCCGGGGAAGGCGGGGACGCCGGGGCGGGGCGCAGGGACCCCTTCGGCCTCCTCAACCGGATGAAGGGCCGCAGAGAAGAGGAGTTCTCCGGGCAGGAGGACTCCGTTGCGGCGGAGATCGATGAGCCTGACTCCGCCGAGGAGATCTCTGCCGGAGTGGTCTCGGTCGACGACCTCGGAAATCTTGCGGACCTGATCCTCCCGAAGAGCGCGACGTTCACGGTCGAGGAACTGAACATCAACCGCAACCATAATCACTTCGATTTCGTCGACAACGCCCGGGTCGTCTCGGAGTTCGACGACCTCTTCTCGCGGGCTTTCACTTCCACCACGCTTGCCGTGGCTGCGGCGAGCGAGGCTGCTCAAGCCGAGGAGGCTTCGCAATCGCGGTTCCCGTTCCTCAAGAAGTTCCAGGGCGCAAAACTCGCGGCAGCGATCGAGGAGTACAACCCGGCGATCCACGGGGCGCTCGTCGATCTCTCGATGCGGCCGTCCCCGGGGCTGGAGGAGATCGAACTCTACCCGGTGAACGAGCCGTATGCCTACGTCAGGGTGACCTACGACAGCACGACGCACGAGTACACCTACCATGTCATCGAGCCCGTGCTCACGCCTGCGGAGCAGGAACTCTTCTCGGAGATCAAGGAGCGCCTCTTTGAGACGCTCAACATCACCACCCGCGACATCAGCCGCGATGCGGCGAAGACGGCGCTCCGTGATGCGGCGAATATCATCATCGCCGATTATGGAATCCGCCTCTCCCCGCCGGAGCGGGAGAAGATCCTCTACCATGTGGAGAAGGAGTTCCTCGGCGACGGGCTGATCGACCCGGTGATGCACGACAAGTATATCGAGGATATCTCCTGCGACGGCGTGAACAGTTCGATCTTCGTCTACCACACGACGTATGAATCGATGAAGACGAGCCTCGTCTACCGCGACGCCGTGGAGCTCGACTCGTTCGTGACGAAACTCGCGCAGCGGGCCGGGAAATACATCTCCATCGCCGAGCCGATGCTCGATGCCACGATGAGCGACGGGTCGCGTATCCAGATGACGCTCGGGGCGGAAGTGACCGCCCACGGTTCGACGTTCACGATCCGGAAGTTCCGCGAGGAGCCGATCACGCCGACCGACCTCATCGAGTGGCACACCTTCTCGCCGCTCGGCGTCGCCTACCTCTGGCTCGCGGTCGAGAACGCCAAGTCCTGCATCTTTGCCGGCGGGACGGCGTCGGGGAAGACGACGACCTTAAACGCCATATCGCTCTTCATCCCGCCGCTCGCAAAGATCGTGACGCTCGAGGATACCCGCGAGTTGAAACTCCCTCACCCGAACTGGATCCCGAGCATCACCCGCGACTCGTTCTCGCAGGACGGGCGGGGCGAGATCGACATGTACGAACTCCTGCGTGCCGCCCTCCGGCAGCGCCCGGAGTATATCCTGGTCGGTGAGGTCCGCGGCAAAGAGGCCCTGACCCTCTTCCAGGCGATGAGCACCGGTCACGTTACCTATGCGACGATGCACGCCGACTCGGTCGCGAGCGCCGTCCACCGTCTGGAGAACCCGCCGATCGACGTGCCGAGGAACATGCTCTCGGCGCTCTCCCTGATGTCCATCCAGGTCCAGGCCCGGGTGGGCGGCCAGCGGATCCGGCGGAACAAGCAGCTCATCGAGATCCTCGATATCGATCCGCGGACGAACGAACTGATCACGAACGAGGTCTTCCGCTGGCATCCGGCGACCGACGAGATCCGTTATTCCGGCAAATCCTACATCCTCGAGCAGATCATGGAGGACCGGGGATGGAGCGAGGAGCGGATGCGCGAAGAGCTGAAACGCCGGCAGGAAGTGCTCGAATGGATGCGCATCAAGAAGATCCGCCACTTCCGTGACGTGAGCAAGATCCTGATCTCCTACTTCAGGGACCCGGAGTCGGTCATCCAGCGCGTGCGGACCGACCTCTACGGGGAGGCTGGTTCGGCATGAACGGATTTGAGCGGTTCTGCTTCAACCTGATCGGCCGCGAATTCAAGGCGAAGCGCGGGAACTACGTCAGCCTCAGGAACGACCTGATGGGGGCCCGGATGAACACGCCGTTCGAGGCCTACCTCGCGACCGCCTACGTCTCCTCCATCGTCGTGGGACTTGCCGCTGCGGTCCTCATCGGGGTTCTGACCTATATCCTGAAAGTTCCCGACATGATCACCTACCGGGGAGCGGTGCCGGAGATCTTCTACGCGTTGAACGACTACAAACTCGTGCTCGGCACCGTCGTCATCACGGTCCTCTCGCTCCTGATCTTCGGGGGCATCTCGTATCTGGTCTTCCTCCTCTACCCCGGCATACGGGCCGGCGAGCGCCGGAGGAACATCGACGCCACCCTCCCCTATGCCATCAACTACGTCACCGCGATGTCTTCGGCCGGGATCACCCCCGACGAGGTCTTCCGGCTGCTCGGCCAGAGCAAGATCTACGGCGAGAGTGCCGTCGAGGCCCGCTATGTCTCGCGAGAGACCGATTTCTTCGGCAAAGACCTCCTCGACGCTCTCCGGACGGTCTCGCAGGCGACGCCGAGCGAGCGGATGCGGGAGTTCATGCAGGGAGCGGTCGCGAGCATATCGAGCGGGAGCAACCTCACGGAGTACTTCCGTGCCAAAGCCCACCAGTATACGCTCGAGAACAACCAGCAGCAGAAGTCGTTTCTGGAGACGCTCGGCCTGATCGCGGAATCTTACGTCACCGCGATGGTCGCCGGCATGCTCTTTCTGATAATTCTGCAGTCGGTGATGACGATCCTCTCAGGCGACTCGGACCCGTTCTTCCTCTACATCATCATCTACCTGATCGTCCCGTTCGGGAGCATGATGTTCGTCATCCTGATCAGTTCCATGACCCCGGAGGTGTGATATGGGATTCAAAGATATCTTCGACGATTTCCTGAACCGGTTGCCGAACCGGGACCGGTCCGGAGGCTCCGGGATGGATGGCGATGCGGCAGGACTCAATGCGTTCGAGGAGCAGGAACGCCAGATCTTCGATCAGATCGAGAATACGAGGAAGTACCGGGAAGGATTCTACCGCTTCATCCGGCATCCCCTCCAGGTGATGATCGAGGAGCCCTTCACCGTCCTCTACATCTCCGTCCCCGCGGCGCTCGTCCTCCTGATCGGCGGATTCATGAGCCTGGTGATGTCCTACGGCGTCGGGGTCCTCTTCTCGACGACGATGATCGACGACGTCCTGGTCTTTGCCCTCCTCATCGCCATCGTGCCGCTTGCGCTCCTCGACCTCAAGGAGTCGCTGCGGGTCTCGAGCATCGAGGCCTCGCTCCCGAACTTCTTCCGGGACGTGGCCGGGATGAACGACTCGGGCATGACGCTCCCCCACGCCATCCACATCGTCTCGGAGGGCGAGTACGGGGCGCTCACCCCGCACATCCGCAAACTCGACACCGAGATGTCCTGGGGCGTCCCGTTCGTCGAGGCCATCCGCCGGTTCGGAAAGACCGTGAACACCCCGCTCGCCGAGCGGAGCGTCGACCTGATCGCCCACGCGAGTTCTGCGGGCGGCGACGTGAGCGAGGTGCTCCGGGCGGCTGCCCACGACGCCTACGAGTTCTTCAACCTGAAGTCGGAACGGCGCAACGGGATGATGATCTACATGATCATCGTCGTGATGTCGTTCTTCGTCTTCCTCTTCGTCATCGGGGTGCTCTCGAGCACCTTCCTGACGACGATGGCGGAGGCGGGGCAGGCGGTCGCGAGTTCGGGGTCGAGCCAGACCTTCATGGGTACCGTGGACCTCTTCCTCTACAACCGGATCTTCTGCCACGCCGCCCTGATCCAGGGGTTCTTCTCCGGGCTTGCGGCGGGCGTCATGGGCGAGGGCCGGGTCCTCGCGGGGCTGAAATACTCGGCGCTGATGGTCCTGATCGCCTGGATCGCGTTCCGGTTCTTTATCTGAAGAATCGGGACGGATCTTCTTTTTTCGGGGGACGCCCCGGCTCCAGCAGCCCGGTTTCACCATGCGCCCATAGGGCGGCGGGGCGCATTTTAACCGTTCAACGGTGTCGGGATCCGGGTAGCACCGGATTAGGCGGAGCGATCGCGGGGCTGACCGGGCCCGCTCGGGGAGAATTTTTAACCTGGCATAAAAGATATACCAGCATGAAGATGCAGGCCGTTATCACCGGTGGAAGAGTACACGGTGTAGGCTACCGGGTGTTCCTGCTCCAGAGATCCCTTGAGTTGGGGTTCCAGAGGTTCAGCGCAAGAAACAGGGTTCAGAACGGCTCCGAACAGGTGGTCGTGCAGTATGAAGGCGAGCCCGGGCAGGTGGATGCACTCGGTTCTATCATCCGGGAGGAGCATCCCCCGGATGCAGATGTCTCCAATATTGCATTTGAACAGTATGAGGGCTACGTCGTCGCGGTAACCGACTATATGCATGTCATCCAGATCGAGCAGCTCTCCAAAGGCATTCCTGCAATTATCAGCATCGATAGGAAGCAGGATAGTCTGCTTGAGAAGAACGATCAGATCCTCCAGAAGATGGATCAAATGGAAACATCGATCACAGGCGAGATCCGCGACCTGCGTATCGATCTGCGTTCCCACCTCGATCGAAAGTTATCTGCAATGGAACAGGATATCCAGCAGATCAAAGCAAAGATCGGTCTGCTCTAAAGACCCTTAATTTCTGCCCTCGATGTGCTGGAGCCCGGCGGCTCTCTTCAGGTCGTACCTGGTGATGTTCATGCCCCTGTTCTAACGGCCCGCCACAACCCGAAAGCGCTTCGCGGTTTCTTATGCTCCGGCCCTTCGGCCCGCCACAACCCGAAAACGCTTCGCGGTTTCTTATGCTCCGGCCCTTCGGCCCGCCACAACCCGAAAACGCTTCGCGGTTTCTTATGCTCCGGCCCTTCGGCCCGCCACAACCCGAAAACGCTTCGCGGTTTCTTATGCTCCGGCCCTTCGGCCCGTCGCATCCATAAACCACGCCATAATTGCATCCATATCCACGTGCGCCTCGAAGTGCCGGGCAAGTTCGTCATACGCATCCGCGGCGCCGAGAGCCCCCCCGCCGGACGCGGCGACCGGTTCAAACGGCACTCCCCGCCGCTCCGAGAGGTAGGCGAGGAGGGCGTTTGCGGCCGAGGGGTTCTGGAAGAGGCCGTGCATGTAGGTCCCGAAGACCAGACCGTCGGGGGTCGCGGCCCCGTCGCCGGAAAACGCCGCCGGCAGTTCCCCCTGCTCCGTCTCGCCCATGTGGATCTCGTATCCCTCCACCTCTCCCATGCCCGGGAGGATGGGACCCGGCCCGGTAGCCCGGCGCCGGACCTGGACCGTCGTCTTCCGGTAGCCGGTGAAAGCCGTGGCGACGTCGAGGAGCCCGAATCCCGCGTAATCGCCGGGGATATCCGACTCGATCCCGGCGTCGACGATCGTGCGGCCGAGCATCTGGTAGCCGCCGCAGATCCCGACGATCGGGACGCCCCGCTCGCGGGCGAGCCGGAGTTCCTCCCCTGTGCCCGCCAGCTGCAGCGCCTCGAGATCCGCGACGGTGTTCTTCGTCCCGGGGAGGATGATGCAGTCGTAGCCGGCGAGCGATCCTCCCGGCGGGACATAGTCGACCGTTGCATGGCGCTCGAGGAGCTCGAAGTCGGTGAAGTTCGAGATCCGGGGCAGGCGGACGACGGCGATCCTGACCGATCGATTGGCCGCCCGCCGCCCCTTGTCGGCGATCGAGAGGGAGTCCTCGCTCGGGAGCGGGATCTCCGCGTAGGGGACCACCCCGAGCACCGGCACACCCGTGAGGTCCTCGAGTTTCGTCACGCCCGACGCAAAGAGCCCGGTATCCCCCCGGAACTTGTTGACGATCACCCCCGCGACGAGGGGCCGGATGTCCTCCGGGAGGAGGGCGAGGGTTCCGTAGACCTGGGCAAAGACCCCGCCCCGCTCGATATCGGCGACCAGAATAATCGGGAGGCGGAGGTGCCGGGCGAGCCTGATGTTTGCGATGTCGCGGTCGTAGAGGTTCACCTCCGCCGCTCCCCCGGCTCCTTCCACCACGATATGGGCGTAGCGGTTTTGCAGGCGCTCGAACGCCCTAAGAGCCTCTGAAAGAAGCGTATCGGTCTCCGCGTAGTAGTCCCGGATCTGCACATCCTTATAGGGCCGGCCGAGCAGCACCACCTGCGAGGTCTGGTCCCCCTTCGGCTTCAGGAGGATCGGGTTCATATCGGCCGAGGGCTCGACCCCGGCCGCGAAGGCCTGGACCGCCTGGGCGATCCCGATCTCGCTCCCGTCGGCGGTGACGTAGGAGTTGAGGCTCATGTTCTGGGATTTGAACGGCGCGACAGGGATTCCACGACGGTAGAGCGCACGGCAGAGCGCCGCGACCGTCATGCTCTTCCCGACGTGGGATGCGGTTCCGAGGACGATAAGAGACATTACCGACAGGAGCGTTGGGCACGACGGGTTATTAAGGGCGGGGGTTCATGGTTGCAACATGGAGTTCTCCCCGCAAGGCCGTCTCCTCCTCGAACGCCGCTACCTCCTCCCCGGCGAGACCCCGGACGGCCTCTTCTCGCGGGTCGCAAACACCGTGGGCGGTCCGGCAAAATCCCGCGAGTTCTTCTCGCTCCTCTCCGATCTCCTCTTCCTCCCGAACTCCCCGACCCTGATGAACGCCGGCACCGCGGCCGGGCAGCTATCGGCCTGCTTCGTCCTCCCCGTGGAGGACACCCTCGAGGGGATCTTCCGGACCCTCGGCCAGATGGCGCTCGTACACAGGTCCGGCGGAGGGACCGGGTTCTCGTTCTCCCGCCTCCGACCCCGGGGAGACGCCGTCAACGGGACCGCCGGCGCCGCAACCGGGCCGGTCTCATTCATGCGGGTCTACGACGCGGCGACCGCGGCGGTCCGGCAGGGCGGGAGGCGGCGGGGGGCGAACATGGGCGTCCTCGCCGTCTCTCACCCCGACATCGAGGAGTTTGTCACCGCGAAGCAGACCGGGGGCTTTGCGAACTTCAACATCTCGGTCGGCATCGACGAGCGGTTCCTCCGGTGCCTCGCGACGGGGAAGGCCTACGACCTCACGAACCCCCGCGACGGCAGCGTATGGAGGAGCATCGAGCCCGGTTCGCTCTGGCGCCTCATCGCCGCCTCCGCCCATGCCTCCGGGGAGCCGGGAGTGCTCTTCCTCGATGAGATCAACCGGCGGAGCACCACTCCCCACCTCGGCCGGATCGAAGCAACCAACCCCTGCGGCGAGCAGCCGCTCTACCCCTACGAGAGCTGCAACCTGGGAAGCGTCAACCTGGCCCGGTGCGTCAGAAAGGGCGACCTCGACGAAGATCTGCTTATCGCCACCGTCCGGTCCGGCGTCGACTTCCTCGATGCGGTCGTTGATGTCAACCGCTTCCCCCTCCCTGAGATCAGGGAACGGACCCTTGCCACCCGGAAGATCGGCCTCGGGGTGATGGGATTTGCCGAGGCGCTCATCCGGCTCGGCATCCCCTACGAGTCGGGGGAGGCGCTCCGGTTTGCCGAAACCCTGATGGAGCGGGTCCAGAACGCCGCCCGCGGGAGGTCGGAGGAGCTCGGGAGGGAGAGAGGGTCGTTCCCGGCGATAGAAGGGTCCGTCTATACCGGAGAGATGCGGAACGCCACCGTCACCACCATCGCCCCCACGGGTTCGCTCCACCTCATCGCCTCTACGACGGGCGGAATCGAGCCGGTCTTCTCGTTTGCCTATAGCCGGACGATCGACGGAGAGCAGGTCGAGATCGTGAGCCCCCTCATCCGGGAGTTCCTGCCGGAGACCGCCGGCGGGAGGGATGTCGCGGCGCACGTCCGCCGCTACGGGACAGTCGTTGGCCTCCCCCTCGACGAGCATACTCGGAACCTCTTCAGGACCGCCGTCGAGATCGCACCGGAGCACCATGTCCGGATGCAGGCCGCGTTCCAGAAGCACGTCGACAACGCCGTCTCAAAGACGGTGAACCTCCCGGAGAGGGCAACCCCCGACGAGATCGTCGGCATCTTCTCCCTCGCCCGTGACCTGGGGTGCAAAGGCATCACCGTCTACCGCCACCTGAGCCGTCCGGACCAGGTAATCTCTCTCGGCTGCGATGTCTGTCAGATTGGCGGATGACATGCCAACTAATATATAACGAGAGCTGAAAGGTACATGCAATGAACGGTGGGATATGTCCGACCTGCGGACTGCCAAAGGAACTGTGTATCTGTGAAGAAGTCGCGAAGGAACAGCAGAGAATCAGCGTAAAGATCAACAAGCGGCGCTATGGAAAGGAAGTCACGGTCATCGAGGGCCTCGACCCCTACGATATCGATCTCGAAGACCTCTCCAAGTTCCTGAAAGCGAAACTCGCCTGTGGCGGCACGGTCAAAGACTCCTCGATCGAGCTGCAGGGCAATCACCGCGAGCGGGTGAAGGACCTGCTCGCTCAGAAAGGATACAACATGGAAAATATCAGTTGACCCCGATCGGTTCTCTGGAGGGAGAACCCGGGCAGCTCTTTTTTTGCCGGATTCGTGGCGGTTCTGCCGGGAGCGGATGCCGTCTTTTGCCGCCCTGACGGCTCCCGGAGCGATAGACATTATAATCAGCAGGGAAATCCAATTACACGGGAAGTAGATGGACCATGGTGATGAGATGTTCGTTTGCGCTCGATCCCGACCTGATGGAGCAGATCGACCAGTTTGCCCGGGATCACGCGTTCGACCGGAATGAAGCTATCCTCGAGCTGATCGAGGCCGGTCTTGCCAGCCGCCAGGATAACGGGACGGTGATGGTCCGGCAGCAGCGCTCGTTTGAGGAACTGAACCGGCTTCTCAAGGAGATCGAGGACGTCAAAGAGGTCCTCACCGAGCTCAGGAACGAGGTGCGGCTGGTCCACCATACCATCGAGACCGACTGGAACAAGGAGGCGAAGGGCGTTCCGTTCCAGACCAAGCATCCCTGGGAGTTCTGGCGGAAATAGTCCGCTCAACCTGCTCTGGAAAGACCATTTTTCAGAGGTCTGATCTCCAGCGGCTGATTCCTCTCCTGGATTGGGGGATGCCGCTCTCCAGGACAGGCCATGCCTCGTTACCTCACGCGAAGGCGCGAAGCCGCGAAGACCGAGGATCTGCTGGTTACTTCCCTTCGCGCTCTTCGCGGCTTCGCGTGAGATGACAGGCTGATCCGGAATCTACTGCGCCAAACTGCATTGAGGACCGGGTATGTTCTTGGATGAAGTACTGCCGCAGAGTCCGCTCAACTGATGATATTCGCGATGCTTCGGAACCCCTCGCCGGACTGGTCGTCGCAGACGACCGCTTCGACCTTCTCCATATCGACCCGCTCCGCGTCCCGGCAACGGCTACAGTAGGCCCGTGCCGGTGAGGGCAGTTCCTTTCCTCTGACCACGACGCGGGCGGAGTGGACGCAGAATCCGCACCGGTCGACGGTTACGGCCCCGCCGGGGGTGCACTCCACCCGGCCGCGGACGACCGGGAGGCGCCGTACCTCACTCATAGGCCTCGACCCGGTAGCCGGCACGGCCGAGGATCCCGGCGACCTCGGCCCGCCAGGCGATATCGTCGTCGGTCCCGAGCGGTGCGACCGATTCGTCCCAGCACCGGCGGAGGGTGTCGTCCTCGGTGACGAGGCTCCTCCTCCCCTGCACCTTCCCGACCTCCCGGCCGTCGCCGGCAAAGATCCGCATGGTGCAGCAGGCGTAGGACCGGCAGATGTAGGGGCGGCTGTTGTGGATGGTGCAGCCGTACTTCCCCTCCTTCCCCGGGAGAGGCCGGAGGAACGGGCACCAGGTCTGGTGCCTGCTGCTCTCGGTGGTGTCCTTAAACGCGTCGACGAACCGGTCCTCGACCCGGGCACGGAACGTGCCGCCGACGATCTTCTGCCGGCAGAGAAAGTCCCGCCCGGTGAGCCTTTTTTCGATCTCGATCAGGTGGCCGCCTGCGTTCATGCAGCACTTCCCGCAGAGCGTACATTCAAACGCGGTCATCTTCCCTGTAGACTCTCTCTGCAACAGAGAATAAAGGTTCGGGAGAGCATACCGGGTCACCCCCAAATGTTAAATCGATACGCGGACAACGGAGAGCTATGAAGGTGTGCATAATGTGCGGAGGGGAGGGCACACGGCTCCGCCCCCTCACATTCGGGCGTCCCAAGCCCTGTATCCCGATTGTCAACAAACCCTCGATCCAGCATCTGGTCTCACACCTCGCGAACCTCGGGTTCAACGACGTGGTCGTCACGCTCGGCTACATGAGCGATGCCATCGAGGCGGCTCTCGGAGACGGGTCGCTCTTCGGGGTCAACGTCACCTACGTCCACGAGAAGACGAAACTCGGGACGGCGGGGAGCGTCAAGAACGCCCAGAAGTACCTCGAGGAGCAGCCGTTCCTGGTCGTCGGCGGCGACCACGTCGTGGGGTTGAACCTGCTCGAGTTCTACCGCGAGCACCTGGCGAACGACTCGATCACCACGATCGGCCTCATCAGCATCGACGACCCCACCGAATACGGGATCGCCGAGATCGACGCGAACTACCATATCAAGAGGTTCAAGGAGAAGCCGAGTCCGGGCGAGATCTTCTCGAACCTCGCAAGCACCGGGATGTACGTCTGCAACCCGGAGATCTTCGACCACATACCCTCCGGCGAGAAGTTCGACTTCGCCCGGAACCTCTTCCCCGAGTTGATGGAGAAGGGCTACGCCCTGAAAGCCTGGCTCGCCCGCGGCAACTGGTCCGACGTGGGGAGCCCCCGGTCGCTCCGCGAGGCGGAGCGGTGGAAGCTGCAGAACATCGGGTTCACGAACATCTCCGGCGACCTCTACATCAAGGGCGCCCGGATCCTCGGCCCCGCCCAGATCGGGAGTTCGGTCTCGATCGCCGCGAACTCGCGGGTGATCGGGCCGGTCTCGATCGGCGCCGGGACGATCATCGAGGAGAACGTCATCATCGGGCCGTATACGAGCATCGGGGAGGGGTGCATCATCAAGAACGGCGCGAAGATCTTCTCCTCGTCCATCTACAACCGGGTGGTGATCGGCAGGGAGAGCACCGTCAGCGGGAGCATCATCGACAACGACACGCTCATCGGCAGCGGGTGCAACATCGAGCACGACACGGTCATCGGGCCGCACGCGGTCCTGAAGAACGGCGTGGTCGTCCACTCGGGAACCCGGCTCTGGCCTGAGGTGATCATTCCGGAGGGGACGGTCGTCAAAGAGCATGTCTTGAACGAGGACTTCGACACCCGGATCGAAGGGTCGTAAGGGCCGGGCTCTCTCTCTCTTCAGCGGGTGGGGCGCCAGCACCCACCCTCTCTTCTACCCGCCCTGGTAGCCAGATGGGACTATATACGCGGACTGTAGGTGAAAGTCCGGGGTAGCTCTCCCCGTGAAAAAAAAGGATCTGTTCACCCGTGCCTGACAAGCCGGTGCGTCAGCGCGACGAGCGGGTGGCGGGCGTAATCGAGCACCTTGATGTCGTCGAGCGTATTGAGGTTCAGGGTCTTTGCCGTCCGCTCCATTCCGAGCTCGATGTTCTCCCTGACCTCGATGATGTAGGCGTCGAGGTTCTTGATCCCGAGCCTTTTAGCCGCGATCGCCCGGTGGTGCCCGTCGACCAGGATCCAGCGGCCCGGTCGGCGGACCACGATCAGGGGTTCGGCGAGCCCTTTCTTTATCTCGTACATCCTCCCCTCCAGTTCGTCCTCGTAGATCTTTGACTGGGTGGGCAGGAGTTCGTTGATCGGGACCGACCCCCGCCGGAGGGCCGGCTCGACCCCGTAAAGTTTCTTTAAGGTCTCGATGAACTTGAAGACCTTCTCCGGCGAGACGTGCTCGATCTGGGACCGGATGACGTCGGCGTTCGACATGATCCCGATGAGCTCGTTCTTGTCGTTGACGACCGGGAGTTTCTGGATGCCTGAGCGGAAGATGACGCGGGCCGCATCGTTCACGCTCATGTCCGGGTCGGCGACGATGAGGTGGCGGGACATCACCTGCTCGATCGGTGTTGCGGGGTGGGCGAAGAGGAGGTCCCGCGCCGCGATGTAGCCCACCACCTCTTTCGAGTTGTCCTCCACCACCGGGAAGCCGTCGTGGTGCGTCTTCTTCATGGCTTCGATGACATCCCGGACTGTTCCGTGAGCGTTGACGGTGACGACGTCGTAGGTCATGTAGTCTTTGACCCGCTTCTTATCCATCATGATAGTGTCACACTGGCTCGACATGAATTGTTCGGTCGGAATTCGCGAGGAATAGGAAAAAAAGTTACTCGATCGGGATTGTCGTCCCGGTCTCGACGGGTGCCTTCTTCAGCCGGACCTCGAGCACCCCGTTCTTGAACGAGGCGGCGGCGCCCTCCTCGTTCACCTCCGCGGGGAGCATGACCGTCCGGCTCATCTGGCCGTAGACCCGTTCCCGCATGAAGAAATCCCTTGCCTCCTCCTCGGTCTGGCCGCTCCGGATGCTCACGATCTCCAGGTGCTGGGGGTCGATGAGCCGGACGGCGACGTTCTCCTTCTCGACGCCGGGGAGATCGGCAACGACGATCACCTCGTCCTCGTGGTCCCGGACGTCCACACGGAAGTCACGGACTGCCGGGACGATCCGGCCCCTGACCTCCTCCCCCCGTGCGCCGATTCCCCCGATCATGGACTGGAACCTGCTCTCCATCTCGGCCATAAGGTCGTCGAAGTCCTGCCATATGGAGCGATACGGTCCTCGTTCAATTCTTGTCATCGTAATCACTTCTCCCGATTGATATGGCCCCGGGCGAGCGGGTCGCCCTGGCTAACTTTAAGGTAGTGATATTGGCATATATATCTTTTCATCGGGGGCTCGGCGCTCCTTCGCAACAATACTATTTTATTTCACCGAAAGTCGATTGTACCGTAATGAAACAGACACAACAGAAATCCTCGAAGGACGAGACCTCGCCCTGGATGAAATGGGCCTATGTCGGTGTCGCCCTTCTCGTGGCAGTCGCCATGGTGGGGACGTATCTGGCCCCGCTCCTTGATGCCCCGCGGAACGCTCAGGTCGGCAACACGGCGCTGATCGGCTATACCATCCGCGGCGAGGACGGGCGCCCTCTCGTCACGACCAACCAGAATCTCGCCGCAAGCGAGTACGAGAAGAACAACCTCGTCTTCCTGACGGGCAACCTGGAGATCCCGGTGGGCACCCTCTCGAGCGAGGGCGTCGAGATCGTCCCGATCCCGGTCGTGTACCCGACCGATGCGCCGAACTTCGGCCTGATGGGCTTTGAGCTCGGCGCACTCTCGCAGGGGCTTGTCGGGATGCGCGTCGGGGAGACCAGGACCGTCAGCCTCGGCGCCGGGGCGAACGACCTTGCGCTCACCCTGAGCCGCGAAGACGCAGATGAGATCGGCCTTAACTTCACGGAGATAGAAGTGGGCGACGTCTTCCTGCGCGAGTTCATGGTCTCGTCGGGCGTCCCTGTCGGCAACCAGACCAACCAGACCTCCGCACTCCGTTTCTGGAAGGTCAGCGAGAAGACCTCCGACTCGGCGATCGTCACGTGCCGCTACGGCAACGCCGAGGTCACCCTCAATGGTATAACGGGGTAACGGCACCCCACTATTTTTTATAGTCTTCCTGCCTCCTGACACATATGGCGTTGAGAATACTGACTTTTTACCAGGAAGGCTGCATGGGGTGCGAGGAGCAGACCCCGATCCTTCGCGAGGTGGAGGGAGATCTCGGTGTCAAGATCGAGGAGATCAATGCCGTCGAAAACCCGCAGTACATCAAGGAGTACAATCTCCGGGTGACGCCAACGACCCTCGTGATCGCGGACGACGAGGTCAGGGAGCGGATGGAGGGGCTCGTCCACCGCGAAGACCTTGAGGCTGCGGTCCGGCGTCACCTGCCCGAGCCCCTGCCCCGGTGAGGCGGGGTCTCTGGCGCTGCGATCCGCTTCCGGCCACGGAGACGGTCTCCTTCCGGGATCATGCCCGGCCTTCGTCGAGAACCGGAGGTCGGGGAGGCGGCGGTAAAAAAAGAGGTCTTCAGTCCGTCAGAGGAGGGACCGGGGATCGCTACCGCCGGTAGCCCCGCTCAAGGTAACCATAGATCCGCTTTATCCGGCGGGCAAACGTCTTCCAGCCTTCCTTGCGCAGGACCGGGCCGTCGCGGAGTTTGATGTGCGAGATCTTCATCCGCCGCCCGCCGAACGTATAGGTCTCCCCGACGGCGAACTCATCCTCCCCGTCCGCCGCCTGGTAGAGGGGGATGGTCGTCCGCCCGGAGTGGACGGACGCCCTCACGACGACCTGCTCGATCCCCCGGGTCCAGAGGGTCGTCACCTCATCGGCCTTCGCGTGGGAGACCCTTCGCTCCCCGGCCTCGATGCCGGTGACCTCGACCCCGAACACCTCGTCGCCGCACTCCGCGGCGATCCGGTCTCCGAGGGAGACGGCCTCGTCTTCGAGCATCTCCACGCTGCAGACCATCGACTCGGTCTCGCGGCTCACGATCGCCTTGACGGTGAAGATCCGGGGTTCGGGGGGCTTCGGAATCCGGTGGACCTGACCGCACTCGGCGCACTGCACCACCAGATCGGCGGCTTCACGGAGGACCTGGTGTTCGCACTCCTCTTTACAGACGGGGCAGACGATACTAATCATTCATTAGCAATAGAAGCCCTCACCTAATTAAGCATGAAGGCGAGGGACATCGTGCGGGCACGGGGGCACCCGCTGATCCGGGGAGCCCATCCGACCACGTTTGAGGTGACGAGAGAGGAGACGCTGACCCTTGCGGGCGACTGCATCATCGGCGTCGCCGCCGACAAGGGTGCTGCCGATCTTGCTCCGGATCTCAAGGCGCTGCTGTGCGACGACCGGGCGGTGCTCACGACCAGGCTTACCGCCGGCGGCGAGACCGTCGAGATCCGGTCGCGGGGCAGTGCGGCGCTCACCCTGGACCACCCGGCGGACCTCGTCTGGCGGCGGAGTGACTTTGCCTCCGACCGGACTGTGGCCATCCGCTCCGATTGCGTCGCGGCGACCCTTCCCCGGGAGTTCATCGAGGCGCTCCGGCGTGGGGAGGAACTGGTCGTCGAGCTCGAGGCGGAGATCCCGGAGAACGACTGTCCGTAGGGCGCGACGGTTCTAGCGAACCGTTGTCCTTTGCGTTCTTCGCGGGTCGCACCTACAGTGCTCCAACTCCGCTCCTGATGGAACGTCGTTCTTCGCGTGAGGTGGAGTATAAGGGGAGTGACAAAGTCTCACGCGAAGGCGCGAAGGCGCGAAGGCCGCGAAGTCCCTGGTGGTTGCCCCCTCCCCCCTCCGCGTGAGGCCGCGTCCTCCAGCCCCCGCCCGCACCGGCCGCCGGGGATAGGTTTATGCATCCGGGTGCGGGGAACGGGAGGGCATGCAACCGTTCACCCCGGCGCTCGACGACCTCCTCGAACTTCTCGCGGCCCTCGACCGCCGCCTCCGCCCGCCCGAAGCCGGCGGGAGAGCGGCCCCCGCGGGGGACCAGCTCCTGCAGAGATCGCACCTCGTCGAGATCTACAACGAGGTTGACGCCCTGATCGCCGGCATCCGGAGCGTCGAGGCCGGGTACCGGCGGTGCCGGGACCGGTTCACCCTGGTCCCGGCCGGATGCATCTGCACCGGGCCGGACGGGGCCATCCTGGAGGCGAACCGGGCGGCGGGCACCCTGGTCGGCGTCGAGCCCGACCGCCTGCAGGGGTTCCCCCTCCAGGCATACCTCGAGCCCGGGTGCGTCCCGGCGTTCCGGTCGGCGGTCGCAGCCCTTGTCCGGGGCGAAGAGGTCCCGCCACAGGAATTCCGGTTCGCACGCCCCGCCGGGCGCACCTTCCCCGCCGCCGTGGCGGTCAGGGTCGCTCCCGACCCCGGCGGCGGCCCGCCCGAGTTCCTCTGGGCCTTCTGCGATCTATCGGGGCAGGAAGAGGCGCTCCGGGAGAGCGAGGAGCGCTACCGGGAGCTGACCGAGAACATCAGCGACGCCTTCATAGCCCTCGACCGCGAGGATCGGATCATCTCCTCGAATCGGGCCGCGGTCCGCCTCCTCGGCAGCCCCGAGGAGGAGGTCATCGGGAAGAGCATCTATGACATCTTCCCTGAACTCCAGAGCGAAGCCGTCACCGGGTTTTTGCGGGAGATCCGGGAGTCCGGTCGGGCAGATATCGCCGAGTACAGTTTCCACTTCCGCGGCCGGGAGCACACCTTCGAGGTGCGGGCGCTGCCCACCCGCGAGGGGGTCGCCCTCTACATTCACGATATCTCCGACCGCCGGCAAGCGGAAGAGGCCCTCAGGAAGAGCGAGGAGCAGTACCGTGCCGTCGTGGAGAGCCAGACCGAGATGATCTACCGCCGGTCGCCCGACGGCACCATCACCTTCGCAAACGATGCCTACTGCCGTTCCATCGGGATCCCGTGCGGGGACCTCGTCGGGCGGCGCTACGTCCCCGCCGTCCCGGCAGACGACCGGGCCCGGGTCCGGCAGCACCTCACCTCTCTCACCCCCGCCCATCCTGCCGCCACCATCGAGCACCGGGTCGTCATGCCCGACGGCAGGGTCCGGTGGCAGCAGTGGACCGACACCGCCTTCTTCGACGACGGGGGCGCCGTCACGGAGTTCCAGTCGGTCGGCAGGGATATCAGCGAGGCGCAGATGGCGCGGGAAGCGCTCCTCCTCGCGAACCGTAAACTCAACCTGCTCTCGGACGTGACCCGGCACGATATCTTGAACCGGCTCAACGTCCTCTCAGGCTACCTCGACCTCTCCCGCGAGCAGGCGGACGACCCGGTTCTGCTCGAGTATTACCGCAGGGAGGAGGATGCCCTCCGGGAGATCCGGCGCTACATCACCTTCACCGGGGAGTATCAGGATATCGGCCTCTCCGCGCCGGCCTGGCAGGATGTCGGGGAGGCTGCCCTCGAGGCGGCGGCGGGGCTCGTGACCGGGGGGGTTGCCGTCGAGGTGCAGGTCCGGGATCTCGAGGTCTACGCCGACCCCCTCATCGTCCGCGTCTTCTCAAACTTCATCGAGAACTCACTCCGGCACGGAGGGGGCATCACCCGGATACGGATCTATCCCGAAGAGTCGGAGAGCGGGATGACCGTCGTCTACGAGGACGACGGGATAGGTATCCCCTACCCGGAAAAAGAAGCGATATTCGAGCAGGGGTTCGGGCGGCAGACCGGGCTCGGCCTCTTCCTTGCCCGGGAGATCCTCGCGATCACCGGCCTCTCCCTGCGGGAGACCGGGATCCCGGGCACGGGTGCGCGCTTTGAGATCGCCGTCCCGCCGGAGTCCTACCGCCTCACCGATCGCGGCCGAGCTCGGTGAGCCGCATCTCGGCCGTGCCGAGGATGTCTTCGCACTGCTTCACGAGGAGCGCGCCGCGCTCGTAGATGGCGATGCTCTCTTCAAGGCTTGCATCGCCGTCTTCCAGCCTCCGGACAATCTTCCGGAGTTCTTCCAGTTTCTCTTCAAACGTATCCGTCATACGTCGTCTCCTCCACGGTGACCCTGCACGCCCCGTCTCTGAAGCGCAGCACCACGTGGTCGCCCGGCCTGAGGTCGCGGACGCTCCTCGCCACCTTCCCGCCCGACCCGGCGATGCAGTATCCCCGGTCCAGGACGGCGAGCGGGTTTCTGCCCGAAAGATCCGCGCGGATCTCCGCGAGCGCAGCCCGCTCGCGCTCGAGTCTCGCCGTCGCCGCCCGCCGGAGCAGGTCCTCGTGCTCGGCGAGGCGCTGCATTCGCTCGTTGACCTTCCGGGTGAGCCGCCGGGGGTGCATCCGCCCCCGGAGGTCCTCGACCTCGGCTGCGGCGGTGTGGACCCGGTGGAAGAGGAGCGCCCCCATCCTCTCGCGGTGAGCGGAGAGTTCGCGGAGCACCTCTTCCCGGTTCGGCACCGCCCGCTCCGCCGCAGCCGACGGCGTCGGGGCCCGGAGGTCCGCCGCGAAGTCGCAGAGGGCGGTATCCACCTCGTGCCCGACCGCACTGATCACCGGTGTCCGGCACGCCGCGACGGCCCTGACGACGTCCGGGTGGTTGAAGGCGAAGAGGTCCTCGAAACTTCCTCCCCCGCGCCCGACGATCATCACGTCGACGAGGCCGTCGAGCCGCCGGATCGCCTCCGCGATCTCGAGGTGCGCTCCCTCGCCCTGGACGGCCGCCGGGGAGAGGACCACCTCGGCCGGATAGCGACGGGAGACGACCGAGAGGATGTCCTGCAGCGCCGCGCCCGTCGGGGAGGTGACCACGCCGACCCGGCGCGGGAAGAGGGGCAGGGGCCGCTTCCGCCCGGGATCAAAGAGCCCTTCCTCCTCGAGCTCCCGCTTCCAGCGCTCGACCATGAGGTGGCGTTCCCCCGCGCCTGCGGGAAGGAGTTCTCTGACGATCAGCTGGTACTTCCCGTGCGGCTCGTAGACCTCCACGGTCCCCCAGGCGAGGACGTCCATGCCGTCCCTCGGCTCGAACGCGAGGGCGGAGGCGTAGGAGCGCCACATGGCGCAGTTGATCAGGGCGGAACTCCTTCCGTTCCTCTCGCCGAGGGAGAAATAGCGGTGACCGGAGGAGTGACCCTTGTAGTTGGTCACCTCCCCCCGCACCCAGATCCCCTGAAGGCGGACGTCGTCGAGGAGGTCGCAGATGAGCCGCGAAACCTCGGAGACCGCGAGAATCGGGGTGCCGAACCGGTCCGGACCGGCAGATGGGCTGCCGAGTATCATCACAATCTATTAGACCGATGGTTTATATCAAGTAGTGTCATGGGCCGTTTCGCCGTCTCGACCATGTTCTTCCACGAATACCCGTGCGACCACATCTTCGATTACGTCGCCGAGTCCGGTCTCGACGGCCTCGAGTTCTGGGTCGAGACGCCGCACTTCTGGCTTCGCGACCGCCCCGAAGACGAACTCGCCGGGTGCATCACCGCTCATCCGGACCTCGCCCCGATCACCGTCCACGCCCCGACACTGGACCTGAACCCCTGCTCCATCAATCCCCGGGTCGCCGCGATCTCGGTCGAGTACGCCGTCGAGGCCGTCCGGATGGCCGACCGGATGGGGGCCGCCGTGGTCACGGTCCACCCCGGACGGCGGACGGCGAAACGGCAGCCGAGCGCCTACGACTACCGGCGGTTCGAGGAGTACATCTCCCGGCTCCGGGAGGCGGCAGGGGAGGCGCGGGTGAAGGTCGCGATCGAGAACCTGGAGCCCCGGGTCAACGCCCTGCTCTACACGCCGGAGGATGCGGCCGAGTTGCTCGAACGGGAGCCGTGGCTTTCGTTCACCCTCGATATGGGGCACGCCATGATGACCTCAGCCGACGAGGCGCTCCGGTTCGTCGACCTCTGCGGGGACCGGACGGTGAACGTCCATGTCAGCGGTCTCGGCGGCAACAGGCGCCCCCACCACCCCATCCGAGATGACCCGGCCGCGAAGCGGTTCCTCGCGGAGCTTGCCGACCGGGGCTACGACGGCTACCTCACCCTGGAGCTCGAAGACATGGTCTTTTCGGCCCCCCTCTCGTCCGAAGAGAAGGTTGTGCTGCTCGCGCGGGAACAGGAGGCGCTCGGACGGATATTTCCCTGATGCGCTGGGTTTATAATCTCTGCCTGCAACATAATTGATATAACCCAACCTTTCGACGACGCAATATACAGCCGCTGAACGCGGCGTGGAATAAATGGTAATCGTAGACATTGTAACTATAGAGATCGTACTATTTCTTATCTGCCTGCTCCTGTCGGGCTTCTTCTCAAGTTCCGAAGTCGCCCTCGTCTCGATAACCCGGGCGAAAGTCCACGCACTCTTATGTCAGGGCCGGAAAGGAGCGGAAGCGCTCGAGAGACTGAAACGATCGACGGATTCTCTCCTGATCACCATCCTCGTCGGGAACAATATCGTCAACGTGGCCGCCGCCTCGCTCGCGACCGCGATCGCCATAGGCATCTACGGCGACGTCGGTATCGGGATAGCGACAGGTGTCACGGTCATCCTGATGCTGATCATCGGCGAGATCGGGCCCAAGATGTATGCCTCCCGGCACACCGAAGAACTCGCGCTCCGGGTCGCCGGGCCCATCCTTCTCCTCTCGAAGGTGCTCTATCCGGTGCTCTGGGTCGCGGACCGGATCAAGGGGCAGTTTGCCTTCAGGCCCGGCGTGGCCGAACCGGTCGTCACCGAGGAAGAGATCAAGGAGTGGATCGACGTCGGCGAGGAGGAGGGGACGATCGAGGAGGAGGAGCGGGATATGCTCTACTCCGTCCTGCGCTTTGGGGACACGACGGTCCGCGAGGTGATGACGCCGCGGGTCGACGTCGTCATGATCGAGGACACGAGCACGCTCGAGCACGCGCTCTCCCTCTTCAACGAGACCGGGTTCTCCCGGATCCCGGTCTACCACGAGCGGATCGACAACATCCTCGGACTTCTGAACGTAAAAGACGTCTTCGCTGCCGTATTCCGCCAGCAGACGAGCGCGACGATCCGCGACCGGATGTACGAACCCTACTTCGTTCCCGAGAGCAAGAAGATCGACGAGCTCTTAAAGGAGCTCCAGTTAAAGAAGCAGCACATGGCCGTCGTCCTCGACGAGTACGGGTCGTTTGCCGGGATCGTGACGGTCGAGGATATGCTCGAAGAGCTCGTCGGCGAGATCATGGACGAGTTCGACGAGGAGGAGCCCGAGGTGCAGCAGATCGAGGAGGGCGTCTACCTTGTCGATGCACGGACGTGGGTCGAGCACATCAACGAGGACCTGCACCTCAACCTCCCGGTGACGGACGCCTACGAGAGCATCGGCGGCCTCGTCATCGACCGGCTGGGGCATATCCCCCGCCGCGGCGAGGTGGTCAGGGTCGAGGAGAGCAACATCACGCTCGTCGTGATGCAGATGCGGGGCCGGCGGCTCGTCAAGGTGAAGATGACCATCGCGCCGTCGGCCGTGCCGGATGAAGCCCGGTGATATCCGGAGCATGATACCTATGGATGGAGAGAAACCTCTTAACAGGAAACGGATCGCAGTGCTCGCCTCGGGAAGGGGGTCGAACTTTCAGGCGGTGATCGACGCCATCGCGGCCGGTGAGATCCCGGCGATCTGCGTCGGTCTCGTCACCGACAACCCCCGGGCTTACGCGATCGAGCGGGCGAAAGCCGCCGGGATCCCGGTGACGGTCGTCGAGTATGCACGGTTCCCGACGAGAGCCGCCTACGAGGATGCTCTCCTCGCCGCAATGCGGAACTGCCGGGCGGACCTCTTCGTCCTCGCCGGCTACATGCGGATCCTCGGGACCGGGATCGTCCACGAGTTTGCGGGCCGGATGATGAACATCCACCCCGCCCTGCTCCCGGCGTTCACCGGGCTGCACGCGCAGCGGCAGGCGATCGAGTACGGGGTGAAGGTCGCAGGCTGCACCGTCCACCTCGTCGACGAGGGGACCGACACCGGCCCCATCGTCATCCAGCGGTGCGTGCCGGTCCTCCCCGACGACGACGAGTCGACGCTCGCCGACCGGATTCTGGTCGAGGAGCACGCGGCGCTTCCGCTTGCCGTGAAGCTCTTCTGCGAGGGCCGCCTGGAGGTCAGCGGCCGGCGGGTGCGGGTCCGCTGACCCGGTCCATCAAATTCTTATATATTCTTCCGCCTCCAACCTCAAGACCCACTACCTGTTGGAACAGATATGGCAGATACGACACGAAGATCGGGCTCCCGGAGGCTCGCCCGGGAGAGGATCGCTCTCCTTTTTGCGCGGGCAGCCGAGTTTTACCCGGAGAATCCCGGGTGGAGCAACCGGTGCGTGGAGCTCGCGCGAAAGATCGGGATGCGCCACCGCGTACGGATCGAGCGGCCGCTGAAACGCCGGTTCTGCCGCCGGTGCAGCACTTACCTGGTGCCGGGATCGAATGCCCGGGTCAGGATTCACCGCGGGTGCGTGATAATCACCTGCCTTGCCTGCGGACACCGGTCGCGGTATCCGGTCGGGAGACCTCAACCATGAGCAAAGAATCATTTCAGGATCTCAAACCCACCATCTGGGTGGGGAAGCGTGGTATTACGAACGTCATGATCGAAGAGATCCGGCGCCAGATCAAAGACCGGAAGGTCGTCAAGGTCAGGTGGCTCCGGAATACGGAGGTCGATCCCGAGGCGATAGCCGCATCGGCCGGCGCGGTCCTCGCCGAGGTCAGGGGGCGGACTCTCGTTCTCACGGAGCGGCGAGGCCGATCTCCCGGGCGGGATTCTCGAAATATATAAAACATCACTGGACGAATATGTAAAGACTGTTAGCGATAGTGAGGTTCATCTATGACGACTGTATACGACATCCCTGCCGACATGTTCATCCGGCAGGTGGCAGAAGAACTCAAGAAAAACCCGCAGATTCAGCCCCCTGGATGGGCCGCTTTTGCAAAGACGGGGGTACACAAAGAGATGCCCCCCGAGAATGACGACTGGTGGTATGTGCGTGCGGCGGCGATCTTCCGGCGTATCTACACCGACGGCCCGGTGGGTGCCCAGAGGATGCGCTCCATCTACGGCGGCAACCGCGACCGCGGCTCGGCCCCGAGCCACTTCCGGAAGGGAAGCGGTTCCATCGCCCGGAAGGTCTTCCAGCAGCTCGAAGCGGCCGGATACGTCTCCCATGCGAATGAGGGGCGTGTGGTCACTGCGGCGGGGAGATCGTTCCTCGACAATGTTGCAAACGGTCTGAAGCCCCAGGCTGCACAGAACGCGCCCGGACTTCTGAAATACTGATCGACCGGTGGTGTGACTGATGGTAGACGACGAACTCGCGGAACTCCGCCGCCGGAAGATGGAACAGATGCAACGGCAGGCGATGGATCAGCAGACGATGGAAGACGAGGCGCAGCGCCAGCAGCAGATCGAATCGCAGATCCGCGTCATGCTTATGGAGATCCTTGAACCCGAAGCGAGGGAGAGGCTCAATACCATCAAGTTGACCCGGCCTGAGTTTGCGAAAGCGGTCGAGCAGCAACTGGTGATGCTGGCCCAGAGCGGCAGGATCCGGCAGCGGATCAACGACGAGCAGTTGAAGGGTCTGCTGGCCCAGTTGACGCCGTCGAAGAAAGAGTTCAGGATCACGCGGAAGTAATGGAAGCGGGTGTGCTCTTCTCAGGAGGGAAAGACAGTTCGCTCGCGGCGCTCATGCTCGCGCGCGACTACGGCGTGGAGTTGAATACCTGCGTATTCGACCCCTGCCGCGAGGTCCCGGCGGTGCAGGCTGCTGCAGCCGCTCTGCATCTCCCCTTCAGGAAGAGAGTGCTCGGACGAGACCTCCTTGAGGAGGCCGTCGACCTGCTCCTTACGTGCGGTTACCCGAACGATGCTATCAACCTGGTCCACCGGGCGGCGGTCGAGGCCCTCCTCGACGAGTATGAGGTGGTCGGCGACGGCACCCGCCGGGAGGACCGGGTCCCCCGGCTCGAGCGCTCCGAGGTCCAGCACCTGGAGATGACCACGGGCCGCTCCTATATCCGGCCGCTCCTCGGCTACGGGAAGACGGAGGTGGAACGCCTCGCGGGCAGGCTGCTCGTGATCCGGTATGGGGAGACCGGGAGCATCGGGAACGGCGACTACGAAGGAGAAATTCGCTCGGCGATCCTTGAACGCGGCATCGATCTGGCTCCGTTCTTCCCTCCCCGCCACCTGCAGTCGCTGGTGGTCGGGCTGAGAGAGACCTGAAAGATATAAGAGTGAGAATCATGAGCAAGTTGATGAAGGGCCGGAAGATCCGGCTGGCGAAGGCATGCGAGCAGAACCGCCGCGTGCCTGCATGGGTGATGATCAGGACCAACCGTGCAGTCGCGTCGCACCCCAAGCGGCGCAACTGGAGACGGAGCAGCTTAAAGGTGTAGGGCTATGGCAGAGGCATTGAAAGAACATATCTATATCATTCCGCTCCGCGAAGTGAAGCGTGCGCCCCGGTGGAAGCGGTGCAACACCGCCGTCAAGGACATCAGGGCGTTCCTCGTACGGCACATGAAGAGCGAAGAGATCAAGCTGGATAAGAGCATCAACGAGAAGGTCTGGGAGCACGGCAGCGAGAAGCCCCCGAGAAAGATTCGCGTCCGCGCGATGAAGTTCGAGGACGGGCAGGTCCAGGCCGAGCTCGCCGAGGAGTGAAATGACAGGGACGATCGATCTCACCGGCGATCCGAACATCGGTGTCTACGCCCGCGTCTTTGAGGATATCGCTATCGTGTATCCCGGAGCTCCGGAAGAGTTCACTGAAGCTCTCGCACGGGAACTCGATGTCGAGATCGTAACCACCACCATCCAGGGAAGCAGCATCATCGGATCGCTTGTTGCGGGAAACAGCCAGGGCATGATCGTCAGCGATCTTGCCGCCGCCGAGGAAGTGGCGGTCCTCGAGGAATACCGTGAGGTCTTCCGGCTCGGAGGGTCCATGAACGCTGCCGGCAACGTCATCCTCGCAAACGACTACGTTGCCGCCGTCCACCCGGAGATGGAGATCGGTGTCGCCGAGGAGATCGGGTCGTTCCTCTCTGTGCCGGTAGTCCGGCTCTCGCTCGGCGGCATCAAGACCGTCGGCATGGCCGCATTTGCGACGAACCGCGGTATCCTCGTCCACCCGAGAGCGAACGAGTCGGAGATCGCCGCCCTCGAGCGGGTGGTCGAGCTCCCGATCGGCCTCGGGTCGGTCAACATGGGGACCGGGCTCGTGGGGACCGGGCTCCTTGCGAACAGCAAGGGGTACATTGCCGGGTCGGTCACGACCGGGTTCGAGCTCGGACGAATTGAGGAAGTCTTTGGATTTTTGGAGTGAAGTGTCATGGAGAACCAGATGTTTGAAGTTGTAGGCGCGTGCAAGATCAACGACACGTGGAAACCGTACCGCAAGGTCATCGGGGCCCCGAACGAGAACCAGGCAAAAGAGAGGGTTCTCGCGGTGATCGGAAGCAAACACCGCCTGAAGAGAAATTATATCACCATCGAGACGGTTAACGTAGTAGCTGGTGAATAACGTGGAACAGGCAGATCCTCGCGAGATACAGACCCTCCAGATGTACTTAAACGAGTACGGGCAGCAGATCGAGATCCTGACGCAACAGCTCTCGATGATCGAGCAGCAGCGCCTTGAGGCCGCCGCCGCCATCGAGACCCTCCGGGCCATCACGGAGACCGAAGACGGCGTCGTCCTCCTCCCCATCGGGGGCGGTGCCCTTCTGCGGGTGAAGGTGCTCGATGCCGGACACGTTCTCGTGAACATCGGCGCCGATGTCTCGGTCGAGCGCGCCGGTGCGGAGGCCATGGAGTATCTCCAGGATCGGATCACCGAACTTGAGGCCCTCGGAAAGAAGGTCGCAGGTTCGGTCGAGCAGTTGCAGGGGCAGGCAACGGAGATCTCCCGCCGCCTGGAGGCGGCCTACCGGGGGGCCCGGCAGGCTCAGGCAGGTCAGGGCGGAAGCTGATAATGTTCGATTCTTTAAAGAAGAAACTTCAGAATATCAGGACCAAGTTCACCTCGAACATCGAGGAGGTTGCCGCGGCCGAGCCGGCACCGCCGGCGGTCGAGCAACCTGCACTGCCGGAGGCTGCAGAGGCCGCGCCCTCTCCCTCTCCTTCTTCTCCCGTCTCCCCCGAACCGGCGGCCGCTCCGGCGGCTCCGGCCGCAAGGGAGGCAACCGCGGAGGAGAAGCGGGAGGCGCCCACGTTTTTCAACAGGTTGAAGGTTCTCGTCAAAGAGCGTGAAGTCCTCCTCCAGGAGAAGGACATCGAGGAGCCCCTGATGGAGCTCGAGATGGTCCTCCTCGAGAACGACGTCGCGCTCCCGGTCACGGACGAGATCATCGCCCGCATGCGTGGCGACCTCGTGGGTCGGCACCGGAAGATCGGGGCCTCGGTCGACGATCTGGTGGCCTCCACCCTGCGCTCGGCGCTCTGCGGAGTGCTCGGCGACGGGCTCGACCTCCTGCACTACGTCCGCGAGCACGAACGGCCCGTGAAGATCCTCTTCACCGGCGTGAACGGGACCGGGAAGACGACGACCGTCGCCAAGGTCGGCCATTACCTCCAGAAGAACGGCTTTACGGTCGTGATCGGCGCTGGGGATACCTTCCGTGCGGGCGCGATCGAGCAGATCCGGACTCACGCCGACCGTCTCGGCATCAAGACCATCCAGCACCAGGCGGGCGCCGACCCCTCGGCGGTTCTCTACGACACCGTCCAGTACGCAAAGGCGCACGGGATCGACGTCGTCCTCGCCGATACGGCCGGCCGGTTCCACAACCGGGCGAACCTCATGAACCAGCTCGAGAAGATCCGGCGGGTCATGAAGCCCGACCTCGTCGTCTACGTCGACGAGGCGGTTGCGGGCAACGACGCGGTCATCCGGGCCGACGAGTTCAACAAGGCCGTCGGGACCGACGCGGTCGTCCTGACGAAGGCGGACATGGACCCGAAGGGCGGCGCGGCCATCTCGGTTGCGCACACGGTGGGCAAACCGATCCTCTTCCTCGGGGTCGGCCAGGGCTACGATGACATCATGCCGTTCAAACCCCGGGTCGTGGTCGACGAACTCCTGGGGGAGGAGGCCTGATGCTCGACAACCTCGGCGCGTCCTTAAAAGACGCGGTCAAGAAGCTCGCCGGCAAGACGGTGATCGACCGGGCCGCCGTCGACGAACTGGTCCGCGACCTCCAGCGGGCGCTCCTTCAGTCCGACGTCAACGTCAAACTCGTGATGCAGCTCTCGCAGGCGATCAAGCAGCGTGCCCTCGATGAGGAGCCGCCGAAAGGGATGGGCGTGCGCGAGCACGTCCTCCGGATCGTCTACCAGGAGCTCGTCCGCCTGATGGGAAAACCGGGCGAAGTGACGCTCGGCCCCCAGACGATCCTGATGGCCGGCCTGCAGGGGAGCGGCAAGACCACGACGACCGCAAAGCTCGCCCGCTACTTCCAGCGCAAAGGCCTGCGGGTCGGTGTGATCTGCGCCGATACCTTCCGGCCGGGCGCCTACGAGCAGTTGAAGACGCTCTGCGACCGGATCAGCGTCCCCTGTTTTGGGGACCCGAAGGAGCAGGACGCGCTCAAGATCGTCCGCGAGGGCCTCCCGAAGTTCCGCAAGCTCTACGAGGTCATCATCGTCGACACTCAGGGAAGGCACGCCCTCGAGGAGAACCTGATCGAGGAGATCATCAACATCAACGAGACCTCGCATGCCGACCACCGGTGGCTCGTGATCGACGCGGCGCTCGGCCAGCAGGCGAGCGAGCAGGCCCGCCGGTTCCACGCGGCGATCGGGATCGACGGCGTCCTCGTGACGAAGATGGACGGCACCGCCCGGGGCGGCGGCGCGCTCTCGGCGGTCTCGGAGACTCAGAGCGGGATCGTCTTCATCGGGAGCGGCGAGACGATCGAGGACCTCGAACGGTTCGACCCGGACGGGTTCATCTCCCGGCTGCTCGGCATGGGGGACTTGAAAGCCCTCGTCGAGCGGGCGGAGGAGGCGGTCTCGGCCGAGGAGATCGACGTCAACGCGATGCTCAAGGGGAAGTTCACCCTCCGGGACATGTACAAGCAGCTTGAGGCCTTAAACAAGATGGGGCCCTTGAAGCAGATCATGAGCATGCTCCCCCTTGGCGGGATGCAGATCCCCGACGACGCCTACGACATCACCAGCACCAAGATGCAGCGCTACAAGGTGATGATGGACTCGATGACGGCATCGGAGCTCGACGACCCCTCGGTGATCGGGAGTTCGCGGATCCAGCGGATCTCTCGCGGCGCAGGGGTCTCGACCGACGATGTCAGGGACCTCATCAAGTACTACAAGATCATGCAGCGTGCCTTAAAGGGCATGCGCGGCATGAGCGGCGGCAAGTTCAACATGCAGCGCATGATGAAGAAGTTCGGCAGGAACCAGTAGATGAAGCGCTTTGCCGTCGTGGGCCACCTGGCCGCAACCAGCGGCGCCTTCAGCCTGAACGACCTTGCCGGCAGCGGCGGAAGGATGGACGTCCTCTGCCGCTGCATCAACTCCTCGTTCTTTCTCTCCCACGATCTCCGGCGCGACGTCGAGTGTTACCTCATCCTCTGCGGAGAGCCCGGCCCCGAGAAGACCGTCCTCTTCAGAGGAAGCGAGGTCCGCTACCTCTCGCCGGACGAGCGGAGCAGCGCCGCCCTGATCAAGAAGGCGCTCTCGATCCCCTGCGGCGACTCTTTCCGGGAGTCGACGCCGGGGGTCTACGTCCGCCGCGGCGGGTTGTCGAGGCTTCTCGCCGAGATCCCGTTCGCGGTCCTCGACGAGGGCGGGGAGGATATCCGGGCGGCCTCAGCCCTTCCGGAGAACTATCTCCTCTCCGACCACCACAACCTCACGGCCGAAGAGGGGGCTCTGGTCGAGGGGTATCGCAGTTACTCGGTCGGACCGCGGTCGCTGCACGCCGATCACACTATCACCGTCCTCTTAAATGAGATGGACCGGAGGGAAGCCTGATGGAAATCATAGAAGAGGTAGAAGCAATCCTTGGATACGGCGAGACCTGCGACCGCTGTCTCGGCCGGTTCTTCGGGAAGCGGTCGT
The DNA here is from genome assembly GCF_032842345.1 of Methanoculleus caldifontis. NCBI lineage: Archaea > Methanobacteriati > Methanobacteriota > Methanomicrobia > Methanomicrobiales > Methanomicrobiaceae > Methanoculleus > Methanoculleus caldifontis. The sequence goes on along the minus strand of NZ_WBKO01000001.1, from coordinate 129,893 downwards.
TTGGACTGACAAACGAGGAACGGGGCCGGGCGCTCCGGATCACGCGCGAACTTGCGGCGAACGTGCCCCACCGGGAGGCCGACCACGGTTCCTGCTGGATCTGCGGCGGCGAACTCTACCGCGTCGACGAGTGGGCGGCGAAGGTCGTCGAAGCGGTCCAGGGTCTCGAGTTCGAGACCTTCCTCGTGGGGACGAAGGTTCCGCCGCTCGTCGCGGAGAGCGAGGAGATGGTCTGGAGCGATCTCGCTCTCCGCGACCCCGAACCGCTGAAGGCCGAGATGAACCGGGAGGTCGGCAAAGCCGTCTCGGTGCTGGCGGGCAAGACGGCCGACCTGAAGAGGCCCGACATCGTCGTGATCCTCGATCTCTCGGAGGGGACCGTCGAGGTGCAGGTCAACCCCATCTACTTTGTCGGTCGCTACCTGAAGTACGAGCGGGGGATCCCGCAGACCCACTGGGACTGCCGGGCCTGCCGGGGAGCCGGGTGCGAGAAGTGCAACTTCACCGGCAAGCAGTACGCGGACTCCGTCGAGGAACTGATCGGCCGGCCGGTCATCGAGGCCTTCGACGCGGAGAACGCCGTCCTCCACGGCGCCGGCCGGGAGGACATCGATGCAAGGATGCTCGGGTCGGGCCGCCCCTTCGTGATGGAGGTCGAGGTGCCGCGGAGACGGTCGGTGGACCTCGCGGCCCTCGAGGAAGAGATCAACCGGAACGCCGACGGCCGGGTGGGTGTCCACCTGACCGGATGGGCGGACCGGAAGACGGTGCAAAGCCTTAAATCAGACCAGGCGCATAAAAAATACAGGATCCTGGTCGAGACAGACGCCTCCGTAACGCCAGAGGAGTTCGGAGCGGCCCTCGATCAGTTAAAAGGTGTAACGATACGACAGCGCACCCCCATCCGGGTGTCACACCGACGGGCAGATAAAGTCCGGGAACGGCAGGTCCTCGATATCCAGTGTACAGGCACACAAGACGACAGATACTGGGTGGAAGTCGTCGGCGAAGCAGGCCTCTACATCAAAGAACTGGTATCGGGTGACAGCGGCAGAACCCAGCCCAGCCTCGCCCAGATCCTGGGGCGCACCGCACGTGTTGTCAGCCTCGATGTAGTGCTGGTCAAAACAGCGAACGAGTATGGTGAGTAATCATGGCACATCATAATGGACCACGCAAGAAGACGCGGTATAAGTTCAAGAAGGACCTCCGAAAACGCGGTATCCCCCCGGTCACCTCGGTGATCCAGAATTTCGAGATCGGGCAGAAGGTGCACGTTGTCGTCGAGCCGAGTGTCCAGAAGGGCATGCCCCACCGGAGATTCCACGGTAAGACCGGCACGGTCATCGGGCAGCGCGGACGCGCATGGCTCCTCGAGGTCAGGGACGGAGATACGATGAAACAGGTGATTGCGAGACCGCAACATCTAAAAGCGCAGAAAGTATAGTTCTCATCAGTTGGTGATTGGCATGAAGGTAAAACGGATCGTTAGCGAAGAGCGGATGCTGCTTCCCGAACTGCGTGAAACGCTTCTTACGGTGGAGGCAGCCCGGCTTGAGTCCGGCGAGGAGATGTCTTACGAACTTCGTAAGAGTATCGAGCATGCCAACCACCTCTCAAAGACCACCGCCGAGAAGGCCCACGACCTCGTCGCCGAGCTTGTGAAGCTCGAGAAGATGAAGGAGGATATCGCCTTCCGCATCGCGAACCTGATGCCGCGGACCCGGGACGAACTGCGTGCTATCTACGCTAAAGAACGGTTCAACCTTACGACGGAAGAGCTCGACGAGATCCTCGATCTGGTAATGACTCACTTCTGATTGAAGGGGTGGTGCCTGTGAGGACCGAAAAGAAAGAGGAGAACGCTATAGTCATCGATATCCTTCCAATGGGATATGCGAACGACCAGCGTCCTGTCTACAAGCGCGAACCGGTCGTCCTCGCCGTCGGCGTGGACCAGTTCAAGTTGCTCGAGCTCGTCCCGAAGACGGGTGCGAACATCCAGGTCTACGACCGGGTCTACATCGGCGATGCGGAGCGGGAGAAGATTGAGCGGGTCAAGCGGCGGATGAGCTACGAGGACCTGACGGCGACGGCGAAGCTCGAGTTGCCGTTCGTGGTCGAGCAGATCGTCCGCGAGAACGAGTCGAGGTTCGTCGACTTCTTCAACAAGTCCGTTCCCATCACGCCGAAGTTCCACATGCTGCACCTGCTTCCCGGCATCGGGAAGAAACTGATGTGGGAGATCATCGAGCAGCGGGGGAAGAAGCCGTTTGAGTCCTTTGCGGACATCTCTGCACGGATCAAGTCGCTCCCGCACCCCGACCGGATGATCATCAACCGGATCCTGCACGAGATCGAGGATCCGGAAGAGAAGTATCACGTCTTTACGTCGAAATGAGCGCTCCAAGAGATCAGCACTTCCTCGTCGACCGGAGGGCCGTCGAGAGGATTGCGGGTTCGGTCGAGGTCTCCGGTCGGCGGGTGCTCGAGATCGGGCCGGGCGAGGGGATCCTCACTCGCGCCCTCCTCGACCGTGGTGCGCACGTCATCGCGGTGGAGATCGATCCCGCTCTTGTGGAAGAACTCGAGTTGACCTTCGCCGACGAGCTTGAGGAAGGCCGTCTCGAGATAGTCCCCGGCGATGCGAAGAAGGTGGAGATCCCGCCGTTCGACCTCGTCGTCGCGAACCTCCCTTATTCTGTCTCTTCTAAGATCACCTTCCGACTGCTCGATATCGGGTTTGAGGTCGCGGTCCTGATGTACCAGAAGGAGTTTGCCCAGCGGATGATCGCGCAGCCGGGGACGTCCGATGTGGGCCGGCTCTCGGTGATGGTCCAGACCTATGCGTCGGTCAAACCCATCCTCGAGCTCTCGCCCGCCTCCTTCCGGCCGAGGCCCCAGGTCCGCTCCTGGGTTGTCAGGATCACTCCGCACGAACCGCCGTACCCGATAACTGACCGGAAGGTCTACGCCGACGTCGTCCGGGTGCTCTTCTCCCACCGGCGAAAGACCATCAGGAAGGCGCTCAGGCTCGGGGAGGATGCGTTTGCCTCCGAGACGATCGAGCGGGCGATCGCGGCCCTCCCCGAAGATCTTCTCCAGCGGCGGCCCGAAGACCTGACGCTTGAGGAGTTCGCGCTGGTGGCAAACACGCTCGCCGGGTGCTGACCGTGAACCGCGGCGAGGTTCCCGATCAGGTCTATCCGCCAGCCGAGGACTCGTTTCTCCTCCTCAGGGCGGCGCTCCGGGAGGTCCGGGAGACCGACCGGGTGCTGGAGGTCGGGACCGGGAGCGGCTACGTCGCGGCCGGACTTCTCGACCGGGCGGCGGCGGTCGTCGCGACCGACATCAACCCCCATGCGGTGGCATGCGCCCGCTCGCGCGGGGTCGCGGCGGTCCGGACCGACCTTTTTGCGGGGCTATCGGGGCCCTTCGACCTCATCCTCTTCAACCCGCCCTACCTCCCGACCGCTCCCGAGGAGCGGATCGACGACTGGCTGGAGTACGCCCTCGACGGCGGGCCGACGGGGAGGGTGACGATAGAGAAGTTCGCCGCGGATGTAGGCCGGGTGCTCTCGCCCTTCGGGCGGGTTCTCCTCCTGGTCTCGTCCCTGACCGATCCTTCCGCGGTGAGGGGACTCTTCGCCCGTGCGGGTTTCGTCTCGTTCATCGTCGACGAGGAGAGGCTCGAGGGCGAGACCCTCTACGTCCTCCGGGCGATGCGGGACCTCTGCCGGATGGGGTTGTGAGCGGTTCGGGTTTCCTCACGGTCTCGCACAAAGCCCGTAATGAGTGCCCTAGCACCTGGCGGTGTTCAAGCTCCGGCCCTCCGGGCCATCGCAAGTCGCACCTCCGGTGCTCCAACTCCGCTCTGTGGGAGCGTCGTTCTTCGAAGCCTGAGGGCTTCTCATGCTCGCTTTGCTCGCACTTCGCACCTGACGGTGCTCACGCTCACTTCGTTCACGCTTCGAAGCCTGAGGGCTTCTCATGCTCGCTTTGCTCGCACTTCGCACCTGACGGTGCTCACGCTCACTTCGTTCACGCTTCGAAGCCTGAGGGCTTCTCATGCTCGCTTTGCTCGCAAGTCGCACCTCCGGTGCTCCAACTCCGCTCCGCAGGAGCGTCGTTCTTCGCACCTGACGGTGCTCATGCTCCTGCCCTGCAGGCAGTTGCACTTCGCGGCCTTCGCGGCTTCGCGTGAGGCTCCGTGTAGGATGGCGATACAATCTCACGCGAAGTGCGAGCGCAGCGAGCTTGAGCACCGCAGGTGCGAGCCGCGAAGAGCGCGAAGTCTGTAATGAGTGTCCTCCTCTTCTCCCTTCTTCGAGCGAGTCAACGACGACCCGATGCAGGTGGCTTGATACCCTGTTGCGGCGATACCTCTCACCTGCGAGAACCTGACTGCTGTTCCGGCCGGGCAACTCGCATGGAGGGAGTATCATCGCACACACGTGGAATCCGGATGACTACCGGCAGCACTCGTCCACCCAGGCCAGCTGGGCGCATGAACTGATCGCGAAGCTCGATCTATCCGGCAACGAGCGGGTGCTGGATCTCGGCTGCGGCGAGGGGAAGGTGACCGCGGAGATTGCAGCCCGCCTTTCCTCCGGTTCGGTGCTCGGCCTCGACCTCTCCCCCGATATGATCGCCTTTGCCCGGGAGCATCTTCCCCCGGAGCGGTGCCCGAATCTCCGGTTCGTCGAGGGGGACATGCTCGACCTGCCGTTTGATGGGGAGTTCGACGTGGTCTTCTCAAACGCCGCCCTGCACTGGGTCCCCGACCACGGCAGGGTCTTTTCGGGCATTGCCCGCGCTCTCCGGCCGGGGGGCAGGGTCCTCCTCCAGATGGGCGGGAAGGGAAATGCCGCACCGGTCCTCGCGCTCGCGGACGCGATGCTCGAAGAGGAGCCGTGGAAGGATCTCTTCGACGGTCCGGTCCCCCGCTACGCCTTCTATGGGCCGGAGGAGGAGCGCGAGTGGCTTGCGGAAGCGGGACTCACGCCGGTGCGGGTCGAGCTGATCGGGAAGGACATGTCATTCGATAAAGCGACGGACGAAACGTCCGGAGCTCGAGCACCGCAGGTGCGAGGGCTGGATGGTCTCATGGGGTGGATCCGGACTACCTGGCTCCTCTACCTCGACCGGCTGCCCGAGGAGGCCCGGCCGGCATTCGTCGCCGAACTGGCGAACCGGTACGTCGAGCGGCACCCGTCGCCCGACGGCCGCATCCACGTCCCGATGGTGCGTCTCGAGATCGAGGCGGTCAGACCGCCGGGGTGAAGACGGGGCGGCTCCATATTGAGGGCTGGTTCTCCGGACCGGGGAGCGTTGTCCGGCCCGTCGCCGCTCGCACCTGACGGTGCTCGAGCTCCGCTCCCGGCAGAGCATCGCCGCTCGCACCTGACAGTGCTCGAGCTCCGCTCCCGGCAGAGCATCGCCGCTCGCACCTGACGGTGCTCGAGCTCCGCTCCCGGCAGAGTGTCGCCGCTCGCACCTGACAGTGCTCGAGCTCCGCTCCCGGCAGAGCATCGCCGCTCGCACCTGACGGTGCTCGAGCTCCGCTCCCGGCAGAGTGTCGCCGCTCGCACCTGACAGTGCTCGAGCTCCGCTCCCGGCAGAGTGTCGCCACTCGCACCTGACGGTGCTCGAGCTCCGCTCCCGGCAGAGCATCGCCGCTCGAACCCCTCCGGGTTTCTCCCGCTCCGGACGTTCCGTCCGTCGCCGCGGAAAGGTATATATCCGGGCGAATGGTATCCGGGCAGCGTATGCGGATACGGGAGAAGACCCTGGCGGTGCTGCTTGTCCTCTCGCTCGTCATGAACGTCTTCCTCCTCGCAGTCGTCCTCGTCCAGGGGGACGGCCCCTCCCCGTCCTTCTCCGGGTCCGGCACGGTGACCGTGGAGCCGGTCGCGACGCCGCCTCTCCTTACCCCGGCGAGGGCGACCGGGTCCGGCACGGCCTCGATGCAGGCACCGGTCGTTCTCAGAAAGATCGAGCCCGAACAGAGCGGCCCGTTCTTCTACGAGCAGGCGATCGAGGATGGTGCGATGGTGACCATCTCGGCCGAGGTCGTCCCCGGCAAAGGAAGGGTGCTCGTCCAGACAAAGCCCCTGATGGGGATCGTCTTCCAGGAGACCGCGAACCGGGCGGTCGCCCTCGCCGCCGACCGCTCCCGTGCCGACCTCGCGCAGAGCGACATCATCTTCAGCATCCAGGGGCCGGACGAGGTCTCGGAGATCGACGGGCCCAGTGCGGGGGCGCTGATGGCAATCCTCCTCCTCTCGGTGCTCGAAGGGTTCCCGCTCAACGAGAGCGTGACCGTGACCGGGACCGTCGACGAGACCGGGGGCATCGGCCCGGTCGGCGGGGTTCTCGAGAAGGCGGAGGCCGCCGCGGCGAGCGGGAAGACGCTCCTCGTCCTCCCGGAGAGGAACGAACGGATGGTCGAGTACCGCGAGAACGCCAGGTCGCCCGCCTGGCTGATCGTCGCCCGGCAACGTCCGGTGATCGTGGACGCACGGGAGTTCATCGAGGAGAACTTCGGCATCCGCGTGGTGTACGCGGGCTCCATAGACGACCTGCTCGCCGAGATCCGTGCTCCCGGCGGAACGTAGCAAGACCTTTATACCTTCCCACGGGGTTCTCTCGTGATCGCCATGCACTCCCGGTTCGCCCTCCTCCTGCTCATCCTCGTCTGCTGCACCTTCCCGGCCTCCCTGGCGTTGCAGGACCCGGTCGGCCCCCTTCCCGGGGATGCGGTCTCTCCCGCCCCGGCCTACCCGGATTCGGCCACGCTTAGTGCGCCCGTGGTGGTCCAGAGGATTGAGCTCGTGCGCCAGGGCCTCTTTCTGTACGAGCAGGTGACCGAAGAGGGCGCGATGGTGACCGTCACGGTCGAGGTCGTGCCCGGCAAAGGAAGGCTTCTCGTCCATACGACGCCCCTGATGGGGGTGATATTCCAGGACGCCGCGAGGACCGCCCTTGCCGCCGCAGAGCGCCGGACCGGGGCGGACCTCTCCGGAAGCGACGTCATCGTCTCCCTCCAGGCCGGGGGAGACGTCAACGGGATCGACGGCCCCAGCGCCGGAGCGCTGATGGCGGTCCTGATGGTCTCGGCGCTGGAGGGCTTCCCGCTCAACGAGAGCGTGACCGTGACCGGGACGATCGACTCCGCAGGCCGGATCGGCAGGGTGGACGGCATCGGCATGAAGGCGGAGGCCGCCGCCGCTTCCGGTCGGACACTCCTCCTCATCCCGCAGGAGAACAGCGTGGCGCCCGGTTACCGCGGCTTAGGACAGGGACCGGTCACGGATATGAAGGCCGCCGTCGAGGGCGAGACCGACATCCGGGTGGAGTACGTCGCGACACTCGACGATGCCCTGCGCTACCTCCGGGCCGAACCGCTCCCGGGACCGGCGGCTGCGGCGTATCCGGGGGGCGGGATCGCGATCGCCGGCATGATCTCCTGAAGGTATTTATCCGGGCACGGGCCACGTACCCGGAGAACCATGAAACCACAGAGTCTCTTGATCGCCGGGGCTCTTGCGGTCGCCGTGATCGCAGTCCTCGCGGTCCTGCTGCCGGGCCTCTCCGCGCCCCCGTCTCCCGGCCCGGGAGAGGGCGAGCCCGCTCCGGTCCCGACCCCGACCCCGGCGCCCGTCCCCGAGAACGGCACCTACGTCAACGCCACCTACGGGTATGCTCTCACCTGCCCGGAGGGGTGGCTCTACACCGAGTCGGGAGAGAGCGTCTGGTTCTCTTCGCCGGTGAAGCACGAGGAGGTCCGCGTGAACGCGATCCCCCTCTCCGGTGGGAATACCGCCGATACGGAGAAGGTCCTCCTCGCACTGAACGAGACCTACGCAAAGGACCTCGCGGCCGGGATCGATGCCAGATGGGTCTCGACGGAGAGGATCTCCCTCGACGGCAGCCCGGGATACATGTCAGCGTTCTCCGCTCCCATCAACGATGAGGATGACTACACCTTCATCGCCCGTTACACCGTCCGGAACGGGACCCTCTACTCGGTCATGCACACGGTCTTCCCCGCGGAGTACGACATCTACAACGCCGATGCGGCACCTCTGGCGGAGTCGTTCCGGTTCATCTGATCCCATTTTTGCCCGGCAGTTCGGCATCCTGCGGTGCCGGGGCTACCGGTGCGCGGATGCAAAAAAGAAGTGATGAGGCGGGTATGAGTTTGAGAGATTGTCTCTTCTGGTAGGGCGCTTTTGGAGGTTCCAATTAGTTGTTCTCTTCGGCCGGGACATCCGGCATCTCCGGAGGGAGGATAGCTTCGGGAGAGATATTGAAGTAGTGCTCGATGACCTGGTCGTTCTCACAGTCATGATACTGTTCCCCTCCACCCTGTGTCATCATCCAGAGGCGAATCTGCTGGAGTAGCGTCACATCGGTTCAATCCTTTCGTCCGCAGCGGGTGAGTCCCCCCTGTGACAATAGCCATTCTTGTCCTCGAAGAATAAAGCCATTACGATACGGGATTTGGCCCATATTCCCTTAATAATCCGACAAAATCAAAAAATGGGTTTATTGCGGGGTTATATTGCGGGGCTATTCTCTCACACTCGCCGGAAGAGCCCGTCGAGTTTCCGCTTGTCGAACGCAATCACCGTCGGCCTCCCGTGGGGACAGGTCCAGGGGGTCTTCGTCCGGGCGAGCTGGGTGAGGAGGCGCTTCTGCTGGTCGTGGGTGAGACGGGCGCCCGCCTTCACCGCTCCCCTGCAGGCGACGATGCAGGTGACCGCTTCCCGCCGGTCGGGGCCGGTGCGCGGCTCGCCGTCCAGGATCTCGGCGATCGTCTCCCTGACGGCTTCCGGGTCCTCGACCGCGCCGAGGGCCGCCGGCACCGCCCTGACGGCGAAGGTGTCCCGGCCGAACTCCTCGACCGTGAACCCCTCGTCAGCGAGGAGCGGTATCGCGTCCCGGAGCGCAGCGGAGTCCTTCGGGGGGAGGGAGAGGACGACCGGCATGATCAGTTCCTGCGACCCCGCCGCCTTATCGCGCTCCTCCGCGACCTGGTCGTAGAGGATCCGCTCGTGGGCCGCGTGCTGGTCGACGAGGTAGAGGGTGCCGTCGGCCCCCTCCGCGACGATGTAGGTCGCGGCCACCTGCCCGACCGGCTCCATCGCGGGGAGGAGGTTCTCCCGCCCCTCCGTCTCGGTCCGGCGGAGCTGCCGGTCGGAGAGGGCGATCTCGCGGTGTCCGGCGGCGTAGGCCGCCTCGGCCTCGCGGGCCGCCGGGGCAGGAGCCGGGGCCGGGGCAGTCTCATCCGGGGCCGCGAGGTGCTGCTGCACGGGTTCGGCCGGCCTCTCGCCGACGAGGTCGTGGCCGGCGAGCGCCTCCTCTACCGCGGCCGTGACCGCCGCGAGGATCTCCCGCTCCCGGGAGAGGCGAACCTCCCGTTTCGTCGGGTGGACGTTGACGTCCACCAGGTCGGTCTCGAGCGAGAGGTCAAGGAACGCCACCGGATAGCGGTCCTTCGGGAGGAGGGTCCCATACCCCTCCCGGATCGCGGCGGCGATAGGCCGTGAGGAGATGCTCCTCCCGTTGATGCTCAGGAAGACCTGCGAGGGGTTCCCCCTGCTCTCCAGGGGGCGGGAGACGTAGCCGCTGATACGGAGGAAGGGGAGCCTCGCCTCGACCGGGACGAGCGTCCGGGCGAGGTCCGCGCCGTAGAGCCCGGCGATGATGGCGAGGAGCCCCGCGGCCCGCTGGGTCGCCATCCGCTCCTTCCCGTTGTGGACGACCCGGAAGGCGACCTCGCCGTGGGCGAGCGAGAGGTTCTCGACAACCCCGTAGAGGTGGGCGAGTTCGGTGTTCTTGCTCTTCAAGAACTTCCGGCGGGCGGGGGTGTTGTAGAAGAGGTGCTCCACGACGATCGTCGTCCCCTCCGGCGCCCCGACCTCGCTCTTCTCGACGATCTCGCCGCCCCGGACGACGACCCGCGTCCCGGCAAGCGCTCCGGCGCCCCGGGGGCGGGTGATCAACGTCACCTCCGCGACGGCGGCGATGCTCGCGAGCGCCTCGCCCCGGAACCCGAGCGTCCGGATATCGGTGAGGTCGGCGATATCCCGGATCTTGCTCGTCGCGTGGGGGTGGAACGCGAGGACCGCCTCCTCCGGCGTCATCCCCTCGCCGTCGTCGGTCACCCGTATCTTCGTGATCCCGGCCATATCGGAGGTGACGTCGAGGAGGATGCTCGTCGCGCCCGCGTCGACGGCGTTCTCGAGGAGTTCCTTTGCCACCGACGCGGGCCGCTCCACGACCTCGCCGGCGGCGATCTGGTTCACGGTGTCCGGGTCGAGGACCCGGATCTTTGCCTCCGTCATCGGTCGCACCTCTCTCCGTTTGCCATCTTCCTGAGGCGGCAGAGGGCGTTCAACGCTTCTATCGGCGTCATCTCGTCAGGATTGAGGCTCCTGAGTTCCCCGACCGCCGGGTTCTCGGCGACCGCCCTCTCGCCGGAGTCGACGAGGAGCATCTGGGTGTAGCGGGGCGCCCGCGGTCCGGCCGGGGTCTCCCGCGTCGAGGCCTCCTTGAGGAGTTCTATCGCCCGGTCGGTCACCTTCTTCGGGACCCCGGCGAGGTGCGCCACGTGGACGCCGTAACTCCGGTCGGTCGCGCCGGGGATGATCTTGCGGAGGAAGACCACGTCCTCCCCTGTATCCCTCACGGCGAAGTGGAAGTTCTTCACCCGCTTCTGCGACCCCTCGAGGTCGATGAGGTCGTGGAAGTGGGTCGCAAAGAGGGTCCGGGGGCCGGCGGAGGCCTTGCCGTGGAGGAACTCCACCACGGACCGGGCGATCGCGCACCCGTCGAGCGTGCTCGTCCCGCGTCCTATCTCGTCGAGGATGACCAGGCTCTGCGCCGTCGCGTTGTTTAAGATGTTTGCCAGTTCGAGCATCTCGACCATGAACGTCGATTGGCCGGAGGCGAGGTCGTCGAACGCCCCGACCCTGGTGAAGACCCGGTCGACGATCCCGACCGTGGCGTGGCGGGCCGGGACGAAACTCCCCATCTGGGCCATGATGCAGCAGAGCGCCACCGCCCGCATGTAGGTGGACTTCCCCGCCATGTTCGCCCCGGTGATGATCATGATCTGGTCGCCGGAACTATCGAGGTCGGTGTCGTTCGGGACGAACGGGACCGGGAGGTGCCGCTCCACGACCGGGTGGCGGCCGTCGCGGATGACGACCCGGCCGTTCTCCTCGATGACCGGGCGGGAGTAGCCGTAGCGGGCCGCGACCTCGGCGAGGGCCGCGTAGACGTCGAGCAGCCCCACGGCACGTGCGGTTGCCTGGAGGGGGGGGACCTCTTCTGCGAGCGTCCGGACGAGTTCGGCGTAGATCTCCGCCTCGAGTGCGGAAAGGCGCTCCTCCGCGGTCGCGATCATCGCCTCCTTCTCCCGGAGATCGGGTATCGTGTAGCGCTCGCCGTTCGCGGTCGTCTGCCTCCGCTCGTACTCCGGCGGGACCAGGTGCAGGTTCGGCCTCGTCACCTCGATGAAGTAGCCGAAGACCCGGTTGTAGGCGACCTTGAGCGACTTGATGCCGGTCCGCTCCCGCTCCTGCTGCTGGAACTCCACGATCCAGTCCTTCCCGGTCGTCGCGAGGTGCCGGAGTTCGTCGAGATTCGCATTGAACCCCTCGCGGATCATCCCGCCGGACTTCGCGAGCGCCGGCGGGTCGTCGACGATCGCCCGCCCGACAAGGTCGACGACGCGGGCATGGTCGTCCATCGCGTCGAGGGCCTCGCGGACGAGGGCCGGCACGTCGCCAGCAAAGAGCGTCTTCACGTCCGGTATCGCCTCGAGCGACTCCCTGAGCGTGAAGAGGTCGCGGGGGCCGGCGTTCCCGTAGGCGATCCTCCCCGCGATCCGCTCGATGTCGGCGAACTCGCCGAGCGCTGCGCGGAGCGCCTGCCGCTCGATGGAGTGGCCGACGAACCACCCGACGGCATCGAGCCTCGCCTCGATCGCCGCCTTCCGGACCAGGGGGGCGACCAGGAACGACCGCATCGTCCGGCTCCCCATCGAGGTCTCGGTGACGTCGAGGGCGGCAAGCAGGGTGCTCCCGTCACCCTCGCCCCGGATCCCCGCCGTGAGTTCGAGGTTCCGGAGGGTGATCGCGTCGAGAACCATGTTCCCCGTCGGGATCCGGGTCGAAAGCCCTGTGATGTGGGAGAGGGGCGACTGCTGGGTCTCCTGGGCGTAGCGGAGCGCCGCTCCGGCCGCGGCGATCGCGCCGCTCAACCCGGCACAGCCGTAGCCGTCGAGCGTCGCCGTCCCGAACTGCCTACAAAGGCGCTCGCACGCCGCGTCCGTGTCGAACGCGTCGTCGCGGTAGCGGCTCACCGTCACCCCGACGGTCTCGAGCCGGTCCGGGAGCGCGTCAGGAAGGCTCTCGGGGACGATGACCTCCGAGGGGCGGTACCTGACCGCCTCCGAGACGATATCGGCATAGTCCCGCCCGGCGGAGACGAAGAACTCGCCGGTGGAGACGTCAAGGAACGCGAGGCCGTAGGTCTCCTTCCGGTCGGGGGCGACCGCCATCAGGTACCGGGCGCCCGCCGAGCCGAGCATCGAGGAGTCTATCAGGGTGCCCGGCGTGATCACCCTGGTCACGTCGCGCTTCACGACGCCCTTTGCGGTCTTCGGGTCCTCTATTTGATCGCAGATCACCACCTTGTAGCCCTTGCCTACCAGGCGGGCGATGTAGCCGTCGGCGGCGTGGTGCGGGACGCCCGCGAGCGGCATCCGGTCGCCGTTCTTATCTTTCCCACGCGCCGTCAGGGTGATATCGAGTTCGCGGGCCACCACGCCGGCGTCTTCGCCGAACGTCTCGTAGAAGTCCCCCATCCGGAAGAAGAGGATCGCATCGGGGTAACGGGTCTTCACCGAGTAGTACTGCCGCATTGCCGGGGTCGGTCCGTCGGTCATCGCTTCTCCTTATACAATCCGCATGGGGCCACATAAGGGTACTCCCCTCAAATCCCGCCGGATACGGCCCCGATTTCCTGCACCACCCGGGCGCTTCTGCCAAACTACATACGCCTGAAGCGCGTACCAGAACGCGATACTATATGGCGGCGACGATCGCAGAGAAGATATTCTCGATGAAGTGCGGTAGATCCGTCCGCGCGGGCGACGTGGTGATGGCCCCGGTGGACGCGGCGATGATCCACGACATCACCGGCCCGCTTGCGGTCCGGGTCTTCCGTGAGATGGGAGGAGAGCGCGTGTATGATCCGGAGCGGATCATTATGCTCTTCGACCACCAGGTGCCCGCCGATTCGATACCGGCTGCCGAGAACCATGTCTTCATGCGGCAGTTTGCAGCGGAGCAGGGGATCCACAACTACGACCTCCTGGAGGGCGTCTGCCACCAGGTCGTGATGGAGAAGGGGCGGGCGGCGCCGGGCGAGATCATCGTCGGGACCGACTCCCACACCTGCACCTACGGTGCGGCGGGCGCGTTCGCGACCGGGATCGGCTCGACCGATATGGGGTTCGTCCTGAAGTTCGGGGCGCTCTACTTCCGGGTGCCCGAGAGCATCCTCGTCGAGGTCGACGGGAGATTCGGCCGGAGAGTCGGTCCGAAGGACCTCATCCTCTCGCTCGCCGGGGATATCGGCGCCGACGGCGCGACCTATATGGCGCTTGAGTTCACGGGCCGGGCCATGGAGAAGATGAATATGGCCGGCCGGATGACCTGCGCGAACATGGCGATCGAGATGGGTGCGAAGGCCGGGATCGTCCGGCCCGACGCGGCCACCTGGGATTACGTCGCCGCACGCCGGGATATCGAGCCCTTCGACCTTGCGGGCGACGTGGACGCAACCTACCGGGACCGCCGGCGCTACGACGTCACCGACCTCGCACCCCAGGTCGCCGTCCCCCACAACGTCGACAACGTCGTCGACGTCACAAAGGTCGCGGGGACGAAGGTCGACCAGGTCTTCATCGGCTCCTGCACGAACGGGCGCTACGAGGACCTTTTCGAGGCGGCCGAGGTGATGGGGAGTGCTGATGCGTTCGCCCCCGGCGTCCGGGTGATCGTCATCCCGGCCTCGCGGACGGAGTATCTCAAGGCCCTCCGGGCCGGCCTCATCGAGCGGTTCGTCGAGGCGGGAGCCCTTGTGGAAGCACCGTGCTGCGGTCCCTGCATGGGCGGGGCGTTCGGGCTCCTTGCCCCCGGCGAAGTCTCGCTCTCGACCTCGAACCGGAACTTCCGGGGGAGGCAGGGGAGCACGCAGGCCCTGGTCTACCTCTCTTCGCCGGCGACGGCGGCGGCAAGCGCCCTCTACGGCGAGATCACCGACCCGAGGGAGGTGTGAAGATGCGGGTATGGAAGTTCGGCGACGATATCGATACGGACGCGATCATCCCCGGCAGGTTCCTCACGATTTACGATCCGGCGGAGCTCGCGAAGCACGCGTTCGAGGGGACGCGGGATGAGTTTGCGAAAGAGGCGCGGGAAGGCGACGTCGTGGTTGGGGGGACCAACTTCGGGTGCGGCTCCTCCCGCGAGCACGCGCCGCTCGCGCTCCTCGGCGCCGGGGTGAAGGTCGTGGTCGCGAAGTCCTTTGCGAGGATCTTCTACCGGAACGCCGTCAACACGGGGCTCCTGCCCCTGGTCTGTCCGGAGGCGGACGCTATAGCAGACGGCGACGCCGTCAACGTGGACCTCGCCGGCGGCTACATCGAGGCGAACGGCAGAAGGCTCGCGGTCGAGCCGGTGCCCGGTTTCCTCAAGGAGATCGTCGATGCCGGCGGCCTCGTATCCTACGCGAAGAACCTGGATGAGGTGAAGAGATGCAACATCGAGTAGCGGCAATCGGCGGGGACGGGATCGGCCCCGAGATCGTGGCGGCGGGCAGAGAGGTCCTCGACGCCGCGGGCGAGCGGTATGGGTTTGATATCGCGTGGACGGACTTCGACATCGGGGCGGAGCGCTACCTTGCGACCGGGGAACTCCTGACCGAGGAGGATATCCGGGAGCTCTCGAAGTTCAACGCGATCTACTTCGGCGCCATCGGCGACGACCGGGTGAAGCCGGGGATCCTCGAGAAGGGGATCCTGCTCGCCATCCGGTTCCACTTCGACCAGTTCATCAACCTCAGACCGATCAAGCTCCTCGACGGCGTCACGACGCCGCTCGCGAACAAGAAGCCGGAGGACATCGACTTCGTCGTCGTTCGGGAGAACACCGAGGACTTCTACGTCGGGATCGGCTCGCGGTTCACCGGAAGACACGAGCAGAAGACCCTCGAGGTCGTCCGTGACATCTACAGCGTCAAATTCGGCCTCGACGTCGAGACCGACGCCGACGAACTCGCCTACCAGATCGGGGTGATCACCCGGCCGGGCGCGGAGCGGGTGATCCGCTACGCCTTCGACCTCGCAGAGCGGCGGGAGAAGAAACTCACCTCGGTCGACAAGGCAAACGTCCTCTCCGACGTCTACGGCCTCTGGCGGGATGTCTTCACCGACGTCGCCGCCGGCTACCCGGACGTCCGGACCGAGTTCAACTTCGTCGACGCCGTCACGATGTGGTTCGTCAAGAACCCCGAGTGGTTCGACGTCGTCGTCACCCCGAATATGTTCGGCGACATCATCACCGACCTCGGCGCCATGATCCAGGGCGGGCTCGGCCTCGCCCCCGGCGGGAACATCAACCCCGCGGGGACGTCGATGTTCGAGCCGATCCACGGCTCCGCGCCGAAATACCGGGGCATGGACGTCGCAAACCCGCTCGCGACCGTCTGGGCGGGCTCGATGCTCCTCGACCACATCGGGGAGCACGAAGCGGCGGCGGCGGTCCTCCGGGCGATCGAGCAGAGCATCCTCGATGGATACGTCACCCGGGATATGGGCGGGGCGAAGAAGACGAGCGAGGTCGGGCAGTACCTCGCGTCGCTCGTCCGGACGGTGTAGGGCCGCCGCCAGTATCAGCATCTCACGTGAAGTCGCGAAGCCCTGGAGTTGTTAATAACTCTCTTCGCGGCTTCGCGGCTTCGCGTGAGGTCATAATAGGGGAGCCATCCGGTCTCACGCGAAGGCGCGAAGCCGCGAAGACAGGTTGCCGGCAGTCACCCGGGATATTTGCGGCAGTCCTCCGGGGCATCTCCTCAGAGCCCGTCTTTTATATCTCCGCGCCTCCATGATCTTGTAGAACGATGCCAGAGGACCAGCATACGCCGTGCGAGAACCCGCTCTGGCCCTGTGCGATGACCGGGGCGGTCGCATGCCTTTCGGGGTTCGAGGACCTCGCCGTCGTCGTCCACGGGTCGAGCGGCTGCTACTTCTACCCCTCATCCCTCGTCGGGGTCCCCATCCACGGGACGTTCCTCGTCGAGAGCGAGATCATCTTCGGGACGGAGTCGCGCCTCGCGGAGGTGATCGGCGACCTCGAGGGCCGCTACTCCAAAATAGCCGTCGTCAACACCTGCGTCCCCGCGATCATGGGCGAGGAGATCGGCGACCTCGCCTCCGACGGGCGTATCCTCGTCGTCGACAGCCCCGGGTTCCTCGGCGACCTCGAGGCCGGCTACCGCCGGGCGCTCGACTGCGTCGCGCCGGAGGTGGACCCTGACGCCCCCGGCGTCAACATCGACGGGATCTGCCGGACCGACCCCTTCTGCCGGGGGAACGCCATCGAGGCCCGGCGGCTCCTCAACCTCGCCGGCGCCACGGTCGGGACGACATTCTGCCTCGACCGCTACGAGGCGGCCCACCGTGCTGCCCCGTTCACCGTCGAGACGAACCCGGACCTATCGAGCGGTGTCGGGACCTCGTGCGGCTCGCTCCTCGGCCTAGAGGCCGTTGCCGGGACGTTCGAGCGGCTCGCGGCCGCAGTCGACGGGGTCGATGCCCGCCCCGTCAGTGAGGAAATCGCCTGGGCCGACGCCCGGATCCGGAAGGCCTGCGACAAGTACCTCCGCCGGTTCGACCCGCCCCGGGTGGCGATCACTGCCCAGAGCGCGTATGCCTCATTCGCCGCGGACCTCCTCGACCGCTACCTGGGCGCCGAGATCGCCCATGTCGCGGCCCGGAACGGTCCCGGGACCTCCACGACCGATTTCGCGGCGGTCCGGAAGATGATCCTGGACGCTGAGCCGGACCTCGTCCTCGGCTCCTCCTACGAGCGGTCCATCGCCCCCGGCGCCGCGTTCGTCGGGCTGACCCCGCCGCTCCGGGGCAGGGTCCTCCTCTCCTCCCGCACGATTGCCGGGATCGAGGGGGCGCTCCTCCTGATGGAGGAGGTGCTCAACGCCTGCATCAACCGCTCCCGGGGCCCGGAGACCGGAGCGGCGGGCCTCTCCTGAGGAAAGCGTTAATAGGCCCGGTGCCGCACAGCAATCATAACGGAGAGCAGGGATCCCGGTGGATCCCCGCCCTGCCGCCGGAGTAGGTCCGCATGCCGCTTGTGAAGATCGAGATCCGCACGGGAAAGCCGGTCGAGTACCGGCAATTACTCATCGAGAGCCTTCGCAAGGCTTTCGTGGACGCTTTAGGGACCCCGGAGGCCGCCCTCTGGCTCCGGCTCTGCGAGCGCAAACCCGAGAACTTCCCGATGCCCCCCGGCCGGTCGGCCGACGCGGTCCTGATCGAGGCCTCGCTCATGCCGGGGCGGAGCGCCGAGACGAAGCAGGCGCTCTATCGGGCGATCGTGGGGTACCTCGACCACGATGCGGGCGTCCGCCCCGAAGACGTCTGCATCGTCCTCTACGAGCCGCCCGTCGAGAACTGGGCCGAACACGGCGAAGCGTTCGGGCCCTCGCGGTAGGCCTGCGGGGTGTCATAAGGTTTTTAAGACCCGGCGGATATCGGGGTGCCGACCTGCCTGTATGGGCAGGTCGTTACAGGGGGTTATGGCATGACACACCACGGCGGTTACGGCGCCCACGATATGCTTCTGACGAAGATGTACGATCTTTTAGACGAGGACCAGATGCGGCAACTGATGGTCCGGATGATCGAGTCCCGCATCAAGATGAAGCAGCAGCACATGGAACTGATGCAGCACAAGATCGAGACCTACCAGATGGCACGCGACATGCTCCAGAAGGGCATGAAGAAGTGAGCCTGCGCGGCCTCGCATGCCCTGGTGCGCGAGGGACCGGGGCTCTTCTCTTTTTACTCCTCACGGCGAATACATCCGTATGGACGTGATCGTCAGGAAATACCGCGAGGAGGACTTCCCGTCTGTTTCTGCCCTCGAGCGGGAGAACAGCCCGCAGGGGTGCAAGCCCGAGGTCTTCGTCCGGCAGGCGGGCATCCTCTTCGCCGGGACCTTCTTCATCGCGGAGTGCGCCGGGAGGGTCGTCGGCTACACCATCGGGGCGCTCGTGCAGCACCGGCCGGCGACCGGGTGGATCATCCGGCTGGTGGTCGCAGGGGAGCACCGGCGCCGGGGAATCGGGGAGAGCCTGGTTTCCGCCGTCGTCGACAGTCTCCGGGAGGTGGGGGCGAGGGAGGTCTATCTCTCGGTCGCACCGTCGAACCGGGGCGCCCGGGCGCTCTACGAGAAGCACGGCTTTGAGGGGGCGGAGTTCTCTCCGGACTACTTCGGCGAGGGGGGCGACCGCCATATCCTCCGGAGAGACCTCGCCGGCGGGGAAGGCTTAATCAGCAAGGGTTGAGATAAGTGGTCTGATATCATGCCCCTCACCCCGCTCCATATCGGAGAGGCGTTCAAACCGGCGCCGCAGTTCCGGTCCTACCTCTACGCCTCCCTGGGCCTTGCCATCGCCGTCTTCGTCCTGCCGTGGTTCGTCCCGCTCGTCGCCCTGAGCCCGGCACCCATCGCTCTCGCCGTCACGCTGCCGGTCGTCGGCGCCTTCGTCTTCGTCGTCTACTGGATCCCGCTCTACTACGAGAGCATCGTC
The DNA here is from genome assembly GCF_032842345.1 of Methanoculleus caldifontis. Lineage (NCBI taxonomy): Archaea > Methanobacteriati > Methanobacteriota > Methanomicrobia > Methanomicrobiales > Methanomicrobiaceae > Methanoculleus > Methanoculleus caldifontis. The sequence goes on along the minus strand of NZ_WBKO01000001.1, from coordinate 110,981 downwards.
TACCGGCTGACCGTCACCGAGATCACCTGGCAGCGGGGGGTCTGGTTCCGGCAGACGGGGATCGTCCCCTACAACCGGATCACGAACGTCGATATCAGCCAGGGGCCCCTGATGCGCTACTTCGCCTTCTCGGCGGTCAAAGTGCAGACCGCGGGCTACTCGGCCCAGGCACAGGCGGAGATCGTCCTCACCGGGATCGAGGACCCAAAAGACGTTCAGGAGAAGATCATGAACTTCGTCCGGACGGTCGGCCCGGTCGCGGTCGACGGCGGGGCGGAGCAGCCGCCGGCACTCCCTGCCGCCGGCGAGATCGTGGAGGAGCTCCGGGCGATCCGGCAGTTGCTGGAGAGCAGGCAGGAGAGATAACACTTTTTTGGGAAAAAGGGGGGAGGACTACTGCCCCCGAATCATGTCCCGCTTGATGACCAGGACCGGCTGGCGGGCGTTCTTGATCACGTACTCCGAGACCGTCCCGAGCAACCGGTCGCGGAGGTTGGACCGGCCGTGGGAGCCGAGGACGACGAGCGAGGCCCCCTCCTCGTCCGCGGCAGCGACGACCTCTTTTCCGGGGCTCCCCACGGGCGTTCTGACGGTCACTGCCATGCCCTGCTTCTCGAGCGCCCGGCGGGTGTCGATGACCCTGTGCTGGATCTCCTCACGGAGCTCGCGCTGGGCCTCGGTCTCGCGGTCCGGTATGGTTCCGAGGAACCCCTGCCCGCCGGAGGCGATCATGGTGACGTCCTTCTCGTCGATGACGTGGACGAGGACCACCTCCCGGGCTCCCGCCTCCCGCAACACGGGGATGTAGTCGAGCACCTTCATGGAGGGTTCGGAAAAGTCCGTTGGGAACAGGATGCGTTTGAACATCGATGACACTCTCTCCGGGGGTCTCTCTCTCGCACCGGGTATTTAAATGGCACTGTGCGGAGTCGGGCGGGGGAGCCGCCCCCTCACCCCCGCCCCTTCCCCCTCACCAGCACCCGCCACCGGTTCAGCATCCGCCGCAGCCCGGCGGTCCCCACGGGCGCAGGATACGGCAGGGGAATGGCCGTTCCCTCCGGGTCGACGGTAAGACCGAGGGCTTCGGCGCACTCGGTCGAGATCCCCTCCGCCGCCGGGTCCGGATCGAGCATCGGGTGGGGGGAGCGGAAGCAGACCCGGCTCCCCGAAAGGTCGGAGAACCGCGAGAGCATCTCCGCCTGATAAGCCCGCTCCTCCTCGACCGCTTCCGAGGCGTCGACGCCGCAGATCCGGCCGACCTCCTCGAGAAACCGGCACGTCCCCGTGAGGCCGGCCGGGAACGAGTCCACGTAGGGCGTCTTGAACCTCCGGAGGAGGTCCTCGCCGACCGGCCGGAGCGAGGGCTCGCGGAGGATGTTCACCGCGGCGGCGCCGAGCCGGCCGGCGTCCTCCGTCGCGATCCCCCGCACGAACCGGAGGTTGATCCCGATCCCGAGCCGCGAGAGGAGGCGGGCGATCTCCGCCGCGTTCTCGTCGACCCCGTACTCCAGGTTCTTCTCGCCGACGAGGTTTGCCGCGAGTGTCACCTCCGCCGCAGGGCTCGCGAGCGAGGCGACCGAGGAGAGGGCGTTCCTGATCCCGGTCTCGAAGACCCCGCCGAGGAACCCCGCCGTCGGGACCGCGATCACCGGGACGCCCCAGGGCCTTGCGCAGACCGCCGCCGTGTCGTCCCCGATCGTCTCGACGATGCAGGTCGAGAGGACGAAGATCGAGGCGGGCGGCGGCGAGGAGACGAGCGCCCGGGCTATCGTCTTCTCGAGAGCCTCCTCGCCGCCGAAGATGATATCGTTCTCGGTGAGCCGGGTGGAGAGGAGGCGGGGAACCTCCACGCAGTCGTTCGCGAGGATGGTGGCGTGGAGGAGGGAGAAGTTGTGGTGGGTGCATCCCGACGGGCCGTGGACGATGCAGACCGCGTCCCGTACCTGCGTCAGGACCGAGAGCGCCCCGGTCAGGGTGCACCCCTCAAACCTGGACGAATTCGAGGGCGAAGGATTCGAGTTCATCCATCTCGAGGGGGGTCGGGGTGCTCGTCGTCTCGTTCGCGTAGATCGTCCGGGCGAGGTCCTGGTAGACCGCCGCCTGGGCCGAGTCGGGGGCGTACTCCACGACCGTCTGCTTCTGGAGTTCCGCGATCTGGACCACGCGGTCGCGGGGGACGTAGGCGATCATTCGGGAGTTGATCCGGCGGGCGAACTCCTCCACCAGGTCCCGCTCGCCCTCGATGTTCTTTGCGTTGCAGATGACGCCGCCGAGCGTGCACCTGCTCCGGACCCGGCGGGAGAGGCGGGTGATGGCCTTCGCGATGTTGTTTGCCGCGTAGATCGACATCAGTTCGCCGGAGGTGACGAGATAGACCTCCTGCGCGTACCCCTCCCGCATCGGCATCGCGAACCCGCCGCAGACGACGTCGCCGAGGACGTCGTATACGATCACGTCGCCCGTGAGCGCCTCCAGGCGCTCCAGGAGCTGGAAGGTCGCGATGATCCCTCTCCCGGCGCACCCGATCCCCGGCTCCGGTCCGCCGGCCTCCACGCAGCGCACTCCCCTGAAACCGGTGTGGACGACGTCGTCGACGGTGATCTTCGCGTCGCCGCGCTCCCTGATGAGGTCGAGCACCGTCGGGATCCAGGTCCCGTGCACCAGCATGCGGGTGCTGTCGTGCTTGGGGTCGCAGCCGATCTGCAGGATATCGAGCCCTTCCCCTGCGAGTGCCGCCGAGAGGTTTGCTGACGTAGTGGATTTCCCGATTCCACCCTTCCCGTAGAGGGCGATCTGTTTCATCATTCCTAGTATGCGCTTGCATGGGTAATTAGGTGTCGGGTGGATTTTGTGGGGTTCGTGTATATATTGTTTGCTGTGATTCACAATGCTTATTTTTGTGCCATTTTCTACTTACTGTGCGAGAAAAAATGTCTTTTTGGTTTTTAAGTTGTTAATGTGCGATTTTTAATTTCCAAAAAGTATATTAATCGCTGTTTGAAACTCTTGTTTACGCAGAGGGAAAACGATGGACCCAAGATTTCGAGCACGGCTGGTTGCGGCGATCATCCTCCTGATCGTCGTCTGTTCGATCTTCTCGGTGAGCCCGGTCGCCGGTTTCCGTCTGGAGAACAGGGATGGGAGCGGGACCGAGGCGGCACTCGCAGAGGCTCTGGTACTGCAGCAGAGCACCAAGATCCGGGATGAGTACATGGAGAACCTCACCGTCTACATCGACAGCAGGAACGAGAAGTTCCGGCAGCAGGATGCGTCCGATAACGCGAGCGGCGTGAGCGGCCTCTACGCCCCCGATGAGAACGCCATCTATATCCGCTCGGACAGGCAGCCCGAGCGGGCCGACGACGTCTTCGTCCAGCAGGTCGGCTACCGGGTCTACCACACCATGGGCTTTGACAAGAGCACGGTCCTCCCTGACCTCGAAGCGGACGCCGGGACCTACCTGACCCGCATCACCCCCCCGCCCGGCGAGGAGAGGCAGGCGGCCGTCTTTGCCGAGGCCTTCATGCTCTACCACACCTCCCCGGCGCTCCTCGAGGAGGACGCCCCGGGCATCTACGCCTACATGGACCTGCTCGTCAAGAACGGCGGGGACTACGCATCGATCGACGGTCTGTATATCGGGCAGGCGTGATCGCCTCCCCTTCCTTTTTTTACCCGGGCAGGTTCAGTCGAACCGTTTGAAGACGCCCATGACGAGCATGATCACCGGGATGATCTCAAGACGCCCCACCCACATCAGGATGATGAAGAGGATCTTCGCCGAGTCGGTCATATCCGGCGAGACGAACCCCGTGGAGATGCCGTTGTTGCACATCGCGGAGACGACCTCGAAGATGACGTTGCTCGAGTCGAAGGCCGTGGGCTGGAGGTGCATCACCAGTATCGTCGCGACGAAGATGGTGAGGAAGTAGAGCATGATGGTCAGCATGTTCCGCGAGACCTCGAGGTCGGCGATGTTCTTCGGGATCACCCTGCCGTCGTATTTGAACGGCACGAGGACCTTGCCCGAGACGAACATCCGCCGGAACCACCAGACCAGGCTCTGGAACCCGAGCACGACGCGCGAGAGTTTGATACCTCCGGCGGTGCTCCCCGCCGCCCCGCCGATCACCATCAGCATCGAGAGGAAGAGGACCGTCACGCTCGCCCACTCGTTAGGGGAGGCGACCTGATAGCCCGTGCTCGTGACCGCCGCGGCCGACATGAAGAGCGCCTGGCGGACGGCGGTGGGGATATCCGTCGCGGTGAGCGTGACGAGGTCCCAGGCAATCACGAAGATGCCGAGCGCGATGAGCATGAAGAGGAGGCGGGCCTGCTGGTCTTCGAAGAACCGGACGCCCTTCTGGCGGTAGAGGAGGTAATAGAGTTTGAACGGCAGAGCGCCGGCAATCATGACCGGGACGATGAGGATCTCGAGGAGCGGGTTGTTGTAGTATGGGATCCCCTCCGAGTGGACGGAGAATCCCCCGGTGGCGATCCCGGCGAGAGCGATGTTCACCGCGTCCCAGACGGGTACCCCGGAGAAGAGGATGAGGGCGACCGATGCTCCGGTCAGGACCAGGTAGATCTTCCACATCTCCATACCCGTCGCGACGACGCTCGGCATCAGGGCCTCCGAGCGCCCCTCCGACCGGTAGAGGCGGAACTGGGTCAGCCCGGTCCTTGAAGCCAGCGCGACGGTGAAGGCGACGATCCCGATCCCGCCGAGCCACTGCATCAGCGACCGCCAGAAGAGGAGGGTCCGGGGCAGGTCTTCGACCGAGCGCATCATGGTCAGGCCCGTATCGGTCCACCCCGACATCGCCTCGAAGACGGCGTCGAGGTAGGAGACGCCGAGGCCGAGGGTGAAGGGGAGGGCGCTCACCAGCGCGATGATCAGCCAGATCAGGGCGACGGCCATGAGGGCGGCGGAGAGGGGCGGCTCGCGCTCCCGCCGGGGGATCCGGGCGAGAAGCGTCCCGAGCAGGAAGAGAACGATCGGGACGGAGGCCATGGGGGGGAACATCTCCCACTCCCCGTAGATCGCCGCGACGACGAGCGGCACCGCCGTGGCGACGCTCATGTACCTGAGAATCTCGCCGATGTCGGGCGCGACGATCGAGAACTGCTCGACCCTATCCATCGATACACGTTCTCCGGGCGCTCTTATCTACTTTCGCCCGGCGGTGAAACGCCCTCCGGGCGGTGGAGAGCGCCTCCATTCACCGGCGCCCGCATCCGCACCCGCCGTCTCCGGAGAGCGTCGCCGGGTCGCCGGCAGCTCCCGGCGGGGCGCTCTCGATGAAGATACGCCGGTTGATGATCCGCCAGGCGAGGATGAGCTGGGCCATGTCGCCGGCCGTCAGGTAGGCGCCGCTCTCGACGAGGTCGATGGGCCGCACCAGTGTCTGAATCTCGATGTTCCTCTCCAGTTTCCTGACGACGGCGTCGTTCAACTCCCCGTCGAACGCGAGCGCCCCCATCGTTCTCCCCCCGACCTCCTCGGTGGTGAACTCGACCATGAAGTCCCGTTGCGAGAGCGAGAGGAGGGGGAAGAGGTCGATCGAGAGGTCGACGTCCCTGATGCTCCGGTCGAGTTTGCTCTGGCAGAGGGTGACATGGTAGACGTTGCGCCGCTCGCTCGCCTCCCTCCCGTACTTCGAGAAGGCGATCCTGATGACCGCATCCGCAAACGCGCACTGGGGCGCGACGTACCGCTCGAAGTCCGGTTTGCGCTCCTCCATCTCCCGGAGGACGGCGTCGCGGGAGTAGCCCCGCTGCTCCACGTCGCGCTTGATCTTCCAGGCCCGTTTGACGTCGGGGTCCGGGTCCACGTAGAGCTTGAAGTCGATCAGGCTCCGGAGGGTCCCGGTGATGAACGGGTGGAGCCCCTCGATGATCAGGATCTTCGTCGGTCGGAACGTCACCGGGGGGTCGAAGACCCCGGTGTCGTGGTTGTAGACCGGTTTTTCTATCGTCTCTCCCGCCTTGAGTGCCGCGAGGTGCTCTTCCAGGAGATCGAACCGGTTCGCCTCGGGGACGAGCGGGGTGATCCCGAGAGCTTTGCGCTCCCGGCGGTCGTAGCGGTGGTAATCGTCGATGCTGAACGTGGAGACGAGGTCCTCGCCGAAGATCTCGCGGATGGCCCGGGTGAAGGTGGTCTTCCCGCTCCCGCTGTCTCCCGCGACGCCGATGACGAAGACGTAGGACGACTCGGCAATGACTCTCTTGAAGTCCGATTGGGGCATGGGTCAGCTCGGGAAGTAGTCGGCGTCTCCCGTGTTAACGTTTCGGTCCCACCCCGCACGGGGCGGGCCGCCTACGGTGCGCCGATCCCCGCCTCGCGGTGCCTCTTCGCGATCTCGTCGGCGAGACGGTCCAGCGCCGCGAAGTCCTCCTCCTTCGGGAGGCCCCTGACGTAGACCGGGTCGAGGACCTCGACCTTGAGCCGGCCGAGCATCTCCTTCAGGGTGTCGACGGTCTTGCCGCCCCAGCCGTAGGACCCGATCACCGTCACGTAGCGGGTCTTGGGGCGGAGGAGGTTTGTGAGGTACGCCGCGTAGACCGCCTGCGGGTGGGGGCCGAAGATGACCGTCGGCGTCGCGATCACGATCGTCGCCGCGTCCACGAGGGATTTGGCGAGTTCGCCGATATCGGTCCGGGGCAGGTTGAACGGCTCCACCTCGACGCCGCGCTGCATCAGGGCGTCGACGAAGTGGTCGACCATCGCCTGCGTGCTCCCGTGCATGGAGACGTATGGGAGGACCACCGTGTTCTTGACCGCGTCGCTCGTCCAGTCGCGGTAAGCGTCCATGATGAACGCCGGCTTATCGTAGATCGGGCCGTGGCTCGGCGCGATCAGGTCGATCCGGCGGGTCGCGAGTTTCTCGAGGTGCGCCCTGATGCTCGACCTGAAAGGCATCATGATCTCGGCGTAGTAGCGTTTCGCCGACTCGTAGACCGTGCCCTCGTCGGGGACGTAGAGGGAGCTCGTCGCGTAGTGCGAACCGAAGAGGTCGCACGGGAAGAGGATCCGGTCCTCCGGGAGGTAGGAGAGCATCGTCTCCGGCCAGTGGACCCAGGGGGCGATGATGAACTCGAGCGTTTTGTCGCCGAGAGGGAGCGTATCGCCGTCGCCGATCGTGACGACCCGGTCCGGGTCGATCCGGAGGAGGTCGACCAGCATGTCGCGGCATTTGGCGTTCGTCACGAGTTTCGCGTCATACCGGTCGAGGACCGCCGGTATCGACCCGGAGTGGTCCTGCTCGGCGTGGCTGGAGACGACGTAGTCGATCTTCTTAACGCCGAGGCTGTCGAGGTTCGCTATCAGGTCCCCGACCTTTGCCGGGTCGACCGTGTCGATCAGCGCCGTCTTCTCGCTGCCCCGGATGAGGTAACTGTTGTAGGTCGTCCCGTCGGGAAGCGGGATCAACTCGTCGAAGAGCCGGCGGTCCCAGTCGATGGCGCCGACGGCAAAGACGCCCGGCACGATCTCACGCGCGGCCATACTCTCCCGCCTCCCCCGGTTCAGTTCTGCGATAGACACCGATGTCTGACATACTTCACGCTCCGCGGGCCCGGGCGGGCCCTGATGCCTCTATCCTGCCGGAACGCAGATAACGGTTTCGCCCTATCCGCCGCCGGAAAAGAGGGTGGCCTGTCTCCCCCCGCCGCCCGCCCCCCTCCGGACCTCATTGGCAAAGAGGTGTGCCTGCCTGGTCGGCTCAGGGAGCCGGTAGCCCCGCGTCGTCGCGAGGACGAGGCCGACCGCCTGCGCGAGCGCGATCCGATGTCCCACCGAGACGTAGACGGGCTTCGTCCTCTCCTTCGTCCGGACCGCCATCCCGATCGTCTCTGTGTCGCGGAGGATGGGGGCGGTTGATCCCCTGCCGGCTTCGGGCTCGGCCGCCGTCCCGGTGAGGAGGCTCTTTGCGACCCCGACCGTCGGCCGGTCGAGGAGGACGCCCATGTGGCTCGCGATCCCGAGCCCCCTTGGGTGGGCGATCCCCTGGCCGTCGAAGAAGACGACGTCCGGTTCGGACCGGAGCCGCCGGCACGCCTCGACGAGGGCGGGCCCTTCGCGGAAGGAGAGGAGGCCGGGGATGTAGGGGAACTGCGTCCCGGCGGAGGCCGCGACCCGCTCGACGACGGCAAGATCGGGGTAGCGGAGGACGACGACGACCGCGTGAATCTCGTCCGACCCCCTTGCATACGAGGCGTCGGCGCCGGCCACCAGGGAGACCTCACCGACATCGCCCGCGAGGCGGACCCGGTCCCGGAGCACCTCCTGGAGGCGGACGGCCTCGCCCGGCGTCAGGTCGAAGGGGTGGGTCTCGCTGATCTTCATGGCCGCTCCTGCTGAAGGGACTGATTCGCGTTGTGCTATAAAACTATTATTATATACTTTGCGCGTACAGCACCCCGCAGGGAAAAACGTATGAGCAGGCAGAACCCGCTTCGCTATGCGATTGCCTTCCTGATCGCGCTCGTGGGAGTTGCGGTCGCCTATCTCGCCCTCACGACTCCCGGCCTCTCCCTCTTCCTCTGGGCCGCCGCCGCCGTAATCCTCGCAGGGATCTTCGCCGCCGCCGCGACCCAGATCGCCGACCAGTGGGAGAAAGCGGTCGTCCTGCGCCTGGGCAGGTTCACGGGCCTCCGGGGTCCGGGCATCTTTGTCCTCGTGCCGCTCGTCGATACGATAGCCTACTGGATCGATCTCCGCACCATCACGACATCTTTCCGGGCAGAGAAGACCCTGACCCGCGACACGGTCCCGGTCGACGTCGAGGCGGTCCTCTTCTGGCGCGTGAGAGACCCGGAGAAGGCGGCGCTGGAGGTCGAGGACTACCGCTCCGCAATCAGCTGGGCGGCGCAGACGGCGCTCCGGGAGGTGATCGGGAAGTCCGACCTCGCGAACATGCTCGAGGGTCGCGAGAGGCTCGATGCCGAGTTGCAGCGGATCATCGACGTCCGGACCGAGCAGTGGGGGATCCACGTCAGTTCTGTTGAGATCCGGGACATCCTGATCCCCCGCGAGCTCCAGGATGCGATGTCCATGCAGGCCCAGGCGGAGCGGGAGCGGCAGGCGCGGGTGATCCTTGGCGACTCCGAGCTCCAGGTCGCAAAGAAGTTCGAGGAGGCGGCGCGGACCTACCAGGACAACCCGACCGCCCTCCACCTCCGGGCGATGAACATGCTGTATGAGGGCCTCAAGGAGAAGGCGACGCTCGTCCTCGTCCCGGCCTCGGTCCTCGACACGATGAACCTGGGGACCACCCTCGGCCTCTCGGCGCTCGCGAAGAAGACGATGGAGGAGGACGGGGGCGGCCGGGGAACGGCGGCCGGCGACGAGAAGCCCCGCCCGCCGCCGGCAAGGGAACCCGGCCCCTCCTGAACCCGTCCTCCCGGCCCCCTTCCCCCGGGGGGCGAGTCATTTTTATACGTGGAGAGGGGGTACGGCAGTCATCCGGGACGTGAACGGTATGGGAAGATGGGTCTGCAGCGTCTGTGATTACGAGTACAACGAGGAGGCCGGCGACCCCGCTGCCGGCATACCTCCGGGAACGCGGTTTGAAGACCTCCCCGGCGACTGGCGGTGCCCCGGCTGCCGGGTCGGGAAGGAGGCGTTCGTCCGGGTCAATGGAGCGGGCGAGACGGAGGTGAACGAGGATGACGTCCTCTGAAGGGGCAGCGACGACGGTCGCCGACGTGCTGGTCGCGGAACTGGCGGCCTGGGGGATCGACCTCTACTTCGGCATCCCCGGAGCCTCGTCGCTCCCGCTCGTCGAGGCCGTCAGGAAGAACGAGAACGCCCGCTACATCGTCGTCCGGCACGAGCAGACCGCGGCCCTCGCCGCATCCGCCTACAACAAGTTCACCGGCAGGATCGCGGTCTGCCTGACCATCGCGGGGCCGGGGGCGACGAACCTCGCGACCGGTCTTTATGACGCAAAAGAGGACCACGCGAGCGTCCTCTCCTTGAACGGCCAGGTGAAGACCCAGTACGCCGGGCCGGGCGGCATCCAGGAGATCGACCAGGATGCCTTCTTCCGGCCCATCGCGGTCTTCAACAACACCGTCGCTGACCGGACGACGGCGGTCAAACTCCTCACGCGGGCGTTGCGCTATGCGGTCATCGGCCGCGGCGTCGCCCAGCTCTCGCTCCCGAACGACGTCCAGCGCGAGCCTCTCGACCCGGACTACTGCGCCCGCGAGACCTGCCTTGCCGAGGTCCGGGTCGCCCCGACCGAGGAGGCGGTCCGGGCCGCTGTTGAGGCGATCGACGCTGCTGCCCGCCCGGTCATCCTCGCGGGGTTCGGGGCCATGCACGCGGCGGGAGCGGTCGCCGACCTTGCAGAGGCCGTCCGGGCCCCGATCGTCACCACCTTCCGGGCGAAGGGCATCCTCCCCGACGATCACGCATGGGTCGCGGGGGTCCACGGGCCGCTCGGCACGCCGCATGCCCGCTCGCTCGTCGCGGCGTCGGACCTCGTGATCGCCTGCGGGGCGAGTTTCTCCGACCTCACCGGGATCCCCGGCGAGAAACCGGCCGTCCAGATCGATATCGACCCGCTCCAGCTCGGGAAACACCCCCTCGCCGCGGGGGTCTGGGGCGACTGCGCCACCGCCCTCCCCCTGATCGTCGAGCGGGTCCGGCCGCGGGAGGAGACCGGGACCCGGGCGTGGCTTGCCGAACAGAAGCGGGAGTGGTTCGAGCGGCTCGACCGGGAGGCCGACCCGGCGGCCGTGCCGCTCCGCCCCCCCTACATCATGAAGGTCCTCTCCGAGACCCTGCCGGAGGACGCCCTCATCTCCCTCGACGTCGGGGAGAACCAGTGGTGGTTCGGGCGGAACTTCCTGATGAAGCGGCAGCGGTTCGCGATGTCGGGGTACCTCGGCACGATGGGCTTTGGGCTTCCGGGGGCGATCGCGGCGAAACTCGCCTACCCGGAGAAGACGGTCGTCTGCATCACCGGGGACGGGGGGTTTTCGATGGTCATGGCCGACTTCGTCACGGCGGTAAAATACGGTCTCCCCCTCACGGTCCTGGTCTTCAACAACCACGAACTCGCGATGATCCGCGAGGAGCAGCGGGAGGCGGACTACCCGCCCTACGGCACCGAGCTCGCGAACCCCGACTTCGCCGCGTATGCGGAGGCCTGCGGCGGCGCCGGGATCCGGGTCGCGAGGCCGGAAGAGCTCCCTGACGCCGTCCTCCGCGCACTCCGGATGGACCGGCCGGTCGTCGTCGATATCGAGACCGATCCGAAGCGGTTCGGGTGATCGAGGTCCGGTCGGCCGAAATATATAAATGGTTCAGCCGGGAATGGAGTTCCGAGGGTAAATGTGAAGGTCATGGTGCAGGCACTCGCCTGCACCGGACACGCGCGGACTCCGGATCTCGGTCCGGGCAGGAGGATCAGCGTCCCTCTGCTCTCTCCACGCCAGGAGCTTCCGGGTGCCCGTCTCTTTCGCGGGCATCCGGGGCAAAACACGCGGCAACCCCGGTCCGCTCCTGCACCCGCCGCAAGCAGTCTACGACTCCATTCGACACAGGCGCATCCTCGGCTTTTTCCGGTAGATCCTGGCCGTCTCGCCGGGTCTCAGTATTTCGCTGTGACATCCGAGATCGAGCGATGCAGCCTCGGGTGGTGATTTAAAACAGGGTTAGCAGTATCCGGGCACTGGATTTGCATCTCCGATGTTCACGCTCACTGCTTTCGCAACTCGCACCTCTGTGCTCGAATTCCGTTCCCTTCGGGAAAGTTGTTCTTCGCGCCTTCGCGGCTTCGCGTGAGGCTTTAGTGCCCCCCTGTACTGAAATCTCACGCGAAGCCGCGAAGAACGCGAAGTGCGACTGCCTGCAGGGCAGGAGCATGAGCACCGTCAGGTGCGAGTTGCGAAGGGAAGTCAATGACCTGATCCCCGAGTGAACTGCTTCAAACATTTTCGCGAAGTACCGGGTCCTGAGTGTTCGATGCCGCGGCGGATCGCCTCTTACTCCTCCCGCCCGGAAAGCAAGCGCCAAAAGATGGGTGGGGGTGTATCAGACGTCGGAGAGGTAATCGTAGAGGTATGCGGCGAGCACCGCACCGACGATCGGGCCGATGATGTAGATGGGGAAGAACTCCCAGAGGTTCGGTCCCGCAAGGAGCCAGTCGCCGAGATAGGGCCCGAACGTGCGGGCGGGGTTCAACGACGCACCGGTCAGGTTCCCGGTCGTCGTGATGACGCCCGCGACGATGAGGCCCACCGCGAGGCCGGCGAACCCCGGCGGCGAGCGTTCGTCGACGGCGGCGCCCATGATGACGAGCATCAGGATGAACGTCCCGACGGCCTCGATGACGATCGCCTGCAGGTAGCCGATGCCGGGGAAGGGCGCCGTCGCCCCGAGTCCTCCGACGGCGACGGCGTCCGGGCCGACGGTCCAGGCGAAGAGAAGGCTCGCGGCCGCGGCGCCGACGAACTGCGCGACGATGTACGGGACCACCTCGCGGGCCGGGAACCGGCGGGTTGCAAAGAGGGCTATCGTCACCGCCGGGTTGATGTGGCAACCCGAGATCCTTCCGAGCGCGTAGATGGACCCGGCGACGGCGATACCGAAGGCGAGCCCTATGGCGAGCCAGTCGCCGAGGCCTCCGAGCGCCCCGATCCCGATGTTGAAGGGAGTCGACGGGGTGGTCCCTGCCGCGAGCATCAGCGTGACGACCGCGGCCCCGGCCCCGAAGAAGACCAGGATGAACGTCCCGACGGCTTCGGCGACGAATCGTTTTCCAAGGGATATTGTCATTCTTTCACCGGATATGTGATACCGATCATTACGGGTTGATGTTGCGCGAAGGCCTGCGAGCGCTCCTCACTTCCCATACAGCGCAGCATAGCACTCCGGGCAGAGAATGCGAGGCAACGGCGCCTTCACGCGCTTGCTGGGGAGCGGGTAGCCGCCCTCCCAGACGTCGACGTCCTTCCGGATGGCGTGCTCCATGCAGAGCCCCATCCCGCAGACGATGCAGATCGCCACCGCCTCGCTCTCTCCGCCCTCAAGGGCACAGATGTAGCACTTCACGGCAACACCCTCTAGACCGCCTCTTTCCACTGGCAGTAGCGTTGCCGCTGATCGACCAGGCTCGTCGTGGCGCAGTTCTTGCAGGCCCGTGCCGGGGCGGCCGCCGTGGCCTTATCGAGGGCGATGATGTTCGTCATCATCGTCGCCGTCACCGGTTCGCTCGTCAGGAGGCACGGGTAATCGGCAAGCCGCATCAGGGCCGAGAACCGGACGGTTATCGCGCAGGCCGGGTAGGCGTACCACTGCGGATTCATCAGCACCTTGTTCTCGTGGATGGGTGCAAGGTCGACGGGGTGCTTCCCGATCATGGGGGTCAGGGACTCGTCGGACCCGTTCCGGTTCTTCCGGGCCTTGTCGAGGAGTTTCCACCCGCGGTAGATCATGTCCATGAAGTCGCAGTTGTGGAGCTCCGCCGCGGCTCCCCGTGCAGGGTAGGCCTGGACGAAGTTGTGGAACCTCTTCGTGAGGAGGTCGACGACCATCGGGGCGCTGAAGGCATCCAGTTCGAGGATATACTCGGTTGCGGCGGCCGATGCGCCGGTGGCAAGCGTCAGGACGTCCCAGTAACTCTTGTACGAGTCGAGCGCTCCCCGGAGCGTGGAGTCCATCACCTCCGTGACCGCCTCGATAACCGCCATCACGACGTCGTCCTTGCACATGTTGAAGGTCGACTGCGCGATGTGGTGCGAGATGTCGCCGACACTGTAGGCCGGGATCGTCAGGATGTTGCCGTAATGGACGCCGTCATCGATCGCAGCCCTGACGGTCGATTCCATCCGCCGCCGGTACCCGCTCATGTACTTCCGCGGGTCAAACGAGGTCATCCCGGCGGCCTCCATCAGCTCCGCCTGGGCCTCGACCGGTTCGCGGTAGATCTTCTGCATCATCGCGATCTCTTTTGCCGTCGCCTCGGCGGGGGTGGCCCCGGCCTCGAGAGCGTGGGCGAAGGTGTCTCCGAATCCGTAGGAGGTGTTCATCGCCCAGGACTTGGCGGCGAGGATCGCCCGCTTGTGCTCGATGGGGATCTCGGTCTGCTTCAGGACCCGGTTCACGACGTTGCTCGTGCTTCCCGGGATCAGCGCGAAGTCGACGACGCAGGTGGGGCCGTAGAACCCGCCGTAGCGCCGCACCGCCTCAAGCCCGATCCGGGCCTCCGCATCGGCGACCGCCTGGATGAAGGCGTCGACGCTCTTTGCGAACGCTTCGTCCTGCTCCTTTAATATCTCGAGCACCACCGGGGTCTGGTAGTGCTCGACGAACGGGTCGTCCTCGGGCCGGACGGTCTTCGCAAGGCCGGTGAGGGTCTCGTAGTGCGAGATCACCGAGTTCTTGTGGAGGTCGATGACCGCCCGGCTCTGGTCGCCGATCGCCGTCATCTTCCTGACTTCATCTACGTAGGGTTTTGTGTCGGTGAGGACATACTCCTCGCCGCGCTTCGCCCTGACCGTGTTCACGTCCGCCCGCTGGGCGGCCATGGCCTCGTTAATCATCTTCTCGTAGAGTTCTCTCATCTGGATCACCTGGTGCTCTTGCGGCGGTCCCGGGGGATCACCGGGTTTGGCAGCGCTGCTCTGAGGACAGAGGTGCGAGTGCGAGGTCGAGGGAGAGGGGTCCGATCGGGAGAAGAGCGGTGAACGGTGGTCGAGAACGCTTGAACGGAAGTACGCTGGTTCGGTGTCGGTCCCTGCACGCTCCGTCTTGCCTTCGAAACTCCTATAGAGATTCGTCGATCGGCGTACTGGGTCGTTCTCGCATATATCTCTTGTGTCGCCCGCCGGAGCAGGCACCGGGATGAAAAACGGGTTGTTCCGGGGCGCCCGGCGCCTTCCGCGACCGTATCGCCGGATCAGAACCAGGCGTCGAGCGTCTTCTGCGTCGCCTTCACCGAGACCCGCGAGAGGGAACTCCTGACCCGGTCCTCGGAGAAGTCGTAGCGGTCGCAGAGCATCGCGACGACGCCTTCGACATCCGGCGGCCTCCAGTCGAGGGCGTAGTCGTCGGTGACGGGCGGGGCGAGGAAGAACTCCCGGACGGGCGCGGGATCGAAGTCGGGCATCTTCTCCGCGATCGTGGACGCGAACTCCCCCTTCTTCACGATCTTCAAGGCCGTCTTGCCGCCGACGCCCCGGACGCCCTGGTTGAAGTCCGTCCCCACCAGGATCCCGATCTCGACCAATTGCTCCCGCGTCACGCCGAGGCGGTCGGAGAGCGAGGAGAGGACGATCCGCTCGGGGTTCACCGTGATCGTCCGTCCCCGTGACTTCCGCCTGCCGCTGACCGTGAGGTTCCGCACCAGGACCGGGGAGCCGAAGAGGAGCGAGTCGTAGTCCTGCGAGACCGCGTAGGTCGCCATCCCCTTCCGGACCATGTGGGCCGCCTGGGCCTCGCCTTCGCTCGGCGCCTGGACCCGGGGGATCCCGAGGAGGTCGAGGAGTTCGTGGGACGACTCGATGATATGGCTGTCGATACGGGTGGATGCGCTCGCCTGCCGATAGGCCTCCTCCGTATCGCCCTCCTGGATCGCCGCCTTCCACGCCTCGTCGGCCCTCGCGCGGACGAGCCGCCGCTCCTCGATCGTCCCCTGCTTGAACTCCGGCGGTCTGCCGTCGAAGACGTAGACCGGCCGGATTCCCTTCTCCAGGAAGTTGACCGTCCGGAAGAGGATGCCGGAGAGGTGCGAGGTGACGCGGCCCGCACCGTTCATCAACGGGGTGCCGTCGGGCTGCCGGATGATGGAGAGGAACTGATAGAGCGCGTTGTGAGCGTCCACTGCGGCGATACCGGCGAGGTCTTCCCACGCCACCGGTTCCTTGCAGTCGGAGAGGATATCCCGAATTGCGACGCCCATGTTACCTACTTATGAGTGAGGGAAGAGCCATTAAGATGGCGGTCCGGTTCAGCGGTACATCCGCCGGGAGAGCCCGTCGACGATCTCCTCGATGTGGCTGACCGTGTTGTCGTATCTGGCGCTCATCGTCTTTCCCATCTCCTCCATATTCACGCGCATGGTGCGCTCCCGCTGCGCAACACTCTTCTCGAGGCTGACGACCTTCATGCCGAGGGATATGAGTAGTCCTCCGAGCGAGAGCATCATGAATGTTGCAGCGACCGCTATGACCAGGTCCTGCCAGAACCGCATCACCAGCACGACGGTGGAGACCACCATCACGATGGTGAGAACGATGTCGCCGATGAGTTCGCGAATCTCCATATTTTAAAGTGATGAGGATGCATTAATTAACCTACCTAAAATGAATGGAGTAGTATAATGCAGATACGCGACTGGCTGCCGTTTCTTGGGATGCCCCTTATGCTCCTGTTCGTCCAGGTGATTGCGATCGTCCTCGTTCTCCCCATGCAGGCGGCGGGACTCGTTGCGTTCGAGGATCCCGAGTCGGTCGCAAATCCCCTGCTCTTCATCGGGATGCTGCTCGTATTCACGCTGGTCCTCCTCCTCCTGATCCGGTTCGGGGGACGGCGCTTCATCGCCGTATTCATCGGCCTTGCCATGTTCATGACGTTCGTCTACATCTTCTCGGCGCTCTCCATCCTCGCGTTCGGGATGAACGACGTCGCTGCAATCGGGGCGCTCATCGCCGCCGGAGGGGCGACGGCGCTCCTCTACCTCTACCCGGAGTGGTACGTCATCGACGTCCTCGGCGTGCTGGTCTCCGCCGGCGTCGCATCCATCTTCGGGATCTCCCTCGCCATCCTGCCGGTGCTCGTCCTGCTCGTCCTGCTCGCCGTCTACGACGCGATATCGGTCTACCGGACAAAGCACATGATCACCCTCGCCGAGGGCGTCATCGAGACGAAAGCCCCGATCATGGTCGTGGTCCCGAAACGGGCGGACTACTCGTTCCGGCGGGAAGGTCTCAGCATCGAGGAGGGAAAAGAGCGGGGCGCGTTCCTGATGGGCATGGGAGACCTGATCATGCCCTCGATCCTCGTCGTGTCCTCGCACGTCTTCGTGGATGCGCCCGCGGTCCTCTGGATACTCTCGGCACCGACCCTCGGCGCGATGATCGGGTCGCTCGCGGGCCTTGCGGTGCTCCTTTACTTCGTCAACACGGGGAAGCCCCAGGCGGGGCTCCCACCCCTGAACAGCGGGGTTATTGCTGGCTTTCTGGTTGGGGCGGCTCTCGCAGGTTCGTTTGGGTGGCTGCCGCCACTCTGAACGTGAGGAGGAGGTCGAGGACCGCCTCCACCCCGTCGCCGGTGAGCGTGGACATCGCCGGATAACCTTCGATCCCCCGGATATCCGCTTTGTTGACGACCGTCACCACCGGCACGTCGACGAGCCCGCGGACCTCGTCGAGGAGCCGCAGTTGCTCATCGAGCGAGTAACCGCAGTGCTCGCTTGCGTCCAGGATGAAAAGGACGACGTCGGCCGTGTTGATGATGGCGCTGACCGCCTGCCGCTCGATGGGGTTCCGCTCGTCCGCGGGCCGCTCGAGGACGCCGGGGGTGTCGATGAGCTGGATACGCTCGCGTTTGGCGATATCCCGGTGGCCGACGATGATCCCCTTCGTCGTGAACGGGTAGGAGGCGATCTCGGGCTCGGCCGTCGAGACGAGCCTGATGAACGACGATTTCCCCACGTTCGGGAACCCCGCCACCACCACGGTGAAGTCTTCCTCGGTCACGTGCGGGAGTTTCCGGAGGATGTTCCTGGCCTCATTGAGGAAGAGGAGGTCGTCTCCCACCTGGTGAACGATCGAGGCGATCCGGGCGACGGCCTGTTTCCGGGACCGATCGGTGTCATCGGCGTACCGGATGTTCCGGGCGTAGCCCGAGCCGATGACCTTGACCTGGTCGGCCGCCCAGGTGACGGCGCCGAGGGACTTCTTCATCCGGTCGAGCGAGAGGAGGATATCGGTCACCTCCTGGTAGAAGGGGGGAAGGCGCTCGAAGCTCGGGAACGAGCTGACCACGCTCTTCAGCTTGTCGTGGATGGCGCTTCCGACCGCTCTCACGAACTCTTCATTTGCCCTGTCGACGTTGGTCTTCAGTTTCTTCTTGGCTGCTGCCCTGCGAAAACTCCGGTCGAGCACTTCGTCTGCCGTCGGAACGGTCGGTATGGTTTCAAATTCCACTGCACGCACAACCTAATGTATTTAAACAACGTATAATGAGTGATAATTATGGATCTTTCCCCGATTCAGAAGGATATCCTGATAACCCTGATTACCTTATATCATCAGTCTTCCCACTCTATAAAAGGTGAGGAGATCGCGGAGGTGCTGAAGCGCAACCCGGGCACCGTCCGTAACCAGATGCAGGCATTGAAGGCGCTCAGCCTTGTCGACGGCGTCCCCGGTCCCAAGGGCGGCTACAGCCCGACCGCACGCGCGTACAAGGAGCTGAACCTCGGGGATCTCGAAAGCCAGTTTGAAGTGCCGATCTTCCGCGACGGGGAGAAGGTGAAGGGCGTCCGGGTCGTGGAGCTCGATTTCACCACCCTCTGCCACCCTGACCTCTGCCAGGCGATGGTCCGGATCATCGGGAGCGTGAAACTCTTCAGGGTGGGCGACAGGGTCACGATCGGGCCGACGCCGGTGAACAAACTCGTCGTCCGGGGCGAGATCTACGGGATGGACGAGAACCAGCAGGCGCTCCTCTTCAGCGTCTCGGAGATGATATCGCTCCCGAAGAAGCCGATCAAGCACTATATGACCTCGCCCCTCCTGACCCTGCCCTTGGACGCCACGCTCCGGGATGCGGTACGGCTCTTTACCGTGCACCGAATCCACGGGGCGCCGGTGATCGAGGACGGCAGCCTTGCAGGTATCGTGACGCTGAGCGATATCGCCCGCGGCCTCGACGAGGGGCTGACGCTCGATGCGCCTGCGGCACGGGTCATGACGACGGATGTGGTGGAGGCGCCGTCGTCGATCCGGCTCTATGAACTCGTGGGCCGGTTCAAGGAACGGGAGATCGGGAGGGTGATTGTGGTCGAGGACGGGAAGCCCGTCGGGATCGTTACCCAGACCGATATAATTCGGGTCTTTCCCTCACTTTAATACCCTCCCCGTTCTGAATTTTCCACTCCGACCCTTCTGGAGACGGATAAGTATTTATATGAGAATACCTATGGTGCTTCTGTAAAACGAGTTCTGTTTGAGAGTACATTTCACAGAGCTCAATGAAAAGGGGGAAATGAGAACATGACTGATATACCTCTGGCACCTGTTGGCAGAATCGTGAAAAAGTCCGGCGCGGAACGTGTGAGTTCCGATGCCAATGAAGAGCTTGCAAAACTGATGGAACAGTACGCCTCACGGATCGCGAAAGAAGCGATCAAACTCGCGGGTCACGCGGGCAGGAAGACGGTCAAGGCAACCGACGTTCGTATGGCTGCCGAGACCGTGAGATGAATCAATCCCGCATCCATTTTTTACGGTCCGGGGGGACGAACCCCGCCGCCCCGGTTCTGAAGATTCTTTCCCGGCATCGGGATGTATCCGTGACGCAACCTTCGGGCGCTCACAGGATTACGGTCTGCGTGCTCCCGGTCCTGGAGGCACGGGGCTCTCTTGCGGGAGATCCGGTTGTTTATCGTGGGTAGCGCAGGCGGCGATCCTGTCGGGATGCGGATCCCGGAAAACCAGTTTTGCGGCGTTTCGAGGATTTGGAATTCTTAAAATAGTACAAACACCCCACGCTCTGTATGAGCAAAACATTCTGCCATGCCCTTGCCAAGAAGAGGGTGATGAGTGACGACGGCGTACTCATCGGGACTCTCAAGAACATCATGGTCGACCTCGATTCCGGGGGAATCGTCGACCTGATCGTCATACCGGATAAGACGTTCAGGACCGAGGGATACCGGATGGATGAGGACAGGATGCTCGTGCCGTTTGAGGCGGTAAAGAACGTAAAAGATTATATTGTTGTTAAGCGGGACCTGATGAAGAGGTCCGGATAATACTTTTTTACCGCTTCGACGAAGCCGTCCCCGTAGGTTCTTTCTGAGACCCAGTCGGCCGCCGATCGGGTCGGGGCCGGAGCATTTGCAACCGCGACGCCGACGCCGGCAACCTCGAGCATCTCGATATCGTTCTCGGAGTCGCCGATGGCCATCATCTCCGAGGGGAGGATCCCCATCTCGCCGGCAAGCTCGCGGAGCGCCGTCCCCTTGTTCACGCCGAGCGCCTGGAGGTGGATGGCAAACCCGGTATCGAGCAGCCTGACCGGGAGGTGGCGGTCGCGAATGACTGCCCGGGCCTCGTCGGGGTCGATGTTCCGGGCAAATGCCACGTCGGCGAACCGGTACTGGGCGCTGAAGAGTTCGAGGTCGGTGCCCTTATCGGCAAAATAATCTCTCAAGACCTCGAATGCGCCCGTGCTGGCGTCTTTGTCGCCGGCGATCCGGAGGGTGCCGGGAAACTCCCTCCGGTAGACGCCGCCGTTCTCGCCGATGATCGTCCCGTCCGTCCCGACCATCTTGCAGAGGCCGTCCATGAAGCAGACGGTGTTGCCGCTCGCAAGGACGACCTCCACACCGGCGTCGACGAGCGTCCGGATGGCCTCGACGGCCCCGGTGTTGATCCGCCGGCGCTGGTCGGTGATGGTGCCGTCGACGTCTGTGACGAGCGCCTTTAACACGGTTTGAGCCCTGCCTGTTCGACCATGAAGGGCGCCTCACCTTCGGGGAGGTTCGGGCTGTCGACAAGGCGGGCGACCCTCTTGCCGCCCTTGCTCTTACGGAGGTAGAGCCGGAAGGTCGCGGTGTGGCCGACGATGTTGCCGCCGATCGGTTTCGTGGGGTCGCCGAAGAGGACGCCGGGGTTCGACATCACCTGGTTGGTCACGAGGCCGACGGCGTTGTGGTCGTCGATCAGTTTTAAGAGGTCGTGCATGTGCCGGTTCAGTTTCTGCTGCCGGGGAGCGAGGGTGCCTCTCCCTGCGTACTCCGACCGGAAGAGGGACGTCAGCGAGTCGATGACGAAGAGCCTGACCGGGTAGTCGGAGGTGCGCAGGTCGTTTGCGAGTTCCCGTGCGGTGTCGAGGAGCAGCATCTGGTGGTCGGAGCTGTGCGCCCGTGCGACGTGGATCCGCCCGAGGACCTCGTCGATCGTGCCGAGGTCCGCCGGATCGGAGAGCCCGTTGAGCATCTGCTCGATACGCTCCGGGCGGAACGTGTTCTCGGTGTCGACGTAGATGACCCCGCCGGCGAGGCCGCCGAGGTCCTCGGGGAGCTGGGCGTTGACGGCCATCTGGTGGACGAGCTGGCTCTTCCCTGACCCGAACTCGCCGTAGACCTCGGTGATCGCCTGGGTCTCGAGACCGCCGCCGACCAGTTCGTCGAACTCGGGAACCAGGGTCCTGAGCTTCTTGATGTCCTTCCTCTTGTCGAGGATGTCGCGGCCCGTCTTGAATCCGCCGATATCCGCCATCTTCCGGGCGGCGAGGATCACCTTCTTTGCAGTTGCTTCGCCGATCTCCGCTGCCTCGGCGAGATCGGACGTGGTGGCCGTTGCGACGCTCTCGACGGTCCCGTACCCCGCCTCACGGAGTTTCTCTGCTGTAGTTGCCCCGACGCCGGGTAAATCTTCAAGATCAATCTCTGACATCTTATTCCTCACTTGATCTCTCTGTGTGTTCTGGTATGCTACACTAAGAGTCTTTAGCGTGAGACATAAAGGTGGCTCGCCGTGCGGGGTGAAAGTGAAGGGCGGGGATCAGGCCCCGCCGGAGAGTCGGTCCAGGCGGCGGTGGAGATCGTCGGGATCGGGCGGTACCGCCTCCACGTCGTCGAGAAGGATCACGCCCCGGTGGACGGTTCCCCGCCCGCGCACCCGGATTCCGACGGGCAGGGGTTCCGCGAGGAGGTAACAGGCCTCGCCGGTCTCAAGAGCGGCCCCGCGGGCCGTGGGGATGATTGTTCCTTCGACATCGATCTCCTTCTCCTCCCCGGCGACGACGACAAGAGCGCTCCCCCAGGAGACATGGATCTCGAGATCCCCCTGCCGTCCCCGTTTCGCGGCCGCGTTGTAGACCTCGATCAGGTCGCCGGGAGCGAGGTGCTCCTCCGCCCGCTCTCCCCAGACGACGACCGGGACCTCCCCGGTTGCGTCGGCGAGGACCAGGTTCCGGACAGAGGACTGCCGCCCGTTCCGCGTGACAAACGATCGGGCGGGCTGGACGCGGACGACCGTTCCCGCAAGCGAGTAGGAGCCCCCTTCCTTTACGTCCGCGACCGGGTCCGTCGGAACGGCGATCTCCCGGCAGGAGGGGAGGAGAGATGCCGCATCGCCGAGGCTGTACTCAAGCCCCTGCTCGCTCTCCCGTGCGGTTGCGCCGCGGATGACGACGTTTGCCCCCGGCATCGCGCCTTCGAGGACGGCCGGCGACCAGGCGACGAGCCGGAAGACTCCGTCCTCGTTCCCGATCACCGCTTCGACCATCTCTCCCTCGCTCCCGTCGCGCCGCTTGAACGTCCGCGGGCTCCCGACCGCGATCAGCCTGACCTCGAGATCGCCTGCCGGGCCGGGAGAGGCGGCGGAGGGCCCCGTCTCGTCCGGGCAGGCGATCTCGCACGTCGCCTTCTGGACGGCGGCGGCGGTGACGTCGGGGATCTTCCCGCCGCCCTTCGGCCGGCCGAGGATCTCGAGCACATCGCCCGCCTCGATCTCGCGGACCGCGCCGGCCTTCTCGTCCCAGAGGGTCAGCCTGGCCCTCCCGGTCTCGTCGCCGACCGTCACGTTCGCGACGATCCCGGTCGTGCCGTCCTGCCGCTCGAACTCCTTGGGCTCGCCGACGTCGAGGACCTTCGCGAAGAAGCAGACGAGGCTGGAGGCCCCGGCGATCTCGCGGACCCGGACGTGCGAGCGGCCGAGGTCTTTGACGACCAGCATCGCCGCGGTCTGTTCGTCGAGGAGATCTCCCGCCTCCACCACCTTCTCTTCCACCCGGCGGTCGAACTCCTCTTTCGCGAGGAGGTCGTCGACCAGGAGGTAATGGAAGTTCACGTCGATCTCATTCCTGCCAGGGCGGCGTCACCATCGGGGCGGTCAGGTCATCGACCGTCTCGGCCCGGCGCATCAGTGCCGCCCTGTTGCCCGCGAGGAGGACCTCGGCGCACCGGGGGCGGCTGTTGTACTGCGACGACATCGCAAACCCGTAGGCCCCGGCGTCCAGCACCGCGATGATGTCGCCTGCGGCAAGTTCGGGCAGCATACGATCTTTTGCCAGGATGTCGCCCGTCTCGCAGATCGGCCCGGTGACGGAGTACTCCCGGACCGCGGGCGCGTCCGCTTTGTTCGCCGCGACGACCTCGTGGTAGGAGTCGTACATCGTCGGCCGGACCAGGAGGTTGAACCCGGCGTCGACGTTCGCGAACGTCTTGTGGGCGGTCTTGACGGAGTTGACCCGCGTGAGAAGCACTGTCGAGTCGGCGACGAGCCACCGGCCGGGCTCGACCCAGAGTTCGGGCTCGATCCCGAGCTCTTTGATGCCGCGGAGGAAGATCGGCATCACCGCTCCGGCGTACTCCTCCGGTGTCGGGGCCCGGTCGGTCTCGCGGCGGTAGGGGATGCCGAGACCGCCCCCGATATCGATGAACTTCGGGTTTACCCCGATCTCGATCAGGTCGCGGGCGACACCGATCAGGACCTCCACCTCGCGGGCGAAGGGCTCCACGGCCAGGATCTGCGAGCCGATGTGGCAGTGGATCCCGATGGGGTTGACGTGCTCGAGGGCGAGCGCCTCCCGGTAGGCATCAAGGATCCGGGCTGCGGGGATACCGAACTTGCTCGTGGCAAGACCGGTCGCGATCTTCGGGTGGGTCGGGACCTCGATCGCCGGGTTGACCCGGAAGGCGATATCGACGGTCTTGCCCGCCTCCCCGGCCGCGGCGTCGAGCTGCCGGAGTTCGTCGGGCGAGTCCACCGAGACCCGGATCCCCTTCTCGACCGCGAGGGCGAGGTCTGCGGGTGTCTTTGAGCTCCCGTTGAAGAGGAGTGAGGCCGGGCGCATCCCGGCGGCGAGGGCGAGCGCGACCTCTCCTGCGGAGAAGACATCGGCCCCGGCGCCCTGTGACGCGAGGATCTTAAAGATCGCGAGGTTGCCGTTCGCCTTTGCGGCGTAGAGGAGCCTGACCTTCGGGTAGTGGGCGGTGAGCGCGCCGGAGAGCCTCTGGAAGTTCTCGCGGATCCTATCCTCGCTCGTGACGTAGAGCGGGGTGCCGAACCTTCCGGCGAGTTCGACGGTGTCGTGCTCGCCGATCGCGAGGCGGCCGTCCCGGACCGAAAGGTGGGAGGGGAGGATCACAGGTCGAGCCCCCGCATCCGCTCTACGGCCTCGTCGATCCGCTCGATGGAGCGGGTGATCGCGAACCGGACGAACCCTTCGCCGTTCTTCCCGAACCCTACTCCGGGGGTCGCGACGATCCCGGCCTGGTCGAGGAGCTTCGCGGAGAAGGCCATGCAGTCGTCGACCGGCGCCCAGACGTAGAAGGTCGCCTTCGGGGCACGGACGTCAAGGCCGATCTCGGAGAGGCCTTTCACGAGCGCGTCCCGCCGCTCCTGGTAGATGCCGCAGGCCTGCTGCACGCAGTCCTGGGGCCCGGTGAGCGCGGTGATCGCGGCGTGCTGGATGGCGTCGAACGCGCCCGAGTCGACGTTGGTCTTGACCCGGCCGAGCCCGGCGATGATCTCGGGGTTCCCGCAGGCCATCCCGATCCGCCACCCGGTCATGTTGTAGGTCTTCGAGAGCGAGTGCATCTCGATCCCGACCTCCATCGCGCCGTCGACTTCGAGGAACGAGGGCGCCTTATAGCCGTCGAAGGTGATCTCGGAGTAGGCGTTGTCGTGGACGACGATGATGTTGTGCTCCCGCGCGAACTCGACGACCTCCTCAAAGAACGAGAGGGGTGCGATTGCGGCCGTGGGGTTGTTCGGGTAGTTGATAAACATCAACTTCGCCTGTTTCACGACGTCGGCGGGGATATCCTCAAGGACCGGGAGGAAGTCGTTCTCCGCCCTGATGGGGAGTTCGTGGACCTTTCCCTCGGCAAAGAGGGTGGAGGTCTTGTAGACGGGGTAGCCGGGATCGGCGGCGAGGACGACCTCGCCCGGGTTGACGAACGCCTCGGCGATGTGGGCGATGCCCTCCTTGGACCCGATGAGCGCGAGGACCTCTTTCTTTGCCTCCAGGTCGATGCCGAACCTGCCCTTGTACCAGTCGGCCACCGCCTGGCGGTAGGCGAGCATCCCGGTGTAGGAGGGGTAGTGGTGGTTCTTCGGGTCCCGGGCCGCGGTGCAGAGCGCCTCCACGATATGCGGCGGGGTGGGGAGGTCGGGGTCGCCGACCCCGAGGTCGATGACATCGACGCCCTGGCGCATTTTCTCCTCTTTCATCGCATCGATGCGTGCAAAAAGGTAGGGGGGAAGGTGATCCATCCGTCTTGAGTACATTATCAGATATTGCGCACGGAACCCTATCTAATTTCTTGCTCGGCCCAACGATGCTTCCGGGCCGGCAACGCTGATACGATAGCAGGCCCAACGCTGTAGCGGAATGAGCAATCAGGATCAGCGTCCCGTGTACATGGACCACGCGGCGACGACATTCACGAAACCCGAAGTCCTCGCGGCGATGGAGCCGTACTTCTCCCGATACTTCGGGAACCCCTCCTCCCTCTACCGGTTCGCCGGCGAGCCCCGGAAAGGTGTCGAGGCGGCGCGGGGGCAGGTGGCGGCGGCTCTCGGCGCGACCCCCGGGGAGATCTACTTCTGCGCCGGCGGGAGCGAGGCCGACAACTGGGCGATCAAGGGCGTCGCCCTCGCGAACCACAAGCGCGGCGACCACATCGTCACGACCGCGATCGAGCACCACGCGGTCCTCCACACCTGCGAGTGGCTCGAGAAGCAGGGGTTCTCCGTCACCTACCTCCCCGTGGATAAGTTCGGCCGGGTGGACCCGGGCGAGGTCGAGGAGGCGATCACGGGCCGGACGATCCTCGTCTCGGTGATGGCGGCGAACAACGAGATCGGGACGGTCCAGCCGATCGCCCGGATCGGCAAAATTGCGCGCGACCGCGGCGTCCTCTTCCACACCGACGCCGTCCAGGCGGTGGGAGCGGTCCCGATCGATGTGGACGCGATGGGGATCGACCTCCTCTCGCTCTCGGCCCACAAGTTCTACGGCCCGAAGGGGATCGGGGCGCTCTACGTCCGGCGGGGGAGCCGGCTTGAGAACCTCGTCCACGGGGGCGGCCAGGAGCGCGGCCGGCGGGCCGGGACCGAGAACGTCCCCGGGATCGTCGGCCTGGGGCGGGCGATCGAACTTGCGACCGCCGATATCGAGGGGCATAACCGCCGGCTCGCCGCGATGCGGGACCGCCTGATCCGGGGCGTCCTCGACGCGATCCCGGACTCCCGGCTGAACGGCCACCCGACCGAGCGGCTCGCGAACAACGCGAACTTCAGTTTCCGCTACGTCGAGGGGGAGTCCATCCTGCTGATGCTCGACGCCCGCGGGATCGCGGCCTCGACGGGGAGCGCCTGCTCCTCGGCGTCGCTTGAGCCCTCGCACGTGCTGCTCGCGACCGGCCTTCCTCACGAAGAGGCGCACGGCTCGCTCCGGCTCACCCTCGGCGACGCGAACTCAGAGGAGGACGTCGACTACGTCCTCGAAGTGCTCCCCGACGTGATCGGGCGGCTCCGGCAGATCTCGCCGCTGACGCCGCCTGCCGGCAAAAAAGTGCAGGAGGCCGAGTGATGTATACAGAGAGAGTGATGGAAGAGTTCACGAACCCCAAGAACGTGGGCGAGCTTGCGGACGCCGACGGCGTCGGCGAGGTGGGGAGCCCGTCCTGCGGGGATATCATGCGCATCTACCTCAAGATCGAGGACGACCGGATCACCGACGTCCGGTTCAGGACGTTTGGGTGCGCAGCGGCGATCGCCTCGAGTTCGATGGCCACACGGATGATCCGGGGGATGACCCTCGACGAGGCGTGGGACCTCTCGAACGGCGACGTCGTCGCGGCCCTCGGCGGCCTCCCCGACGCGAAGGTCCACTGTTCGCTCCTCGCCCGGGACGCGATCCGGGCCGCCGTCAACGACTACCGGGCCCGCCGGGGGCTTCCTCCGCGGGAGACGGGTTCCTGCGGCGGGGACGGGTGCGGCTGCCACCCCAAGAACGGTTAAATACGGACGCTACGAAGGTAACACCATGGTTCTCCCGGAATATATCGTGGTCTTCTGCACGGCTCCCGCCGGCGAGGCGGAGGCGATCGCGAAGGCGCTCGTCGATGCCCGGCTCGCCGCCTGCGTGAACGTCACCGGCGTGCAGTCCTGCTACCGCTGGGAGGGGGCGGTTCACGACGAACCGGAACGGCTCCTGATCGTCAAGACGCGGCAGAGCCTCCTCGACCCGCTCATCGCGAGGATCAAGGGGCTCCACAGTTACGAGGTTCCCGAGATCATCGCGATGCCGATCGTCGGGGGCTACGCGCCGTACCTCGACTGGATACGGGAGGAGACAACATGATGGAGATCGTCTGCCGCGCAGGCGTCCAGGTGACGGGCGAGGGCGCGCGCGAGGTCCACGACGATATCATCGTCGAGGACCGCGTCAGGCTCTTCCTGAACGATGAACCCCTGACAACCCTGGTGGCGAGCGCCGATCGCCTCGACGACCTCGGCGTGGGGTTCGTCATCAGCGAGGGGCTCGTCGATGCGGTCGACGCGGTGGAGGTCGAAGGAAACGACGTCCGTATCACCGCCCCGGCCCGGAGGGACGTCGAGCTCGCGACGGAGTCGTCGGGGGGCTCCTGCGCGCTCTGCGAGCCGAAGCGGGTCGGATCCTCGATCACCGTCACGGCAGAGACGATCCGTGCGGTCACGGCATCGATCGAGTCCGAGGTCTGGCGGAAGACGGGGGCCGTCCACTGCTCGGTCCTCTTCTGCGACGGCGAGTTCGTCACCCGGGCCTGCGATGTCGGCCGGCACAACACCGTCGACAAGGTCGTGGGCTACGCGGCCCTCCGGGGGCTCGACCGGTCGACCTGCATCCTCGGCTGTACCGGGAGGCAACCGGCGGGGATGGTCGCGAAGGCGGCGAACGCGGGTATCCCGATCGTCGTCTCCCGTGCCGCCTCGACCGATCGCGGCATCCTGACGGCGGAGCGGGCGGGGCTCACCCTGGTCTGCTTCTCGCGGGGGGAGCGGTTCACCATCTACACGCATCCGGAGCGTGTATCCGACATCTTTGAGGAACTGGAGAAGGCCAGAGCATGACAGAGGAGAACCAGAAGACTGCACTGATCCTGCTCGGATGCCCGCAGGTCCCGGTCCAGACGAGCATGGCGCTCTACCTGGTCCACGGCTTGAAGGAGCATGGCATCCGGCCGGTGGTCGCCGGGACGGTGGCCGCGCGGAGACTGATGGAGGTCGCCGACCCCGGCAGATTCTACCTTGGGGAGATGGCCGACCTCGACGAAACGATCGACGAGATCACGGAGAAGCAGCGGGACTTCGACCTCTGCTTCGTCTTCATCCACAACGACTCCGGGGTCGCCTACGCGGGCACCATGGCCTATATCTCGAAGGCACGGGTCTACGCGCTCCTCTTCGGGGAGCACGCGGAAGATCTCGCCGGCGAGATCGAGTTCCCCTGCGAGGTCGTCGCGGCGAAGGCCGTGCACAACCCGATGCCGTTGAAGCGCAAACTTGACGAGGTGATGAGATGGGCGGCTGTCTCGAAGCGTTAAAACCCGAGATTCTCTTCTCGCAGGCCTCCTTTAAGGAGGCGCGGGACTATATCAAGACGAACGTCCGTGAATACTACGAGGTCGAGCCGGGCTACAAGATCTTCGACGTCCACATCATCGGCGTTCCGCCGCTCTATGTCGGCGTCGAGGGCGATTACGTGATCTTCCCCTACACCAAGCCCTGCCACGGGACGTTCGTGGTGAAGGTCGTGGGCGGCGAGGAGATCGAGCGGCTGCGGGCGAGGAAGAAGTAGCACCATTTTTTTCTTGAGGGGATCCCCGGTTCGTGTTTCACCCGTCGGGCCGGGGGTCTGGCGCCGGGCTACGTCGCTGCTTCGCAGAGAGTCTGTATGGTTGATGGCGCCTTCTCTTCGCGTGAGGGTGTAGCACTGTCCCTGTATGTCGCCTCACGCGAAGGCGCGAAGGCGCGAAGTCGGTATGTATGTTGGCAATCCCTTCGCGTTCTTCGCGGCTTCGCGTGAGATTGTATTTCTGCGTCTTGGCAATGCCCGGGAATAGCAGACTCTCAAACAATATGGTTCCCTGACCCGGTTCAAGAGGTAAAAATGTGCGGCCGGGATCTCATCGGTACTACACTCTCTTCAGCGAGTCGATCGCAACGCCGTACTGCTCGCCGTCTTGCAGGTAGGTCAGTTCGATCTCGTCCGGTCCCACGATCTCGCCGAAACAGTAGCCGCCGTCTTGTTCGGCGGTGGCGAGGGCCCTGCCGTCACGCCCGATGGCGCCGGCGATCGGCGTCCGGATCTCCGTGCCGTTCGCGGTCGTAAACACGGTATAGCCGGAGAAGATCCGGCCATGCTGTTCGGATACGGTCATCGTCATCGTGACGGTGGGGTAGTCGGTGAACCCCGTGCTCCCTTCGTATCCTGCCATGGCCGCGGTCCAGTTGCCGGTGAGGTCGGGGATGGTCGTGGCGTTTGTACGCATCGGGGTGGGTGCCGGCCCCGTGTAGACCCCGGAGCCGAGCCACCAGTCCTCGTCCACCTTCATCACGTAGCCCAGTTTGGATTCGACCGTCCGGTTGTGCGCA
The DNA here is from genome assembly GCF_032842345.1 of Methanoculleus caldifontis. Classification (NCBI taxonomy): domain Archaea; kingdom Methanobacteriati; phylum Methanobacteriota; class Methanomicrobia; order Methanomicrobiales; family Methanomicrobiaceae; genus Methanoculleus; species Methanoculleus caldifontis. Next base: position 81,143 of record NZ_WBKO01000001.1, on the reverse strand, counting down.
GGGTTGACGTAGTAGAACCGGACGAATCCGGAGCCGTTCTTCGCCGCGTCGATGAACTGCCGGGTGTAGGGGTTGCCGAACGCATCGAGTTCGCCCATCCGGCTCACGCCGATCTTATCGGGGTCGAACGGGTGGGCGAGGGCGACATTGTTGAAGTCGTAGGCGTAGATGTAGAGTTCGCCCCGGACGAATGTTCCGTTCGGGTCGGAAAACTCGGCGAGGGCCTTTTCTTTGCCGTTTGCGTGTGCATACGCAACCGCGCTCTCGACGAAGGCGACGAGCGTCTCGTTCGAGGTGTGGATCGCGGGTTCGGGGGTTCCGGGGGTTCCGGGCTCAGTCTGCATGCACCCGGCAGTTATCAGAACCAGGCCGAGGGCGCAGAGGCACAGGAACGATGTAAAGGAGATCTTCATGCGATCAAATCAGTATCTCCTCCCTAAAAAGGTGCAGAAATGTATGCCGGAGGTTCGCCGGGGCCTCCCGGGCTCCTCCGGCCGCGGGGTTGAGCGCAGCCGATAACCGGCGCCGGTCCGGCTACAGCAGCACAAACCACGGGTCCCGGAGGCCGACGTTGTACTGGGCGATGAAGAGGGCGTCGCCAACATCGATGGCGCCGTTCCCGGTGACGTCGGTCTTCCGGAACCGGTCGGTGCCGGCAACAGGTATCTCCCGGAGCTCCACGATCTCCTGGAGGACGACGAGGGTGTCGGCCTGGTTGACCTCCCCGTCTTCATTCGCGTCCCCGAAGAGGACCGGGGTGACTTTGATGTACCCCGGCTCTGTGACCGTCGAGAGCCCGCCGTCCACCCCGAGCGTGACAGTGTAGTTGCCGGGGAGGGTGTAGGTATGTACCGGATGCTGCTCGGTCGATGTCTTGCCGTCGCCGAATAACCAGTTCCACGCCACAGGCGAACCGGTGGAGATATCGGTGAAGGCAATCGTGAGCGGTGCCGGCCCCGATGTTGGTGTGCTGCCGAACGCGGCTATTGGCGTAACCGTGATATAACCGGTAGTTCGCGTGCTGTTGTGGCCGCCGGTGTTGAATGCCTGCAGTGTTACTGGATAGATGCCGGGAGTGGTGTAAGTGTGCGACGGGTTCTGTTCTGACGACCCTGCGGGCTGCAACTGCCACGTGTCGTTTAATCGAGTACCGTCATCACTAACACCGCCCATTAAGAGGACGCTGCCGTCCGGCATCGCCACGCTGCTGTAATAGTATCTCTCCGTCCACCCGGAACTCACGTTCACCTCCGTCCACGTGACACCGTAATCGGTCGATCGCCACGTATCGTTCATTCCGATGCCGCCCATCACGAGGATGCTGTCATCCGGCATCGTGACCGTCGTATGGCCGTATCGTCCCATCCACCCGGAGCTCGCGTTCACGAGCGTCCACGTTGCGCCGTAATCGTCCGACCGCCACACATCGTTCCTGCGACTCCTATCATAACCTCCCATGAGCAGGATGCTCCCGTCCGGCATTGCGACTGCTGTATGGGCCCAACGCGCTGTCCACCCGGAGCTCGCGTTCACCAGTGTCCACGTTGCGCCGTAATCGGCCGACCGCCACGTGTCATTCATGATCATGCCGGGGAAACCGCCCATGAGTACAATGCTTCCGTCTGGCATCGCAACTGTAGTGTGGCCCCACCGCCCCCACCACGGAGAGCTTGCGCTTGTTAACGTCCATGTCGCGCCGTAATCGGCCGACCGCCATACATCGTTCCTGTAGGCGGGATCGTCGCCGCCTATGAGCAGAATGCTGCTGTCCGGTAGCACAACGATGCCGGGCTGGACCCTTCCCGTCCACCCGGAGCTCGCGTTCATCAGCGTCCACGTTCTGCCGCGATCGGTCGACCGCCACGTGTCGTTCCTGAGGGCGGTGCCGTCATAACCGCCCATGAGGATGATGCTTCCGTCCGGCATCGTGACTGCTCTATGGCCGTTCCGTGCCGTCCACCCGGAGCTCGCGTTTATCTCTATCCACGGCTCGCTGTACGTCTCGTCGCCGAAGAACCATGCCCACCCGGTCGGGTCGTCTGTTGAAGTGTCGGTAAAGGACACGGTCAGGGGTGCTCGCCCTGAGGTCGGCGTGCCGAAAAACGCTGCTATTGGAGCAACCGGGGCGGGGGAGACCTCAACATACTCTGTCTCGGAGAGCATATCGGTTCCCGCCGCGTTACCGACCGTCAGGTTGATCGTGTAGGTCCCGGCAGCGGCGTAGGTGTGCGTGGGGTACTGCTCGGTCGAGGTCTCGCCGTCCCCGAAACTCCAGAGCCAGGAGGACGGCCCGCCGATCGAAGCGTCGGTAAAGGTTACGGTCAGAGGTGCGGTGCCTGAGACCGGTGCGCCGGAAAACGCTGCCGTCGGCGGAACCGCCTGGACGGTGACGTACCCGGTCTCTCGCGCGCATGTGTAGCCGTCGGCGTTGAACGCCTGCAGCGTTACCGAATAAGTGCCGGAAGCGGTATACTCGTGTTGCGGGTCCTGTTCCGACGACCCTGCGGGCTGGAGGCGCCACACATCGTTCAGGGGGCCGCTGCTGCTGCTACCGCCGCCCATGAGAATGATGCTCCCGTCCAGCATCGCGACGCAGGAATGCTCGGCTCGTCCCGGCCACCGGGTACCCGGGTTCACCTCTGTCCATGTAGTGCCGTAATCGCATGACCGCCACACGTCGTTCCTGAATTCGGTGTCATCCCAACCGCCCATGAGCACGATACTGTCGTCCGGCATCGCAACCGCCGTGTGCACGTCCCGCCTCGACCACCCGGAACTCTCGTTCACCCGCGTCCACGTCGTGCCGTAGTCGGTCGACCGCCATACATCGTTCATGTTGCGGAAGTTGGCGCTGTCGTAACCGCCCATGAGGATGATACTCCCGTCCGACATCGCGACGCTGGCGAAGGAAACTCGTTTCGACCACCCGGCACTCGCGTTCACCTGTATCCAGGTTGCGCCGCTATCCTGTGACCGCCACACATCATTCATACAGCCATAACACCAGCCGCCCATGAGCACGACGCTCCCGTCCGGCGTCGTGACCGCCGTATGGGCTTCCCTTATCGGCCACCCCGCACTCGTGTTCACCGGCGCCCAGGTCGCGCCGCCATCGTCCGATCGCCAGACGTCATTTCTGAGGTCGGTATCATCCCGACCGCCCATGAGGAGGATACTCCCATCCTGCATCGCGACGCAGGAGTGCCGGAGTCGTGCTGTCCACCCCGAACTCGCGTTCACGAGCGTCCAGGTGACGCCGGAATCGGTCGACCGCCATGTGTCGTTCCTGAGGGCGGCGCCGTCATAGCCCCCCATCAGGACGATGCTCCCATCCGGCAGCGCGACACTTGAGTGGCCGGATCGTGCCGCCCACCCGGCGTTCGCGGTTTGCCCCGTCCAGGCTTCGTCGTACCGCTCATCGCCGAAGAACCATGCCCACCCCGTCGGCTCGCCGGCGGAGGTATCGGTGAAGGCAATCGTGAACGGTACGGTGCCGGAGGCCGGTGCGCCGGTGAATGACGCCTCAGGCGCGGCAGCGCTAACGGTGCCGAAAAGCAGCAGAATAGATGCGATATAGAGGCAAATTGTCGTCACAGGAATGTTTGTTTGTCGAGAAGTCATCTGTAATTGAAAAAAAGTCATCGGGCATATACATTTCGTTTTTCATATCCACTAGTGGTTAACGGAACGAGCGTGTTTCCTCGCCGCCGGGCTCCCTGACCCGCCGCGAACCGACTTCCCCTCCGCCCCTCCCCCCGGCCTTCGTCGCCCTTATCATCCGGCCCGACATATAGGGCGCGATGAGCCCCGGCACTCCCTGTCCCGCCCTCCGCGTCACCGATCTCACAAAAAGATTCGGGGAGCGGACGGTCTTTGAGTCCGTGACCTTCTCGGTCGCGGAGGGGGAGTGCCTCGCCGTCACCGGCCCGTCCGGTTCGGGGAAGTCCGTCCTCCTGAAGTGCCTCAACCGGCTCGTCGAGCCATCGGAGGGGAGGATCGAGGTCTTCTGCACCGATACCGCCGGCTGCGACCCGGTCGAGGTCCGGCGACGGGTCTGCCTGGTCCTCCAGACCACTGTCCTCTTCGAGGGGACGGTCGCGGAGAACCTCGCCTACCCGTTCGCCTTCCGGGCGAACCGGGACCTTCCCCGGCCCGATTTCGGCGAACTTCTCGCGTCGGTGGGGCTTCCGGCATCCATCCTCTACCGCGACGGCGGCACGCTCTCCGGGGGCGAGGCTCAGCGGGTGGCGATCGCCCGGGCGCTTGCCCTCCGCCCCGCCATCCTCCTCCTCGACGAACCCACCTCGGCGCTCGACCGGGCGGCTGCGGAGGTGGTGGAGGAGACGATCCGGCGCCTCAACCGCGAAGGGCAGACGATCCTCTTCGTGACGCACGACATGCGCCAGGCCCGGACGCTCGCCGGCCGGATCCTCGTCCTCGCGGACGGCCGCCTCGTGGAGGCCGCATGAACGGCGCCCTCTACGATCCCATCGGAGGTCTCGCGACCGTCGCCCTCGCCCTGCTGCCGGTCGCCCTCGTCATCCTGCTCTCGCGCACACGACGCCTCGGCCTCGAGCGCGAGATCGCGTTTGCCGTCGCACGCGGCATCGTCCAGCTGATGCTCGTCGCCCTGGTGATCGTGGCGGTATTTGAGTCCGAAAGCCTGCTCCTCGCCGTTCTGGTGCTCGTGGGGATGATGGGGGTCGCCGCGCTCATCTCCGCGCGAAGGGCAGAGGGGATCGGCCACCCGCACCGGATCACCTTCCCGGCGATCGCCGCAGGCTCGTCTGCCGCGCTGCTGATCCTCATCGCTCTCGGCGTCATCCCGCTCATCCTCGAGTTCATCATCCCGATCGGAAGCATGGCCGTCGGCGCCGCGATGATCGCCTGCTCCCTCGCCCTCAACCGGTTCACGGCCGGGCTCGCCGCGAACCGGCTCCGCATCGAGACCGCGCTCTCCCTCGGCGCGTCCGTGGACGAGGCGCTTGCCCCCGTCACCCGCGAGAGCGTGAGAGCCTCGCTCATCCCTTCCATCGACCGGCTGAAAGCGCTCGGTCTCGTCGTCCTCCCCGGTTCGATGGCAGGCATGATCATCGGGGGCGCCGACCCTGTCTGGGCTGCGGAGTACCAGCTCGTGATCATGTTCATGATCTTCTCCGCGGAGTTTTTCACCTCGGTCACCGCGACATCGCTCGCCCTCGCGGAGTACCCGCTCCCGGAGGACGGCGATTAGCCCCGTGTCGGTGCCCCTGTCCCGCGGAAAAGAACGAGGTATAAATTCAGCGAGTGAAGTACTACATTAGTGAGAACCGATCGCGGCCGGTGCCCCCACGGGGCGGCGGTCGCGTGTGGTCGTGCACCGGCCGGTCCGGAAGGGTGGGGCGGGACACCCGCCGGGTGCCGGAGATGTGCGGTTTAGTGGGGGCAGATATCGGGCCCTGCATGTGAGTGAGACCATGAGCGGACCGTTGAGGGTGTTGTTGATCGGAGGGAGCTTCGGTGACGTCCGGCGTATCGAGGAGTTGCTTGGGCTGTGCGGGCGGGAGGGTGCGCTGACGCACTGCAAGCGCCTCGAGGACGGGCCGGCCGCTGTCTCCGACGGCGCGGCCGAGGTCGTGCTCCTCGACCTCGCGGAAGGCGGGGAGGCTGGGGTCGTCGACAGCCTGCGGGAAGCGTCGCCGGAGACGCCGGTCATCGTGCTCGGCAGGGAGGCGGACGACCCCGCCGTGCTCGAAGCGCTGCGGCGCGGTGCGCAGGATTACCTGGTCAAAGGGAAGATGGACGCGGAACTGCTCCGCCGCGCCGTCAGGTACGTGCTGGAGCGCGGGCGGGTCGAGCGCGCTCTCCTGCACTCGGAGGAGACCTACCGGCGCCTGGTCGAGAACCTCAACGAGGGTGTCCTTGCGGTGGATGCGACCGGGCGCATCACCTTTGCAAACCCCCGGATGGAGGAGATCCTCGGCCGTCCGCCCGGGAGCCCGGTCGGGCACCTCATCGCCGACTTCATCGAGGCCGGCAGCCCAGCTCCAGCCGCCGGAGATCTCTTCTGTCATCGGACCGACCAGAAGCGGGAGTTCGAGCTGGACCTCATCTCCGCCGACGGGAGAAGCGTCCACGCGCTCGTGGTCACGTCCCCGATAACCGGCGCCGACGGCGCCTTCGCCGGGTGCCTTGCAGGTGTTCTCGATATCACCGACCGCAAGAACGCCGAGGAAGCGCTCAAGCGGAGCGAGCAGAAATACCGGCTCGTCGTGGAGAGCCTCAGCGAGGGGATATGGGTGCTCGACCCGGGAGCGTGCACCTCGTTTGTCAACCCGCGGATGGCGGAGATGCTCGGCTATGCCGTCGAGGAGATGATCGGCCGGCCCATCCACTCGTTCCTCTCCCCCTCCTCTCGCGCCGTGATGAAGGATCGCCTGGACTGCCGGGCAAGCGGCATCCGGGAGGAGTACGAGTGCGAGTTCGTCAGGAAGGAAGGCGACTGCATCACCGCGCTGATGATCGCCTGTCCGTTCACCGACGATACCGGTGACTTCCGGGGCTCGATCGCCGGCGTGATGGATATCACCGAGCGGAAGAGGGCCCAGGAGGATATCCTGGTCCGGAACCAGCAGTTGATGGTCTTGAACCAGATCATAGGCGTCTCGGCCGCCTCCCTCTCTCTCGCCGAACTTCTCGAGGAGTCGCTTGAGAAGACGCTGGAACTGATGGGGCTGCACCTCGGGATCGTCTACATGCTCGATGCCGAGCGGAAACGCGCCCTCCTCCAGCACCAGAAGGGGATGCCCGCTTCGTGCCTCTCGAAGAACCGCGTCATCAAGGTCCATCACTGGCCGTTCAACTTCATCTTCATCGCGGGCCAGCCCCGCTACATCGAGCAGCAGTCCGACCTCAACTCCATCGAGGCGAGCATCCTCCGGGAACTCGAGATATCGGCGCTCGCGTGCGTCCCGCTCATCGCGGAGTCGGTCGTCGTCGGTGCGGTCTATGCCGGCAGCAGGACAAAAGAATCCTTCTCCCGCGAGGAGAGGACGCTTCTGGAGACGATCGGCAAAGAGATCGGGTCGGGCATCCTGAAGGGGATGCTGCACAAGAAACTCGAGGCGGCGAACCGGGAGGCGAACCTCTACCTCGACATCATGACCCACGACATCAAGAACGCCGAGAACGTCTCGAGCCTCTACGCCGATCTCCTCATCGAGATGCTGGGGGGAGAGGCCGCGCTATACGCGAAGAAGATCCGGAGCAGCGTCCATAAGAGCGCCGAGATCATCGGGAACGTCACCACGATCCGCCGCATCCACCACGACCCGTCCGATCTCGGCCCGGTCGACCTCGGCACCGTCATCCGGACGGAGGTCGCTACCTTCCCCGACGTTGCGATCGAGTTTGGGGAGACCTCCTGCCGGGTCTGGGGGGACGATCTCCTCTCAGAGGTCTTCTCAAACCTCATCCGGAACGCCGTCAAGTTCGGGGGCCCTGACGTCGGGATCGCGATCCGGGTGGAGGATTACGACGGCGAGAGCGTGCAGGTCTCCGTCGAGGATACCGGCCCCGGCGTTCCGGACGAGGTGAAGGGGTCGCTCTTCACCCGGTTCGAGCGGGGATGGGCCGAGGGGTGCGGGGACGGCCTCGGCCTCTTCATCGTCCGTACGCTCATCGAGCGCTACGGCGGCACCATCCTGGTGGACGACCGGGTGGAGGGGCGGCCGGACCTCGGTGCCGCGTTCCGGTTCACCCTCCGCGAGGTCCTCCCGACGGGGGACGACGAGGACGAGGACCTGGACAGAGAAGAAGACTCCGAGTGAGGGGGTGTCCCGGCATCCGGATGGGGGGCCCGCGGTCAGAGCGACGGATCGGTTACGGTGATCCCGGCGTCCACCATCCGCTCGCGGATCAGGTCTGAGATCTCGAACTCTCTCCTGGCACGCAGCTCAGCCCGGATCTCCTGAAGGATCCGGACGGGCACGCTTGCATCGCGCAGGAAATTGATCCCGAGGATCTCCCCGAACTCTACCAGTGCTCCGATGTCCCCACGGTCTGCAAGCGCCCGGATGGCCGCGAGCGCCATCGGAGTGTTGAGATCCGATTCCATGGCATCGACGAACGCTTTTCTTCCCTCCCGGTCCTCGCCGGCATCTTTTGTTGCGACTGCGCGGATATGTTCGAGCGCCCGCGCTGCATTTGCCAGCCCCTCTTCGGTGGCCTGGAGCGGGGACCGGTAGTGAGACAACAGGATATAGTATCTCAGCACGTCCCTGTCCCAGGTCTTGAGAGCATCCCTGACGGTGATGAAGTTCCCGGACGACTTTGACATCTTCTTTCCTTCGACCGTCAGGAATCCCGTATGCAGCCAGTACCCGACCATGGGGTGCTTCCCTTCCAGCGACTCCATCTGTGCGATCTCCGCTTCGTGGTGAGGAAAGATCAGGTCCAGTCCCCCACCGTGGATGTCGTACTGCTGCCCGAGATACTTCTCGGCGATCGCCGTATCCTCGATATGCCACCCCGGCCGTCCCCTGCCCCACGGGGAGTCCCAGGTATACTCCCCGAACTCCCCGAACTTCCAGAGCGCAAAGTCCAGGGGAGCATGTTTTCCTTCGTCGGTTATCCGGCTGACGCGGTCTGTCCCGTGCTGGCCGGAGAGTTCCCCGTTCCGCTCGAATGTACTCACATCGAAATATACCCCGGTCTCCGCGACGTATGCCGCACCGCGCCCGATCAGGCGCTCCACCTGGTGCACGATCTCGGGGATGTGCGTGGTGGCACGGGCATAATGGCTCACTGCGTCCACGTCGAGAGAGTGCATATCCCGGAGATACGCGGTCTCAAATGTCCTTGCGAGCACGCTCTGGGATACGCCTCTCTCCCTCGCACGGTCGATGATCCTGTCGTCGACATCGGTGATGTTCTGGAGATAGAATACCTCGCTCCCCGTCCACCTGAGGTACTTTGCCAGCACGTCGAAGGCGATGTAAGTCCTGGCGTGGCCCAGGTGCGGGTAGTCGTACACCGTCGGACCGCAGACAAACAGGGTAACCCTACCTGGGTTGCGGGTCACGAGGGGTTCTACGGTTCTCGACAGCGTGCTATAGAGGTGCAAGGCGACGATCTCCTTTCGTCTGACGCCGGCGGAGGGAGTCGAACCCCCAGACATTCGCTTTGCAGGCGAAGGCATTAAACCGCTCTGCCACACCGGCCTGATGTTGCGCCTCTCTCGGTGCGCCTCCCGGAGCGATCACCGTCGTCGTGCGTCCGCTTCGACCCTCTCCGGCACGTCCGGTGATCCCCCGTGCTTTATACTGTCATCCCCCTTATTCGTATGGATCACTCCGGTGAGGGTTCATCTCCTGCCGGCAGTGCCCATTGGCGGGCTCCTGCTCCGGGGTCGCTTCTCTCGTCGCGTGAGATGCTGCCGCATTTCGCCGCTGCCGGGGCAGGCAGAACGTCGGCTTCCTGTCCGGGCCGTGTCTGACGTTTCCCTGCGATATCAAAAGGTTTATGCCGGCAGAATTCATTGTTACCGTCGTGACTCCTGCATACGTCCGGGTTATCCAGTTCGTTGCGGCGGTAGGCGTCTGCCTGGTTGCAGCAGCAGTCGGCTCGCTCTTCACGACGCCGGCCATCCCGACCTGGTATGCAACTCTCGTAAAACCCGCCCTGAACCCGCCGTCATGGGTCTTCGGCCCCGTCTGGACGGTGCTCTACATCCTGATGGGTATCGCGCTCTACCTCGTCTGGACCAGGGGGTGGGACCGTAAGGACGTCAAGGTCGCGATGGCGATCTTCGGCGTCCAGCTGATCCTGAACGTCCTCTGGTCGTACCTCTTCTTCGGCCTCCAGTCCCCGTTCCTCGCCCTCATCGAGATCGTCCTCCTCTGGGTTGCGATCCTCATGACGATCCTCGCATTCTACCGTGTCTCCGTGCCCGCGGCACTTCTCCTCATCCCCTATATCCTCTGGGTGAGTTTCGCGGCCTATCTCACCTACGGGATCTATATGCTCAACCCATAGGGGAATTTACCCCTCGATTTTTTGAGGCGCATTGCGCCCGGGTCTCGCGCGAAGTACGATGTTCCCCAGGAACGGAGTTCGAGCACCGCCAGGTGTGAAGTACGATGTTCCGCAGGAACGGAGTTCGAGCACCGCCAGGTGCGAAGTGAACTCAAAGTAACAACATCGAACTTCGCGTCCTTCGCGGCTTCGCGTGAGGCTGTATCGCTATTTGCTCCCGTTAGCTCACGCGAAGTCGCGAAGCCGCGAAGAAAAGGTTTCGGGTCCGGCGTTCCCGGGAAGCCTCAGCGCTTCTCGATCTGCCGCCAGACATGGGCGAACCGCTGGAGGGCGGTGTAATGGCCGAGGACGCCGAAGATGACGAGCAGCCAGCCCAGGTAGTTCAAGCCGTAGATCGTCCCCGGGATCAGGACCGTGAGGACGCCGGCGATGATGATCAGCACCAGGCGGTCAGCCCGGCCGAGGATGCCCCCGTAGAACCTCCCGACCCCGACGGCCTGCGCCTGGGTGCCGAGGTAGGAGGACATCAGGACCCCGGTCAGGGCGAAGACGCCGATCGGCCATGAGGCGGCCCCGCCGGCGAAGATGCCGGTGATGATGAAGATATCGGCATACCGGTCGATGACGTGGTCGAGGAAATCCCCGCGGAGGCTCGCGAGCCCCATGTCCCGGGCGAGCGCTCCGTCGAGCGCGTCGAAGACCGCGTTCATGGCGACCATGACGGTGCCGATGACGACCCCGCCGGCGTAGTACGCGAGGGCCGCAAGCACCGATACGAAGAACGAGGCGATGGTGAGGCTGTTTGGAGTGACGCCGGCCCTTCGTGCGAGGCTCACGACGGGCTGCATGATCCCCTGCACGTGCGGCCGGAACTGGTCGAGCGTCATGGGCCGGCCCCCAGGTAGTCGCTCCAGTCGATAGCCCCACAGGACGGCGGCAGTTCTCCCCGGACGAACCGCTCGACCCGGTCCGCACATTCCGCGACGGCGAGATCAGTCGTGTCCACCTCGAGGACGTGCTCGTCGGGGTGCTCCTCGAGCGTCTCGATCAGGATGACGTCGAGCGCCTCCGCCTCGACGTTCTCCGCGATCTTCTCGGACGGATAATTTCGCGGGCCGAGGCGTGCGGCGAGGACGTCCGGGCGGCACCGGAGGACGATCACCCGGTCGCAGGGGAGGAGGTGCGCGAGGTGCCCCTCGACGATCCCGTCGACGGGCTCGAACTCCTCGACCCACCGGTCGACGTCCACAACCAGCGTCTCGCGGCAACTGTCCTCCTCGATGATGTAGGGCCGCACCGTATCGGTCAGGCGGACGACCCGGTGGCCGCGCCGCTCAAGCTCTGCCGCGACGGCCGTCTTTCCCGTTCCCGGCGTGCCGGTGATGCCGATCATCATATGCTCTTGATCGCCTCGAGGAATCGCTCGTTCTCCCAGTCTTCGCCGACGCTGACCCTGATGTAGTGGTCCCCAAGGCCGGGGAAACTCGTGCAGGACCGGACGAGGACGCCCTTCGCCGCGAGGCGTTCCGTCACCTCGCCGCCCGTGTGGGGGGCGACGTCGATCATGACGAAGTTCGCGTCCGAGGGAAATACCGCATACGGCACCTCTTCCATGAACCGCCGCCGCCACGCCCTGACATGGTCGCGGGTCTCGCGGACCCGGTCGGGGTCGGAGAGCGCGCCTATCGCCGCCGCCGCCGAGACTGAGTTCAGGGCGAACGGGGTTGCCGCCCGGTTGTAGAACGGCTCGAACCACTCCGGGACGAAAGCGTAGCCGACCCGGAACCCCGCAAGGGAGAAGATCTTCGACATCGTCCTCCCGATGACCAGGTTCTCGTGCCGCTGCATCAAGGGCCGGTAATCGATATCGGCAAAATCGACGTAGGCGTTGTCGAGGAAGAGCAGCCCCTCCATTCCCTCGAGGATCTCCTCGACCGCCTCCGGCGTGACCGAGTTTCCCGTGGGGTTGTTCGGGGAGCAGAGGAAGGCAAGTCTCGCCCCCTGCGAGGCCTCGATGAACGCCTCCGTATCGACCGAGAAGTCCTCCCTCCGGGGGACGTTCACGACCCGCCCGCCGTGCGCAGCGGCCGCGAGCCCGTAGAAGGAGAAGGTCGGGGTCGAGACGACCACCGTCTCGCCGGGGTCGACGACCGTCCGGATCACCGTCTCGATCACCCCGTCCATCCCGGCGCCGGTGACGAACCGGTAGTCGCCGTGGTAGCGCCGGAGCGCCTCGACGAGCGCGAGGTTCCGCTCGTCCGGGTAACGGTTTCCCTCCCGGAGAGCTGCCTCTGCCGCCTCGAGCGCGGCCGGCGACGGCGGGCGGGGATTCTCGTTGCTCGCGAGCCGGGCAACCCGGTCGATGCCGTGCTCGCGCGCGACGTCCTCCGCCTTCTTCGCGTAGGAGTAGCCCGCCGCGCCTGCGTAGCACGCCCTAACGAAGCGCCGCATCGATGACACCGACAGCCGCGTCGATCTCTTCGTCCGCGATCACCAGCGGCGGGATCAGCCGGAGGTTGCCGTCGGCGGCGCAGTTGACGAGCACCCCGTTCTCCGCGCAGGTGCGCTGGACCTCCGGGCACCGGTCGCCGACCGAGATCCCGATCATCAGGCCGCGGCCGCGGGGGTTGTGGGCAGCGAGCCCCTTCATGAACCGCTCGCCCTTTGCCGGGATGCCGGGGAGGGCCCCCTCGATGACGTCGATCGTCGCGAGCGCCGCCGCGCAGGCGAGCGGCCCGCCGGCAAACGTGCTCCCGTGCTCGCTCCGCCCGAACTCGAGCCCCTCGCGGGCGACGAGCGCGCCGATCGGAAAGCCGCTCGCAAGCCCCTTCGCGAGCGTGACGATGTCGGGGGTGACGCCGGTGTGCTGGACGGCGAGCCACTTGCCCGTCCGGCCCATCCCGGTCTGGACCTCGTCGACGATCATCAGCGCACCCGCGTCGTCGCAGATCTCCCGGATGCCCCGGAGGAAACTGTCGGGCGGGATCAGGACGCCCGCTTCGCCCTGGATCGGCTCGACGAAGACCCCGGCGGTATTCTTATCGACGGCAGCGGCGAGCGCGTCGAGGTCGCCGTAATCGACGAAGGTGCAGGCGGGCTCGAGCGGCTCGAACGGCTCCCGTATCGCGGGCTTGTGAGTGACCGCGAGCGACCCGCAGGTCCTCCCGTGGAACCCGTGGGTGAACGCGACGAACTTCTTCCTCCCGGTCCGGATGCGGGCGAGTTTGATCGCGCCCTCGTTCGCCTCCGCGCCGGAGTTCGAGAGGAACGCCTTCGCAAGGCCGGTTATCCCCACAAGCCTCTCGGCGAGTTCCGCCTGGTTCGGGACATAGTAGAGGTTCGAGCAGTGGATCAGCCGCTTTGCCTGGTCGCAGATCGCCTCGACCACCGTCGGGTGGCAGTGGCCGGTGCTGCAGACCGCGATCCCTGCCACGCAGTCGATATACTCCCGTCCTTCGTCGTCCCAGACGCGCGACCCCGCGCCGCGGACGATCTTCATCGTCCGGTTAAACGCGGGCATGTAGTAGCGAGCATCAAGCTCCCGTGAATCTTCTTCCATGATACCATTGCGGGCGTCGACCGCCCGGGTCTTCTGTTCCACGCTCTCCCTCACTCGTATTCGATCGTCGCCGGGGGTTTGGGGGTGACGTCGTAGACGACCCGGGCGACACCGGGGATCTCGGCGGTGATCCGGGTTGCCATCCGCGAGAGGGTCTCGTAGGGCAGGAGCAGGGGGTCGGCGGTCATGCCGTCACGTGACTGGACGGCCCGGACCGCAACGATCCAGCCGTGGAGCCTGACGTCGCCTTTGACGCCGGTCCCGAGCCCGACGAGCGCCGCGAAGCACTGCCAGGGGCGGAACTTCTCCACCAGGCACTCCTCGACGATGGCGTTCGCCTCGCGGACGATCGCGACCTTCTCGCGGGTCACCTCGCCCAGGACCCGAACAGCGAGCCCCGGTCCTGGGAAGGGCATCCTGTGCTGGATCTCGACGGGGAGGCCGAGCCCGCCGGCGACCTCGCGGACCTCGTCCTTGTAGAGGTCGGCGATCGGCTCGATGACGCCCTTGAAATCGATGTTGAGGGGCATCCCGCCGACGTTGTGGTGGCTCTTGATGCCCCCCTCGCTCTCGATGCGGTCGGGGTAGATCGTCCCCTGCAGGAGCATCGTCGCCCCCGTCCGCTTCGCTTCCCGCTCAAAGACGCGGATGAACCGCTCTCCGATGGCCTTGCGCTTCGCTTCGGGGTCGGTGACGCCTTCGAGCGCCGCGAAGAACTCGTCTGCGGCATCCACGACAAGGAGGTTCCCGTCAAAGAGGGTCCGAATCCGGTCGGTCTCTCCTTTCCGCATGAGACCGGTGTCCACGTATATCGGGACGAGGCGGTCGCCGATGGCGCGGGTGGCGAGCGCCGCGCAGACCGACGAGTCCACGCCGCCGGAGAGCGCCATCACGACCTTTTCGTTTCCGGCAGCGTTGCGGATCTCTCCGACTGCCTTCTCGATGAACTTCTCAACATTTACCATTGTATTCTCACCTTATTCGGAGGTTGACCTGTTCTTCTTACATGCATCCACAAAGCCGACGTAGGGCGGGGAGGGTTTTGTCGGGCTCGACCTGAACTCCGGGTGGAACTGCGTCGCGAGGTAGAAGGGGTGATCCGCGAGTTCGCAGACCTCCATCCGCTCGCCGCAGGCGCCCGAGAAGACCAGGCCGGCATTCTCGAGATCGGCGATGAACACCGGGTTCACCTCGTAGCGGTGGCGGTGCCGCTCCACGACCTCTGTTTTGCCGTAGAGGCCGGCAACCTTCGTCCTCTCTTTGAGGGCGACGTTGCAGTTGCCGAGGCGCATCGTGCCGCCGAGATCGGAGACCTCCTCCTGCTCGGGGAGGATCGCGATGACGTGCGTCCCCGCCCCCATCTCTTCGCTCGTGGCGTCCGCGATGCCGAGGGTATGCCGCGCATACTCGATCACCGCGAGCTGGAACCCCAGGCAGAGGCCGAGGAAGGGCTTTTTGTTCTCACGGGCGTACTGGATCGCCCGGATCTTGCCCTCAATCCCTCGCTGGCCGAACCCGCCTGGTATGAGGATGCCGTCGACGTCGGCAAGGTCTTTTAACTCGAACGTCTCCGCGTCCAGCCAGCGTATGTTCACCTCGGTCGAGAGCGCTCTCCCCGCGTGCTTGAGCGACTCCTTGATGGACATGTAGACGTCCTCGATCCCGTACTTACTGACGATCGCGACCGTCGCCCGGTTCGTGTACTCCTGCGAGACGACCCGGTACCACGCGGGGTCGGGCTCCCGGTTGTCGAGGGAGAGGTAGCTGCAGACGACGTCCGCAAGCCCCTCCTTCTCCAGTTCCATCGGGATCTGGTAGATGTCGGGGACGTCCTTTGCGGAGATCACGGCCCTGACCGGGACGTCGGTGAACGTGGAGATCTTCTTCTTCGTCTGCGGGCCGACCACCTCGCCGCTCCTGGCGACGATGATGTCGGGCTGCAGGCCGAGTTCCCTGAGGGCTTTGACCGAGTGCTGGGTCGGTTTGGTCTTGAAGTCCCCCATCGTGTCCATCGGGACCAGGGTGACGTGCACGAGGAGCATATCCTCCGGCTGGAGTTCGCCGTGCATCTGCCGGACCGCCTCGAGGAACGGCATGCTCTCGATGTCGCCGACCGTGCCGCCGACCTCCACCAGGCAGACCTTTGCGGTGCTGCCGCCGTTGATCTGCTCGTGCGCCGCCCGGTGGATACAGTGCTTGATCTCGTCGGTGATGTGGGGGATGATCTGGACGGTCGCGCCGAGGAAGTCTCCGCGCCGCTCTTTCTCGATGACGTCCTTGTAAACCTTGCCCGTCGTGATGTTGTGGATCGACTTGAGGCTGATGTTTAAGAACCGCTCGTAGTTGCCGAGGTCGAGGTCGACCTCGCCGCCGTCGGAGAGGACGAAGACCTCACCGTGCTGGGCGGGGTTCATGGTGCCGGCATCGATGTTGAGGTACGGATCGATCTTTACCGCCGTCACCTCGTAGCCCCGGTTTTTTAAGAGGCGGCCGATGGACGCGGTGGTGATGCCTTTACCGAGTCCGCTCATGACGCCGCCGGTTACAACGATATACTTCAAACGCTCGTTCCCCTCCGATAGTCCGGAATCTATAACTTATGTATGTGATCTCTCTCTTGAGAATGTATTGTTCATGGGTTCCGGGGGAAATCCCCCGGATACCTGCGGCGCTACTCGCCGATGACTGCAAACGACGTCGATGTCCGGGTAAGAAGCGTATCGTCCGCCGCGTCCCGGACTTCCCCCTCCGCAAACGCTACCCTGCGGCCCTTGCGGATGACTCTCCCGGTGGCGACGATCGTCCCGGCGTTGACGCCTTTGAAGAAACTTGTGTGCTCGTCGATCGTGGCGATCCGCTCGCCTTTTGCAAGGCGCGTGTAAAGCGCGAGCGCGATCGCCTCGTCCGCGAGCGCCACGTAGACCCCGCCCTGGAGCCACCCGGCACCGTTCAGCATATCCGGCCGGACCTCCATCGTGAGGCGGGCGTGCCCGTCCCCGTATTCGGCAACATCTATCCCCATCAGTTTAAAGAAGGGATTTGCATCCCTCCCGACCCGTTTGAGTTCATCTATGTAGCCCACGTGACCACACCTTGCTCCCGGGAGGGTTTGAGGGCAGCCCCGATAAGGCTTGTGAACGCCCCTCTATGGGCCGGTCGGACGCTGGAGAACATATAAAAACAAATATCTCCCCCTTTCTCCACAATTAGGTGCATGGATGATGCGTGGCAGCCCGAAGCGCTCCGGAACAGGAAGCTTGAGCAGCTTCAGGCTACCATGAACGAGTACGTCGGGAGGAACATCGCCCAGGTGGAGGGGAACCTCCCGGTCTTCTTCGGACACGTTGCCGCCACGCTTGATAAGACGTTTCCGGCCCTGGATGATCGGTCGTATGACGACTTCATCGACTCCGTCACCCTGACGCTGCTCAGCGCCACGCGCGAGAATCCCACGCCGGAGTTCCTGGAGAAGACCCTCCGCCATGCGATGGGGAACAAGCGGCGGAGGAAGGGGCGGGCGACGCTCGACGTGGTCGCGGGCCTCAAACTGATCGATACCGGCAACTACCTGCCGGCGATCGATTACCTGGCCCGGCACAGGGATTACGACGGGCGGGTCAACGCCGCGATCGCCTACAGTTACTACGCCCTCTCCCTCGCGCCGGGCAAAAAGCAGGACCTCCGCCCGAACGATATGGAACTCCGGGCCCGCGAGGAGATGCTGGCCCTCTGCCGGTCCCGTCCGCCGCTCGACCGTCTCGGGATCTTCGACCGGAAGGATACCCGGATGAACCAGATCTTCTGGTTCACGCTGGACCTGGCCTTCACCTGGTTCCCGAGCCAGCCGGAGTTCTACCGGATAGGTATCCTGCGGGCGAAGCACGAGGGGGATACCGAGCGCCGCCGCACCCTCCTTGGCCGGGCTACGGAACGGTTCCCCGACGACCGGTACTTCCTCGCGGACGCGTTTGCCGTCCACGTGGAGCAGCGCAACGGGAGCGCCGCTGCTGCCGTCGTCAAGCAGATGATGCAGCAGTACCCCGACGATCCCGGGCCGATCTATTTCGGGCTGAAACTCGCGATCCTCGGTTCGCAGCCGGCATCCTACGCGAGTTTCCGGAAACTTGCCATCCTCAAGCAGTTCCCCCGGCACCTGCTCCTGATGCTCGATGCCGTGCTCGAGGTGATGTGCGGCCATAAAACCGAGAGTTACCTCTGTTTTGAGGAGGCCAGGAAGGCCTCGCCCGGTCGGGAATACTATATCACGGCGCTCGAGTATATCCTCCGCGACTTCGTCGAGGGTGATGAAGAACGGTCGAAGCGGGCGAGGTCCGTCTTCTTCACGACCGTCGACCAGTACTGCATGCACGCCCTGAAACTCGAGGGGCAGTGACCGCACCTGCGAAATACTGTTTTTCTCTCCCGTCAGGTACATTCGGGAAAACTACACCGGATATCTCGCCAAAAGAACCGATCTCAATGATTGAAGGGGAAGTCGGAACGATGGGTATATCTAGATCGACATGCCAAACTCTCTACAGGCCGGGCCTATGGGCCCGAATATCCGGGTAGATCGGGATGGGTCGGTTACGATGACGGGAAACAATACTTTTCAAGGCACCGGGGATGAAATATCCGGGATCGGCGGCGTCCGGGAGTTTCGGGAGTCGCCCTGCCCTGGAGAGGAGATCGTCTACCTCTCGATCCTCCGTGAAGTGCCCGACGGTCTCGTCCTGCTGGACGACAGGGGCACCTGCCGGTATCTCAACGAGGCGTTCACCAGGATCACCGGGTATACCCGGGAGGATGTCCCGACCCTGGAGGCGTGGTTCGAGCGCGCCCACCCGAACCCGGCATACCGGCAGAAGGTGCAGGGCCAGGGGCAGGAACTCTTCCGGGGCGACCGGAACGCCCTGGTGGCGAGCGTGGTCCGCCGGGACGGCAAGGTGCGCGACCTCGAGATCCGGCGGGCGCCGGTCGAGGGCGGGTGCAGCCTGCTTGCCGTCCGCGACGTGACCGAGCACGCCCTGGTCGAGGAGCACCTCCGGCAGGCCACGTCGGAACTGACGGCGGTGATCGAGGCGTTTCCCGACCTCTTCCTCCGGCTGAACGCCGACGGGACGATCCTGGACTCCCGGGCCGGGAGGCTTTCGGATGTGCCGCTCGTCTCCCGGGCGCTCCTCGGCCGGCGGCTGCAGGACCTCCTCCCCGCAGGGGCCGGTGAAGCCCTTGGCAACTCCCTGCTGGAGGCCGTCAGGACGAACGCGCCTGCAGCGCCTTTTGAGTTCATCTGCTCGGATGCCGGGGGGGTCCGGCACTACGAGGCCCGCGTCGTCCCGCTCTACGAGACGCACCTGATGGCCGTCATCAGGGAGATCACCGAGAGGAAACGGGCGGAGCAGGAACTGCACCGCCACCGCGAGCACCTGGAGGAACTCGTCGCCGAGCGGACGAAGGAACTCGAGCATGCGAACCAGCAGCTCGAGCGTCTCCTCTACTACATCGAGATGACCGAGCGGAGGGCTGCCGAGGAGTGGCTGGACTCTTCGATCGAGCAGGGCACCCTGGATGCGGCGGGACCCGAGGAGGCGCGGATCACGACCGACGCCGCGGGGACGATCGTGATCGTCAACACTGCGGCCGAGTTCCTGACCGGCTACGCCGGGGAAGACCTGGCCGGTCTTTCGGTATGGTCGCTCCTCTCCGGCGGCGACGCGGCGGAGGTCCTCGCTTCAGAGGTGCTCGCCCGCGGTCGGTCCGGCGAATGCACCGTCGAGGCGATGGTCGTGAGAAAGGATGGGTCGAGGCGCCCGGTCCGTGTCTCGGCCGACCCCATCCTCGACGACGAGGGCGCCGTGACCGGCATGATCTGCACGCTCCGGCAGGCGTGAGGTCAGAGCCGGAAGCCGCAGTACTCCGGGTGCAGAGCGCCGGGGTCCTGGGGCGCCACGGTGACGGCGACCTGGTCGGAGTAGAAGCCGAGCCCTTCGAGCGCGGCAAGAAGCGCTTTTTCGTGAGTGTTGTTGATCTCGCTTAAGTGAGCGAGCATCGCCATGTGGACCTTGCCGGCGAGCGCCTGGAGGCACCGGGCGGCGTCGGGGTTCGAGAGGTGGCCGTGCTTTGAGCGGATCCTGCTCTTGAGGTAGGCGGGATACGGCCCTTCCTCGAGCATCTTCGGGCAGTGGTTGCTCTCGAGGAGGACGGCGTCGCAGGAGGCGAGCCGGTCGAAGATGGTCGTGGTGACGGTGCCGGTGTCGGTGCAGCAGCCGACCCGGAGGTCGCCTTCGGTGATAGAGAACCCGCAGGGCTCGCGGGCGTCGTGGGAGGCGGCAAAGGCCTCGACCGAGAAGTCGCCGACGGAGAAAGGCTCGCCGCACCTGCACCGGCGGAGCTCCGCCTGCGCCGTCCCGCACTTATCCGAGAACTCCGCAAGCGTGCCGCCGGTCGCGTAGACGGGAATGCGGAGTTTCCTTGCCAGGACGTCGGCGCCCCGGATGTGGTCGATATGCTCGTGGGTGACCAGGATCCCTTCGATGAGGGATGCGTCGGCGCCGGCGTCCGAGAGGCGGCGAAGGATCTCGCGTGCGGAGAGCCCCGCGTCGACGAGGAGCGCACCCCGCTCCCCCTTGAGGTAGGCGCAGTTTCCTTTGCTCCCGCTCGCGAGGACCGTCAGTTCCATTGTAGAAATGGTGGTCGGTGCGGGTATTTAAGAGCACGGCGACCGGTCGTGCGCAAAGCCCTTGGGCTCGGGGATACCATCACCTGATGAGCGGGCATGAGCGGAACGGAGGGCTCCTGGCAGGGGCAGGTTCACCGGATCGTCGCGGGGATCGGGGACGGCCGGGCACGCATCGACCGGGGTGCTATGCGGGACCTCGTCAACACCTACCTCGTCCGGTCGCTCGATACGACGGCGCTCCGGTTCAGCCTCCCCCTCCTGCTCGCGGCTCCGTCGGGCGCGTCCGGTCCGGGTGCCGACGGGGCCGCCGGGGTGCTGATCGAGGCGATCAAGGCGGCGGTCCCCGGCGAGCGGGACCTCGGTCCGATAGCGGGGGCCGGGACGGAGCACCCCCGCCACTGTCTCCCGAACGTCGAGCCGGTCACGCTGGTCGCCTCAAGGAGCGCCGTCGGGACCGATCTCTGGCGGCCCGACGACGGGAACCGGATCGACGGCGATAGCCTCCGGCTGGTCATCAGGGGCGCCCTCCCCTACCCCGGCCCCCCGACCCCCGGCGCGGTCGGGGAGGTTATGGATCGCTTCAGCGCTCTTATTGAGGGGCTCGACCGGGTCGTGCGCCGGGTGCCGGAGCGGACCCTTGTTGCGGCGCGTGACCTCTCCGTCGACCAGAAGGCCCTCCGGTGCGCCCTGCCCGGGCTGGGGCTCGTCGCGTTCGTCGCCGACGGGACCCGGCCGGCCCGCACCTTCACCCCGTTCCGGTGCCACCCCCGGATCGCGGGCCCCAAGGAGGGGGTTCATATCCCCTTCCGCTGTCCTGCGGACCTCGACCCGGTCGAGGTTGAGCTCGCCGGGAGCGGGAGGGTCGCAACAGGCCTCGGCATCCGGCGGCGGGAGGCCTTCGCGGTCGCGGGCTCGAACGCCGAGGGGAAGAGCACCTTCCTCCACGCGATCGTCGCGGGGCAGGACGACCACGCCGCCGGGGACGGGCGGGAACTCCTCGTCAGCGTCGACGGGGTCGCCCGGGCCGAGGCGGGGGAGCGGGACCTCGCCGGGGCGGACGTCAGCCTCTTCTTCAAGAGCCTCCCGCCGGGGCTTGCGGGCACCCCCCGGGCGGCCTTCGGCCGGGGGAGCGGCTCGCTCGTGATGGCGCAGGAGTTCCAGGCCGCGGTCAGGGCCTCGGCGCCGCTCCTCCTCCTCGACGAGGACCGGTCGGCGACGAACCTCCTGGTGCCGGGCTGCCTCCAGAGCGGGGAGGTGACGCCGCTGGCGACGTTGCTCGCGACCCGGCGGGAGGCGCTCGGCGAGACGGCGCTCCTCTTTGCCGCCTCGTCGCTCGATATCCTGATCGCGCAGGCCGACCGGATTCTCCTCCTCGCCGGCCATGAGGCGCGGGCGCTCGACCGCGGGGAGTTCCGGCGGCGGCTGGATGTGTATCTTGCCGAGGTGCGGGAGCACCTGGCGGAGGACGAGTGAGCCTGCGCCCTTCGCGGGTGCTACTGTGTGAGGGGTAATGTTCTCTGTTGCCGGACCTGTTCCCACAGGATCTCTCCGACGATCTCCTGTTCCTCATCGGAGAGCGGCTTTGAGAG
Organism: Methanoculleus caldifontis; assembly: GCF_032842345.1. Taxonomy (NCBI): domain Archaea; kingdom Methanobacteriati; phylum Methanobacteriota; class Methanomicrobia; order Methanomicrobiales; family Methanomicrobiaceae; genus Methanoculleus; species Methanoculleus caldifontis. The sequence goes on along the minus strand of NZ_WBKO01000001.1, from coordinate 59,302 downwards.
GTCGATGCCGGCATTCTTCGCGTCCCGCATAACGTTCTGCGCATAGGTGTCCCCGGCCTCCCAGGACTCGAGCATCAATTGGGTGTACTTATCGCTGTACGAGGGGATTGGGGTAACGCGGACAAATCCTGTCTCTGCACCACAGGAATCGCTTCCGTTCATGGTGCTATTCACCGGTCCGCCCTGCCCTATGTAACCGAAATCGCTGATAGCGGTCACCGTTGTGCCGAGCAGTTTGTTCGCGCTCACCTGAACCGCGTAAAAGGGTTCGCCGTTTTTCTGAACATAGTACCGGTAATACAGGGGATCCCCGTTGGAGTCGAGCAGGATTGCGGGATTCTGGGAGACCACCGAACCGTTGAATGTATCGTATGCTTCCTGGTTGGACCTGGTAAGCGTGTATTGTTCAAGGATTGCCACTGTCGCCTGGTTCCATCCGGACTCTACAGGGACGGTTGTATTGACTGCTACAGGCTGTTCCTCGACCGCTACACAGCCGCATGCAATGGCGCAGGCCACGATGAGCGCTACAGATGCAAGCGGTGGAATCATGCGATGGTTCATCAATACGGCCTCTTTGAGGGATCTATTCTTGCGCTTATAACAGTTGTTCTTCGTCGCGGCGATCCCCCGGCCAGGTGGAAGCAGGCTGCGCGTGCTTTGGGAGCGATCGCACCTCTTTCCGGTCGTTGGTGCTCGTGCAGGTGCCCGGCGGGGGATGACGGGCCCTCAGCCCTGCCGGACGGCGTGGGCCGCCTCCGCCGAGAACGAGACCACAACCCGGCTCCCCTCCCGGAGGCCGAGGTCGTCCACCTTCTTCCAGGCGAGGACGGCCGAGAGCGGGAAACCGCAATCGACCGTCACCCTGCTGAACGGGCCGCGGGGGACGATGGAGGTCACGGTGCCGGGGAGGATGTTTCCGTCAAAGACTCTCCCCCCCCGGACCGCCGGGGCGATCCGGAGGTCCTCGGACCTGATGCAGAGGGAGACCCTCTCCCCCGGCCTGAACGGCGCAGCAACCCTCACCCGGACGCCGCCGGCATCGACCGCGTTGGTGCCGTTCTCGGTGACGACGACCCCGTCGACGATGTTCTCGGTCCCGACGAACCGGGCGACGTCCCGGCTTCCCGGGAGGGTGAAGACCTCCCGCGGCGTCCCCACCTGTGCGAAGAGACCGTTCATCAGGACGCCGATCCGGTGGGCGAGCCGCTGCCCCTGATACATGTCGTGGGTGGAGAAAATGATCGTCGTGCCGAGGTCGCGGTTGATCCGGATGACCAGGTCCTCGATCGTCGCCACCGAGACCGGGTCGAGGTTCGCCGTCGGCTCGTCCATCAAGAGGATCGCGGGCTCGATCACCATCGCCCGGGCAAGAGCTACCCGCTGCATCTCCCCGCCCGAGAGCGTCCTGGCCCGCCGCTCCCCGTAGCCGGCAAGCCCGACCATCTCGAGGGCTTCCTCGACCTTCTCGCGGATCGTGGCCTCCCTCGCTCCCCGGAACCGGAGCCCGACGGCGACGTTCTCCGCGACCGTCGTGTTGAAGACCGCCGGCTTCTGAAAGACCATCCCCATCATCCGGCGGATGGTGAGGCTTCTTGCCTGCTCCCCGTGGATATCGGTGCCTTCGATCCGGATCGTCCCGCCCGTCGGGGTGTCGAGGAGGTCGATGAGGCGGAGCAGGGTCGACTTCCCGGCGCCGCTCGGCCCGATGACGGCAAAGATCTCTCCCCGCTCGACCCGGCCGGTGACGCCGGCAAGCACGCTCCTGCCGTCGAACTCTTTTCTCACGCCTTCAAGTTCAATCATGGGTTCTACCTGTGCTGGATCGTGGTGATGACGAGGTTGACGGCGAGGGCGATGACGAGGAGGATGATCCCGAGCGCGATCGACGAAGAGATGTTGCCCATCGAGGTCTCCAGCGATATCGCGGTCGTCAGGACCCGGGTCGAGCTCGCGAACGACGATGCCATGATGTTGCCGCCGACCAGGATCGCCGCACCGACCTCGGAGATCGCCCGCCCGAACCCGATCGCGACGGCGGCGAGAAGGGCAAACCGCGCCTCCTTCATGACGTTGACGAGGAACTGGAGACGGGTCGCGCCGAGCGACCGGAGAGTGTCGCGGATGACCGGGTCGACACCGGAGAGCGCCGAGATCGTGAGGCCGGTCATGATCGGGAGGACGAGGACCGTCTGCGCGATGACCATGGCGGTCGGGGTGAAGAGGAGCCGCAGGAATCCGAACGGCCCGACCCGGGATATGAGCAGGAATATGAGGAGCCCGACGACGACCGTCGGCAGGGAGTAGAGTGTCTGGATCAGGTTGATCAGGCTCTTTCTGCCGGGGAACGTCCCGAAGTAGATCGCGGCGCCGAGCGGAACGGCGATCAGGCCGGCGAGGATCGTCGCCGTGAGCGAGATAATGATGCTCCGCACGGCGATCCCCATCACGTCGGCATCGAGCGTGACGATGAGCCGGACCGCCTCCAGAAATCCCTCGACAATCTCGTACATGCTCTGCACCTATTGTGGTCTGCCGGAGGCAAAATGGGGTGGGAATTTAGGCCGGATCAGGCGACCGGGTCCTTCACTTCAGCCTCGGTCACGCCGATCTTCGCCCAGTCGTCCTTTGCGGCGTAGAAGAGCGGCTGGCCGTACCGGTCGACGCCGAAGGAGGCGATCTCTTTCTGGACATCGTCGGAGATCAGGAAGTTGACCCAGTCCTTTGCGACGGTACTGTTGATATCGGGGAACTTCTCCTGGTTGATCTGCATCGCGGAGTAGACGTTGAGGAGGATCTCGCCCTCGTCCACGATCGTCACGAGGTCGAGGTTGCCCTTGTAGGCGAGGTAGGTCCCGATGTCGGAGAGGGTGTAGGCCTCTTTCTCGTTTGCCATCTCAAGGGTCGCGCCCATGCCCGTCCCGGCCTCCCGGTACCAGTCGCCGGAGCCCTTGATCTGTGTGGTGTAGTTGAACCCGGCAGCCTTCCAGATGGCCTGCTCTTTAGAGTGCGTGCCCGAGGCGTCGCCGCGCGAGACGAAGATCACGTTCGCGTCGCCGGCCATGCCCTTCTCGCGGATGGCGGTGAAGGCCGCTTCGGGGGTCATGTTCGCGACCCCTGCCGGGTCGGACCCGGGCCCGACGAGGACGAAGTAGTTGTAGGCGAATACGCGCCGGTCGGCCCCGTAGCCATCGGCGAGGAAGGTGTCTTCACGCGCACGGTCGTGGACCATCATGACGTCCACGTCGCCACGCTGCCCGTACTCGAGCGCCTTGCCGGTCCCGGCGGAAACGATCAGGACTTCGGCGTTGTACTGCTTCTCGAAGATCGGGGTGAGGTGGTCGAGGAGCTTGGTGTCGTAGAGGCTCGTCGTCGTGGCGATACGGAGCTGCTGCTTCTCTGCGGGAGGCTGGTCGGTTGTTGTCCCGGTGCAGCCGCAGATGAGTATGAGGGCGACCATGAGGGCCGCAACGGCAAAAAGGGTTCGTCTTATCATACCCAGTATGGTAGCCCGACCTGCGAATTAAATCCATTGCATTTGCACGTGTATCAATAGTATTAAGTTAACTTGTTTTCCGTTGGGGTGTTGGTAAGTTTACCTCCGCTGGAGTGCCGGGGGGGCGGCTCCCCTCACCCGATCACGACACCGCGTTGCCCTCCGCTTCGACGAAGAGGGCCGTCTGCCCCCGATAGCAGATCGCAAAGGCCATCGGCGCGGAGATTCCCCGGGCACTGCAGTCTCGCGGGCGAGCGCTGTAAGCTCTTCTGATTAACGCAGGAACATTCCGCAACCCCCAAAAGGAGGAGGCGACAATGACTGAACGATTATGGGGGAGAGGCTCGGGACGGAGGAGCGTGGTATCCGGATAACCCTTGAAGAGGTCGCCGGGGCCGTCGGTGACTTCGGGACCATCTTCCCCATCCTGCTCGGCGTCGCCATCGTCTGCCCGGATGTGAACGTCAGCCACTTCTTCCTCTTCCTCGCTGCCTGGTTCGTCATCGCCGGGTTCTACTACCGCCTCCCGATCCCCGTGGAGCCGATGAAGGCGATCGGGGCCGTCGTCATCGCCGAAGGCCTCTGTGCCGGCGAGATCGTGGCCTCAGGCCTCGTCGTCGGGGCGCTCTTCCTCATCATCGGCCTCGTCGGCGGCATGGCCTGGCTTGGGGAGCGGATCCCGAGGTGCGTCATCCGCGGCGTCCAGGCAGGGCTCGCGCTCCTCCTCCTGAAGACTTCGCTCGATTACGTCCTCGTTGACATCCTCTTTGCTGCTATATCCATCGGGATCATCCTCGCCTTCTTCGTTTTGTCGCAACGGACCCGGACCCCCGACGTCTCCGCTCTCCTGGTCCTCATCATCGGGCTTGGTGTCGGGATCGCCGTGCAGGGGATGCCGCCGCTCCACCTGATGCCTCTCCCCGCTCTCGTCGTCCCGATGCCCGTAGACTTTATCGCCGGAACCTGGGACCTCGTCCTCCCGCAGATCCCGCTCACGCTCGCGAACGCCGTCCTCGCCACGTCGCTCCTCACCTACGACCTCTTCCCGAAGAAGGGCGTCGACCCCGACAGGCTTTCGCGGACCATCGGCGCTATGAACCTGGTATCGACGCCGCTCGGCGGGTTTCCGATGTGCCACGGCGCCGGGGGGCTCGCCGCCATGTACCGGTTCGGGGCGAGGACCGGCGGGGCGAACATCGTCGCCGGCCTCTTCATCTTCGTCTTCGCCGTCGCCTTCGCCCCGCCGGAGGTCCTGACGCTCATCCCGCTCGGGGTCTTTGGGGCGCTCCTGGTCTTCGTGGCGCTCGAGCTCGCGAAGCACAGCGTGAAGACTGACTCATACCTGGTCACGGGGGCCATCGCCGTCCTCACCCTCGCGATCGGCCTCAGCGTCGCGTTCATCGTCGGGATGGTCCTTGCCTATGCGCTGGAACGGCGGGTGGGAAGGCAGCGGACCGGGCCCTGACCCTGTCCTTCGCGTTCCTCGCGGCTTCGCGTGAGACTTAGCGGCTGCCCTTCACTCTACCTCACGCGAAGCCGCGAAGGCGCGAAGCGAGCATAAGCACCATCAGGTGCGAAGTGCGACGGATCGGAGCATGAGACAACGGCGTTCTTCTTCGCTTGCATAGGTGGGTAAGGAGGCTTGCAACCGGCAGCGCTCGTATGCCGGTGCTCCGGGCAGGGCAACAGTGAAACGGGGGCCGGGTGAGCGTTGTGCTGCGGCCCGGCCAGGGTTTATCTCATTCGGCGGGAGACCTGAGAGGATACTCATGGACACCGTCACCGTCCTCGGCCTCGTCGCCGGCTCGCTCACGACGCTCTCGTTCGCGCCGCAGGTCGCGAGAGCCTGGCGCACGGGCTCGACCGCCGACCTCTCGCTCCTGATGCTCGTCGTCTTCCTTGCCGGCGTCCTGCTCTGGCTCGCCTACGGCGTGGTGAGGGCGGACCCGGCCATCATCGCGGCGAACGCCGTCACGGCCGCTCTCATCGGCCTGCTCCTCTCGCTGAAACAAAAGAACGGGTGAGCCCGCTCACCCGCGGATGACGTGGATCGCCGTCGCCTTGACCGAGAGGGTCACGGGGGTGCCCGGCGCGAGCGCGAGGTCGCGCACCGACCGCCGGGTCAGGACCGCGGTCAGGACGACGCCGCTGTCCACCTTCACCTCGGCGACGGGGCCGTTCTCTGCGACCGAGACGACCGTCCCGGCCATCGTGTTCCGGGCGCTGGAGCGGCGTTCGCCACCGACGGCGATGACGACGTCGTCGGCCCGGATGCAGAGGGTGATCTTCTCGCCCGCGGCTGCCTCCGTCACCGCCTCGAACGTCCGTCCCCCGGCATCCACTGTCGCGAGCCCGTCCTCGTTTGCCGTCACTCTCCCGTCGAGGATGTTCTCGACCCCGACGAACGAGGCGACCTCGCGGCTCTTGGGCGCGTTCAGCACGACGCCGGCCTCTCCTTCGTCCACGAGGGCCCCGTCGATGATCACCGCCACCCGGGTGGCGAGGAGGTGGGCTTCCCGGCGCGAGTGGCTCACCTGGACGATGGTGAGCCCCTCCTCCCGGTGGAGGCGCCGGAGGTCCTCGATGAACTTCTCCTGCGTGACCGGGTCGAGGGCCGAGAGGGGTTCGTCGAGGAGGAGGATGTCTGGTTTCACCGCGACGGCCCTCGCGAGCGCCACCCGCTGCTGCTCCCCGCCGGAGAGGGTGCCCGGGTAGCGGTCAGCGAGATGGGCGATCCCGAACCGTTCGAGGAGGCCGGCGACCCCACTCCTGGCCTCCGCCTTCCGCATCCCCCTGACCCGGAGGCCGTAGGAGACGTTGTCGCTGACCGTCATGTTCGGGAAGAGCGAGTAGTCCTGGTAGACGAGGGCGACCCCCCGTCTCTCCGGCGGGAGCGCGGTGATCTCCTCGCCCCGGAGGAGGACGCGGCCGTGCTCGGGCGAATGAAGGCCGGCGATCGCCTCGAGGAGGACCGTCTTTCCCGCACCGGACGGTCCGACGACGAAGTAGTAGTCGCCCTTACCGATCGTGAGGCTGACGTCCTTCAAGCGGAACGAGCCTAAGTTGAGCGAGACCCGGTCAAACGCGATCATCGTACCTCCCCATGAACCGGGTCATCCGTCTGAGAAGGTAGAAGACCCCGAAACTGATCAGGATGACCGCAAAGGCGATGCTCCTGCTCGTGTTGATGCCGTCCGTCGTGAACGAGTAGTAGATCAGCGTCGATATGATGAACGGGTAGTAGGCGATCATGACGACGCCGGCGAACTCCCCGATCGCCCTCCCCCAGGCGAGGACGGCGCCGCTGTAGACGTGCCGGAGGCTTAAGGGGAGCGTGACCGTCCGGAAGGTGGTGAAGGTCCCGGCACCCAGCGTGCGGGCGACGTTCTCCAGGTGGACCGGCACTTTCTCGAAGCCCTCCCTGACGGTGTTGACGTAGAACGGCGAGGCGACGAAGAGCATCGCGACGACCGTCCCCGGGTAGGCGTCCTCGAACGCGAGCCCGATCTCCGAGAGCGGGGCGCCGAGCCATCCCCTGCGCATGAAGAGGAGGTAGACGAGCAGGCCCGCCACGGTGTGCGGCAGGATGAGGGGGATATCAACGATGCTCTCGACGATCCCTTTGAACCGGGAGGGGCGCGCCCGGGCGAGGACGTAGGCGAGCGGGGTCCCGAAGAGGACGAGGAGGAGGACGGCGTTCGCTCCCGCACCGAACGTGAGGAGGATCGCGTGGATCACCGCAGACGATGTCGCCACCTCGATGAGGTGGGCGGGGTTCGCGAGCTCCGCCGAGGCCATGCTCGCGATCGCGAGCACCGTGATTCCGACGAGCAGCGCACCGAGGATGCAGAACCCGATGGTGCACCAGTCTACGTAGCGTCCCCGGTGCCCCTTCCACCGGGTGGCGGGGCGGATATCTCCGCCACACTCTGCCGGGAGGGGGTCGGTTGAGAGCGTTTCAGTCTTCATGTCCGTCTGTTGCTGATACCCTGTTTGTGTCCGCTTCGCTGAAAGTCTGTCGGAAAAGAGGGGGGTTCAGGCCTGCATCGAAACGAGCGGCTGAAGGCCGGCCGGGACGCTGCCGTAACCGTCCGCAGGCACGATCGGGGGCTGGCCGTCGGCGGTGAGGATCTCCTGGCCGGTGGCGCCGATCAGCATCTCGACGAACTCGATGCCGAGGTCGGGATGCTGTGCGATCTTCGGGACGGTCACGCCGTAGACGATCGGCGAGCCCGCGTAGAGCGTGGTGCCGTTGCCCTTCTTCGCCTCGGTCCGGACGCTCGCGTAGGTCTCCGCGAACTCGACCGACGAGAGGTCGATCTCTTCGGGGAGCTCGATGAAGCGGAGGTCGTTCTGGACCGCGACGCTCCTGTACTCCCAGGCGTAGTCGAGTCCGCCGGACTGGACCATCTGGACGAGTTCGACGCTCTTAGGCCGGATGACCATCTTACCGCCGCTGGGCTTCGGGTCGGCTGCGTGGATCGTGGAGGTGCCGTTCTCCTCGGTGACCGTGATCTTGCTATTCGCCCCGACCAGGGTCTCGAAGATCCGGTCGTCCCCGTAGTGGCCCTCGGCGAGCTGGATCACCATCGGGGTGCGGTAGCCGCAGGGGTCGGAGTTCGGGTCGGCAAAGCCCCACCGGACGCCGTCGCGGGCGAGGATCTCATACCAGTTCTCGGCGGTGATCTCATTTGCGTACCTGCTCTCGTTCGAGTAGGTCAGGACCATCCGGTTCTTCGCGAACGTGAGGTACCAGTCGGCGTCCTCGGGCATCATCATCTCCGGGATGAGATAGTAGTCGGCGGAGGCGAGGACGTCGGCGGGTTTGCCGTTCTCGGTGATCTTCTTGATGCAGTCGACGCTGCCGGCGGGCTCGAGGAGGACGGTGACGCCGGGGTGGTCGGCCTCGAACGCCGCTTTCACCTTCTCAAACGGTCCGGTCAGGCTTCCTGCATGGAAGACCTTCACCTGGACGTTCCCGGCGGGTGTCGAGTCGGTGTTCGTCGTGCAGCCGGAGAACAGGACCGCGGCGACGATGAGGAAACATGTGAGCGCACATAGGCGGAGTACCTTCATGGTATAGCGGGTACGCCGACTGTAATATTAAGCATGTTCTTTCTGGTTTAAGTTAACTACTTGTGATTTACCTATGTTCTCCGGGGCTGCAGGTCCTGCCAAACCCGGAGTTCCGGCTGGATCCGGCTCCGTTGCAGGTGGAGGAGGATGCAGGGCCGCCTGCCGGTGGAGAGGGCGATCCGGTGCCGAAACCTTAACGCTCCTGCCCGCCGACCCTCTTCCTCATGTGGCAGGCGCTGGATATCGAGACGTGGCTCGCCGGACGGCGGTCGGACCTCGACCGGGTGAAGGGACCGGTCTCTGAGATCGTCGGGAGGGTGCGGGCGGAGGGCGACGCGGCCCTCCTCGACCTGACGAAGAAGTTCGATGGGATCGATCTTGAGGAGATCGCCGTCTCCGACGAGGAGCGGGAGGCGGCCTACGATCAGGTGGACGCGCAACTGGTCGAGAGCCTGGTGGAGGCGGAAGCGCGGATCAGCCGGTTCCACGAGCTGCAGCGCGGGCGCGACCTCTGGCTGCAGGAGATGGAGCCGGGGGTCACCCTCGGCGTCAAGACGACGCCCTTATCCCGCATCGGCGCCTACGTCCCCGGCGGCCGGGCGGCATACCCCTCGACGGCGCTGATGTGCACGATCCCGGCGAAGGTCGCGGGCGTCGCGGAGATCTGCTGCTGCACCCCGCCGCCGACGAGCCCGATCACCCTCGTCGCGCTCGATATCGCCGGGGTCGACGAGATCTACCGGGTCGGCGGCGCCCAGGCGATCGCGGCGATGGCGCTCGGGACCGAGACGGTCCCGCGGGTCGAGAAGATCGTCGGGCCGGGGAACGTCTACGTCACCGCGGCGAAGATGCTTCTCCGGGACGAGGCCGAGATCGACTTTCCGGCGGGGCCGAGCGAGATCGCGATCCTCGCAGACGGGACGGCGAACCCGACCTTTGTCGCGGCCGATATCCTCGCGCAGGCCGAACACGACCCGAACGCCGCCTGCGTCCTGGTGACGACCGATGCAAGGATCGCGGATGCGGTCGGGGCCGAGGTGAAGCGGATGGCCGCGGAGGCGAAGCGCCGCGAGATCGTCGCAAAAGCGCTTGAGCACTCCGGCTACATCGTCGCCGGCGACCTCGACGAGGCCGTCGCGACCGTCGACGGGATCGCCCCCGAACACCTCTCGGTCCAGGTGGCCGACCCGCTTGCCGTCCTCAACCGGATACGGAACGCCGGATCGATCTTTGTCGGCCCCTACGCGGCGGTGGCCTGCGGTGACTACGCCTCGGGGACGAACCACGTCCTCCCGACGGCAGGATACGCCCGGCTCTACTCGGGCCTCGACGTGAACCACTTCTGCCGGCGCTCGACGGTCCAGGTGATCACGCGGGAAGGCCTTGAGGCGATCGGCGATGTGGTGGAGACGATCGCCGACGCGGAGGGGCTCCACGCCCACGCGGAGTCGGTGCGGGTGCGGAGAAGAAGATAAGAAAAGACTCTTTTTTGTTCCCACTCTGCAGAAACGGAGCTTGAACATTACTGGATGTATGTATCGACTGACGAAACACGGGGTGGTGCTCCTGGTCGACCATTTTCACCCTGCACGGCGCACTTTCATGTTCCGGAGAGTCGACGAGGCATTTGTATGGCCGGGGACTCCAGAATTCGTACCTGGTTTTGTTTCCTGTCTCACGCGAAGCCGCGAAGAACGCGAAAGAAAGGAGGGTGTTTATGAATGTGGAGGAGGTCTCGTCGGTTGTCGTTGATGCGGCTTACCACCTGCACCGGGATCTGGGGCCAGGGCTGCTCGAATCTGTCTATGAGGCTGTCCTTGCCCAGACACTAGAAAAACGTGGATTGCAGGTGGAACGGCAGAAGTCCGTGACGTTCGATTACGATGGGATGCACTTTGACGATGGTCTTCGGGTGGATTTACTGGTGGAAGGTTGTCTGGTGGTTGAGTTAAATCTGTCGAAAGAATTGCTCCAGTTCATGCCAAGCAGGTGTTGACGTATCTCCGGTTGATGCAACTTTCTCTGGGCCTGCTGATAAATTTTGGTGCAGGGACGTTCAAGGAAGGCGTGAGACGGATCGCCAACAACCACACGGACTTTACGTCTTCCCGCCTCCGCGTAAATCAACGATATATGGCTGATGTTGCGGTCCCACATGAAGACAAGGTATGAAGACGGGCCGCCAACTGCGCGTGAGTTAATGGGGTATAGTGGGGAAGAATTCATGCGAAAGACACGAAACCGCGAAGAGGTGTTACCCTCAGTGACATGCCGAACTTCGCGTTCTTCGCGGCTTCGTGTGAGGTAATGGGCATGAAGGTTGGCATGCCCCGGTCAACGAAGCGCAGTTCCTCTGGGTCACTAACGCCTGAGATGTGTCACCTTGATGTCGGCGCCGAGGGCTCCGGCGCGGCCTTGCCCCGGACCATCCGTATCTTCTCCATCGCGTCCTCTGCGACGCTCTTCTCCTCGGCATCCCCGCTCCGGGCGAGGTCTTTGAGCGCATCGATCGCCCGCGGGTTGCCGATGTACTTGAGCGCCCCCGCGGCGTAGAGCCGGACGTTCCGGTCGGCGTCCTTCGTCGCCGCGATCAGCGGCTCGACCGCGGCGTCGCCTATCCGGAAGAGGGCGCCCCCCGCCGCCCCCCGGACATCCGGATTCCCGTCGCGGAGCAGATTGATGAGCGGCTCCACCACGGCCGGGTCGCCGGTATCGCCGAGGACGCCGGCCGCGACGATCCGCTGCTCCGGATCCGATCCGGTGAGCACCTCCGTGAGCGGCCCGATCACCTCGTTCCCGAGCTTCGCGAGCGCCCCGGACGCCTGGCACCGGAGGTCGTCGCTCGCGTCTCCGAGTGCCCGGACGAGGGGCTGCACCGCGTCGGGATCGCCGACCTCGCCGAGGATGGCGGCTGCGTAAACCCGCCGGATCTCCCTCCGCGTCTCGACCTCCCAGGTCCGGCCGCCGGGCCCGATCACAGTCGCCGCGCCTCCGGGGGCTCCCGGCTCCTCGTACCTCCCCGACGCCTCCGGGCTCTCGAGAAGTTCGACCAGCGGCCCGACCGCTGCGCTCCCGAGCATGGTGAGCGAGTCTGCCGCCGCTTCCCGCACCGCCGTCATCGGGTCGCCGAGCGCCCGAATGAGCGGCTCGACCGCTCCCGGCCCGCCGAGGTCTCCGAGAGCCAGGGCGGCCCGCTGGCGGGTCAGCCCGTTACCGCTCCCGAGCGCCTCGACCAGACCGTCCGCATCCTTCTCAGCCCGCAGAAGATCGATGTTGTACCGCCTCTCGCCCTGCTGCTCCGCGAGAGAACTTCCTCCTTGCTCCAATCTTTTCGCCTCCGGTTCCGGCGTATGACGCCCCACCGGTATAAGAACCTTCTCCGGCAGAAACAGGTCGGCCGCGGGGCCGGAAAAAGAGGGTGGTCTGTCCCGGCATCAGCGGGACGCCGGCGGAACGGGCGTCGGTGCCCCCCGTCTCTCACGGTACCGCGCCATCCCGTCCTCGGCCGCCCTCCGGACGGCGGGGTCGCTGTCGTTGAGCGCCCGGCCGAGAGGGCCCTCGGCCCGCGGGTCGGCGATCTCGCCGAGGATGACGGCGGCGTATGCCCGGCGGATGCCCATGCCGGGGAGGGCGCCTTCCGGCACGACAACCGCTCTCCGGGCTCCGGGGAAGAGGGCCTCGTGCTCCCTCGCATCTGCCGGACCCCCGAGGAGATCGTGCTGCGCGAGTTCGCGATGCCGGAGACTCTTTCGCGTCCCGACATCCGCCGGCCCGCCGAGGAGGTCGTGCTGGGTGATCTCCTCCTCCGTATCGCGGGACGTCCCGGCTCCCGCTCCCCGGAGGTCCTCCGGGCCGCCGAGCATGTCGTGCTGGGTGATACCCCCCGTGTGCCGGAGCCTCCTCTTTGCAAGCGGTATGCCCTCGGGGCCTCCGAGCAGGTCGACCTGCGTGAGCCCCTCCCAGGGCGCCTCCCGCGGCAGCCCGTACGCCGCGGCGCCGGGACGCTCGAGGAGATCGATCAGCGGCTCGACCGCCGGCGTCCCGACCATCACGAGCGCGTTCGCCGCCCCTTCCCGGACACCCTGGACCGGGTCGGCGAGCGCGCGGATGAGTGGGTCCACCGCCCTCCATTCGCCGAGCGCGCCGAGGGCGAGTGCGGCATTCCGGCGGACGACCGGATCGCTGCTGTTCTGCAACGCTTCGGTCAGACCGCCGGTGTCCCGCCCCGACGTCATGCGCTCAAGATCGTATCGCTTCTCTTCTCGTGATTCTCCTATCGGAAGATCCCTTCTCTGCACCTCAATCACCTCAGGATGGGATGATAATAACCGTTTTTTAATATAATAATGTTGTGTATAAAATTCTGGGATGCCCCGACCGGTATCCGGGCCCTCCCGCCAATCGCCGCGGAGAAGGGGGTGCAGGTATTTATCCGCCGAGAGCGAGGAGAGTATCATGCCGGAGGAGAGACGAAAGGCGGAGCTGAAGATCTCCGGGATGCACTGCGCGTCCTGCGCTCTCAATATAGAGAAGGCCCTCCAGGGCCGGGACGACGTCTACGAGGCCCGGGTCAACCTCGCGGCCGAGACCGCCACCGTCGAGTACGACCCGACGCGGGCCACCCTCGCCGACCTCGAGCGGACTGTCGGCGACGCCGGATTCGAGGTCGTGAGGAACGAGGTCACCGTCAGAGTCGGCGGGATGGTCTGCGCCTCCTGCGCCCAGGTGATCGAGATCTCGCTCACCGATCTTGAGGGGGTCTACGAGGCCCGGGTCAACCTCGCGACCGAGAACGTCCGGGTCGTCTACAACCCCGCACTCGTCACGATCTCCGATATCCGGGCCGCCGTCGAGGATGCCGGCTACCAGTACCTGGGGCTCGAGGAGGAGGTCTCCGAGGACGTCGAGGCCCGGATGCGGGAGGAGGACCTCCGTGACAAGTTCCGGCGCTTCGCGGTCGGGTTTGCGGTCAGCATCCCCCTCTTCTTCTACATGCTCTTCGGGATGCCGGGGATGGGAGCACTCCCGGTCTCCGTGAACCTCGTCATGCTCGTCATCACTCTCCCGGTCTTTGTCTACGTCAGCGCCCCGATCTTCAAGGCGGCCGCGGCGGCGCTCCGGAACCGGGCGCTGACGATGGACGTCATGTACGCGATGGGGATCGGCGTCGCCTACGGGGCAAGCCTCCTCGGCACCTTCAATATCGTCCTCACCCCGGCCTTCAACTTCTTCGAGACCGCGGTGATGCTTGCCTCGTTCCTGACGCTCGGCCGCTACCTGGAGGCCCGGGCGAAGGGGAGGACGTCGGATGCCATCAAGAAACTGATCGGCCTGCGGCCGAAGACCGCGACGGTGATCCGCGACGGCCGGGAGGTCGAGGTCCCCATCGAGGACGTCGTCGTCGGCGACGTCATCCTGGTCCGGCCGGGGGAGAAGGTGCCGGTGGATGGCCTGGTCGTGGGCGGCGAGAGTTCCGTCAATGAAGCGATGATCACCGGCGAGCCCATCCCGGCCGATAAAAGGGAGGGCGACGGGGTCGTCGGCGGCACCCTGAACGTGAACGGCGTCCTCCGGGTCAGGGCCGAGAAGATCGGGAAGGACATGGTCCTCTCGCAGATCATCAGGCTCGTCCGGGACGCCCAGGGCTCGAAGCCTCCGGTGGAGCGGATTGCGGACGTCGCGGTCTCCTACTTCATCCCGGTCGTCCTCGCGATCGCCACCGTCGCCTTCCTCGTGTGGTACCTGGTCCTGGATGCCACGCTCCTCTTTGCGCTCACGGTCCTGATCTCGATCCTGGTCGTCGCCTGTCCCTGCGCGCTCGGTCTCGCTACCCCGACCGCCGTGACCGTCGGGATAGGGAGGGGCGCCGAACTCGGGGTGCTGATCCGGAACGGCGAGGCGCTTGAGATCTCCGAGAAGCTGACCGCGGTCATCTTCGACAAGACCGGGACGCTCACCCGGGGGAAGCCCGACGTCACCGATATCGTTCCGGCCGGGATGGGGGAGGGCCGGCTCCTGTCACTCGCGGCGGCGGTCGAGAAGAACTCCCAGCACCCGCTCGCGGAGGCGGTCGTCCGGCGGGCGGAGAGCGCCGGCGTCAGCGTCCCGGCATCGGAGCGGTTCACGACCTTCGGCGGCAGAGGGGTGAGCGCCGTGGTGGAGGGGGAGGAGGTCCTGATCGGGAACCAGCCCTTCCTCGACGAGTATCGCATCGGTGTCCCCCCCGAAGCGGAGAGCCGGATCGCCGCCCTCCAGGACGAGGGGAAGACCGCAGTGCTCGTCGCCGCCGCGGGCAGGTTCGCGGGCATCCTCGCCATCGCCGATACCCTCAAACCGACGACGAAGGCGGCCATTGCGGACCTCAAAAAGATAGGTCTTACGGTGACGATGATCACCGGCGACAACCCGCGGACGGCAAACGCCATCGCGCGGGAGGTCGGGATCGAGGACGTCCACGCCGGGGTGCTGCCGCAGGAAAAGGCACGGGAGGTCCGCGCTCTCCAGGAGCGGGGCGAGGTCGTGGCGTTCGTGGGCGACGGTATCAACGACGCCCCGGCGCTCGCGCAGGCGGACGTCGGGATCGCGATCGGGAGCGGGACCGACGTCGCGATCGAGAGCGGGGATATCGTCCTGATCCGCGACGACCTCGTCGACGCCGTCGCGGCCATCGAACTCTCCCGGAAGGTGATGAGCCGGATCAAGCAGAACCTCTTCTGGGCGTTCGCCTACAACTCGGCCCTCATCCCGCTCGCGGCAGGCGTGCTCTACCCCTTCTTCGGCATCACCTTCCGGCCGGAGTTTGGGGCGCTCGCGATGGCCCTCTCGTCGGTGACGGTCGTCTCGCTCTCGCTGCTGCTCAAGACATATATACCTCCGGTGAAGAGAGGGATGATGTCGGAGGTTGATGCACGTGGCAGTTGATCCGGTATGCGATATGGACGTCGACGAGGCGACCGCGAAGTTCAAGAGCGAGTATAAGGGGAAGACTTACTACTTCTGCGCTCCGGGGTGCAAGAAGCTCTTCGAGCGGGACCCCGAGGCCTACCTGAAGGGGGAGTGACCTCCCTTTTTTGCGGTGCGAAGCACCTCGCCGGGTGGGATCGGAAGGGCGATATACCCGGAGAATAATAGGATATTTGTGATTTCGGGCGACACCCGAAGCCCTTTTTGATATAGCAGCCCGTGGTTTACTGCCCCGTCAGAACCGGTAGACCGCCTTCCCGGTCCGTGCCCCCTGCCTTCCCTCGCCCGGCGCGAGGTCCGCAGCGTCGTCGCAGGCTGCCCGGAGGGTGGCGCTCGCGTTGTCGGCGAAGTGGACCGTCCAGGCCTCCGGGGTCCGGGGCTGGATCTCGCCGTACTGGCCGTGGTGCGCCATCAGGATATGGAGGATGTGCGCGAATCGCGAGGGGTCGACGCCGTCCGCGTGCCGGAGGAGCGCCGCGGCGCCGAGCGCCGTGTGCCCGACGAGCGTGTAATCGGGAAGCGCGACGAACGAGAATCCCTTGCGGCGGAAACAGGCCGCCTTCCCGACGTCGTGGAGGAGGGAGCCCGCGAGGAGGACGTCGGTGTCCATCTCCGCCCGGCAGATGGTGGCGGCGAGGGAGAGCGCTATCTCCGCGGTCTCGAGGGTGTGTTCGGCAAGGCCCCCCATGTAGGCGTGGTGGTGGTGTTTGGCCGCGGGCGCTTCGAGGAACCCGGGAGTATCGTCGATGACCCTCACCACCAGGGACTGGATATCGGGGTCCTCGATCTTCGCGATCATGCGGCCCAGCCTCTGCCGGATATCGGCACAGTCCACGGGCGCGTAGACGAAGAGCGACGGGTCGAACTCGGCCGATAGCAGCGGGGCCTCGAAGCAGGCGATCCCGTCGTTGACGTTGACCTCGCAGGAGCCGTTGTAGACCTTCGCGTAGCCCCAGATCCGGTAGACCTCGCCGACCGCGATCGCGCGGTAGAACTCCTCGATCTGCCCTGCATAATCGGGTGTCCCCCAGACCTTGCAGGCCCCCCGGCCCGTCCGGTCGGAGACGGTGAGCTGGATGTACTTGCCTCCGTCCCGCTTCTCTTTCAGGTCTGCAACCTCCACCACGAAAGGCGCATCGACCTGCATGCCGTCCCTGAGTTCCTGAACGAAGACCGTCTTCTCAAGCACCGTGACTCTCGCTCCTGCAGAATCCGTCGGCCTCAAAACCCTTAAAACCCGGCGGTTTGTTCCGGCGCGGAGAGGGCCGCGTCCCTCACCCGAACCGGAGCCGGACCATGCCAAGAAGCATCTTCTTCGCGTCCGTCGTCGCCACCTTCGACTCGTCGCGGTTCTCCCAGGTGATCGGGACCTCCTCCACCCGGCACCCCCTCTGCCGCAGCCGCCAGAGGAGCTCGACGTCGAACTCGAACCCGGTCGACCGGATGGCGGGAAGAACCTTATCAAGCGCCTCCCGCCGGAAGGCCTTCGCGCCGCACTGGGTGTCGCAGTAGCCGAGCCCGAAGAGCATCCTCACGAGGAGGTTGAAGAGGCGGCTCTCCACCCGGCGCCGGAACCCCTGCCTCACCGGGAGGACGGAGTCGGGGAGCCAGCGCGACCCGATGACCCCGTCCGCGGCCGCGAGACGGTCGAAGAGGCGTTCCATCTCCGCAAGGGAGGTCGAGCCGTCCGCGTCCATGTAACCGACGTAGCGGGTGGTCGCGGCCCGCATCCCGGCGACGACCCCGCCCCCTTTCCCGAGACGGGTGGGATAGGTCAGGCACCGGATGGCGAGCGACGGGTGGGCCTGTGCGAACGCCCCGATGACCGCGGGGGTGGCGTCGGTCCCGTCGCAGACGAAGATGAGGTCGCCGGAAAAGCCCGATAGGTCGAGAAGGAGCGATTGTATCCTCTGCTCTTCGTTGTATGCGGGGATCACCAGGGTGCAGTCACCCCGGCTCACGCCGCCGTTGCCGGTATCGTTCAGCATTCCAGTTTCGTGATGATGGTCTCGGCGAACCCCGCCGCAGCAGCGGGGCCGTTCGCGGTCACGACCTGCAGGTCGGCGACGACGGGGATGGGAAGAATGTTTGCCCCGGCCTTCTTCATCTCCTCCATCGCCGCAGGGCTTGAGTACACCGTGGCCTGCCGGCCGGCGAGGATGCCCGCCCGGGCCAGGACGACCGGCGCGAGGCAGATGGCGGCGACGACCTTGCCCTGCTTGAAGAACTCCCGGACGAGGGCGACGAGCCGCTCGCAGCCCCAGAGGTGCTCCTCCGAGCCGGAGCCCCCGACGACGACGATCCCGGCATATTCTCCGGGATCGACGTCGTCAAACGTCATCGCCGCCTCCGCGGTGCCGCCGAGCATCCCGGTGCAGGTGCCGGCGGTCGTGGAAACGATCTCGACGCCGATCCCCGCCTCCTCGAAGGCTCTCTTCGGGACCTCCAGCTCCTCGTCCCTGAACCGTTCCGGTGCAATCGCAAGCAAGAGTCTCATGCAGGTCTCCTATCTAGGATTTGTTCATAAGCGTATTGATGGTTGCGGGGTGGACGGCTTGCGAGGGATAGTGGAGGTACCCTCTCCGGAAGGCGCCCGCTCCACACCGGATCGCCTGCGCGTGATTTGAAATAACATTATTATAATAATGTCGCGATTCAGGTCCAGAACCCCGCGGCGGTATGGAGCCCGCGAAGTCTGCAGGAGACCCCGCCTCTCCCGGACCCGGCCTGCGCGTCGCGCCGATCGCAGGGCGGAGAGCCGGGCGGGGATCCCCGGTGCGGGCCGCACAGCGTCGCGGGGGTCGATGAGCGGAGTTTATACCCATGCGATGCGGCACCTATCTCTGGATCGTCTTCCTCTCGGCACTCGTGTTCGTTGCAGTCGCGGGAGCGGAGAGCGAGGACTATGTTGTCACCCTGAACCGGACCTACGGCGGACCGGACGCCGGCGAGGCGGTATACGCGATCGTCGCTGATCCTGAAGACGGCTTCTTCCTTGCCGGGGAGACGGGATCGTTCGGGGCGGGGAAGACGGACGCCTGGCTTGTCCGGCTGACGGCGGACGGCAGCGAGGAGTGGAACCGGACCTACGGCGGGGAGGAGGCCGACACCGCGCGCTCCGTCCTCCTGACCGAGAACGGCACCCTCCTCCTTGCCGGCAACCTGACCTATGTCACGAACGGGACGCGGCTGGACACCGACGCCTGGCTCCTGATGGTCGACCCGTCGGGCGACGAGGTCTGGAACCGGACCTACGGCGGCGCGGACGTCAACGCTTCGGCGAACGCGGTGACCCCGACAGGTGACGGCGGCTTCCTCTTCGTCGGCTCCACCGCGGCCTGGGGAGGGAACGAGTCGGATGCCTGGGCGGTCAGGGTGAACGAGACGGGCGGCGAGGTCTGGAGCAGGGTGCTCGGCGGGTCGGGGAACGACACCGCGAACGCCGTCGTCCGGCTCCCCGACGGGGACTTCGTCTTTGCCGGCAGCACGGAGTCGTCGGGGGCCGGGATGGCCGACGTCTGGGTGGTCCGGCTGAATGAGTCCGGCGGCGAGGTCTGGAACCGGACGTTCGGGAGCCCCGACGACGATCTCGGCCGGGCGGTGATCAACACCCCGGACGGCGGCCTCCTCGTCGCCGGAACCTTTACGGAGAGGCCGGATAACGAGACAATCGACACCGACGCCCTCCTCATCAAACTCACCCCCGCCGGCGACATAATCTGGAACTGGATCTACGGGGATTTCGGCGTGAACGAGTCTGCTACGGCCGTCATCTGGGCCGCTGACGGCGGCTATGTCTTCGCCGGGGAGACCGGATTTTTGGGCGTCGACGACACCGACGCCTGGATCGTCGGGACGGATGCCGCCGGCGCTGTGGTGTGGAGCAAGATCGCCGGCGGCGTGAACCCCGGCGACCGGGCCGCGTCGCTCGTCGAGGCGGAACCCGGCGGGTACGTCGTGGCCGGCACGTTCAACGCCACGGTGCGGGATGGGTCGGTGAATACGGATGCCTGGGTGATAGGGCTCGAGAAGGCCCCGGAGCCGACGCCGACTCCGACCACGACCCCGACGCCCGCGCCCACGGTGGCACCCCTCAAGCCCCCGAAGGCACCGGTCGTTCCCCAGAAGACGCCGGTGACCGCCGCCCCGACCCCGGTCCCGACGACGCCCACGCCCATCCCCACCCGGGTCATAAAACCCGTCGGGGAGGTGACTATTCCGCCGGCACCCACGCTGACAGTGGACCCGACGCCAAGAGTGACGGTGGGCCCGACGCCGAGAGTGACGGTGGGCCCGACACCAAGAGTGACGGTGGGCCCGACACCAAGAGTTACGGTGGGCCCAACCCCGAGAGTTACGGTGGGCCCGACCCCGAGAGTGACGGTGGGCCCAACGCCGGCGCCACGTGACGATGATGATGATGACGACGATGAGCGGGACGACGATGATGGCGAGAGGAGGGCGCTCTCGGGAACCGTCTGGTACGACCTCGATGGGGACGGGGCTCCCGGTCCCGGCGAGCCGGGCATCCCCGGCATCAGCGTCCGGTTGATCGGGATGCGGACGATGTTCGATGCTGCGGTCACCGGGCCGGACGGGTCATACCGGTTTGAGGCCGTCCCCACCGGCGGTTACAGCGGCGCCGAGTTCCTCCTGCCGGACGGCTACTCGTGCACGATCTCCGGCCCCGGCAACGACGCCGTCCTGCTTGACGGGCTGGCGTTCGCGGGGAGCGTTGACGGGCAGGAAACCCTGAACGCCGGGTTCATCGGCGACTACCAGACCGAGACCCCGGAGACGGCCTACGGGTGGGTTCTCGGGACGACCTGGAGCGACGACAACCAGGACGGCATCCGTGACGAGACCTACGGCATGACGGACGTCGAGGTCCGCCTCATGGACGCGGAGGGCGAGGTCCTGGCGTCGGCCCGCACGGGTTATCACGACCGCTACACATCCTTCTACCTCTTCGGCCCCCTCCTCCCCGGCGAGTACGCCGTGGCGTTCACCCCGCCGGAGGGCTACGTCTTCACGGCCCCCGGTGGGAACAGTTCTCCAGACCCCTCAACCGGCTCGACCGATCTCTTCGTCGTCGGCGGGGGCGACATCGTCACCAGGGACGCGGGGCTGATCATCCCCGCTCCCACGCCGACTCCGCCGGCAGGCGAGGCGGGCGGAGCGGGCGATGTGGCGAGCCCGGAGAACGAGAGCATCGGGGACGGCGGGGATGCGCGCGATCCGCCTCCCCCTTCGCCTGATTGGGATCTGCCTACCCTGGCGTAATCTGGCCTGGTTTACTGCATTTATGGGTCAATTTTTTGGAAATTAGGTATTTTTATCTGCCGGATGTGGGTGCCGCCTGCTCCGGTACATTTAACAATCTTCATATAATATAACGACTATCCTGGGGTCGAACCCCGACGGACTGGGGATCGGGAAAAACCCGCTCAGTCCCGGGGGTTGCACCATCCGGACCGCCCTCGCCGGCGTCCGGAAGGCGAGGTGAACCAGATGAGAGCAATCAGCGTTCTTACAACCATCATAACAGCAGCACTGGTCTTCGGTACGATTGCAAGCGCGGCGGGCGCAGTTCCGCCGGAACCGGATCTCGGCCGGACCGTCGGCACGATCGGGGGGACCATCTTTCTCGATGCCGACGCCGACGGCGTCCAGACCGCCGGCGAATGGGGGATGAGCGGCGTTGCCGTCAACCTTCTCGACGCTGCGGGGGAGAGGATCGCGACGGCCGAGACCTTCTCCCACGCCTGCGAGGGCCTCTACATCTTCAGCGGCGTCGGCCCGGGAAACTACACCGTCGAGGTCGTCCTGCCTGAGGGCTACGCCTTCACCGTCGCCGGGAACGATACGACCGGCGCGACGGCGAGCACCATCGACCCGGTCAATGGGACGGTCGAGATCGCCCTGACGGAGGACCTGATCGAGGAGTCGGACCTCGTCGTCAGGGACGCGGGGCTTGTCGCCGCCGGAGCCTGACGGCACCCATCACCTTTTTATTGGTGTTTTTCGACGTGCTGCCGGAGCATCGTCCCCGGCCGGTAACGGTCGGCGATCTCGAGCGTCTTCGCCCGCAGGGCCGCGTGCTCGGCGATGCAGGCCTCCGGGGGAGCCGCTTTCCGGAGGATCTGGGAGGTGTTCTCGGTGATCTGGATGAGTTCGGTCGCGATCAGGCTGTTGAGCCAGATGAGGTCGCGGAGCATCTCCTTGAGTTCTTCGTCCTGGTTCATGGATGAAGATTGGCGGTCCTTCCACTTCAACCGTGCCAAAGAGGAGGGTTGATGCGTCCCGCGGCGAAATGCTTCAGGAGATATGGGTATGCAATTTCTGGAGTTCGCCGAGGTTTGCGAGCGCCTCGAGGGGATAGCAGGGCGCCTTGAGATGATCGAGCAGGTCGCCGCCGTCCTCCCCCGGCTTGACGACGACGAACTCCCCGTCTTCGTCCGCTTCATCATGGGGAGGGTCTTCCCCGACTGGAGCACAAAGAACCTCGGCGTGGGTCCGAACCTCCTCTACGACGCCGTGGCCTACGTCGTCGGGACGAAGAGGGATACGGTCCGCGAGGCGATCAACGCGACCGGGGATGCCGGCCTTGCCGTCGAGCGCCTCCTCGCGAAGAAGGAGCAGACCTCGTTCTTCATGCAGGAGCTCGGCCTCGTCGATGTCTACCGCGAGTTCGAGCGGATGGCGGCAGCGGGCGGGCAGCGGTCGCAGCGGGAGAAACTCCGTGTGGCGCAGGGGCTCTTCGGGAACGCCCGGCCCCTTGAGGGGCGCTATCTCGCAAGGCTGATGCTTGAGGAGCTCCGGATCGGGATGGGCGAGGGGAACGTCCGCGACGCCGTCGCCCGTGCGTTCGCGGTCGACGTCCGCCTCGTCGAGCATGCCCACCAGGCGATGAACGATCTGGGGCAGGTCGCCCTCCTCGCCCGGCGCGACCCCGACGCCCTTTCCCGCGTCACGATCGAGCCCTTCCGGCCGGTGAAGATGATGCTCGCCCAGGCGGGGACGATCGCCGCCCAGCTCGAGGACCACGGCGAGGTGGCGGTCGAGCACAAGTACGACGGGAGCAGGTTCCAGTTCCACAAGGTCGGCGGCGTCTCGCGGATCTACTCGCGGAAACTCGAGGAGGTCACGGGGAGCCTCCCCGACATCGCCCGGCTCCTCGTGGAGGCGACCAATCACGACGTCATCTTGGACGGGGAGGCGGTCGCCGTCCGGGACGGGAAACCGATGCCGTTCCAGTACGTCATCCGGCGGTTCAGGCGCAAGCACGAGGTCGACGCGATGATGGAGCAGATCGAACTCGTGCCGAGGGTCTTTGATATCCTCTATCTGGACGGCGAGTCGCTGATGGACCGGCCCCTCTCGGAGAGGCGGAAGATCCTCGATGAGGTGCTCACAGCCCACGTCGCAGAGCAGTTCCGGGTCACCGACGTCGCCGGGGCGGAGGCGATCTATAACGAGGCGCTCGGTCTCGGCCACGAGGGCGTGATGGTGAAGGTCCTCGACTCGCCTTACACGCCGGGCGTCCGGGGCCGCCTCTGGGTGAAGGTGAAGCCCGGCGTCGAGACCCTCGACCTCGTGGTCGTCGGGGCCGAGTGGGGCGAGGGCCGGCGGGCCGGGACGTTCGGGTCGTTCCTCCTCGCGGTCCAGGACCAGGGCCGGCTCCTCGCCGTCGGGAAGGTGGCAACCGGGATCAACGACGAGACGCTCGCGGAGCTCTACGCCCTCTTCAAGGATAAGGTGATAGCCCGTTCGGGGAAAGAGGTGACGCTCGAGCCGGATGTGGTCTTCGAGGTCGGCTACTCGGAGATCCAGGCGAGCCCGAACTACGGGAGCGGCTACGCGCTCCGGTTCCCGCGGTTCGTCCGGGTGCGGGAGGACAAGAGCGCCGACGAGGCCGAGAGCCTCGATTCCCTCATCGAGCGCTACCTCCGGCAGAAGAACGGGCAGGGAAGTCTGTAGCAACATCCCGGCCGGCAACGAAGGCGACGTGGTCTCACGCGAAGGCGCGAAGCCGCGAAGAGGAGTTACATGCCTATCTACCAAACTTCGCGCTCTTCGCGGTTCGAAGCCTGATGGCTTCTCACGCTCCGGTCCTGACGGACCATCGCGGCTCGCACCTACGGTGCTCAAGCTCGCTACGCTCGCACTTCGCGCGAGCTAACTCACGCAGGGCTTCCTTTAGAAATCAAAGAGCGTCCTCTGCGTCGCGAGCTCCGGGATGAGCCTGCTGTGGGAGCGCCAGTGGTTGAACCCGATCAGCCGGGAGGCAAGGTTGACCGCCTCCTCAAGACTCGCGCACGTTCTCTTCTCGCCCCGCATGGCGTTCCGCGCCGCCTCCCGGATGACCCAGGTGCCGAGCGGCGCCCAGTACTCGCTCGTGACGTTTCTGAGGACCAGTATCCGCGCCGAACGCCGGACGCTCTCCAGGTACTCCGCGACCGCGAGGCGTGCCGAGTAGTAGGCCCCCGCTATCGGGGAGTAGCCCGACTTCGTCATGCCCTCTCCGTCGCGGGCGATCGTCTCGCTCCCGCCGCCCCAGAGCGACTGCTTCCCCCAGACCTCGATCATCTCGTACTTCCAGTCGCCGGGGACGAGGATGCAGACGATATGGTTCCCGTAGAGTGCGGCCGAGAAGACCTCTATCCCGCCGAGCGGGGGGTAGCGGGCGATCTTCTTCTTGAGCCGGGTCGAGACCGTGTCGTCGACCGCCGTGATCGCCCACCGGGTGGGGACGACGCGCCGTTTCTTCCCGAGGAGCCCGGCGGTCATGAGCTGGGTGATCCGGTAGACGTCGATGCCGGAGGCATTGAGGATCTCGCAGGCGTCCGTAGCACCGAGGTCGGTGTCGGAGGTCGCCCGGTCGACCGCCCGGTCAACCCTTGCGTTGCCGAGGACGTCCATATCCCGGATGGCACCGGTGAGCCCGACGGGGGCGATCGTCCCGTCGAACCGGAGGTCGAAGGCGACCGGTTTCACAAAGCGCACCTCGACGTCGAGCGGGCTGCTCGAGAGCGCGATCTCCTGGATGCTCCCGGAGAGGTCTTTCGCCTCCCCGGCCCCGCGGATCGTCCGGGCCCGGAGCCCCACGATCTCCTCGATGCCGAGCCCCCGGCTGACCCAGTCCGGCGGGTTGTCGGCGTCGTCGATCATCAGCGGCCCCCCGGCGACCTTCGGGTAGCCGTAACTCCCCACAAAGACCGACGGGGCGGCCCCCTGGTAACGGTCGCTCGGCCGCACCGGGAGGCGGGCGTAGAACCTGCTCATGATCGGGCAGCGTTCGAGCCCGCAGAACCCCCTCCCCTTACACTCGGCGCATTGCATCTCTATCCTCCGCGAAGGTCGAGGACGACCCGCACCCTATCTCCGAGGGTGCGGAGGGTCTCCTCCACCCACTCCTCCCAGCAGTCGGCCAGGAGATCCCTCGTCGCCGCAACCTCCCGGCCGAGGTCGTCGTCCCGGCCGTCGAGGACCTCGACGACGACCGAGCCCGGAGCGTAGCCGGGCGCCACGATGGTATCGGCGTCCCCGTCGACCACCCCGAAGACCGGGATCCCGGCGTGGGAGCAGATGTGGCCGCAGACGGCGGTGGTGTCGTCGCCGACGGCAAGCACCCCGCAGACCTCATCATCGAGTTCGCGGTAGAGGGTGTGGCCGCAGTGGTCGACGATCGCTACCCTGCCCCCGCGGGAGACGCGCCTTCCCTGCCGGGGAGGGACCGAGCGTACCACCCCGCTCTTGCACCAGGCCGCCGCGATCTCCGGGAGGCCTGCCCGGAGGAGTTTCTCGATACCGTGGGGCTTCTCGTCGAGGCCGGAGACGGCCCGGAGGGTTCCGCCCTCGCTCGCGAGGACGACCGTCTCCGCCGTCGCGGTCCCGACGACGATCCCGTTGACGAAGACCGCCTCGCCCGGGATGCAGCCGCGGACCTCCCGGACGCCGTCCTGTCGGGCGCGGGCGCTCGTCGCGTGGACGAGGGCGTAACCGGTCAGGTCTGCGATCTCCGCCGCAAGCCCTTCGTCGCCGCCGTTCCAGCAGTAGACGGTCCCGCTCGAACACTCGACGTGAACGAGCCCTTCGAGCCGGCCCGCGACAAGCTCGCCGAAGATCCGGCCCGACTCCGGGGTCTTCCCCCGGTTGACCAGGCATGCCTGACCGGCGAGGCCGGCGAGGACCACGCTCGGCCGCTCGTCTGTGCAGGTCGCCGGAAGCCCCGACTCCTCGGCGGCGGTCCGGGCCATCACCCCCGCGACGAGCACCCGCCGGGGGGAGAGGAGGCCGATCAGCCGCTCTGCGTCCCCGGCGTCGAAGGCCTCCGGGCCGTGCACGACCATGACGAGGTTCATCAGGTACTCCTGCGACCTCGTCGACTATCAGGTTACCGTCCCGACGAGTTCTGGACGGGGAGGTAGGGCATCAGGGCGCCCGCGAGTTTCGCGATATCCATCGACTGGAGGACGACCCGGCCCGGTCCGGTCAGCGTCGTCAGGAAGAGCCCCTCCCCGCCGAAGAAGACGGTCTTGACGCCGCCCGCGAGCTGGATGTTGTAGTCGACGGTGCTCTCGAACCCGACGACGAGCCCCGTCTCCACCCTGACGACCTCGCCGGGGGCAAGCGTCATCTCCATGATGTCGCCGCAGCAGTGGAGGAACGCGGTCCCCTTACCCGTGAGCCGCTGGAGGATGAACCCCTCGCCGCCGAAGGCGCCCGACCGGAGCCGCTTCGTGAACGCGATGTCGAGGTCGATCCCCTGCTCGGAGCAGAGGAAGGCGTCTTTCTGGGCGATGAACTCGCTCCCCGCAAGTTCGAGCGTGAAGATCTTGCCCGGCACGTTTCCGGCAAACGAGACGAACCCTTCCTTCCCGGTCGGGGTGAACTCGGTCATGAAGAGCCCCTCGCCGGTCACCATCCTCTTCAACCCCTTGAAGAGCCCGCCCTTCATGTTGGTGGTCATCTGCATGTTCCCGCTCATGTTGACCATGGCGCCGGCCTCGGCGCAGATACTCTCGCCGGGGGCGAGGTGCAGGGTCACCATCTGCAGGTTGTCTCCGGTTATCTTATGCTGCATACTGATGCGTTTTTTGTCGCCCGGCAATAGGTTTTCTCTTTATTCTGCCGGAAACCTCCCGGCCGCCTCCTCACCCCGACTCCGCGGCTCCGGGGCCCGCACCCTGCCGCGCCCGTCACAAGGTTTATTGCCCCGGACGGGCATCTCCCCCGTGTGTCCACCGAGCGCGGAGTGCGGATAGCGGCCCATCCTGCGGAGGCGATCGTCCCGGGAGCATACCTCACCGATGAGGTCGTGCGGACCGTCCTCGAGCGGCAATGCTGCCGGTGCGCCGGGTGCAACGTCCCCCTCACCGCCGGGTCGACGCACTTCGACCTCCGCGAACCCGTCATCTGCGGCGGGTCCCGCACGAGCAAAAATTTTCTGGCTCTCTGCCCTTTCTGTCACCAGAACCAGATGCGCCGGATCCGCAGATGGCTTGCAGGCCATAGGCATAAGTAGTACCCGGCGCCAGATCGGCAATCATGATGTGTAGACGGAGCCCGACACAGGAGCACGGGTGGCGTTCGACGGTTATGAGGACGGCGACCGATGCGGTGGAGAAGGCGAGCGGCGCGGTGGAGAAGGTGACGGCGCCGCCGCCCGAGACCTGGCGTTCGAATACGATGCAGCTGCTCGAGTCCGTCGTCACCCCCGGCACGATCCCGAACATAGTCGTCTCCTTCACGGTGATGACCCTGATCATCCCGCGGATCCCGAACCGGTTTATCGCTTCGGCCGCCGGGTTTGCCGTGGGCTCGGTCCTGCGCGGGTAGCCCCGCCGCTCCGGGGCCGGGCCGGGACGAGGCACTTCCACGCGCTTCCTATGAGGTTCTCCCGCCCGGCCGTCCGGAGGCCCTCGCAGACGAGAGCGTAGTTCTCCGGGTCCCGGTAGTGCATGAGGGCCCGCTGGACCCGCTTCTCCCGGTCCTTCGGGACGTAGACCTCCTCGAGGGTGAAGGGGTCGAGCCCGGTGTGGTAGATGGTCGTCGATATGCTCATCGGCGTCGGCGTGAAGTCCTGGACCTGCTCGGTGTAGAGCCCGGTGTCGCGGACGTACTCGGCAAGTTCGACCATATCCTCCATCCTGCAGCCCGGGTGGCCGGACATGAGGTAGGGGACGAGATACTGCCGTTTCTTCTTACCCTGCTGGAGGGCCTCGAACCGTTCCCTGAAGGCGTCGAAGGCCTCGTGGGGGGGTTTGCCCATGCAGGTGCATACCCTCTCCGAGACGTGTTCTGGGGCGACCTTGAGGTGCCCGGAGACGTGGCGCTCGCAGACCTCCGCCAGGTACTCTTCCTCCGCGGGGACCAGGTCGTAGCGAATGCCCGAGGCGATGAAGACCCGTTTCACCCCGGGAATCTCACGGAGACGCCGGAGGAGGCGGAGCTGCTCCTCGTGGCTGCGGCCGAGGGTGGGGCAGTCGATGCAGCGGCGGTCGGGACAGGTGCCGGCGGTCTCCCACCGGCCGCAGTGAATCCCGTACATGTTCGCCGTCGGCCCGCCGACGTCCTGAACGACGCCCGCGAACTCCGGCATCCTCGCCATCCGCTCCACCTCGCGGACGATCGAGTCGATGCTCCGGCTCTGGATGATCCTCCCCTGGTGGTGGGTGAGGGCGCAGAACGAGCAGGCCCCAAAGCACCCCCTATGGCTGACGACCGAGAACCTGACGGGTTCGAGGGCGGGGATGGGCTCGGTGTAGGAGGGGTGGGCTCTCCGCGCGTAGGGGAGTTCGTAGACCCGGTCGAGCTCAGGGCCCGGCAGGGGCATCGCCGGCGGGTTCTGGATGACGACGGTCTTTGGGTGCGGCTGGACGACGGGACGGCCCCGCAGGGGGTCCTGCTCGTTGTAATGGAGCGCGAACGCCTTTGCGTAGGCATACCGGTCCTCCTTCACCTCCGCGTAGCCGGGGAGGACGACATATCCGGCCGGGTCCATGCTCCGCCAGGTCTTGAGGTCGATCCGGTAGGCGGTGCCGGGGATATCGGTGAGAGTGCCGGTCGCCTCGCCGGCCGCGAGGCGACCGGCGATCGCGACGACCTGCCGCTCGCCCATCCCGAAGACCAGGAGGTCGGCGGGGGCGTCGGCGAGGATGGCCTGCCGGACTGAATCGGACCAGTAGTCGTAGTGGGCGAACCGCCGGAGGCTCGCCTCGATCCCCCCGATGACGACCGGCGTCTTCGGGAAGAGGGCGTGGACCCGGTCGGTGTAGACGAGGGTCGCCCGGTCGGGCCGGAGGAGTCTTCCGCCCGGCGAGTAGGCGTCGGAACTCCGGCGCTTCAGGTTCGGGGTGAAAGCGTTCACCAGTGAATCGACGTTCCCGGCGGAGATCGAGAAGAAGAGCCGGGGCTCCCCCAGGCGCCGGAAGTCATCGTCGCTTCGCCAGTCCGGCTGGGCGATGACCCCGACGGAGTAGCCGGCGTCCCACAGGACCCGCCCGAGCAGCGCCGTCCCGAAAGAGGGGTGGTCGACGTAGGCGTCCCCGGAGATGAGGATGATGTCGAACCGGTCGATGCCGAGCCGTCCTGCCTCCTCCATCGTCATGGGGAGGAACGCCGGCTGTGCTCTCATGGGAGTGCCCGGTCAAAGACCGGCAGGTCGACGCCGGTCTTCTCGTCGGGGAGTCTCCGGGCGGAGATCCCGACGAACTCCGTGACGATCGCCTCGACCACCAGGTAGACCTCCGCCTTCTCGCGGAGGCACCCGGCGAGCGACCGGATCCCCCTCCCCGCCACGGTGTGGATATGGAGGGACGGTCCCTCGACGCCGGGATGGATGGTCGCAAAGCCGAGGAGTTCCCAGCCCCCGAAGATCTCCTCCCGCCGCGGCGTCGGCGGGATGACCATCTCCTTTGGCCCCGTCACCAGCGTCGCGTTCCGGGCGGCGCCGAGGAAGTGGACCATCCCGCTCTGGATGTTCATTGCCGCGACAAAACGCCTGATCTCCCTGATGAAGTCCTCCCCGTCGTCGATCCTGACGGTGAAGACCCTTCCGACCTGTCCTTCAGAGTACTGCATGGACTCACTCCCTGATAGGTAGTGTCGCCGGAGATGATAAGTGCTTGACCGCCTGCCGGACGGCGGGGGATTCATATACCCCTGCCTGCAATCCTGTTACCGCCTGCCGCCCACCGGCGGGCGGTCTTGAGGTGTGGTCCCGGTGGTCTGGTTTTCAGAGGTCGAGCATCTGCGGGGGTTTGCCGCCCTCGCCGTGATCGCCGTTCATGTCTCGATGAACTACACCGTGATCCCCGTCGTGAACCTTCTCGCCCTCCTCGACGTCTTCGTCTACATCGCCGCCCACTTCGCGGTCCCGGTCTTCATCGTCATATCCGGGTGGGTGCTCGCGGCGCGGTATGCGGGCGAGTACTCGATCCGCGAGTTCTACCGCCGCCGGGCGAAGACGATCCTCATCCCCTACCTCTTCTTCTCCGCCCTCTACCTCATGGTGACGGTCGAGGGGGCGTTCGGGTTTGCCGGCGTCCCCTCTCCGGAGAGGGTGGCGGAAGCCCTCCTCCTTGGGACCGCCGCCTACCACCTCTGGTTCTTCGTTTTGATCATCCAGCTCTACCTCCTCTTCCCGCTGATCGTCCGGGGCTACGACTTCTTCGACCGGGGAGGGGCGGCGCTCTACCTCCTCCTTTCGCTCCTCTTCCTCCAGGTCCTCTGGAACGCGGGGGCCCACCTCCTCGGAGCCTTCGCGGGCACGGAGTGGTACACGGTCCTGATCCGGCTCTTTGTCTCGCACCTCTTCTACTTCGTCCTCGGCATCCACGTCGCCCGGCATACCGGGGGGTTCCGGTCGGCGCTCCGGTCCCTCTCTCCCGCGGGGATGATCGCCGCGGCGGGCGGGGGCGCCCTCCTCCTCGGCGGCATCTGGATGGCGGCCGTACTCCACTATGGGAGTATCGGAGGGTCTTCGCTCGCGGTCTTCTGCGTCTACCGGCTCCTCGAACCCCTCTACTACGTCCCGGTCGTCGCGGTGCTCGTCCTCGCGGCCTGGCGGCTGGAGGAGGGCGGCGGCCGCTCTGCGGGCGCTCTCCGGTCCTTCGGGGAGCACTCCTACGGGGTCTACCTCGTCCACCCCCTCGTCATCGCCGCCGGTGCAGCCGCCTGGGCCTCCCTCACAGGGTTGTCGTGGGCCGACTGGCTGACCTATCCGGTGATCTTCGCGGCGGCGGCCGTGGTGAGTTACGTGGTGGTGCGGGGGCTGTCGGGAGTCCCGTACGCCGGGTACCTGATCGGGGGATCAAGGGTGCGGATGGGTCCGTGACGACCCTCTCTCGCCGTGCCTGCGCGACGCCGGTCCCGGCCCGGTCCTGGTTGGAGAACGCCTTCCGCCGGGTGAAGATCCTCCACCTCTGCAACAAACCTGCGATTTTGTAAATCGGATTGTTTATGCTCTTATTTTTACTATCTGGATGATTTCATGCCGTAAAAGTGGTCGCTGACAATGGGATAGAATCTTTCCAATACCCTTGGATTCATGCAATGCGATTGAATTATATCCTATATTGGAGAATTGTTCTTCGTCGGTTGGATCTGCTCGCAGGGGTTTGTGAGCGGTCCGACATATGGTCAACGTAACGATATGGGTGACGTTCACCCCACTCCCAACAAGCCCGGGTGAACATCACGACAGCCCGCAGGCAAGACGTGTTTGCTCTCTTCATGCTTAAGAGTTTACCGTTCTGCCGGCCCGGATGGTGATTGCCGATGAGGATGAAGCGTGTGAAGAGAGCTCTGTCTCTCCTTGTAACGGTACTGATGGTGGCCGGGGCGAGCGTCCCGGTCGTGAGCGCGTTAAAGCCAGGTACAGCCGCATCAAGCGTGAACGTCGCCGGAAACCTCTTCTCCGGTACGAGAATTTCTGTAGCCGGGAAGCCCGGCACGCCATGGAAGCGTGTCGACTCCTCTGAAGCGCCATGGTGGAGCACCGCATGGCTCTACCGGGTGCCGGTCGCCGTCACCGGCCCGTCCCCGGCCGACGGGTCTCCTCACCGCGAGGTCGTCCTATTCCGTCCCGGGATGCGGGCCGAATTCGACGACCTCCGGTTCGTCACCGAGGACGGTACCGTCCTCGACCACTGGAAGGAGACCTACGTGGCTTCGGACTCGGCGGTCGTCCGGGTCTACCTCCCCGCCGGTGCGACCTCGATCTGGATGTACTACGGGGATGCATTCGCCCCGGGCCCGATGCGTGTATCGGGCGAAGGCCTTCGGCGTCCCGGATTCTTCTCCGGCGGCCGGCTCCGGCACCCTGCCGGGACCGGGCCGGCATTCGCCTACGGTACGGCGCAGATGACCCCCTCGTGGCGACGGTTGCCATGACCCCCGACGGTCGGTCGTTTGCCCGGTCCGGGGGGCGGGCAGGAGCTCCGCGCCCGCAGGGCCGGTATGTGGGATCGCATGAGCAGGGGTTTTGAGAGGTCCGGGGCGGTAAGGTGTCCATAAACTACCAGCGGGCCCTCGAGGACTCGTTCGATTATACGCGGGACGCTCTCCGTGGAGGTCTGGTGCGCTGGCTCCAGCTCATCGCCTGTATCGTCGTGTTCCCGCTCATCTACGGCTACTTCGTCCGGATCATGCGGGGAGACGCGCCCGACCTCGGTGGCTGGGGCAGGCTTTTTTCCGACGGCCTGAAGCTGCTCGTCGTCTACCTCGCCTACATCGGGCTGATGCTCCTCGCCGCGACGGCCCTGATGGGAGGTGCCGGCATCCTCGGGGGGCAGGGGCTCGTTGCCGCCGTCGCCGCTCTCGCAGCCTTCGTCTTCTTCCTCGTCATCTGGCTCGTCATGCAGATGGCGGCGGTGCGGTTTGCGAAGACCGGGTCGCTCCGCGCAGCGTTCGACATCCCCGCTGTCCTCGCTCAGATCCGTACGATCGGCTGGGGCTCGTATATCTTCTCCCAGATCATCCTCCAGCTCGTCCTCATGATCTTTACGATGGTCCTCGTCTTCCTGGTCGTCACCGTCGCGGGCATCGTCGGGCTTTTTGCAGGTATCGTCGGGATTCTCCTCGTTCCCGTCCTCATGCTCGCGGTATCCCTGGCGATCTACATCTTCCAGTATCGCTATAACACCCTCGTCTACGAGAGCGGGGAGGCGACCTCCGGTTTCCCGCCGGTGACGGCGTAGGCGAGGGGCTATCGGGGCGGCAAAAACATCTCTTTTTCCGAAGGCCGATTGGGTGCGGTGACGGAGCCGGAACGAGCACCACGCCCCGGCAGGGGAGGATCGAAGGAAAAGGAGCCTGATGAGGGGGGGCCTGCCTTGCGATCCGCAGGAGTTCGTCAGGCCCCCCATTCCCGGACCGGCCGTAGCGTGGTCCGGAGGCTCAGGGATTACGAGTATCCGGTGGCGTTCTGTACGACAGAATCAGCCAGTTCCCTTAAGTATCCGACACTATCGACGGCTCTCAGTCTGCTGCCGATGTACTGCCGGTATTGAGGTTCGTCGAGTACCTGCGGCGTCTCTTTCTCGATCCCTTTCGTCAGATCCTGAACGATCGTTACGCTGGCGCCTCGCTCAAGCCAGCCTTCCATGGCGTAGCGGTTGCAGTAGTCCGAGGCCACGCCGAACAGGGTAACTTCGACGCCGGCGAGGTTGCGGCCGGGACTGATTGCTCGGACGTACTCTTCGCGGGCAACCCTCTCTCCCGGTTCATAGGGGTTGTCTACAAAATGAAACAGGTTCTCATGCGCAGCCTTCCGCCCGGGGTCATTGAACGGCGTGTCCTCCGACCTCTTTTCGCTCCACATATCGAATCGATTCTTTGTTAGATACCGCTTATTCGGCAGACCGGAGACATCGATCGCCAACTCCCAGTCGTCTGTGCCATATTCGCAGTGGACGGGGAATACTTTGCCTTCTTCGGTCCGGCTGTACTCTTCTGCAAAGTGGGTGTCCAGTATGATCAACGTACGATCGAAAACGCCGTCTCTAACCCGGCGTAGAAAATCGTTTGCCGGGGCAATGATATCTTGAGCGCCTTTGACGTAGAGGTTCCCGTCTTCCTGTGTAAACCCGTTCTGCATATCGCCTATCTGTAGTATCCGCACCTTCTCCATCGGCTAAGCCCCTTGTCGTTCTATATTCGGCGGCGCTGGAGAAAAGTTCGATCGCACTCTCTGATCGGGGTTACGATCCCGTACACCCACTCACGCGGAGTGGAGGGCCCCGCGAAGGCTCGATCGGCGGCTCTCTTTTCGTCTCACCGGCGAGCGTGCGCCTCTGCCTTCCCGCGACGCCGGGATGGGGATCTTGCCCGTGCGGACCGGGCTTGCCGGGCAGTGGGTCCGTGCCGGCCTGCGCTTCTCTCCAGGCGCCGCCCTCTCCGGTTCATCCTCTGGCGACGGCAGGAGCCCCTGGTAGAGGGCCGCGATCAGGGCCTTCCCGAGGGTGGTCGGCACGTAGAATGATGCTTCGACATTCCCGACCTCGTCGAGGGTCCGTGCCTGCCTGGCGATGAGCCCCGCATTTCCGAGCGCTCGTAAGGCCCTCGCGATCTCCGGGGGCTCTGCCTCAAAGAGGTCGCGGATCTGGTTAAACCGGAGCCCTTCGTCCCTCTGCAACAGCGCGATGTAGATTGCCCATGCCTTCTTATTCCCCAGTGGGCTCGTGGCGTTGATGATGACCGAGGGGACCTCGGATAACTGCCGCTCAAGGATTGTCTCGTTCATGCTCCGCTCCCGGATCCTGTCCGGTACTATTTTTGTTACCTGCTGATATAACTTTGCACATCCAAGTAACGGATCTGTTATCGTCATCCTTTATCCCCGCTGACCCGCACTTTCTCCCGATGGATTTCCTCTCCGCGCTCAACCAGGATCTCGACTATTCGGAGAGGCTGAAAGACGAGCTCGCCATCGGGCTGTTCGGTTCGTTCAGGAGGGCGCACCTGGAGGCGTTAAAGCGGCATCTCCGGGATGATGAGGGTTCAACGCCCGGATCTCGTATGATCTTGAGGCCTCTCACCCGAGGTTCCGGGAGAGGACGATCACGCATACGGCTTCAGGTTGGGGGAAACCCTGGTGGAGGAGAGCCGGGTGCACATCATCCACTTCTTCCGGGAAGAGGAGGATGAGCACGGCATCAACGATTCGGCTACCCTGGAGATCGGGATCCTCTACGGCCTGAACGCTGGCTCTCCTCAGACGAGTCGTTACACCCTCATTCTCTGCGAGGCAGGGTACGATGCCAGGAATATCGGGGGCATGCGACGCGGCATACGCCCCTGCACCGAGAGGGAGTGGCGCTGGCATGATTTTGAAAGCCGCGACGAGGTAATCCTGCATGCAACGCAGTTCTGCTACGATTGCCTGCTGGACTATTCTCTCTTGCTCTGAGCGGGATTGTGCCGGCAGCCGGCGATGATCTCGGGCGCGCAGACCGGGGTATATTCTGGCCCGCGAACTTCACCGCACCTCCCCGCTCGTGTCCTCGCGAACGCAAGCCACCTCTTCGCTAGCAGCCTGCACGCCCCCTCCTCCGGCCCCGAAGGTGGGCACGGCGTGGGGTGGGCGAAAACCCGGGAAAAAACATACACGGGCGGCGGACGCAGACCTGGACGGGGGAGCGGGGAACTGAAGACGATTCTCTGGAGAAGGCATTATCGTCCTTATGGTGTCAGCGCAAAAATATCTGGTTTACTGGCCTGTCCGGGCGATGTAACTCCCGGAAAAGAACTTCAAGAAATCAATCGTTTCAAAAACGGTGATGGGCTCGCTGAGATTCGAACTCAGGACCTCCGCCATGTCAAGGCGACGTCATAACCAGCTAGACCACGAGCCCGTGTCTGCCCGACGATCAATAAGGTTGGTGTCGCCGGTATAAATATATTTCTGCCCCCGCAAGGCCGCTCCGTGCCGGCTCCTCCCTATCGGGGGCCGGCACGCGCTGCAAAGAGGGGGGTGGTGGCCGGGCCGATCAGATCTTGGCGTGCTTTGCCGTCTGGATGCCGTCGATCTTCCTGATCTCCGCCATCGCGTCGGCCGGCACCGCGGAATCGACCGTCAGGACCATCAACGCCTCTTCGCCGGGCTTGTGGCGTCCCACCTGCATCCCGGCGATGTTCACGTTCACCCGGCCGAGGATCGTCGCGGCCTTGCCGATGACGCCCGGCTTGTCGGTGTGGCGGGAGATGACGACGTGGCCGGTCGGGGTCAGGTCGGTCATGTAGCCGCCGATGCTCACGATCCGCGCGCGGTTCGGGCCCGAGACACTCCCGCTCACCGACTCGGTCATCCTGTCGGTTTTGGCGGTGATGTTGATGATGTTCCGGAATCCCTGGGCTTCCTCCGTCGTCGTCTCGCTCAGCCGGATGCCGCGCTCCTTCGCGACGAACTCCGCGTTCACGATGTTGACCGGCACCTGCAGGATCGGGTCGAGCAGACCCTTTAAGATGACGCGGGTGATGAACTTCGTGTTCGGCAGGGCTGCCGCCTCGCCGCCGTAGGTGATCTCGAGCGACTCGAGCCTTCCTTCGGTGAGCTGGATGAGGAGGCTCCCCATCTTCTGCGCGAGGACTGCGTACGGCTCGACGAGTGCCTGCTGCTCCGCGGGGATCATCGGCGCGTTCACCACGTACTTCGCCGCGCCGCCCTCAAGGACGCTGATGCACTGGTTTGCGACCGATATCGCGACGTTCTTCTGCGCCTCGACCGTGCTTGCGCCGAGGTGCGGGGTGACGATGACCTTATCGAGGCCGAGGAGCGGGGAGTCCGTCGGGGGCTCGTTCTCGAAGACGTCGAGCGCCGCACCGGCGACCTTGCCGCTCGCGATCGCGTCCGCGAGCGCCTGCTCGTCGATGATCCCGCCGCGGGCGCAGTTGATCAGCCGGACGCCGTCCTTCATCGTGGCGATCGTCTCGGTGTTGATGACGTGGCGCGTCTCCTTGATCAGCGGCGTGTGGACCGTGATGACGTCCGCTCTCCGGAAGAGCTCATCGAGCGGCACCGTCTCGACACCGAGGCTTGCCGCACGCTCCTTCGTGATGAACGGGTCGTAGGCGATGCACTTCATCTCCATAGCCTGAGCACGCTTCGCCACCTCGCGCCCGATACGCCCGAACCCCATGATGCCGAGGACCTTGTCGTTCAGCTCGACGCCCATGAACTTCGAGCGCTTCCATTCGCCCTTCTTCAAGGACGCGGTCGCCTGGGGGATGTTGCGCGCGAGCGAGAGCATCATGGCCATCGTGTGCTCCGTGGCCGCGAGGGTGTTGCCTTCGGGAGCGTTCGCGACGATGATCCCCCTGCGGGTCGCCGCCTCGGTATCGATATTGTCGACCCCTGCCCCGGCACGGCCGATAAACTTGAGTTTCGACCCCGCGTCGATGACACGCGCCGTAACCTCGGTGCCCGACCGTACCAGGAGGGCATCGTAATTCCCGATGATATCAACGAGCTGATCCTCGGTCAGCCCGGTGTTGACATCCACATCGGCAAATCCCTTCAGGATGTCAATCCCTTCATCTGCCAGCGGGTCGCTGACCAGCACTCTATATTTCACAGTTCAACCCATATCTGATTCGACATCATGTGTATTGATGCTTTTTCCTCCGAAATCTTTTATGTAATGGTGAGAAGTATATGTGTGGTGCGAGCATGAAGGAAATGCCCAACGTTCTGTGGCTCGAAGAAATTAAAAAGGAAGATATCCCCTCCGTAGGTGGAAAGGGGGCATCTCTCGGCGAGATGACTTCGATTGGTCTCCCCGTGCCGAAAGCGTTTGTGGTGACTGCCCAGGCATTCCGCAAGTTCCTCGTTGAGACCGGGATCGAGACGACGCTCTTCCGCCGGCTGGAGCGCCTCGACGTCGACGACAACGGAGCGCTGGAGTCCGTCTCGAAGGAAGCGCAGGACCTCGTGATGAGCGTCGAGATGCCCGATCACATCCGCGAAGAGATCACCGATGCATACACCCGGATGGGTGCCGATGGAACGGTCGTCGCCGTCCGTTCGAGCGCCACCGCCGAAGACCTGCCTGACGCCAGTTTTGCCGGTCAGCAGGAGACTTTTCTCAATATTCTCGGTGAAGAGGACCTCCTCGATGCGGTCCAGCGCTGCTGGGCCTCGCTCTATGGCGCGCGTGCCGTCTACTACCGGGCAAAGCAGGGGTTCGACGACCGGAGCGTGAACATCGCCGTCGTCGTCCAGGAGCTCATCCGGTCGGAGAAGTCCGGCGTCATGTTCACCTCCCATCCCGTCACCGGCGAGCCCCTGACGATCGTCGAGGGTTCCTGGGGACTCGGAGAGGCCGTCGTCTCAGGCAGCGTCTCCCCCGACAACTACGTCTTTGACCTGCGCTCCGGCCGGGTGGTCGACCGCCTGATCGCCGAGAAGGAGATCATGATCGTGCCGGAGGGCCGGCATGGGACGAAGACCGTCGAACTCTCCGCCGAGCAGCGGATCGCCCCGGTCCTCTCCGACGCGGAAGTATCCCGGCTTGCCACGCTCGGTAAGATCGCCGAAGACCACTACGGCGTCCCGCAGGACGTCGAGTGGGCGATCGTCGAAAGCGACGTCTTCATCCTCCAGTCCCGGCCGATCACGACGATCAAGCGGCCGGAGATCCCCCGTAACGGGTCCGCGGGACAGCAGAAAGGTCCCCTCGGCGTGGTGCTGGTGGAAGGCCAGGGCGCCTCCCCCGGCATCGCGAGCGGCCGGGTCGTGATCGTGCGTGACGTCAAGGACACGAGCGCCGTCAAGGACGGCGACATCCTGGTCACGAAGATGACCAACCCTGACATGGTGCCGGCGATGCGCCGGGTCAGCGCCATCGTCACCGACGAGGGCGGGATGACCTGTCACGCGGCGATCGTGAGCCGCGAGCTCGGCACCCCCGCGGTCGTCGGGACCAAGAAGGCGACCAAGGTCTTGAAGGACGGAATGATCATCACCGTCGACGGCGAGAAGGGCACCATCTACGAGGGAGCGGTCGAGGCCCCGGCGGCGGCCGCACCGGCAGTTGTGGCGGCAGCGCCCGCCCCGGTCATCACCGGGACGCTCGTCAAGGTGAACGTCTCCCTGCCTGAGGCCGCACAGCGAGCCGCAGCCACCGGCGCGGACGGCGTCGGCCTCCTCCGGATCGAGCACCTCATCCTCGGCCTGAACAAGACCCCCGGCTGGTATATCGAGAACGGGAAGGAAGAGGAGTTCATCGCCGAGCTCTACGGCGGCATCAAGACCGTCCTCGACGCTTTCCCGGGCAAACCCGTCTGGGTCCGGACGCTCGACGCTCCGACCGACGAGTTCCGGAACATGGAAGGCGGCCACGACGAGCCGATCGAGCACAACCCGATGCTCGGCTGGCGCGGGATCCGCCGCGACCTCCAGAGCCCCGACCAGTTCCGCCTCCAGATCGAGGCCTTCAAGAGGCTCTGGGCCGCGGGCTACGAGAACCTCGGCGTGATGTTCCCGATGGTCAACCACCCGAGGGAATTCGTCCAGGCGCGGAACATGATGCAGGAGTGGGGTGTCGACGTGGAGACGGCGACCCTCGGCGTCATGATCGAGATCCCGAGCAGCGCCATCCTGGTCGAGGACTTCATAAAGGCCGGGATCCGGTTCGCCTCCTTCGGGACGAACGACCTCATCCAGTACACGCTCGCCATCGACCGGAACAACGAGAACGTCGCGGACATGTACGAGCCCGAGCACCCCGCCGTGCTCAAACTGATCGCCTACGCGATCAAAGCCTGCCGGAAGCACGGCATCGAGTGCTCCATCTGCGGCCAGGCCGGCTCCGACCCCAAGATGGTGACCTGGCTTGTCGGGCAGGGGATCAGCAGCGTCTCGGCGAACATCGACGCGATCCCCCGTATCCGCGAGGCCGTAGCGCGGAAAGAACGGCAGATCCTTCTTGATGCGGCGAGAAGAAATGCGTGAGTCTGGGTGTCCTGAGGAAGATCTCTTCTCCTTCCTCCTGTCGAAGCGGCAGGAGGACCTCGGCTACCGTAACATCCTGAGTTCGATGTGCACCCCGCCCCACCCGGTCGCGGCGCGGGCGCACGCCCTCTTCCTCGAGACCAATCTCGGCGACCCGGGACTCTTCCCGGGAACCGTCGCGCTCGAGGAGCTCCTCGTCAGGAGGCTCGGCACCCTGATGCACCACCCCGGTGCAGGGGGCTACGCCACCTCCGGCGGGACAGAGTCGAACATCCAGGCCTTCCGGATCGCGAAGAAGGTAAAACCGGTGAAATTCCCGAACGTGGTGGTCCCGGCCTCCGGCCACTTCTCGTTCCAGAAGGCCTGCGACATCCTGGGGCTCGAGATGCGGGTCGCACCGCTCGATGCGGAGTACCGGATGGACGCGGAGGCGGCGGCCGGCCTTGTGGATGAGAACACGGTCTGCATCGTCGGGATCGTCGGGACGACAGAGTACGGGGTGATCGACCCCATCGCCGCCCTCTCGGAGATCGCCCTCGACCGCGACGTCTTCCTCCACATCGACGCCGCCTTCGGCGGGATGGTCGTCCCGTTCCTCGAGAACCCCGCGCCGTTCGACTTCAGTCTCCCCGGCGTCGCCTCGATCTCCGTCGACCCCCACAAGATGGGGATGAGCACCATCCCGGCGGGCTGCCTCCTCGCCCGGGACCCGAACCACTTCTCGTGTCTCAACGTCGAGACGCCCTACCTGACGGTGAAGCAGGAGTGCACCCTCGCGGGCACCCGGCCCGGCGCCTCGGTCGCGGCGGCCGTCGCCGTCCTTGAGTATCTCGGGATGGACGGGATGCGGGCGGTGGTCTCCGGGTGCATGGAGAACTGCCGCCGGCTCATCGAGGGGATGGAGACGCTCGGCTACCCGCGGGCGGTGACTCCCGACGTCAACGTGGCGACGTTCTCCTGTGAGAATCCGCCCGCCGGCTGGCGTGTCTCGCGGACGCGGGGCGGGCACATGCGGATCGTCTGCATGCCCCACGTCACCCGCGACGTCATCGAGGCATTCCTGAACGATATGAGTGATACCCATGCTTGAACGTCTTATTCAGTCCCTGGAAGCCTCCCCGATCACGAAGCGGGGAGAGTACAACTACTTCATCCACCCGATCACCGACGGGGTGCCGCTCCTCGAGCCCGACCTCCTCCGCGAGATCGGGTGCGCCATGGTGCGCTGCCTCGACCTTGAGGGCGTCGACAAGATCGTCGTCTGCGAGGCGATGGGGATCCACATCGGCGTCGGACTCTCGCTGATGACCGATATCCCGCTCGTGGTCGTGCGGAAACGCCCCTACGGCCTCCCCGGCGAGGTCGCGGTCCATCAGACGACGGGCTACTCGAAGGGAGAACTCTACCTGAACGGCATCGAGGCGGGCGACCGGGTCGTGATCGTCGACGACGTCTGCAGCACCGGAGGGACCATGCGGGCCCTGATCGGCGCGATCGAGAGCACGGGTGCCGAGATCGCCGATATCTGC
Source organism: Methanoculleus caldifontis (assembly GCF_032842345.1). NCBI lineage: Archaea > Methanobacteriati > Methanobacteriota > Methanomicrobia > Methanomicrobiales > Methanomicrobiaceae > Methanoculleus > Methanoculleus caldifontis. The sequence goes on along the minus strand of NZ_WBKO01000001.1, from coordinate 18,282 downwards.
GTCGTCGTCGGCCGGGGCGACGAGGAGATCGGCCGGCCGCTCAAGGTCCTGGTCAAGATCGAGGTCTCCGAGACGCGGGTGCGTGTCGTTGATACCTGTTTCTGAGATCGTCGGGAGACTCCGGGAACGGGGGGCGCGGTCGGTCGCCCTCCAGTTCCCCGCCGGGCTTGCACGCCAGGCGCCGGCGACGGCCGCCGCCCTCCGCCGCGAGGGCTTCGAGGTGATCGTCAGCGGGGACCCCTGCTATGGGGCTTGCGACCTCGCGCTCGACGCCCTCGCGTTCGCGGACGTCCTGGTCCATTTCGGCCACGCACCCGTCGAAGCGCGGCCGGACGTCATCTACGAGCCCGTCCGGTTCGACTTCGACGTCGAGGTGCTCGAGAACGCCCTTCCTCTCCTCCACGGCCGCCGGATCGGCCTCGTCACGACCGTCCAGCACGTCCACCTGATCGGCGCGATGACGGAATTTCTCCGCGACCACGGCATCGAGGCGGCCGTCTCGCCGGGGGACGGCCGGACACCGCTCGCGGGTCAGGTCCTTGGCTGCAACTTCGCCGCCGCCCGGGCGACGGGGGCCGACGAGGTCCTCTTCGTCGGGACCGGGGTCTTTCACCCGATCGGCATCCGGCTCGCGACGCGGGCCCGGGTGGTGGCGCTCGACCCCTACACGGGCGAGGCGCAGGAAGTGGACGCCGACCGCCTGGTCCGCCGCCGTGCTGCAGTGATGGCGAAGGCGGAAGGCGCCGCGAACTTCGGCGTCATCGTCAGCACCAAGAGCGGGCAGCGGCGGATGGACCTCGCCCGGCGGCTCGTCGCCCTCTCCGATAAGGCGGTCCTGGTCGCGATGCGGGAGGTCTCCCCCGCCGAGATGCTCGACCTCGGTTTTGCGGCCTACGTGAACACCGCCTGTCCCCGGCTCGCCTACGACGACCAGATCCGGTTCCCGGTCCCGGTGCTGACGCCGCCGGAGTTCGAGATCCTCTGCGGGGTCCGGGCCTGGGACGACTATACCATCGACGAGTACCTCGCACCATGAACCTCCGGCAACTCGAGATGCAGCTCGAACGCCTCGAGGGGTTCGAGCGGCCGACGGCCCGGCTCGAGCAGTACCAGACCCCGGCGCCGGTGGCGGCCCGCCTCCTCCACCACGCCGCCATGCAGGGGGCGATCGAGGACTGCCGGGTCTGCGACCTCGGCTGCGGGACGGGGATCCTCGCCTGCGGCGCCGCTCTTCTCGGCGCCTCCGCGGTGACGGGGGTGGACATCGACCCGGCCGCGATAGCCGTCGCCCGGCGGAACGCCGGATCGCTCGGCGTCGAGATCGAGTTCCTCGTCGCCGACATCCGGAGCCCGAACCTCGACCGGCCCCCCCTCTCCTGCGACACCGTCGTGATGAACCCGCCGTTCGGGGCGCAGAAGGCTCATGCCGACCGGCCGTTCATCGACCTCGCGCTCGAGATCGCGGGCGAGGTCTACGGTATCTTCAACGAGGGCTCGACCCCGTTCGTCGCCGCCTACACGGAAGGCCGGGCGGCGATCGAGGAGGTGATCCGGTGCGCGTTCCCGATGAAGCGGACGTTTGCCCATCACCGCAAGGAGCGAGTAGATATCACGGTTGAGGTCATACATCTACGGCGGATCTGACATTCGTGACTGATAATACAAAACCGGTCTGGGGGCTCTCCGCGGCCCACCTGGTGACCGACCTCTACTCGCCGGTCCTTCCTGCAATCCTCCCGCTCCTCATCGCCGACCAGGGCTACTCGTTCTTCCTTGCAGGGCTGATCGTCACGGTCTACAACCTCACCTCATCGATGACGCAGCCCCTCGTCGGCTGGCTCTTCGACACCCGGGGGTTCGCCTTCCACATCAGCACGAGCGTGCTCCTGAGCGCGATCTTCATCTCCATCGTCGGCCTCCTCGACAGTTACGCGCTCGTCCTCGTATCCGTCGCGATCGCAGCGCTCGGCCACGCCTTCTTCCACCCGAGCGCGCTCGGCACCGTCAGCCGCCTGGTCAAAGACGCGAACCGTGGCCGGCTCACCTCCTACTTCGTCATCGGGGGCAACATGGGCTACGCGATCGGTCCCATCTGCGCCGGGGTCGCGGTCGGGCTCATGGGTCTTCCGGGCCTCGTCGTCCTGGTCATCCCCGGCATCGTGATGGCCGTGGTGCTCCGGCGGGTCCTCCCGCCTCCCGAGCACTTCAAGGCCCCGGTGGCCGCCGCCCGGACGGAACGGCCCGCCTACCGGGCGATCGCCCTCCTGGTCGCGGCCTCGGGCCTCCGGGCGTGGGCGATCTTCGGCTCTGTCGCCTACCTGCCGACCATCCTCACCCTGCGGGGGGTCGACCTCGTCACCGCGAACCTGCTCGTCTCGGCCATGCTCGTCTTCGGGGTCGTGGGGCAGGTGGTCGGCGGGATACTCTCCGACCGCTACGGCCGCAAGGAGTACACGATCGTCGGACTGGTCGCCGCCGTCCCGCCGTTCGTCGTCTTCCTCACCGCCGGCGGCGTTGTCTCCCTCGTCGCGCTGATGATCTTCGGGTTCATCCTCTGGTCGACCTTTGCCGTCACCGTCGCGATGGCTCACGAGATAGCCCCCGGCAACGTCGGGCTCGTCTCCGGCCTGATGCTCGGCCTTGCGGTCGGCGTGGGCGGGATGGGGGTCGCGGCGACCGGGTGGATCGCCGATATGACCACGCTCTCGGCCGGCCTCCTGACGATCCCGATCGCGATCGCCCTTGCCGTCCCGCTCTTCCTCGCCGTCCCCTACCCCTGGAAGTCCCTTGCCCGCGGATGAACCGGTCTCACCAACCCATTAAGTACCGGGAGTGCCGATTCATCCCCGATGGTCACCCGGTTCCAGCGCTACCGGCAGATCGCCGATGTGCTGGTCAAATACGGCTTCGGGATCCTGGCCGAGGAGGTCATCCCCGGGGGAGAACGGTTGCGGGGGCTCGGCAGAGCCCAAAAGGACGAGCGGTCGGTGTACGAGCGTATCCGGCTCGCCATCGAGGAGCTGGGCCCCACCTACGTCAAGTTCGGCCAGATCATGAGTACCCGGCGGGAACTTCTCCCGCCCGAGATGATCGAGGAACTGCAGAGGCTCCAGGACCGGGTCGCCCCGGTCCCCTACGCCGAGATCCGGCCGGTGATCGCGCGGCATTGCAGAAACCTCGAGGAATGTTTCGACATCATCGAGGCGGAGCCGGTCGCGGCGGCCTCGCTCTCGCAGTTGCACCGCGCCGTGACGAGAGACGGCCGGGTTCTCGCCCTCAAGGTGCAGCGTCCGGGGATCGTCGACCTGATCGAGACCGATCTCGAGATCCTGCGGTCGCTCGCGATGCGGGCGGACACGCTCTTCCCCGACCTGCGGGTCTACAACCTGCAGGGGATGGTGGACGAGTTCGCGACCCAGATCCGGCGCGAGCTGGACTTCACCCAGGACGGGATGAACGCGGAGCGCCTCAAGCGGAACCTCGCGGAGATGCCGTGCGTGAGGATCCCCCGCATCCACTGGAATTTATCGGGGCCTTCGATGCTCGCGATGGACTACGTCGAAGGAGTCCGTATCGACGACGTGGAGGCGATCCGGGCCCTCGGCCTCTTCCCCGAGGACGTCGCCGCGGCAGGGTTTGAGGCCTACGTCAAGCAGATCTTCGTCGACGGTTTCTTTCACGGCGACCCCCACCCGGGTAACCTTCTCGTGACGCGCCAGGGCGAGATCGTCTTCCTCGACTACGGCATCATCGGTGTCCTCCGCCCGGAACGGCGGCGGGTCTTCGTGGACCTCCTCCTCGCCATGAGCCAGACGGACGTCGCCGGGGTGATCGCGGCGCTCAAGAAACTCGACGTCCGGATCGACCCGGCGGTGCTCGATGCTGTGAAAGACGATCTCTACGTGGTCCTGCTCGACTACCGGGAGACGAAGATCGAGCAGGTGAACTTCGGGGTGGCGATCCGGGGCCTGACCGATACCCTCCGCAGGTACCGTATCCGGGTGCCGCCGACCCTGATGATCATGATGAAGGTGATCGTCATGGTGATGGACATCGGCATCCGGCTCGACCCGGCGTTCAACTTCGACCAGAGGATCCGGCCGTACCTCCTCGATATCGCTACGGCGCAACGGCTCTCCGCGGATAACGTGACGGGTGCGGTGCAGTCGATCATCGGTGCGGCCGAGGGTCTCCTCGCCATCCCCGGAAACGTGAACGAGACGCTAAAGACCCTCTCTGAAGGGACGGTCACGATCGAGCTCGAGGAACGCGACCTCACCGAGATCGTCAACGTCATCGACCGGACGAGCGACAAGATCATCGTCGCGGTGGTCGTCGGCGCTATCGTCGTGGGCTCGTCGCTGATACTCCGGATTGCCGAGCTCCCGATCCCCGAATACATCTCGCTCCTCGCCGTGCTGGGCTACGTTTTCGCGGTGATCGTCGGGTTTTACGCGGTCTACAGCGCTCTGCGGCACGGGAGATCGTTTAAGAGATAAGCAACTCTTGAGAGAACGCAAAACGGTTTTGAGTGATGCCGGGTGCCGGGGTGAGTCTTCCAGTATCCGGACCAACTTCGCGCCCTCGCACCAGACGGTGCTCGAGTTCCTATCCTACGGATAGTCGCACTTCGCGCCTTCGCGCGAGCTCCCGTCAGGCATGCGAGTGCATCGCACAGGGCGACAGCAATCCCGGCCCGGGGGTGCAGCGCATCCCCGCGGGATAAAATGGGGTTACTCGGACTTCTTCTTGAAGAAGAGCCTGCAGTGGCAGGACCCGTTCTCTTCGATCTCTTTCTCGTGATAGATGCAGGGGCAGACGATGACCCGGTCCTTCTCGGGGTCTCCGCTCCGGAGCCTGCAGGGACAGTACGCCGCCCCGAACCGCTCCTGGTTCCGGGCGAGCCCGCGGAGGACGGCCTCGAGCTGCCGATCGTCGACGTTCAGAATGTAGCCTTTCTCCTTTGCGAGCTGTTTCGCTCTGCTCCGTGCTTCTTCGATTCCCTCTTCAGTCATGGCAGAAACTCCTGGTGCGTCATTCTCCGGTGCCCGTGTTCTTCGATATAGGTTATCATCGACTTAAATATCTTGATTCCGTCCGCCGATCCCAGCACGGGCTCGCTCGCCCGTTCCGGGTGCGGCATCATCGCGAGGACGTTTCCTCGTTCCGAGAGGATGCCGGCGATGTTCTCCGCCGAGCCGTTCGGATTGCTCTCCGGCGTTGTGTTGCCGTACTCGTCGCAGAACCGGAACGCGACCCTCCCCTCGCGGTTGAGGCGGCCGAGCGTCTCCTCAGGGGCGACGTACCGCCCCTCCTTATGGGCGATCGGGACCCGGATGACCTCGCCCTCCCGGTAGAGCGCGGTGAACGGGGAGTCGGCGTTCTCGACGCGGAGGTGGACGTGCCGCGAGATGAACTTCGGATAGGCGTTCAGCGTGAAGGTGCCGTCGACCAGTCCGGCCTCGGAACCGATCTGCGCACCGTTGCAGATGCCGAGCACCAGTCCTCCGCTCTTCGCGTGCCTGAGGATCTCCTTCATGACCTGCGTCCGGGCGGCGATGGCCCCTGCCCGGAGGTAGTCGCCGTAGGAGAACCCGCCGGGGAGGACCACGGCGTCGTAGGACCGGGAGAGGCCGTTCTTATACCAGACGAGGTCCGTATCGACCCCGCAGACGTCCGAAAGGACATGGCGGGTATCCCGGTCGCAGTTGCTCCCGCCGAACTGCACCACAGCAAACCTCATGCCTCACTCAACCTCGATCGTGTAGCGATGGATGACCGGGTTTGCGAGAAGCCGCTCGCAGATCTGCCCGGCAACCTCGCGGGCCGCATCCGCATCCGCCGCGTCGAGCGCGATCTTAAAGAGCCTTGCCGTGCTCAGGTCTTCGGTCGGAAAGCCGAGGTTCTGGAGGGCGTGCCGGATGGCACGCGCCTCGGGGTCCAGCATGCCCTTCTTGAGGGCGATGGTGATGGCTACGGTATACTTCATGCGGACTCTTCGCGCGGCGGTGAAAGTATACGTTTCGCCACCCCGGCGTAGGTCTCCATGACGTCCCCCTTGTTGAAGCGGTAGACGTCTTTGTCGAGGGATGCCCGGGTCTCCTTGTCCCAGAGCCGCATCGAGTCCATGCTGATCTCGTCGCCGACGACGATCTTCCCGTTATACTTGCCGAACTCGAGTTTGAAGTCGACCAGGATGATGCCGCGCGCATCAAGGTACTCTGAGAGCACATCGTTCACCGTGAGCGCCATGGCCTTGATCTGGTCGAGCTCCTCGGGTGTCACGAGATCCAGCGCGTAGATCAGGTCGTCGTTCAACATCGGGTCGTGGTGAGCGTCGCTCTTGTAGTCGATGACGATCACCGGCGGGTCGAGCCGGTCGCCTTCCTTGAACGGGTACTTGCGCACGATGGACCCGGCCGCGACGTTTCTGACGATCACCTCAAGCGGGATCATCTCAAGGTTCCGCACCGCGAAGGTGGCGGGCTCGATGCTGCCGAGGTAATGGGTCTCTATTCCGTTCTCTTCCAGGTACCTGAAGAAGAAAGAGGAGACTTCCGCGTTGTAGCTCCCCTTGCCGCCCAGGGTATCTTTCTTCTCGCCGTCGAACGCCGTGATGTCGTCCCGGAACTTCATGATGTATACTTCCGGGTCGTCGGTGCGGTAAACGGATTTCGCCTTCCCTGTGTAGAGGAGGTCAACCTGTTTCATGGGCCAAATCTCCGGATATGTGTTGTCCGGTATGTATGATGAGGTTATGCTCCGCGGGCCCCGCCGGACGCCGCGAGCCTCCCGGCGAGGCGGCGGATCAGGGGTGCGAGGCGCGGGGAATACCACTCTTTCTCGATATACTGCGGGTAAATGCAGAGCCGTTCGCGGAGTTCTGCATCCCCGGCAACCCTCCGGAGTTCCTCGATCTGCGGCCAGGGGTGCTCGGGGTTGACGTAGTCGATCGTGAGCGGCGAGACCCCGCCGAGATCGTTGACTCCGCACGAGACGAGGCGGGATGCGTCGATGAGGTTCGGGGGGATCTGGACCGCTACGTCCGGGGGAAGGATCTCGCGGGCGAGGGTGATCGTCGCGCAGATCTCCCCGGTCCCCGGCACCGGTGCGCCCTCCATCGCCGTCCCCGGCTTCGGACAGAAGTTCTGGACGATCACCTCCTGGATGTGGCCGAATCGGCGGTGGAGGTCCCGGATGACCCGGAGCGACTCTTCGCGATCCTCCATCGTCTCGCCGATCCCGAGCAGGAGCCCGGTCGTGAACGGGATGGAGAGTCTCCCGGCGTTCTCGATCATCTCGATCCGGACGGCCGGGTCCTTTCCGGGGGAGTTCCGGTGTGCCGGGACGTCGGCGGTCGTCTCGAGCATCAGCCCCATGCTCGCGTTCACCTCGCGGAGCCGGTCGAGCTCGGCGTAGGTGAGGATGCCGGCGTTGGTGTGCGGCAGGAGCCCGCGCTCGATGGCGGCGAGGGAGAGGTCGTAGACGTAGTCGAGGATATCCGCGTAGCCGATCTTCGCAAGTTCGGCATCAAAGCCGGGCACCGCGCCCGGCCGTTCCCCGAAGGTGAAGAGCGCCTCCGTGCAGCCGAGAGCGGTGCCCGCCTCCAGCGTCCGGAGCACCTCGGCGGGGGGCACGATGCACCCCTCCCCGACGGGGGTGCAAAAGCAGCAGTAACCGCAACGGTTGATGCAGACCGTCGTCAGCGGAAGAAAGACGTTCCTTGAAAACGTGATCACGCGGCGGTGCATGGGTATATGTCGGCCCCCCTCCAGATGAACCTTCGGGGCCGGGTTTCCTCTGGGGATGCTTCACGCTACTCCGGATGGCACCGGTCGAGAAAGAGGTGGGTGAAGAGGCGCGAGCTCCTGTGTACAGATGTCTCTCCGGAAGTGCTTTGCAACCTCTCCGATAAATGGCCGGGTGCCGATGGGGGTTTTCTACAGAGCCCGGTCCGGGTCTCCTCCGTCACATGGGAAACGATGCTTTTTTGATACAGCCCCGACAACCGTTTCACGATGTACTTTCACGCGCTCATCCCTTTTAAGCCGGTAAACCCGAAGACCCGGCTCTCCTGCATCCTCAACCAGGAGGAGCGGGAGGCGTTTGCGCGGGCGATGCTTGAGGATGTGATCGCTTCCGTGCTGAAGTCGGGGTGCAGCGCCACCCTGCTCTGCACGCACCCCTTCAAACACGACGACGCGCTCATCGCCGTCCGGAAGGAGTCGTTGAACGAGGCGATCAACTGGGCGCTCGCGCAGTTCCACTGCCCGGCGCTCATCATCATGGCCGACCTTGCCCTGGTGACTGCCGGGGACATCCAGCGGCTGATCCGGACCGAGAAGGATATGGCCATCGTGCCCGGCCGGGGCGGGGGGACGAACGCCATATTCTTGAAGAAACCCAAGTGCTTCCACGCCGACTTCTACGGCGCAAGCTTCCTTGACCACCTCCGGATCGCCGCCGAGTGCAACTTCTCCGTCGACGTGATCGACTCGTTTCGGATGTCGACCGATATCGATGAGAAGGAAGACCTCGTCGAGATCCTCATCCACGGAAAAGGGAGGAAGAGCCGGGAGTTTTTAGAGAGCCTGGGAATCTCTCTCCTCATCGACGAGAAGGGCCGGGTCCGTGTGGAGCGCGACGCCCATAAAGAGACACTCTGAAGCGTCGATCGTGGCGACCCCGGCGTAATCGTCGCCGATGGGAAGGCCGACTCCCCGCACGAGGGCCGCGGGGACGCACTCTCCCGCCTCTCCCATCACGAGTTCGGCGGCCGAGGCGATACAGTCGGCCACCGCCCGCTTCGTGACCTCAAGTTCACGCCCGAAGAGATCTCTTTTCCCGCGCTCGTCGACCACCGAGGGGATGCCCGAACAGCCGATGGCGACCCCGCTGCACCCAAGGCGCATTGCGTGCGTCCTCGAGTCGATGACGATGACCCCGACGTCCGCTCCCGACCGCTCCCTGAGTGCCGCGCGTATCCGTGCGGCGGAAGCGTCGGGGTCGGCGGGGAGCGGGAGGACGAAACCCTCGGGGGTGTTCGAGGCGTCGATCCCCGCGTTCGGGAGGAGCGTCCCGCCCTTCATGCAGAGCAGGAAGCCGGGTATCCCGCCGACGACCCGGTCGCTCTCGCGGAGGACCACTTCGGCGACGCGGGGGTCCATCCGGTACTCTTCGGCGAGCCGGAGGGCTTCTGCCGACGGTTCGATCCCGGCGAGCCTGACCGCCCGCCCTTCGGCGGTGGCGACGGGCGACTCGGCGACGACCACGATATCCCCGTCCCGCAGCCCCCGGCACTCCGAGCGTCCGGCGGCTTCAAAGAGGTGCGCCGCGACATCGTCGCCGGCATGAATCAGGGGGGTCGCAAGCCCGTATACAGAGAACGATGGTGGTGTCATACTCTTCTCATCTTCTCGTAGACCCGCAAGAGGTCTTTGGTCTCGGCAACATCATGGCTCCGGACGACGGCTGCCCCGGCATCGAGGAGCATCGTCGTGAGCGCGAGCGTTCCCGCGAGCCGCTCGTCGGGTCCCCTGCAGAGGAGGTCGCCGAGAAAGGTCTTCCGCGAGACCGCGGCGAGCACCGGGCGGCCGAAGGCCAGAAACGAGGAGAAGTTCCTGCAGAGTTCCCAGTCGTCCTCGCTCGTCCGCGAAGGCGTCCATCTGCCGACGGCGGGATCGAGAACGTATTCATCGATACCGGAGCGGGCGCACCGCTCCACAACCGTGCCGAGGGCTTCCATCGTTGCGGCGAGGCCGACGGGGTCGCCGGGCTCCCTGCAACTCGCCATCGCAAAGACCGGGAGGCCGGCATCGGCGACCAGCATCGCGTAGCGCTCGTCGGAGAGGCCGGAGATATCGTTTGCCGCGTGGACGTCGTGGCGGAGGCAGACCTCGAGCACCTCGGGATAACGGGTATCCACCGAGAGGGTGATCCCGGTCCCGTCGAGTTCGGCGAGCGCCGCGTCCACCCGCGCCGCCTCCTCGGCGACGGTGAGGGGGGGAGACCCCGGCGCCGTGCTCCGCGCACCGAGGTCGATCAGATCGGCGCCCGCTTCAAGCATGGCAACTGCCCGGTCGTGAACCCCACCGGCCGGAGTGTAGGAGCCCCGGTAAAACGATTCGGGGCTGCAGTTGATGACACCCATCAGGCGGGCGGGAGCGCCGCCGCCGATCCGGAGGCGGTTTACCGTGCAGTACCGTTGCATGTCCTCAACTTGGCTGCCCTGAACGTGTTCTCCATCAGGGTTGCGATCGTCATGGGGCCGACGCCGCCGGGGACCGGCGTTATCGCTCCCGCACGATCCTTCACCGCATCGAAGTCGACGTCGCCGCAGAGCTTGCCCTGCTCGTCGTAGTTGATCCCGACGTCGATGACCGTCGCGCCTTCCTTCACCATCTCCGGCCCGACAAACCTCGCCTTCCCGACCGCGCTGACCAGGATATCGGCTCTCCGCATCTCTTCAGCCAGGTTCTCGGTCTTAGAGTGGCAGATGGTGACGGTTGCGTCGGCGTTCAGGAGCAGAGCGGCCATGGGGCGCCCTACATCGATGCTCCGGCCGACGACGACCGCACGTTTGCCCCGGATCGGGATCTTATACTCTTCGAGGATCGTCATGATCCCCTGCGGGGTGCAGGGGGCAAAGACCGGGTTCCCGGCAAGGAGCCTGCCGAGGCTGCAGGGGTGGAACCCGTCCACATCCTTGTCGGGTGCGACCGCCTCGATGACGCGGGTGGTGTCCACCTGCGGCGGGAGGGGGAGCTGGATCAGGATGCCGTTGATGTCGGGGTCGTTGTTGAGGCGGTTGACCGCCTCGAGCACCCGCTCCGTCGAGGCGTCCTCCGGGAGTTCGATCCCGATGGACCCGATACCGACGCGCTCGCACGCCCGGTGCTTCATCCGGACATACATCTGTGATGCGGGGTCCGCCCCCACGATGACGGTGGCGAGGCGCGGATAGAGCCCCGACTCTTCTATCCTCTCTTTGAGGATCTCAAGCCTCTTTTCAGAGACTGCTTTTCCATCGAGTATCATGCTACTTCAGGGTAGAGGGGATACTTGCTCGCGAGGGCAATAACCTCTTCCCTCACTTCGGCGATCGCCTTCTTCGAGGTCTTGTCTCTCGCGATATCCTTGACGACCCGGGCGATCCAGTGGCCGATCTGCTTCATCTCCTCCTCTTTCATGCCGCGGGAGGTGACGGCCGGCGTGCCGATCCGGAGCCCGCTCGTCACGAAGGGGCTGAGCTGCTCGCGGGGAATGGTGTTCTTGTTGACGGTGATCCCCGCCTCGCCGAGCGCGGTCTCGGCCGCGAGACCCGTGAGGTGCTCGCCGTTCGTGGAGACGCTTGTGAGGTCGAGGAGGATGAGGTGGTTGTCGGTGCCGCCGGAGACGAGGTCGAGCCCTTCGCCTGCGAGGACGTCGGCGATCGTCCGTGCGTTCCTCACGACCTGGCCGCAGTAGTCTTTGTACGCGGGGGTCAGCGCTTCCTTGAAGCAGACGGCCTTCGCGGCGATGACGTGCATCAGGGGGCCGCCCTGCATGCCGGGGAAGATGGACTTGTCGATGACCTGGGCGTCTTCCTTGCTGCACATGATGGCGCCGCCGCGGGGGCCGCGCAGGGTCTTGTGCGTCGTCGTCGTCACGGTGTCGACGACCCCGACCGGGGAGTTGTGGTATCCGGTCGCGCAGAGCCCGGCGATGTGAGCGATATCGGCCATGCAGCGTGCGCCGACCGTGTCCGCGACCTCCTGGAAGGCCTTGAAGTCGATCTCGCGCGGGTAGGCGCTCGCACCGCAGACGATCATCTGCGGCTTGACTATCCGTGCCATATCTTCGATGGCCGCGTAGTCGAGCGTCTCCGTCTCAGAGTCGACGCCGTAGTGGAAGATGGAGTACCAGCGCCCGGTGATGTTGACCGGCGAGCCGTGAGAGAGGTGGCCGCCCTGGGTGAGGCTCTGGCTCATGATCTTGTCTTTGTAGTTGAGGTGGGCAAAGTAGACCGCCTGGTTTGCCTGGCTGCCGGAGTGCGCCTGGACGTTCGCGTGCTCCGCCCCGAAGAGCCGGCAGAGCCGGTCGCGCGCAAGGTTCTCCACGACGTCGTGGAACTCGCAGCCGCCGTAGTAGCGCTTGCCGGGGTAGCCCTCGGCATATTTATTGGTCATTATAGAACCCATCGCTTCGAGAACCGCCTTACTGACGACGTTTTCCGAGGCGATCAATTCCAACCCGTTTATCTGACGCAGGCGCTCTTCCTCGATGAGGCCCGCGACTTCCGGATCGAAGTCTGCCAGACTGGACATGCACAAAAAGGTTGCTTCGGTGAGGTAATATTCTTTCTTTTGCAGGATTTGCCAATAGCCGTTCCGGATCTTGTGGCTCGCGGCGGTTTTCCTGCCGGACTCCGGATCCAATGTAATACTTCTTTATTTCGAGAATCTATAGGAATATTATTACGTAATTATTATCAAGGATTAATTTGAGGGAGTTTATGGCGCAGAAGGATGCGAGAATACGTTTTCTTGAGCGAGAACTCGCCGAGCGCGAGAAGGAGATGGAGATGAAAGATTACGAGCAGCCGCCGGCGGTGACGGTGGAGACAGCGACGATCGAGGCGGGGGAGGAGCGCCTGCGCGATCTGGAGCGGAAGGTGCGCGACCTCGAGGCCCTGGTCAAGGGACTGACGGAGGAAGTCCTCGACGCCAAGTCGGTGATGATGAAACTCCTGCGGGAGGCGGAGGAGCGCAGGAAGAAGCCGGTGGCCGAGGAGCGCAAGCCCGCGCCCGCCATCCAGGCGGAGCCCCGCACCGCGGCGCAGCCGGCCCCGGCGCGTGCCGCCGAACCCCGGGCATCCCCGCGCCCGGCGGAGAGGCAGCAGCAGCCGGCAGATCCCGTTCCTCCGGGCACGAAACTCGAACTGATCATGCAGAACGACGGGACCTTAAGGCCGGAGCCGCGGCGCCCCTCGGAGTACATCGTCGCCAGCACCAGGACCGGCAGCATACCGGCTAAGGCGCGGGGGAAGAGCGGCAGCAAGCCCTCGGACCGGACGCTCTTCGTGGAACAGAAGAAGCGTATGGTGGACGACGTCATCCAGGCCGAAGAGGATGACACGGTCGATCTCGATCGGTAAGCGAAGGGAGTCTCATCCTTGTACATCACGCAGCTTGAGATCGACAACTTCAAGTCTTTCGCAAGAAAGACGAAGATCCCTTTTTTTGAAGGATTTACTGTCGTCTCAGGCCCGAACGGTTCTGGAAAGAGCAACATCATCGACAGCATCCTCTTCGTCCTCGCCCTGTCGGGCGCCCGGGGGCTGCGGGCCGAGAAGCTGACGGACCTGATCAACGTCAACTCCGGGAAGGATACCGCCGAGGTGACGGTCACGTTCTCGGACGGCACGACGATCCGCCGCCGGATCAAGCGGACGCCGACGGGGTACTACAGTTACAACTATCTCAACAACCGTCTCTGCAAGCAGAGCGATGTCATCGAGTTCCTCAACAAGTTCGGGATCAAGCCCGAAGGCTACAACGTCGTGATGCAGGGCGATATCACCCGTATCATGGAGATGAGCGATGGGGAGCGCCGGAAGATCATCGACGAGATCGCGGGCGTCGCCGAGTTCGACCACAAGCGCGAGCAGGCGTTCTCGGAGCTCGAGGTGGTGCGGGAGCGGATCGAGCGCGAGGAGATCCTCCTCTCCGAACTGACGGCGAGGCTCGACGCGCTCCAGCACGAGCGCGAGCAGGCGATAGAGTACCGGCGGTGGCAGGACGAACTGGAGCACCTCGGCCGCTGCCGGGGGGCGGCGCTCGTCCGGCAGAAGGAGGGTGAGATCGAGACCCTCCACGCCCTCATGCTCGAGCAGCAGGCGGCGATGGGCCGCACCGCCGCGGAGCATGAGGCCGTCCGCAAACGGATCGACGAGGCGCGCGGGCGCCAGCGTGCGGTCGACACGGAGATCGGCCAGAAGAGCGGCCCTGAGTACCTCGCGCTCGTCGGGCGCCTCGAGGAGGCCCGGAGCGCGATCCGGCTCGCCGAGAAGACGATCGAGCGGCTGGGCTCCGGCCGGAGCGAGAACCTCGAGACGCTCCAGCGCGTCTACATGGACAGCAGGCGCGCGGAGGCGAAGGTCGGCGAGTGCGCGACGCAGATCCGCAACCTCTCGATCGACCGCGCGAACCTCGCTATGGAGGTATCGGGCCAGCGCGAGAAGCTGCAGGGGGTCGAGGAGCGGATAGCAAGCGAGAGCAAGGAGGTCGAGGGGATCAAGGACCGGCTCTTCGCGAGGCTCCAGGATCTTGAGGGCCAGAAAGAGCTCCGCGCGAAGATCCTCCGCGAGCAGGACCTCTTGATCGAGAAGAGCCGGATGCGGACCTCCGAGCGCGAGCGCCTGGACGCGCGCATCCGCCAGATCGAGGAGGAGCTCGCGAACAAGCAGGCGCAGGTCGCGGACTACGCCTCGTGTCTCGCCGGGTGCGAGACGCAGAAACGGCAGGTGGAGCGCGACCTCTCCGAGGCCGAGAGCTCGCTCTTTGCCCGGCGGTCCGCTCTCGACCGGCTGCAGAAGGAGATCCGCGAGAACCAGCAGAGCCTGATGCGCTTTGAGGCGCAGCAGCAGGTCCAGGGCGATGCCGGCGGGAAGGCGATGGACGTCGTCCTCGATATGGACGGGGTCCACGGCACCGTCGCGCAGCTCGGCCGGGCGCCGCCGGAGTACGCGACCGCACTCGACGTGGCGGCGATGGGCCGGCTGCGGTGGGTGGTCGTGGACACCGATGCGGTGGCCTCGGACGCGATCCGCTACCTGAAGGATAACCGTCTCGGCCGGGTCACCTTCCTCCCGCTCAACAAACTCCGTCCCCCGGTTCTCCAGCCGCTCGAAGCCGATCCCGGGATCGTCGGCTACGCGGTCGACCTGCTCGAGTTCGACCCGGCGTTCGACCGCGCGTTCCGGGTTGTCTTCGGCGCGACGGTCGTGGTGGATACTCTCGAGCGGGCGCGGCGGATGATGGGCCGCTACAAGATGGTCACCCTGGACGGGGACTTCGTCGAGAAGAGCGGCGCGATGACGGGTGGCTCTCAGGTGAAGAAGGTCCGCGGGTTCGGGGTGGCGGTCGACGACGAGATCATGCGGGTCCGCGCGGCCCTCGCGGGCCTCGAAGCCGAGGCGGCGGAGGTCGACGCATCCATCCGGCGGCATGCGACGGCGGCGGAGGCGAAACGGGCGGAGCGGAGCGGGCTCGATGAGCAGATCGCGCGCTACCGGATGCTTGTCGATGAGTTCCGGAAGCGCACCGAGGTGCTTACGGGAGAGCAGCAGACTCTCGCCGCGACCCTGCAGGAGATGGCCGACGGCGTGAAGACCGGCGGCGAGGAGCTCGCGCGGCTCGAGACCGATCTCGAACGGACCTCTGCCGAGATCGCGCGGTTCTCGGCGGAGGTCGAGGACCTCAAGAAGAAACTCGACGACACCGAAGTCCCCGCGCTCACCGAGCAGTACGAGTCGCTGCGCAAATCCGTCGAGGATCTCGAGCGCCGGCTCCGGAACAAGGACGCGGACATCGCCGACGTCCGGCGCGAGCGGCAGCACTTCGCGAACCGGACCGAGGAGCTCGCGGCGGAGCGGGACCGTCTTGAGGCGAAGAACCGTGAGATCGACGCCGAGATCACGGCGGCAAAGGAGCAGATCGAGGACCGGCACCGCCAGATCGTCCAGCTCGAAGCGCTCCAGAAGGAGTTCTCCGACGAGCTCGCGGGCCTGCACGCCGAGCGCGACCGTATCCTCGACGAGATCCGGGCGCTCGACCGGGGGGCGCTCGAACTCTCGGGCGCGATGGAGCGCGTCCGGATGCAGGCCGATGCTCTCGCCGAGCGGGAGCGGGTCCTTCTCGTGGAGCTCGGGGTGCTCAGGGAACAGGCCGGGGACGTGACGACCGATCTTGACCTTGCCGCCATCGATGCCGGGCTCGCGGAGGCCAACCGCGCGTTGAAGAAGATCGGCGCGGTGAACATGCTCGCGATCGAGGAGTGCGACCGGGTCAGCGCGCGCGTCGCCGAGCGGACGGAGAAGAAAGAGGTCCTCTCGCGGGAGCGGACGATGCTCCTTGAACGGATCGAGCGCTACGAGAAGATGAAGTACGAGGCCTTCATAACCGCTTTTTCCGCGATCGACGCGAACTTCCGCACGATCTTCGCGCGGTTGACCGATGGGAGCGGGAGGCTGGTCCTCGACAACGAGGAGGACCCGTTTGCCGGCGGGATGACGTTCGCGGTCCAGCCGCGCGACAAGAAGGTCCACCTCCTCTCCGCGCTCTCCGGGGGCGAGAAGTCGCTCGTCACGCTCGCGTTCATCTTCTCGATCCAGCAGTATATGCCCGCGCCGTTCTACGCTCTCGATGAGGTGGATATGTTCCTTGACGGGAGCAACGTCGGCCGGATCGCCGCGATGATCAGTGATCTGACCGGGAACGCGCAGTCGATCATCGTCTCGCTCAGAAAGCCGATGATCGAGCGCGCCGACCGTATCGTGGGCGTGACGATCCGCCCGGACAAGAGCACTTACGTGACCGGTGTGCAGAACAATGGATGAGGAGCCCGTCGAGATCCTGGCCGGCATGGCCGAGCGGGGGGAAGTCGATCCCTGGAACATCGATATCGTGGATGTGACGGACCGGTTCCTCGCCGAACTCGACCGGAGGAAGGAACTCGACCTGCGCGTATCGGGGCGGACGCTCTTTTATGCCGCCTGCCTGCTGCGGTTGAAGTCGGACTACCTCGATGGGTGGGACGGTGACGGGGATGAGGAATCTCTCTCTGAGGAGGAGGAAGACGCATTCTCCTGCACCGACTTCGACTTTGAGCCCGGGGACGGCGGATGCGAGCCGATGGGGCGCCTGGAGCGGGAGATCCAGCGCCGCCTGGGGAGAAAGAGCCTGCGCAAGCGGCCGCCGGTCACGCTTTATGAGCTCATCAAGCAGCTCAAGACCGCGGAGAAGGAGCAGCGCCGCCGGCAGCGGAGGCGGACGCCCACGGTCCGGGAGCCGGACCTCGATCTCAGCGCCGGCGATGTGGTGGCGGTCGCGCACGACGAGGGCTACCGGGACTCGGTATCCGTCGTGATGGGGGAGTTCCGGCGCGCCATGCAGGGCGGCGGCGTCCTGACGCTCGACGCTCTCTCCGCGGCGATGGGGCGGAGCCGGCGCGAGGTGTATATTCCGCTCCTCTTTCTGATGCTGGAGGGGAAACTTGCTCTCTGGCAGGACGAGTTCTTCGGCGAGATCTACATCGGCGACCGGGTTCCCGGCGGGGATGCAGGTTTTGATGCAGGTGCGGGGGGCGCCCCGCTCCCTGCGGGCGAGCCATAGACTCCGCCTCCTCTCTTTGCCTGGATTGCTGTTTTAGCGAGTATCCTTTGGCGTGAGTGTGTCGCGCTCCTGCGCGCGTGGCAATTCTCCCGCGCGCTCTGCATATATAGTTGGCCCTGGAGCAGCATTTTCGGGTGAATCTGCGGCCGGTCTGACGCCTTCCGGCCCCTGTCCAGGGTAAATGTATAAATACCCCCGGAGTCAACATCATATGGTCGGATCGGGAGTGAATCTCGTCCTGAATTCTGCATTCAGGTGCAGAATCGGCGATACTTCCGATCAATATGGGGGTTCGAGCCCGGTGCTCGGATCCGACGGGGCAGGGGAATGTTTATATGACATTGAGCCTTACATAGTAAGGCTGTGTTGTCCTGGCGTCAGACCGTGCAGCCCCGTCGGGGTGGTCTGGTCTGCGTCACTTCAACTGCTTGTGAGGGACCCGGTCTCGACCGGGTTCTGATGCGGGTTGACAATGTTTATATGTCGGGAAGTTCCACATATATTCTCGCACAATGTGTCGCCGGCGCAGGATGCGTCGGGCACGGTTCGGGAATAAAACGATGAATTCCCGGCGCGACACCTGAAGCAGGGTCGTAATGTTTATATGCGATGCAGAACAAACATTATGTCCTGCGCAGGCAACATCGGCTCTGGCCGATTCCCTGCATCCAAAGGGTATGAAGACTCGAGGCGAAATCCTCGAATCCGAAATAGGAAGCAAGTGTTTAAATATCTGCAAAACAAACATTGTTTCCCTGTAAATGGAGACCCAACACGACCGCACAATCGCGGGTTGGTTCTGACGTTGGCATTGGCAATGCGGAAATTTGTTCAGTAACCGCTAATTCCTCCCAAGTTTATCAGTAGTGTGCATACTTCAAATTCTGGTTGATCCTGCCAGAGGTCACTG